>NZ_BAAAQK010000047.1:0-1183 GCF_039531635.1 Pseudonocardia ailaonensis | reverse complement strand
TGTGGGGTAGCCGTAGCGAAAGCGAGTCTGAATAGGGCGTGTAGTCGCGGGGTGTAGACCCGAAGCGGAGTGATCTAGCCATGGCCAGGGTGAAGCTACGGTAAGACGTGGTGGAGGCCCGAACCCACCAGGGTTGAAAACCTGGGGGATGAGCTGTGGTTAGGGGTGAAAGGCCAATCAAACTCCGTGATAGCTGGTTCTCCCCGAAATGCATTTAGGTGCAGCGTCGTGTGGTGGGTACCGGAGGTAGAGCACTGGATGGTCTAGGGGGCCGACAAGCTTACTGAAATCAGCCAAACTCCGAATGCCGGTACTTTTAGCGCGGCAGTGAGACTGCGGGGGATAAGCTTCGTAGTCGAGAGGGAAACAGCCCAGATCACCGGCTAAGGCCCCTAAGCGTGCGCTAAGTGGGAAAGGATGTGGGATCGCCCAGACAACCAGGAGGTTGGCTTAGAAGCAGCCACCCTTGAAAGAGTGCGTAATAGCTCACTGGTCAAGTGGTCCTGCGCCGACAATGTAGCGGGGCTCAAGCGCACCGCCGAAGCCGTGGCATTCCGACATTGATCCGCCGGCTGCTTTGTGGTGGTTGGTGTAGTCGTTGGGATGGGTAGGGGAGCGTCGTGCATCCGGTGAAGCCTCGGGGTGACCTAGGGGTGGAGGGTGTGCGAGTGAGAATGCAGGCATGAGTAGCGAATGCAGAGTGAGAATCTCTGCCGCCGGATGACCAAGGGTTCCTGGGCCAGGTTGTTCCGCCCAGGGTGAGCCGGGACCTAAGGCGAGGCCGACAGGCGTAGTCGATGGATAACGGGTTGATATTCCCGTGCTCGTGATAGTGCGCCCATGCTGAGGTCGTTGATGCTAACCATCCGAAGCCGGTCCTGTTGTCCCTTCGGGGGCTTGGATTCGGTGGAGCGTGGGAACCGATTCGGTAGTAGGCAAGCGATGGGGTGACGCAGGAGGGTAGCTCCGCCACGCGGTGGTTGTCGTGGTGTAAGCCTGTAGCCTGATTCCTAGGTAAATCCGGGGGTCGTGAAGGGTGAGAGGTGATGCGTAGCCGATTGAGGCGAAGTAGAGTGATCCCATGCTGTCGAGAAAAGCCTCTAGTGAGTGCTGTTGCGGCCCGTACCCCAAACCGACACAGGTGGTCAGGTAGAGAATACCGAGGCGATCGAGTGAACTCTGG
>NZ_BAAAQK010000045.1:0-1125 GCF_039531635.1 Pseudonocardia ailaonensis | reverse complement strand
TCCGTGCGAAGTCGTAAGACGATGTATACGGACTGACGCCTGCCCGGTGCTGGAACGTTAAGAGGACCTGTTAGTCCCTTTGGGGGCGAAGCGGAGAATTTAAGCGCCAGTAAACGGCGGTGGTAACTATAACCATCCTAAGGTAGCGAAATTCCTTGTCGGGTAAGTTCCGACCTGCACGAATGGCGTAACGACTTGGGCGCTGTCTCGACCAGAGACTCGGCGAAATTGCACTACGAGTAAAGATGCTCGTTACGCGCGGCAGGACGGAAAGACCCCGGGACCTTTACTATAGCTTGGTATTGATGCTCGGTTCGGCTTGTGTAGGATAGGTGGGAGACTGTGAAGCGTTCACGCTAGTGGGTGTGGAGTCGTTGTTGAAATACCACTCTGGTCGAATTGGGTGTCTGAACCTCGGGCCATGATCTGGTTCAGGGACAGTGCCTGGTGGGTAGTTTAACTGGGGCGGTTGCCTCCTAAAGGGTAACGGAGGCGCCCAAAGGTTCCCTCAGCCTGGTTGGCAATCAGGTGTTGAGTGTAAGTGCACAAGGGAGCTTGACTGTGAGACCGACAGGTCGAGCAGGGACGAAAGTCGGGACTAGTGATCCGGCACCACCTTGTGGAAGGGGTGTCGCTCAACGGATAAAAGGTACCCCGGGGATAACAGGCTGATCTTGCCCAAGAGTCCATATCGACGGCATGGTTTGGCACCTCGATGTCGGCTCGTCGCATCCTGGGGCTGGAGTAGGTCCCAAGGGTTGGGCTGTTCGCCCATTAAAGCGGTACGCGAGCTGGGTTTAGAACGTCGTGAGACAGTTCGGTCCCTATCCGCCGCGCGCGCAGGAGACTTGAGGAAGGCTGTCCCTAGTACGAGAGGACCGGGACGGACGAACCTCTGGTGTGCCAGTTGTCCCGCCAGGGGCATGGCTGGTTGGCTATGTTCGGAAGGGATAACCGCTGAAGGCATCTAAGCGGGAAGCTCGTTCCAAGATGAGGTCTCCCACCACCTTGCGTGGTTAAGGCTCCCAGTAGACGACTGGGTTGATAGGCCAGAGATGGAAGCCCTGTGAGGGGTGGAGTTGACTGGTACTAATAGGCCGAGGGCTTGCCACAACATGTTGTTCG
>NZ_BAAAQK010000044.1:0-592 GCF_039531635.1 Pseudonocardia ailaonensis | reverse complement strand
GCGGGTGATACGGGCTGGCATGAATCACCCGGGTGCCCCGCGCGGCCAGCTCGCGGGCGAACCGGCCGGTCAACGTCTTGTCCAGGAACCGGCGAGGATGAGCGAACGCAGTGCCGTTGTCGGCCAGGACCAGCCCGGGCAGGCCCCACTGGGCCTCGACCCCGGCCATCGCAGCCAGCGCCGCGGCGGTGGTCTCGGACGCGCAGACATAACTGGCCACCCATACCCGGGTGCAGTCGTCGATCACGTCGATCGCGACAACGGTGCTGCCGTCGGCGAGACGATGCTCGGTGCCGTCGATCTGGTAGCAGTCACGCGGGCGGGCGAACCCGAAACTGCGCCAGGCCGAGCGTGGCCGCTTGGCCGGGTTTTTCACCAACAACCCACGCCGGTCCAGGATGCGGTTGATCGTGGCCCGGGACGGGACGGCGGTCCCGGCCAGCCCCCGAGCCGCCGCCTCGGGCCCGGCGGCGAGCTCGGCCAGCTCGGCCCTGATCGAGTCGGCCCCGTTGTCCGGGGCCAGGGTGGCGCGTAGCTGCACCACCAGCGACACCACCGCCTCGGCGACCGCGGTCGGGTTCGACCGCGGCCG
>NZ_BAAAQK010000043.1:0-2329 GCF_039531635.1 Pseudonocardia ailaonensis | reverse complement strand
TGCTTGCATGCGTCGGTAGAGGCGTCGGGCCAGTGCGCGCTTGAGCGATCGGCGGATCTCGCGGCGGGTCTTGCCGCGGGCGGTCGCGGCGGCCTGGTAGGCACGGGTCTCGGCGTGGCAGCGGACGCGTGTGATTGCCACTGTGTGCAGCGCCCGGTTCAGGTCGCGGTCACCGCCGCGGTTGAGCCTGTGCCGGATGCGCTGGCCGCTGCTGGCCTCGAGTGGTGAGGTTCCTGCCAGCGCGGCGAAGGCCGCTTCGTTGCGGACTCGCCCGCGGTGAGACCAGGACACCAACAGCTGTGCCGCGACGACCGGGCCGACTCCGGGCTCGGCGAGAAGCGCGGGGCCGGCCGCATGTTGGGCGACTAGCGACGCCAACTCTGGGTCGAGCTCGTTGGCCTGGCGCTGCAGGAACCGGACCCTGGCGGCGATCGAGCGAAGCGTCGAGATCGTCACCCGGTGCTCGACCTCGGCGCCAGGCGGTGTCTGCAGAGCCTCGATCCGACCGGGCTGGCGCGCTAGTGACAGGCCGCGCAGTTGGGCGCGCAGATGCTCGGGGGCGACGATGATCAGGCTCTTCAGCTCGTTGATCGCTTTGGTCCGGCTGACCAGCACGGCGGCCCGGGTGGCCAGGACCATCCGCAGCGCTTCGCGGAGCCCCCTGGCTCGAGGCAGGGTTTGAAATTCACGGGCCAGCGCCGTTCGGGCGGCGCGCACGGCGTCGATGTGATCGTTCTTGGCGCCGCGGGCGCGCTTGGCGGCGCCCACCTCGACCACGGCTTCACCGGCCTCGGCCAGGGTCTGGGCGAGCCCGGCGGCGAAACTCCCGGTGCCCTCCAGCGCCCAGACTCGCTGTGGGGGCGCGTGTTCGTCGGCCCAGGCCAGCATCCGTGCGTAGCCCGGGCCGTCGGCGGCCTCGACGAGGTGGGCGCGGACCCCACCGGTCGCTGTGTCGAGTACGACCAAGTCGATGGTGTCCCGGTCGGGGTCACCGCCGATGACGTAGCGGTACTGCTCTGCCAGCATGGCCATGCGGTTGTCCTCTCAGCAGGGCGAACGCGTCGGCGTCGGCCTGGATGGAGGTCACTGGTCGCGGCAGCACTGTGAGGGGTCACGCCCATCGGGCGGACAAGCTCCTGATCAAGCCAAGACGAGTGGGCCAGGCCGGCGCCAATGACCCCGGAGGACGAGTCCAACGCAAGGCGCGCATCATCGCCGCGGCCAGTATTCTCGCGAGTCACTCCGGGATCACCGGTACCGAGCCTGGCAGCGGACCAGGCCAGAACCGCCGAACGACACACTCACAGTGTTCTCGTTCGTCGGTCGTTGCCAGGGCGAGTGGGGGTCGGCGAAGAACACCTTCGTGCCCGTCTCGAGCGCGAACTGGGCGTGTCCGGAAAGCTCTTTGCCGCGATCCCAGGTGAGCGTCTTGCGGAGCTGTTCGGGCAACGTCGTCATCGACGCGGCAAGGGCGGTGTTCATCGCTGCGGCGCCGTATCCGCCCAGCGCGGGACCGTTCTTGACCGGCGGGATCTCACCCCAGCCCTCCAGCCGCGGCAAGTGCACCAGCAGGGTCGAGCGGCTCTTGCGTTCCACGACCGTGCCGATCGCGGAGCGACCGGTGCCGATGATCAAGTCGCCCTCCCAATGACCGGGAACGGCACGGTCCGCCGCCTCTGCAGGGCGTTGAGCGAACACGACCTCGGAGGTGACGTGTCCTTGCGGGCGATTCTGCGCTCGAGCCCGCGGCTGCCGTAGCGCACGGCCTGTTCGCAGGCAGGAGACGAGTTCGCGTGTGAGCGCGCCACGGCCCTGGATGAACAGCGACTGGTAGATCGCCTCGTGGCTGATGCGCATGGACTCATCATCCGGGAAATTGAGCTTCAACCGGTGCGAGATCTGCTCCGGACTCCACGCGGTCGCCCACCGCCGATCCTGCCGATGCGGCTTGTTAAGCCCTTTCCATGCCGGCGGCTGCGGCCCTACGACGATGCTGCCGTCTGGCCGGCGCACGCTCCCGGCGAGCCGCTCCTGCACGTACTCCCGCAGCCTGTCGTTGATCGCGAGCTTCGCGGTCTTCGGTCGCTTCGCCGCCTGCTGGGCCTTCCACTGCGCCACCAGCGCTCGGTACTCCGGCTTCCCGCTCCGCGTGGCCGCGTTGCGGCGCAGCTCGCGAGAGACCGTCCCGGGATCGCGACCGATCCTGCGCGCGATCTCACGCACGCCCATCTTCTTGGCGCGCAACAGTGCGATCTCCTCGCGTTCCTCGAAGGACAAGTAGCGGCCGCTGGGCTCGGCCAGTGAGATCGGTGGCCTACCGCCAGCGTGG
>NZ_BAAAQK010000042.1:0-546 GCF_039531635.1 Pseudonocardia ailaonensis | reverse complement strand
CATGGTGGATGCCTGGGCATCAGGAGCCGATGAAGGACGTGGGAGACCGCGATAGTCCTCGGGGAGTTGTCAACCTAGCTGTGATCCGAGGGTGTCCGAATGGGGAAACCCGGCGCCCGTCATGGGGCGTCACTCATGCCTGAATTCATAGGGTATGAGGGGGAACGTGGGGAAGTGAAACATCTCAGTACCCACAGGAAGAGAAAACAACCGTGATTCCGTGAGTAGTGGCGAGCGAAAGCGGAGGAGGCTAAACCGTGTTCGTGTGATACCCGGCAGGGGTTGCGGATGCGGTGTCGTGGGATGTGACCGTCAGGGTTCTGCCGAGCCTTGGACATTGTGCATGCAGGTTAGTGGAAGACGTCTGGAAAGCGTCACCGTAGTGGGTGAGAGTCCCGTACGCGAAAACTTGTGTGTCGGTGTGGGTTGTACTCCCGAGTAGCAGCGAGCTCGTGGAATTTGCTGTGAATTTGGCGGGACCACCCGTTAAGCCTAAATACTTCCTGATGACCGATAGCGGACTAGTACCGTGAGGGAAAGGTGAAA
>NZ_BAAAQK010000041.1:0-1241 GCF_039531635.1 Pseudonocardia ailaonensis | reverse complement strand
GGCCCTTCCTCTGACAGGCCCCTTCGGGGTGCCTTGACCGGGACTTGCCCACCCACTGCCGTCGGCGCCGGCCCCGGCCGGAGCAGCTGGCCTGATCAGGAGCATGACCGCCGGTAGCCCCCGGCGTGTCCCATCACAGTCTTGCCGGCTCCGAACCGGGACCGGGACCTTCCACGTCCCTCCCGGCAAGGAGAACGCAGATGTCCATGCTGACAGAGCCCATGGAGAAATCCAGGCTCGCCGAGATCGTCGACATCGTGATCGGCGTCGACACCCACACCGACACCCACACCGCTGCCGCGGTGATCGCGACGACCGGGGTGCTCGTGGCGACGGTGACAGTGTCCGCGGACGCCGACGGCTACGGCGAACTCGTCGAGTTCGCCGACACCCACGCCGGGCTGCGGGCCTGGGCGATCGAGGGCACCGGAGGCTACGGCGCCGGTCTGGCGCGGCACCTCGCCGACGCCGACGAGCTGGTCGTCGAGCTCGACCGGCCCGGACGCCCACCACGTCGTGGCGGTCGCAAGTCCGATCCGCTCGACGCGGCCCGCGGCGCCCGCGAGGCGTTGTCCCGCACACGGCTGGCCCAGCCCAAGACCGGTCAGCAACGGGCGGCGTTGCAGAACCTGCTGACCGTGCGCCGCGGCGCGGTCGAGGCGGGAGCCGACGCTCAACGTCAACTGCGCGCGCTGGTGGTGACCGCCCCGGAGCAGGTCCGGGCCCGGTTCCGCGGGAAGAGCATCATCATGATGGTCTCCACCGCGGCCGGGTTGCGCCCACACACCGCCGTCGACGACGTACACGTGTTCACGGCGATGACCATGCTCAAAGCTCTGGCCAAGCGGATCAAGGCGCTGCAGGCCGAGGCCAACGAACACCAGACGTCGATCCGGGCGATCGTGCGGTCCTGGCGTCCGGACCTGCTCGCCCTGCCCGGAGTCGGCCCGGTCAGCGCCGCGATGGTCCTGGCCGCGTGGTCGCACGCCGGCCGCTGCCGGGACCACGGCGCGTTCGCCATGCTCGCCGGCACCGCACCCGTCCCGGCGTCCTCCGGCAAGACTGTGCGCTACCGGCTCAACCGCGCCGGGGACCGCCGGCTGAACCGGGCCCTGCACACCATCGCCGTCTCACGGATGCGTCACGACCCCGACACCCGCACCTACGTGCAACGACGACGCGCCGACGGCAAGACCGATCCCGAGATCCGCCGCTGCCTCAAGCGCTACATCACCCGCCAG
>NZ_BAAAQK010000040.1:0-689 GCF_039531635.1 Pseudonocardia ailaonensis | reverse complement strand
CGTGACCCGAAATCTGACTGGCCCCGATGCCTTCAAGAGGGACTTGTCCGTTCTCCGTTCTCACTGCCGGCCCGGCCGGGAGCAGCTGGCCTGATCAGGAGCTTGACCGCCAGTAGCAGCTGGCGTGTCCCGTCACAGTCATGCCGAGTCTCCCGAACCGGACCGGAGCTTGCATCCGTCCGGTCGAAGGAGAACGCGTTGCCCATGCTCGCAGAACTCGTCGAGGTCGTCATCGGCGTCGACACTCATAAGGACACCCACACCGCCGCCATCGTCGCCGCGAACACCGGGGCGGTTCTCGCCCAGGCGACGGCGTGCGCGGACCCCGACGGATACGCCGAACTGCTCGAGCTGGCCACCGGACACGGCGAGGTGCGGGCGTGGGCGATGGAGGGCTCGGGCGGTTATGGCGCCGGGCTGGCAGAGCATCTCGCCGGGCGTGGCGAACTCGTGATTGAGCTCGACCGCCCCGCCCGTCCGACCCGGCGGGCGGGGGCGAAGTCCGACCCGATCGACGCGGTGCGGGCGGCTCGAGATGCGTTGGCCCGCACCCATCTCGCCCAGCCGCGTACAGGGGCGGACCGGGCAGCGCTGCAGATCCTGCTCACCACGCGCCAGGCAGCAGTTCAGGCCGCGACCGACGGACAGCGCCAGCTCCACGCGCTGGTCGTCACCTCTCCGGAGCAGGT
>NZ_BAAAQK010000039.1:0-983 GCF_039531635.1 Pseudonocardia ailaonensis | reverse complement strand
TCGCTTCCTCGCCGAGGACCCCAGCCCGCAGAAGGTGACCGACCAGCAGATCTACGACGAGGAGCTCGCCCTCGCCGAGCTCGTCGAGCCGCTGGGCTACGACTCCTACTGGGCCATCGACCACCACTTCACCCCGTACGTCATGACCGCCGGCGCACTGCAGCACCTGACCTACATGGCCGGGAAGACCTCCCGGATCGACTTCGGCACCATGATCGTCGTCCTGCCCTGGTACGACCCGCTGGTCGTGTGCGACCAGGTCGCCGCACTCGACAACCTGCTGCAGGGCCGCCAGCTCACCCTCGGCGTCGGCCGCGGCGCCTCGATCCGCGAGTTCGACCCCTACCGCATCCCGATGGGCGAGGCACGCGGACGCTTCAACGAGTCCCTCGAGATCCTGCGCCGGTCCATGCGCAGCGAGTGGTTCTCCTTCGAAGGCGAGCACTTCACCATCCCGAAGGTCTCGATCCGGCCGACCTACCGCAACCCCGAGCGGCTCCTCGAGCGGATGCGGATCGCCTGGACCAGCCCCGAAACCCTGCCGATCGCCGCGAACGCCGGCCTGGGCATGCTCATGACCAACCAGAAGACCTGGGACGCCTACGGCGCCGACGTCTCCGCGTTCAACAGCATCCGCAAGTCCAACGGACTCGAGTCGACCCAGCCCACCGTCGTCGTGCGGATGACCTGCTTCGAGACCGAGGACGAGGCCTGGGACACGATGGCCCGCCACTCCCTGGAAGCCTCGCAGAGCAGCAAGCACCACTACCAGTTCGGCGACACCAAGCGCTTCGCCAACACCAAGGGCTACGAGCAGTACGCCAAACTGGGCGACGCGGTCTCCACCGACGAGTCGATCGTCGAGCGGACCGCCCGCCCGCAGGCCTGGGGCACCCCGGACCAGGTCTTCGAACGACTCAAGATGATCCAGGCCTCGACCGGCGCCGAGGAGTTCGTCCTCAACCTCAAGTTCGGCACCATGC
>NZ_BAAAQK010000038.1:0-23306 GCF_039531635.1 Pseudonocardia ailaonensis | reverse complement strand
GGCGCGCCGCTCGTCGGACACCCGGGACGGACTCTGCTCAACCACGAACTGCGCCGCGCTCATGGCGACAAGGTAACTCGGTCGCGGAGCCGCAGCCGGGCCAGGTGCGCGCCGCCCCGGGGCGCCCGACGTAGGGTTCGGGGGTGGCCAGGGCCGAGCTCGACAAGGACCCGCACGACGTCGCGGCGATGTTCGACGGCGTCGCGCGGCGCTACGACCTCACCAACACCGTGCTCACCGCGGGGCAGGACCGCCGCTGGCGGAAGTTGACCCGCCAGGCGCTGGAGCTGCGGCCGGGACAGAAGGTTCTCGACCTCGCGGCCGGGACCGCCGTCTCCACCGAGGAGCTCGCGAAGTCCGGCGCCTGGACGGTGGCCGCGGACTTCTCCCTCGGCATGCTCCGCGCGGGCGCCGGGCGGGCCGTCCCGAAGGTGGCCGCGGACGCGCTGCACCTGCCGTTCGCCGACGCGAGCTTCGATGCCGCGACCATCAGCTTCGGCCTGCGCAACGTGGCCGACACCGCCCGCGCCCTGGCCGAGCTCGCGCGCGTCACCCGGCCCGGCGGGAGGCTCGTGGTCTGCGAGTTCGCCACCCCCACCTGGACGCCCTACCGGGTCGCCTACCAGGACGTGATGCTCCGCCGGGTGCTGCCGGCGATCGCGCGCCGGGTGTCGTCGAACCCCGAGGCCTACACCTACCTGAGCGAGTCGATCGTCGACTGGCCGCCGCAGCGGCGGCTCGCCGAGATCATCGCGGGGGCCGGCTGGACCCGGGTCGCCTGGCGCGACCTGGCGGGCGGCGCGGTCGCCCTGCACCGCGCCACACGCGCCTGACCGGCCCCGATCCGGACCCGCGCCCGGCGCCCGTCCGAACGCCGGCGGAACCCCGGAACACGGACAACCACCCCGCCTGGACATCGCGCCAGACTTCGTGAAACAGTTCACAAGTACCTCGTGAACCAGTTCACAAGGAGCGACATGCGCGCGGCCGATCCCACCACCGGCGGCGCCGCGGCCGGCAGTGTTGCGCGGTCCGCGGATGCCGACGTGATCGTCGTCGGCGCCGGGCCCGCGGGCTCGACGGCGGCGGCGTACCTCGCGCGCGCGGGTCTGGACGTCCTGCTGCTGGACAAGTCGACGTTCCCCCGCGCCAAGGTGTGCGGCGACGGACTGACCCCCCGGGCCGTCAAGCAGCTCATCGACCTGGGGATCGACATGTCCGAGGCCGCCGGGTGGCGGCACAACAAGGGCCTGCGCGCCGTGGCCGGCGGGGTCAGCATGGACCTCCCGTGGCCCATGCTCGCGAGCTTTCCGGACTTCGGCGCCGTGCGCCCCCGCCAGGACTTCGACGAGCTGCTCGTCCGGCACGCGGAGAAGCAGGGCGCTCGGCTGCGCGAGGCCACCACGGTCACCGCGGCGATCGAGGAGAACGGCGTCGTCGTCGGCGTCGAGGGTCACGAGGGCCCGGACCGGCGACCGTTCACGAGACGGGCCCCGCTCACCCTCTCCTGCGACGGGGTGTCCGCCCGGGTCGCGCTCTCCCTCGGCATGGTGAAGGACGACCGGCGGCCCCTCGGCGTCGCCGTCCGCCGGTACTACACCAGCCCCCGGACCGACGACGACTTCCTCGAGACCCACCTCGAGGTCTGGGACCGCCGGGACCCGAAGGCGCCGAAGCTCCTGCCGGGCTACGGCTGGATCTTCGGGATGGGCGACGGCACCTCCAACGTCGGCCTCGGCATCCTCGCCACCGGCCGCACCAACGGCACCGGTGACTACCGCGGCCTGCTCACCCACTGGCTCGCGGCCCAGCCGGAGGAGTGGGGCTTCCGCGAGGAGAACGCCGTCGGCACCATCGGCGGCGCGGGCCTCCCGATGGGTTTCAACCGCACCCCGCACGCGCGTCCGGGCATGCTGCTCGTCGGCGACGCGGGGGGCATGGTCAACCCGCTCAACGGCGAGGGCATCGCGTACGCCATGGAATCGGCGTCGATCGCCGCGCAGTGCGCGATCCAGGGCCTCGCCCGCTCCGGGGCCTCCCGCGAGGCGGCGCTGGCCGCCTACCCCCGCCGGATGAGCGAGGCGCTGGGTCATTACTACCGGCTCGGTAACGCCGCCGCCCGGCTGATCGGCAATCCCGCGGTCATGCGGGTCGCGACCCGGCACGGGCTGCCGCGGCCGACCGTCATGAGGTTCCTGCTCAAGCTCCTGGCCAACCTCTACGACCCGAAGGAGGGGGAGTTGAGCGATCGCGTTCTCACGGCGCTGACCAGGCTCACCCCGGCTGTGTAACGCCCACTCGGTAAGGCTGTCCTGGCCTGATCCGCGTGATCGGCCCCACGTTAGGGTCCGCCACGCCGGGTAGTCCGGTCCCACCCCGTCGCAGTGCAGACAACGAAGGTGCACGATGCTCGGTTCCTATCTCCCGCTGCTGTTGCTGTTCGCCCTCGCGGGGGCCTTCGCGCTGGGCTCGGTCACCGTGGCGCCCTACGTCGGGCCACGCCGCTACAACCGGGCGAAGCTGGACTCCTACGAGTGCGGGATCGAACCCTCGCCGCAGCCCGTGGTCGGCGGCGGCCGGATGCCCGTCGCCTACTACCTCACGGCGATGCTGTTCATCCTCTTCGACATCGAGATGGTCTTCCTCTACCCGTTCGCGGTGAACGCGGACGCGCTCGGCCTGTTCGGGCTGGTGGAGATCGTCCTGTTCATCGTCACCGTGGGCTTCGCGTACACGTACGTGTGGCGCCGCGGCGGTCTCGACTGGAACTAGGAGCGACCCATGGGACTCGAGGAGCACCTGCCCTCCGGCGTCCTGCTGACCAGCGTCGAGAAGCTGGTCAACTGGACGCGCAAGTCGTCGCTCTGGCCCGCGACCTTCGGTCTGGCCTGCTGCGCGATCGAGATGATGACGACCGGTGCCCCCCGGTACGACCTCGCTCGGTTCGGCATGGAGGTCTTCCGGGCCTCGCCGCGCCAGGCCGACCTGATGATCGTGGCCGGCCGGGTCAGCAACAAGATGGCCCCGGTCCTGCGCCAGATCTACGACCAGATGCCCGAGCCGCGGTGGGTCCTCGCGATGGGGGTCTGCGCGAGCTCCGGCGGGATGTTCAACAACTACGCGATCGTGCAGGGCGTGGACCACGTCGTCCCGGTCGACATGTACCTCCCGGGATGTCCGCCGCGTCCGGAGATGCTGATGGACGCGATCCTCAAGATCCACGCCAAGATCATGGACGAGCCGCTGAACGCCAAGCGGGCGCAGGAGCTCGCCGAGAGCGGCTACAAGACGCCGATGATCCCGTCGTCGATCAAGTACGCGAAGAAGTGATCTGATGGCTGACCAGGGAAAGACGAGCAAGGATCGCGAAGAGCCGACCGGCGGCGAGCAGTCGTCGGCCGAGGCCAGCGGCCCCGCCACCGAGGCGCAGCGCGCGGCCGGCGGCGAGGCCCCCGAGGCGGGCGGGCTCGAGCAGACCCCGGAGGTCCCCGAGGGCGGCACCCGGCTCTCCCCGACGCGCGAGCGCTCCGGCATGTTCGGCGTCCGCGGCTCCGGGGACACCTCCGGGTTCGGCGGGCTGAAGCTGCCCGGCTACGCCCCGGCCCCGGCCGAGCGGCCCTACGGCGGCTGGTTCGACGAGCTGGCCGACGAGCTGGCCGAGGCCATGGACCGCAAGGGGATCGCGCGCTCCGCGGTCCGCCAGGTCACGGTCGACCGCGGCGAGATCACCTTCTACGTCGAGCGCGAGGCGATCCTCGAGCTCTGCCGCACGCTGCGGGACGAGCCGCAGCTGCGCTTCGAGCTCTGCTCGAGCGTGTCCGGTGTGGACTACTCGGCACCGGACGGGACCGGGGTGTCGGCGGTCGCGCAGCCGCTGCACGTCGTCTACCACCTGCTGTCGATGACCTGGCGGCGGCGGATCCGGCTCGAGGTCGCCCTCGACTTCGCCGACACGCACCTGCCCAGCGTCGTGGAGGTCTACCCGACGGCGGACTGGCACGAGCGCGAGACCTGGGACATGTTCGGCGTGATCTTCGACGGTCACCCGGCCCTGACCCGGATCCTGATGCCGGACGACTGGGAGGGCCACCCCCAGCGCAAGAGCTACCCGCTCGGCGGGATCCCCGTGGAGTACAAGGGCGCGGAGATCCCTCCGCCGGACGAGCGGAGGGCGTACTCGTGAACGCCACTGTGCGGGCGCGGAGATCCCTGCAGCGACTGGACGAGCGGAGGGCGTACTCATGACCACCGACCCGTACGCGGAGACTCGCGAGACCACCGAGGGCACCGTCTACACGGTCACCGGCGGCGACTGGGACACGCTGCTCGACGACGTGGCGGCCGACGAGCACGACGACCGCATCGTCATCAACATGGGCCCGCAGCACCCGTCGACCCACGGAGTGCTCCGGCTCGTGCTGGAGCTCGAGGGCGAGACGGTCACCCAGGGCCGCACCGTGATCGGCTATCTGCACACCGGCATCGAGAAGAACTGCGAGTACCGGACCTGGACCCAGGGCGTCACCTTCGTGACGCGCATGGACTACCTGGCCCCGCTGTTCAACGAGACCGGCTACTGCCTCGGCGTGGAGAAGCTCCTCGGGATCGAGGTGCCCCGCCGGGCCCAGCTGATCCGCGTGCTGCTCATGGAGATCAACCGGATCGGCTCGCACCTCGTGTGCCTGGCCACCGGCGGCATGGAGCTCGGCGCGCTCACCGGCATGACGGCGGGCTTCCGCGAGCGCGAGGAGGTGCTCCACCTGCTGGAGTACCTGACCGGGCTGCGCATGAACCACGCCTACATCCGCCCCGGCGGCCTCTCCCAGGACCTCCCCGTGGACTGGGCCGAGAAGGTCACGGACTTCGTGAAGATCATGAAGTCCCGCCTGCCGGACTACGACAAGCTGCTCACCGGGCAGCCGATCTGGAAGCAGCGCCTCGAGGGCGTCGGCTACCTGCCCGTGGACGGCTGCCTCGCGCTCGGCGCGACCGGCCCGATCCTGCGGTCGGCCGGCCTGCCCTGGGACCAGCGCAAGATCGAGCCGTACTCCTGCTACGAGGAGTTCGACTTCGAGGTCCCGACGGCCACGGAGGCGGACTGCTACGCCCGCTACCGGCTGCGCGTCGCCGAGATCCACGAGTCCGTGAAGATCATCGAGCAGGCCGTGAAGCTGATCGAGCCGGGCCCGGTCATGGTCGAGGACCGCAAGGTCGCCTGGCCGGCGCAGCTGTCCATCGGCAGCGACGGCATGGGCAACTCCCTGGAGCACGTCCGCAAGATCATGGGGCAGTCCATGGAGTCGCTGATCCATCACTTCAAGCTGGTCACCGAGGGCTTCCACGTCCCGGCCGGCCAGGTGTACTCGACGGTGGAGTCGCCCCGCGGCGAGCTGGGCTTCCACCTGGTGTCCGACGGCGGCACGCGGCCCGTGCGCGTCCACGTCCGGGACCCCAGCTTCGTGAACCTGCAGACCATGCCGGCGATGAGCGAGGGCGGCATGGTCGCCGACGTCATCGCCGCCGTGGCGAGCATCGACCCGGTCATGGGGGGCGTCGACCGATGAACGAACTCACCCACGTGCGGGCGAAGGAGATCATCGCCCGCTACCCGGTGGCCCGCTCGGCGCTGCTGCCGATGCTGCACCTGGTCCAGGCCGAGGAGGGGTTCGTCTCCCAGGCCGGGATCGCGTTCTGCGCCGAGCAGCTGGAGCTCACCACCGCCGAGGTCAGCGCGGTGGCGACCTTCTACACGATGTACAAGCGCACCCCCTGCGGCGAGCACCTCGTGTCGGTGTGCACCAACACCCTCTGTGCCGCACTGGGTGGGGACGACATCTACGCGCGCCTGTCCGAGCGGCTCGGGGTCGGCCACGAGGAGACGGTGGGGGAGCCCGGCACCACCGGCTCGCTCACCCTGGAGCACGCGGAGTGCCTGGCGGCCTGCGATCTCGCGCCCGTCATCCAGGTCAACTACGAGTACTACGACAACCAGACCGTCGACTCCGCCGTCGAGCTGGTGGACGCGCTGCGCCGCGGCGAGAAGCCGCCGCCCACGCGCGGCGCCCCGCTGACGGACCTGCGGACCGTCGAGCTGGAGCTGGCCGGGTTCACCGAGGACGAGGTGGTGGCGGCTGCGGCCGTCGCCGGCCCCTCGGCCGCCCCGGAGACCCTGCGCGGCAACACGATCGCCGCCGAGCGCGGCTGGGCCGCCCCCGCGCTGCCCGGCGAGCACCCCGCCCTCCCGCCCCTGCAGGAGAAGAAGTGACCGCCCCCGAGAGCTCCACCCCGGACACGATCACGCCGGTCCTCACCCGCCGCTGGACCGAGGACGCCTCCTGGACGCTCGAGACCTACGAGCGCACCGGCGGCTACGAGGCGCTGCGCACGGCCCTCGCGGGACAACCGGACCAGCTCATCACGCTGATCAAGGACTCCGGCCTGCGCGGTCGCGGCGGCGCGGGGTTCCCCACCGGCATGAAGTGGTCCTTCATCCCGCAGGGCTCCACCGGCCCGGGCGCCAAGCCCAAGTACCTCGTGATCAACGCGGACGAGGGCGAGCCGGGGACCTGCAAGGACATCCCGACGATGATGGCGGACCCGCACTCCCTGGTGGAGGGCTGCATCATCACCAGCTACGCGATCCGCGCGAAGTTCTGCGCGATCTACGTGCGCGGTGAGGCGCTGCACCCGATCCGCCGGGTCCGTGCCGCCGTGGCTGAGGCGTACGCGAAGGGGTACCTGGGCCGCGACATTCTCGGGTCCGGGTTCGACCTGGACATCGTGGTGCACGCCGGCGCCGGCGCGTACATCTGCGGCGAGGAGACGGCGCTGCTCGACTCGCTCGAGGGCCGCCGTGGCCAGCCGCGGCTCAAGCCTCCGTTCCCCGCGACGGCCGGGCTCTACGCCAGCCCCACCGTGGTGAACAACGTCGAGACGATCGCGTCGGTTCCCTTCATCGTCGCGGGCGGGTCGGACTGGTTCCGCACGATGGGGTCCGAGAAGTCGCCCGGGCCGAAGATCTACTCGGTGTCCGGGCACGTCGAGCGACCCGGCCAGTACGAGGCGCCGATGGGCACCACGCTGCGCACGCTCCTGGAGCTGGCCGGCGGCATGAAGGACGGTGTGCCGCTGAAGTTCTGGACGCCCGGCGGCAGCTCCACCCCGATGTTCACCGCCGAGCACCTCGACGTCCCCCTGGACTTCGAGGGTGCGGCCGGCGCCGGCTCCATGCTGGGGACGACCGCGGTGCAGGTCTTCAACGAGACCGTGTCCGTGCCGTGGGCCGTGATGAAGTGGACCGAGTTCTACAAGCACGAGAGCTGCGGCAAGTGCACCCCGTGCCGCGAGGGCACGTACTGGCTGGTGCAGATCCTGGAGCGGATGGTGCACCACCAGGGCACGCCCGAGGACATCGACACGCTGCTCGACGTCTGCGACAACATCCTCGGCCGCTCCTTCTGCGCGCTGGGCGACGGCGCGACGAGCCCGATCACGAGCGGCATCAAGTACTTCCGCCAGGAGTTCCTGGACCTCATCGCCGAGCAGCCGACGGTGCCGAGGCCCGAGCAGCTGGCCGACATCGAGGCGGAGCTCGCGGAGCCGACCATGAACACGAAGCTGAGTGGAGCCTCCGCATGACCGTGGCCCCCGAGAGTGAGAAGAAGCCCGTCCCCGAGGGGCACGTCCGGCTCACCATCGACGGCATCGAGATCGACGCCCCCCAGGGTGAGCTCCTCATCCGCACCTGCGAGCGGCTGGGCATCGTCGTCCCGCGCTTCTGCGACCATCCGCTGCTGGACCCCGCGGGTGCCTGCCGGCAGTGCCTGGTCGAGGTGGAGATGGGCGGCCGGCCGATGCCGAAGCCGCAGGCCAGCTGCACCATGACCGTCGCCGACGGCATGGTGGTGAAGACGCAGCACACGAGCCCGGTGGCGGACAAGGCGCAGCAGGGCGTGATGGAGCTGCTGCTCATCAACCACCCGCTGGACTGCCCGATCTGCGACAAGGGCGGCGAGTGCCCCCTGCAGAACCAGGCGATGTCGAGCGGCCGCACGGACTCGCGGTTCGTGGAGACCAAGCGGACCTTCGAGAAGCCGCTGCCGATCAGCACCGAGGTGCTGCTCGACCGCGAGCGCTGCGTGCTCTGCCAGCGCTGCACCCGCTTCTCCGAGCAGATCGCCGGCGACCCCTTCATCGACCTGCTCGAGCGCGGCGCGAACCAGCAGATCGGCACCGCCGAGGACAAGCCCTTCCAGAGCTACTTCTCCGGCAACACCATCCAGATCTGCCCGGTCGGCGCGCTCACCAGCGCCGCCTACCGGTTCCGCTCCCGCCCGTTCGACCTCAGGTCGACGCCGAGCGTGTGCGAGCACTGCAGCTCCGGCTGCGCCTCGCGCACGGACACCCGCCGCGGCGCGGTGCAGCGCAAGCTCGCCGGCAACGATCCCGAGGTCAACGAGGAGTGGCTCTGCGACAAGGGCCGCTTCGCCTTCCGCTACCTCGCCTCCAAGGAGCGGATCACCCGCCCGCTGGTGCGCGACGAGTCGGGCGCCCTGGTCGAGGCCTCCTGGACCGAGGCGCTGCGGATGGCGGCCGAGGGGCTGCTGGCGGCACGGTCGCACCGGGGGATCGGCGTGCTGGCCGGCGGCCGGCTGACCGTCGAGGACGCCTACGCGTACGCCAAGTTCGCGCGCGTCGCCGCCGGCACCAACGACGTCGACTTCCGGGCCCGGCCGCACTCGGCCGAGGAGCTGGAGTTCCTCACCACCACGCTGGGCACCACCCCGGAGACGGGCGTGAGCTTCGGCGCGGTCGAGGCCGCGCCGAGCGTGCTCAGCGTCGGGCTGGACCTGGAGGAGGAGGCGGGGATCCTGTTCCTGCGCATCCGCAAGGCCGTGCGCAAGCACGGGCAGCGGGTGTTCGCGCTGGGCCAGTGGACCACCGCCGGCGTGCACAAGACGGCGGCGACGCTCGTCCGGTCCGTCCCCGGTGCCGAGGCCGCGGTGCTCCGCGAGCTGATGACGACGGGTGGCGAGCTGGTTGACGCGCTCTCCGCCCCCGGCGCGGTGATCCTGGTCGGCGACCGGGCCGCCGAGGTGCCGGGGCTGTACTCCGCGGTCGCCGAGCTGGCCACCCGGACCGGTGCGAAGGTCGCCTGGATCCCGCGCCGCGCGGGTGACCGGGGCGCCCTCGAGGCCGGCGCGGTGCCGACCCTGCTGCCCGGCGGACGCCCGGTCACGGACGCCGCCGCCCGCGCCGAGGTCGAGCAGGCCTGGGGGGTCACGCTGCCCGCCGGGCCCGGCCGCAGCACGGACGAGATCCTCGCCGCCGCGGCGGCCGGGGAGCTGTCCGGGCTGGTCGTCGGCGGGGTGGACCCGCACGACCTGGCCGATCCGGCGGCGGCTCTCGCGGCGCTCGACCAGGTCGGGTTCCTGGTCAGCCTCGAGATCCACGCCTCCGCCGTCACCGAGCGGGCGGACGTCGTCCTCCCGGTCGCGCCGGACGCGCAGCGCGGGGGGACGTACCTCAACTGGGAGGGCCGCGCGCGGCCGTTCCAGCCCTCGCTCGACGCGAGCGGCGTGCTGCCGGACTGCCGGGTGCTCGACACCCTGGCCGTCGAGATGGACGCGGACCTGTTCACCCAGACCCCGGCCGCCGCGGCCGGCGACCTGGAGCGGCTGGGCCGCTTCACCGCCTCCGCGACCGCCCCGTCCGTCGAGCCCGGTGCCACGCCGCGGCCCGCGCAGGTCGGCCAGGCGGTGCTCGCCACCTGGCGCCAGCTGATCGACGACGGATCCCTGCAGATCGACGAGCCGGCCCTGGCCGGCACGGCCCGCGCGCCGCGGCTGCGCGTCAACGCGGCCACCGCCGAGCGCCTGGGGCTCGCGGCCGACGGCGACGCCAGCGTCGCCACCGACCGCGGGGCGATCACCCTGCCCGTCGAGCTGGCGGACCTGCCGGACGGCGTGGTCTGGCTGCCGGCGAACTCGCCCGGCTCGACGGTCCGCAGCACGCTCGGCGCCGGTCACGGCGCGTTGGTCCGGGTGTCCGGGGGTGTCGCGTGAACCACGCCGACGTACTTGTCTCCGCGGAGGCGTCATGAGCATCGCCCAGGCCCAGGACGGGCTGACCCACACCCAGCAGCTGCTGGCGGACGACCCCTTCTGGCTGATCCTGCTGAAGGTGGTGGTGCTCTTCGCCCTCGGCGTGGTGCTGACCCTCTTCATGATCAACTGGGAGCGCAAGGTCGTCGGCCGGATGCAGCAGCGTCCCGGCCCGAACCGGGTGGGCCCCGGCGGCTGGCTGCAGTCCCTCGCGGACGGGCTGAAGCTGGCCTTCAAAGAGGACATCATGCCCGTCCTCGCCGACAAGAAGGTCTACTTCATCGCCCCGGTGATCTCCACGATCCCGGCCTTCGTCGCCTTCTCGGTGATCCCCTTCGGCGGCGAGGTGTCCATCTTCGGCGAGCGCACGGCGCTGCAGCTGGTGGACCTGCCCGTCGGCGTGCTGGTCGTCCTGGCCTGCTCGTCCATCGGCGTCTACGGGATCGTGCTGGGCGGCTGGGCCTCCGGCAACCCGTACTCGCTGCTCGGCGCGCTGCGCTCCGCGGCCCAGGTGATCTCCTACGAGATCGCGCTCGGCCTCTCGGTCGTCGCGGTGGTGCTCTACTCGCGCTCGATGTCCACCGCGGACATCGTGGCCGCGCAGGGCACCGGCTGGTACTTCTACCTGCTGATCCCGAGCTTCGCGGTGTTCGTCATCTCGATGGTGGGCGAGACGAACCGGGCGCCCTTCGACCTCCCCGAGGCCGAGTCCGAGCTGGTCGGCGGCTTCCACACCGAGTACACGTCGCTGAAGTTCGCGCTGTTCTTCCTCGCCGAGTACGTCAACATGGTCACCGTCTCGGCGATGGCCACCACGCTGTTCCTCGGCGGCGGCCAGATCCCGTGGCTGGGCCACCTGTGGTCCGGCTTCGACAACGGCTGGTTCCAGTTCCTGGCCTTCGTCGTGAAGATGCTGATCTTCCTGTTCCTCTTCATCTGGCTGCGCGGCACGCTGCCCCGCTTCCGGTACGACCAGTTCATGAAGCTGGGCTGGAAGGTGCTGGTCCCGCTCAGCCTCGGCTGGATCCTGGTGATCTTCGCGATCCGCGCCTACCGCAACAGCACCGGCGGCAGCTCCACCGCGGCCCTGCTGATCACCATCGGCATCGTGCTGCTGGTGATCCTGGCCATCGCGTTCCTGCTCCCGGACCGGCGGGGCCCGGAGGCGGAGCCGGTCGAGGTCGCCTCGGACTACCCGGTCCCGCCGCTGGACCTCAAGATCCCCTCGAAGCCCAAGCGCCGCAAGGCCGTCACGCCGCGGCAGCCCGCGGGCGTGCTCTCCGGGAAGGAGGAGGAGTAGACGATGTTCGAGTTCTTCAAGGGCTTCGGCGTGACCTTCTCGACGATGTTCAAGAAGGTCGTCACCGAGGAGTACCCCGAGGACTTCCCGCCCGCCGCGCCGCGCTACCACGGCCGCCACCAGCTCAACCGGCATCCGGACGGGCTGGAGAAGTGCGTCGGCTGCGAGCTGTGCGCCTGGGCCTGCCCGGCCGACGCGATCTTCGTGGAGGGCGGGGACAACACCGAGGAGGCCCGCTTCTCCCCGGGTGAGCGCTACGGCGCCGACTACCAGATCAACTACCTGCGCTGCATCGGCTGCGGGCTCTGCATCGAGGCGTGCCCCACGCGCTCGCTCACGATGACGAACTTCTACGAGATGGCCGACGACAACCGTCAGGACCTGATCTACACCAAGGAGCAGCTGATGGCCCCGCTGCTGCCCGGCATGGAGCAGCCGCCGCACCCGATGCGCCTGGGCAAGGACGAGCAGGACTACTACGTCCAGGGTCCCGTCCTGGCCCGCCACGGTGTCGAGGCGGACCCGGTGGGGGAGCAGACGCGATGAGCGTCCTCGCACAGACGGCGGGGGACGCCGGCCTCGGCGAGGCGATCGTCTTCTGGATCCTCGGGCCCGTCGCCCTCGGCGCGGCCCTCGCCATGGTCCTCGCGAAGAACGCGGTGCACTCGGCCCTGTTCCTCGTGGTCACGATGCTGTCGCTCGCGGTGCTCTACATGATGCAGCAGGCCCCGTTCCTGGGCTTCGTGCAGATCATCGTCTACACCGGCGCCGTGATGATGCTGTTCCTGTTCGTGCTCATGCTGGTGGGCCGGGACAGCTCGGACTCGGTGGTGGAAGTGCTTCGCGGGCAACGGGTCGCGGCGCTGCTGCTCGGCCTCGGCTTCGCGCTGCTGCTGGTGGCCGGCGTCGGGCGCACCGTGTTCGCGGTCCCCCCCGCGGGCCTGGGCGTGCAGGGCGAGAACGGCAACCTGGCGGGCATCGGCAAGCTGATCTTCACCGAGTACCTCTTCCCGTTCGAGCTCACCTCGGCGCTGCTGATCACCGCGGCGCTCGGCGCGATGGTGCTGGCCTTCGCGCAGAAGAACCAGCAGTCCAAGCGCAGCCAGCGGGACACGGTCATCGCCCGCCTCCGCGGCGAGCACGCGCGGATCTCCCCGCTGCCCGGCCCCGGCGTCTACGCCACGGCCAACTCCGTCGCCGTCCCGGCGTTGCTGCCGGACGGCTCGGTGGCGCCGGAGTCGCTCTCGGAGATCATCGAGGGCCACGAGGTGGACGAGACGCCCCGCCCGCCCTCGGACGCACGCTCCCTGCGCGGCCGCCGCTCGGAACTGGGGGGCGGGGCATGAGCGAGCTCGCGAGCTCATCGATGGGCGCAGCAATCCCGGTTCATTGTCCGACGAGCGTCAGCGAGGAGGAGCGATGAACCCGAGCTACTACCTGCTGCTGTCCGCGCTGCTGTTCAGCGTCGGCGCCGTCGGCGTCCTGGTGCGCCGCAACGCGATCGTCGTGTTCATGTGCGTCGAGCTGATGCTCAACGCGGTGAACCTGTCGCTGGTCACCTTCGCCCGCATCAACGGCACGCTCGACGGCCAGGTCATGGCGTTCTTCGTCATGGTGGTCGCCGCGGCCGAGGTGGTCGTGGGCCTGGCCATCATCATGTCGATCTTCCGTACCCGCAGAAGCTCGTCGGTAGACGACGCCAACCTCCTGAAGTACTAGAGGAGCCTCCGAAGATGCCCGCTCCCCTTGTCGCGTTATGGAACCATAACGCGATTTTCCGGCCCGTTTTCGAACGTTATGGATCCATAACGCGGAGGGTTTCGTGAACGCGCTCGCTCCGCTCCTCTTCGTGCTGCCCGCTGCGGGGGCGCTGCTCAACTTCCTCGTGGGCAAGCGCGGCAACGCGTGGGGGCACTGGGTCGGGGTCGCGACCGTGCTCGGCGCCTTCGTCGTCGGGCTGGTGCTGTTCTTCGACACGCTCGGGCTGGCGCCCGAGGCGCGGACGCGGGACATCTCGCTGTTCAGCTGGATCGGCAGCGGCACGCTGAACATCGACTTCGGGATCCGGCTGGACCCGCTGTCACTCACGTTCGTGCTGCTCATCACCGGCGTCGGCTCGTTGATCCACATCTACTCGGTCGGCTACATGAGCCACGACCCCGGGCGGCGACGCTTCTTCGCGCAGCTGAACCTGTTCGTCGCGGCGATGCTGATCCTGGTGCTGGGCAACAACTTCGTGATGCTCTACCTCGGCTGGGAGGGCGTCGGCCTGGCGTCCTACCTGCTGATCGGCTTCTACCAGGACCGGCCCAGCGCGGCGACCGCCGCCAAGAAGGCCTTCCTGATGAACCGCGTCGGCGACGTCGGGCTGGCCATCGCGATCTTCCTCATCTGGCTCAACCTGGGCACGCTGCAGTACTCGGAGGTGTTCGCCCGCATCGGCCAGCTGTCCGGCGGCACGATCCTCGCGATCACGATCCTGCTGCTCCTGGGCGCCTGCGGTAAGTCCGGCCAGTTCCCGCTGCAGTCCTGGCTCCCGGACGCGATGGAGGGCCCGACCCCCGTCTCGGCCCTGATCCACGCGGCCACGATGGTCACGGCGGGCGTCTACCTCATCGCCCGCACCCACCCCATCTACGACCTCACGGAGTCCGGACGCCTGGTCGTCTCGCTCATCGGTGTGATCACGCTGCTCATCGGCGCGATCATCGGCTGCGCGTACGACGACATCAAGAAGGTGCTCGCGTACTCCACGGTCAGCCAGATCGGCTACATGATCCTGGCGGTGGGCCTCGGCCCGGCCGGCTACGCGCTGGGCATCTTCCACCTGCTCACGCACGGCTTCTTCAAGGCCGGGCTGTTCCTCGGCGCCGGCTCGGTCATGCACGCCATGAACGACGACGTGAACATGCGCCGCTTCGGCGGCCTGGCCCGGTACATGCCGATCACCTTCGTGACCTTCGGGCTCGGCTACCTCGCGCTCATCGGCTTCCCCTTCCTCTCCGGCTACTTCTCCAAGGACGCCATCATCGAGGCCGCGTTCGCGCAGGAGGGCTGGAAGGGCTGGGTCTTCGGGCTGGCCGCGGCGCTGGCGGCCGGGCTGACGGCCTTCTACATGACCCGCCTGGTGATCATGACGTTCTTCGGCAAGGAGCGCTGGCGCGACATCAAGGCGCCGGACGGCCACGACTACCACCCGCACGAGTCGCCGGCGACCATGACGGTCCCGATGATCGTCCTGGCCGTCGGCTCCGTGTTCGGCGGCTTCGTGCTCTCGACGATCGGGCTGTACGAGTGGCTCGCTCCCTCGCTCGGTGAGCTGCGCGAGGAGACGGCGACGCCGGCGGGTGGCATGCCGCACTCGTTCGTCCCGTGGTTCGTGCTCCTCCTCGCCGCCCTCGGGGTGCTGATCGCCTACCTCACGGTGGGCCGGCGCCCGACGCCGCTGGAGCGGCCGGAGCGGGTGTCCTTCCCCGTGCGGGCCGCCCGGAAGGACCTGTACGCCAACGCCATCAACGAGACGCTCATCGCGCGGCCGGGCGTCTGGCTCACCCGCGGGCTGGTGTTCCTCGACAACCGCGGCGTCGACGGCCTGGTCAACGGCATCGCCGCCGGCCTCGGCGGCGGGTCCGGGCGGCTCAGACGGTTGCAGACCGGGTTCGTGCGCTCGTACGCGCTCTCGATGCTGGGTGGCGGCGTCCTCGTCGTCGCGGCCCTCCTGGCGGTGAGGTTCTCGTGAACGCCTTCGACTCCGCCCCGGACACCGGCGGCAGCGTGCTGCTGCTCGTGCTCCTGATCCTGCCGATCCTCGGCGCCCTGGCGATGTACCCGTTGCGGCACAACGTCCCGGCCGCCAAGTGGACGGCGATGGCGACGGCACTGGCCGAGTTCGTCCTCGTCGTCGTCACCTGGGTCGGGTACTCGCCCGCGGCGGCGAGCGGCGGCGAGCGCTTCCAGTACGTGTTCTCGGTGCCGTGGATCCCCGCCTTCGGCACCCACCTGGCGTTCGGCATCGACGGCATCGCGCTCGTCATGGTCGCGCTGACGGCGTTCCTCGTCCCCGGCCTGATGCTCTTCGCCTGGGCCGAGAAGCTGCCCGAGGGGCGCACGGCGTCCGGCTACTTCGCGCTGCTGCTGGCCACCCAGGCCACGCTCGTCGGGGTCTTCACGGCCACGGACGTCTTCCTGTTCTACGTCTTCTTCGAGGCGATGCTCATCCCGATGTACTTCCTGATCGGGCGCTTCGGCGGCCCGCGCAGGCAGTACGCCTCGGTGAAGTTCTTCCTGTACTCGCTGCTCGGCGGCCTGATCATGCTGGCCTCGCTGATCGGCCTGTACGTGACGAGCGCGGACCAGCTGGGCGCGGGCACGTTCACCTGGACGGACCTGCAGTCCATCGCGGCGAACACGCCGACGTCGACCCAGATCTGGCTCTTCCTGGGCTTCTTCGTGGCCTTCGCGATCAAGGCGCCGCTGGTGCCCTTCCACACCTGGCTGCCCGACGCCGCCGCCGAGGCGCCGATCGTCGCCTCGGTGCTGCTCGTCGGCGTGCTGGACAAGGTGGGCACGTTCGGCTTCCTGCGCTACTGCCTGCCGCTGTTCCCGCAGGCCAGCCAGACCCTCGCGCCGCTGGTGCTGGTGCTGGCGGTGATCGGCATCCTCTACGGCGCGCTGCTGGCCGTGGGGCAGAAGGACATGAGCCGCTTCGTGGCCTACACGTCCATCGCCCACTTCGGCTTCATCGCGCTCGGCACGTTCGCCTTCTCCAGCCAGGCCTTCGCCGGCGCCGTGCTCTACATGGTCAACCACGGGCTCTCGACCGGGATGCTCTTCGTCATGGTCGGCCTGCTGGTCGCCCGCGGCGGATCGCGCCTGATCAGCGACTACGGCGGCGTCTCGAAGCTGGCGCCGGTGCTGGCGGGCTGCCTGCTGCTGGCGGGGATGAGCTCGCTGGCGCTGCCCGGCACCAACTCGTTCGTGAGCGAGTTCCTGGTGCTGGTCGGCTCCTACCCGCGCGAACCCGTGGCGACGATCCTGGCGACCGTCGGGATCATCTTCGCCGCCCTCTACATCCTCTGGTTCTACCAGCAGACGATGCAGGGCCCGGTCCGCGGCAACGCGGTGATCCGGTCCCTGGAGGCGAGCGGTGCGGGCGGGCCCGGGGCCATGATCGACCCGTCCGTGGCCGCGAAGCGCGGCGCGGGCTTCCCCGACCTGACGAAGCGGGAGCTCGGCGTCCTGGCGCCGCTCATCGTCGTGATCGTGGTGCTCGGGTTCTTCCCGAAGCCCGTGCTCGACGTGATCAACCCGTCCGTCGTGTCGACCATCTCCGAGGTCGGGCTGCCCGACCCGGTCCCGGCCGGAGGGATCGCCCGATGACCGTGTTGGCCCAGGGGCCGCTGGCCCCGCTGACCGCGCCGCCGATCGACTACGCGGCGATCATGCCGCTGCTCGTCGTGCTGGCCGGGGCGTGCGTGTCCGTGCTGGTCGAGGCGTTCCTGCCGCGGCACCAGCGCTGGCCCGCGCAGGTCGTGCTGACCGTCCTGGTGATCGCCGTCGCCGGCGTCACGCTCGGCGTGTACGCCGACGGGGCGCCCGCCGCGGGGGTGGTGACGCTCGCGGACTCGCTCGCGATCGACGTCCCCACGCTGTTCCTGTGGGGCACGCTGCTGCTGCTCGGCTTCGGCTCGATCCTGCTCATCGCGGACCGGTCCGTGGAGCCGGGCGGGGCGTTCATCGCCTCGGCCGTCGAGCGGGCCTCCGTGGGGGCCGCGCCCGGCACCACCACCGGGGGCAGCGGTGTCGACCCGGAGCACGTGGACCGCTCGTACGGGGCCCCCGGCGACGCGCCCACCATGCAGACCGAGGTCTTCCCGTTCACGCTGTTCGCGCTCGGCGGGATGATGGCGTTCGTCGCCTCGAACAACCTGCTGACGATGTTCGTGGCGCTCGAGGTGCTGTCGCTGCCGCTGTACCTGATGTGCGGGCTCGCGCGGCGCCGCAGGCTGCTCAGCCAGGAAGCCGCCGTCAAGTACTTCCTGCTCGGGGCCTTCGCCTCGGCGTTCTTCCTCTACGGCGTCGCGCTGCTCTACGGGTACGCGGGCTCGGTGCGGCTGTCGGACATCGCGAACGCGGCCGTGGGCACCACGAAGTCGGACGCGCTGCTGTTCGGCGGGCTCGCGCTGCTCGTCGTCGGGCTGATGTTCAAGGGCTCCGTCGGCCCGTTCCACACCTGGACGCCGGACGTCTACCAGGGTGCGCCCACGCCCGTCACGGCCTTCATGGCGGCCTGCACGAAGGTCGCGGCCTTCGGCGGCATCCTGCGTGTGATGTACGTGGCCTTCGGGTCGACCCACTGGGAGTGGCGCGGGGTCATGTGGGGCGTGGCGATCGCGTCCATGGTGATCGGCGCGGTGCTGGGCCTCACCCAGACCGACCTGAAGCGCATGATCGCGTACTCGTCCATCGCGCACGCCGGTTTCCTGCTGATCGGCACGATGGCGATCACCCGCGAGGGCACCTCGGCCACGCTGTTCTACCTGCTGGCCTACGGTTTCACCACGCTCGCGGTGTTCGGCGTCATCTCCCTGGTCCGCGGGCCGGACGGCGAGGCCACGCACCTGTCCCAGTGGGCAGGTCTGGCCAAGCGGTCCCCGGTGCTCGCCGGCGTCATGACGTTCCTGCTGCTCGGCCTGGCCGGCATCCCGTTGACCTCCGGCTTCACCGCGAAGTTCGCGGTGTTCTCGGCCGCGCTGGGCGACGGGATGGCGCCGCTGGTGGTGATCGCGCTGGTGGCCTCGGCCATCGCGGCGTTCTTCTACCTGCGTGTGGTCGTGCTGATGTACTTCAGCGAGACCCCGGCGGACGGTCCGACGGTCACGGTGCCGGGGGCGTTCACCACGGTGGCGATCACCCTGGGTGTGGTCGTCACGCTGCTGCTGGGCATCGTCCCGACGCTCGCCCTGAACTGGGCGGCGGCGGGCGGGCTCACGGGCTGAGCGGCGCCGGAGCATTGTCGGGACGCGCCTCGTAGGCTGGTGGCGTGGAGACGCAGAGCGTGGCGGGTGTGGAGCTCGCCGACCCGGAGCTGGCCGCCGCGACGGCGGGTGGGCTCGTCCGGGTGGAGGAGCTGCTGCACCGTGAGGTGCACAGCGAGTACCACTTCGTCAGCGAGACGTCCCTGCACCTGATCGACGCGGGCGGCAAGCGGTTCCGGCCGCTGTTCACCCTGCTGGCGTCGCAGGTGGGCCCTTCCCCGGACGGGGACGACGTGGTGCGGGCGGCGGCCGTGGTGGAGCTGGTGCACCTGGCCACGCTCTACCACGACGACGTCATGGACTCGGCCACGATGCGCCGGGGCGCGGAGAGCGCGAACTCCCGCTGGGACAACACGGTCGCGATCCTGACCGGGGACTTCCTGTTCGCCCACGCGTCGCGGCTGGTCGCGGACCTGGGGCCGGCGGCGGTGCGGATCATCGCCGAGACCTTCGCCGAGCTCGTCACCGGGCAGATGCGGGAGACCCGCGGCCCCGGCGAGGGCGACGATCCGGTGGACCACTACCTGCAGGTCATCGCGGAGAAGACGGGCTCGCTCATCGCGACGGCCGGCCGCTACGGCGGCATGTTCTCCGGCTGTACCCCCGAGCAGATCGAGTCGCTGCACCGCTTCGGCGCCACCATCGGCACGGCCTTCCAGATCTCGGACGACATCATCGACATCGCGTCGCCGTCGCTCGACTCGGGGAAGACGCCGGGCACGGACCTGCGCGAGGGCGTGCACACGCTGCCCATGCTCTACGCGCTGGCGGACCCGGAGAGCCCCGAGCGCCTGCGCTCGCTGCTCGCCGCGCCGATCACGGCGGACGAGGAGGTCGAGGAGGCGCTCACGCTGCTGCGGGCGGGCTCCGGCATCCCGCGGGCCAAGGACACCCTCGCGGGCTACGCCCAGGAGGCGCGTGCCGAGCTGGGCAAGCTCCCCGCCTGCCCCGCCATCGAGGCCCTCGCGACCCTCACCGGCTACACGGTCGACCGGATCGCCTGAGCCGCCGGCCGGTTCCGCGTCGAGCGGAACAGGTCGACGGTGAAGATCACCAGCGCCACCCACACCAGGCCGAAGCCGATCCAGCGGCTCGGGGGCATCGCCTCGCCGTTGGCCAGGACGCCCCAGAGGAACTGGAGGGTCGGCGTGAGGTACATGAGGGTGCCGACGGTCGTGAGCGGGATCCGGCGGGCCGCGGCGCCGTAGAGCAGCAGCGGCAGCGCCGTGATCGGGCCCGCCAGGACCATCAGCAGCGGGTGCACCGCCCCGTGGCCGGTGAACGTGCCGTGCCCGGCCACCTCGAAGACCACGGCCGCGGCCAGCGCGAGCGGCCCGACGAGCAGGCTCTCGGCGGTCAGGCTCGTCATCGAGCCCAGCGGGACGGTCTTCTTGATCAGACCGTAGAGGCCGAAGGACACCGCCAGGATCAGGCCCAGCCACGGCACCGTCCCGCTCCCGACGCTGATCACCACGACCGCCGCCGTCGCGATCGTCAGGGCGGCGACCTGGGCGGGGGTGGGCCGCTCGCGCAGCACCAGCACGGCGAGCAGCACGCTGATCAGGGGGCTCACGTAGTAGCCGAGCGAGATGTCGACGACGTGGTCGACCGACACGCCGTAGATGAACACACCCCAGTTCGCCGTGATCACCACGGCGGCGACCGCGACCGCGGCCCACACCCGCCAGGACAGCCCGCGCAGGTCGGACCAGCGGCGCAGCGCCGTCAGCACGCCGGCCATCAGGACCATCGTCCAGAGGATCCGGTGGGCGAGGACCTCGAGCGGGCTCGCGGGGTCCAGGAGCGGCCAGAAGGCCGGGAACAGGCCCCACACGGCGTTGGCCGAGACGCCGAGGGCCACTCCCCGCCGGTCGAGCGGCGGGGAGGGCGGATGCGTCACGCACGCATCAGACCATCCGGCGTCACCCGGCGCACGGTGCCGCCGCTGTCACCGCTTGTTATCACGCCGACACCCGACCGTGAGATCGTTCCCCGACGAGGGGGTGCGGATGGCGGTCGGCCGGCGCGGTGCGTGGTGGGTCGCGGCGGCCGTCGTGGTGCCCGTCGCGCTGGCCGCGGGGGCGGTGCTCTGGCTGCGCCCGGCCCCGGCGGTCCCCACCTCCGACGCCGCCCCGCCCGTCGCGACCACCGCCGTCACCCCCGAACCGGGCGCTCCCGCACCGGCCCGGCTCACCGCCCCGACGGCGGCCACGGCGACCCCGGACCCCGCCGGTGCGGCCGCCGCCCGTCAGAAGCTGGTGGAACGGGTCGCGGCGGCGCCCCTGCGGTTCGCCGGCGAGAGCGCCGCGCTGACCGCCGGCACGGCGGCCGCGGTCACCGAGATCGGCGCCCTGCTCGTGGCGGCGCCGGAGGTGCGCGTGCACCTCGTGGGGCACACCGCGGACCTGCCCGGACCCGAGGGCCGGGCCCTGGCGCTCTCCCAGGACCGGGCGCGCGCCGTCGCGGAGGCGTTGATCGCCGCGGGGGTGGACTCGGGCCGGGTGACCAGCGAAGGTGTGGGGGACGCGGGCCCGCTCGCCACCCCGGAGGCGAGCCGGCGGGTGGAGATCGTGCTGACCTGAGCCGCCCGCTCCGAGCGGCGCAGGCGCGATCGGGTGTATCGGATGGGGCCGGTCGGGCGATCAACCGGGTGAGAGCCGAGGGGAGGCGGGCGGTGGGAACCACGTTCGTGCAGGTCTGGGTGTTCTGCCTGGCCGCGTTCCTCGTGGGCGCGCTCGTGACCTGGCTGGCCTTCGCCGCGCCCGCGCGGCGCGAGGCCGCCGCGCTGCGCAAGGCGCCGCCTGCCTATCCGGGCCGGACCGGGCAGCCGCCGGTCGCGCCCGATCCCGTCCGGGCGGCGCAGGCTCCGCTCACGCCGCTGCCCGGCGTCGCCCGGCACGCGCGGCGGGCTCCGGAACGGCCCACCAACCCGGCCCTGGCCGGCCTCGACGGCACCGCGCGGCAGCGACGGCGCCCCGGCACGGCAGCGGTCGGCGCGCTCGACCGGATGCGGCACGGGCCGGACGCGGGCCCGCCGCAGAACGGACAGGGGCCGGCGATCCCGGCCCAGGGCGGCCCGGGCGCCCGCCCGCCGCGGAACGACGCGCCCGGGGGCCTGTTCACCCCGCCGGAGCAACGCCGTTCCGGGGAGGACGTCCCCGATGTCCCCGCACGTCGGGATCCTCCTGAGGACGGTCCCGTCCACTGAGCCCGTTGATCTTGACGGCCCCTCCGGGCTCGGAAAGACTGGCACCGTTCGAGACGGGGGGATCAGCATGGCCGACGCCGCCCAGGACGCGCAGCCAGGACCGGAGCCCGAGCCCCCGTACTCGGCGTCGGTCCCGCTGCCACGCCGGGCCCCGCGGCCGTCGGCTCCCGGCCGCGACGAGGACCAGCCGGACATCCGGCTGCTCGAGCGGATCCTCGGGGCGCTCACCGAGCGCCGCTGACGGCCCGTCGCGCTGCGAGAGGAAGCCGGATCCCCATGCCCCGCACCAGCCTCACCGTCGCCGCTCCCGCCGGTGACTGCCCGGCCACCCTGCACACCCCCGAGGGCGAGGGTCCCTGGCCCGGCGTCGTGATGTTCGTCGACGCCGGTGGGGTGCGCGAGACGTTCCTGGTCATGGCGGACCGCCTGGCCGCCGCCGGCTACTCCGTCCTGCTGCCGGACGTCTACTACCGGACGCCGTTCGCGCCGTTCGCGATGGACACGGTGTTCACCGAGCCGGACGAGCGGGCGCGGCTCATGGCGCTGATGGCGGGCCTGACCATGGACATGGTCCGGGAGGACTCGCCCGCCTACGCCGACGCGCTGCTGGACCGGCCGGAGACCTCCGGCTCGGCGATCGGCACCACCGGCTACTGCATGGGCGGCAAGGTCTCCCTGACGGCGGCGGCCGCGCTGGGGGAGCGGGCGGGCGCCGCCGCGTCCTTCCACGGCGGCCGGCTCGCGGTGGCGGACGACCCGAGCAGCCCGCACCACCGGGTGTCGGACATCCGCGCCCGGGTACTCGTGGTGGCCGCCACGGACGACGCCGGGTTCGGGCCCGAGCAGTTCGCGCTGCTGGAGGAGTCGCTCACGGCCGCCGGCGTGCCGCACACCCTCGAGACCTACCCCGCCGCCCACGGGTTCGCGGTCCCGGACAACCCCACGTACGACGCCGCGGCCGAGCAGCGGCACTGGACCGCGCTCGAGGACTTCTACGGGGCGGCACTCGCCCGGTGACGCGGAACGCCGCCCGGGAGACCCGGGCGGCGTTCCGTGTGGTGCAGGGGATCAGGCGACGATCGTCCAGGTGTCCCGGCCGTTGAGCAGGGCCTGGAGGTCGGCATCCGGGGTCTTGTCCTTGGCCTGCTGGACCTGGGCGCGGGCGGCGTCGTCGTAGGTGGTGCGGTCGACGTTGCGGAAGATGCCCGTGACGGTGTGGGTGAGGTCCTGGTCGGACAGTCGCGAGAGCGCGAAGGCCAGCTCGTGGCTGGTCTGGTCGTGGACCACGATCTGTGACTGGTCGACCGAGGCGGCGGGGACGACCTCGAGGCGGAACCCGTTCTGGATCACGGCCTGGCGGTTGTCTTCCGGGCCGAAGACGATGGGTTCGCCGTGGCGGATCGGGACGAGGCGCTGGTCCTTGGTCTCGGGTTTGCGCAGGAGGTCGAAGGAGCCGTCGTTGAAGATGGGGCAGTCCTGGAAGATCTCGACGAGCGCGCTGCCGCGGTGGGCGGCGGCGGCGCCGAGGACCTCGGTGAGGCCCTTGCGGTCGCTGTCGAGGGCGCGGCCGATGAAGCTGGCTTCGGCGCCGAGGGCGAGGGAGATGGGGTTGAAGGGGTGGTCGACCGAGCCCATGGGGGTGGACTTGGTGATCTTCC
>NZ_BAAAQK010000037.1:0-24084 GCF_039531635.1 Pseudonocardia ailaonensis | reverse complement strand
GCCGCCTGGTTCGCGTTGAGGGTGTCGAGGATCTGCTGCTGGATCCCGGCGAGCTGGGCCTGGCCGATCTTCAGGGGCCCGGTGGCCAGCCAACCGACGACCGAGTCGACGGTGGTGCTGAGCTGGGCGGCGAGGGCGGGGACGCCGCGGACGAAGGTGATGACGACGAAGGTCAGGATCGCGCCGAGCGCCGCGAGCCCGGCGACCACCACCAGCGCGGTCGCGACGCCGCGCGGGACCCGCCGCGCCTGGAGCAGGCCGACGGCCGGCGACAGGAGAGCGGCGAGGAGCAGCGCGATGGCCACCGGCACGACGATGGCCGCGAGGTACGCCACGACCTGCCCCAGGACGTAGAGCGCGCCGGCGACCGCGAGGACCCGCCAGGCGATCGCACCGCTGACCCGCAGGATCCGGGGCACGGTCGGACCGACGTCGCCCGCTGCCGGTGCGGGCGCGGACATCCGAGGATCGGGCGCGCGGACGGGCCTGGTCATTGTTCGCTGGGCTCCTTGTGGAGGGACCGCGGCGCGACTGCGACGCGGGGCTCCGCCGAGGTCAGGAGCGGAGAACGGCCGATGCCCCGTGGGCCGACCGCTCTGTGGCGGGGCTACCCGGTTCGTCCGGTTTCACGCTTCCCCCGCACGGTCAGGTGGTTGCGGGCGGGGTCGAACTCCACGGCACCCGCCGCGGCGAGGTCGGCCAGCCAGTCCGCCATGGGCCACCGGCCCCAGCGGTGGCGGAAGAGCCGGGCGTTGGCGACGATCTCGCCCACCCGGGCCGGATCGTGGCGGGTCGGCCGATGATGCTGGTGGAAGGCGTGCGCGCCCCCGACCCAGGCCATGTCGAGACCACGGTCGCGGGCGGTGAGGGCGAAGTCGGTGTCCTCCCCGCCGTAGCCCCGGTACTCCTCGCAGAACCCGCCCGCCCGCCGCCAGGCGTGTGCGGTGAGGGCGAAGGACAGCGACCAGAACAGCTCGCGGCGGGTCTCGGGGAGGATCGTCCCGTCGGGCGGGTCCGGCCGGGCGGGATGCGGGTCGGGCTCCAGGTCGAACCCGCCGGGCGGCAGGTAGGTGACGGGCCCGCACAGCAGCGTCGGCCCGGTGCGGCGGGCGGCGTCGGCGTAGCGGTCGAGGAGTGCCGGTCCCGGGATGCAGTCGACGTCGAGGAACACCAGCAGCTCGGCGCCGTCGGCCAGGGCGATGGCGGCGCCCGTGTTCCGGGCCTCGGCCAGCGGCAGCGGACCGGCCGCCGCCATCCCGACGACGACATGGATCACGGCAGGGCCGCGGGCCAGGGCCTCCTGCTGTCGGCGGAGATGCTCCTCCCGCCCGGCGACGATCGTGACGACGGCGGTCCTCATCCGCCGTGCCCGGCGAGCATCGGGGATCCGGGGCCCAGGCCGATGAGGACGTCGGGTTGCGGTGCGGCGAGGGCGTCGACCTCGGCCGCGGCCCGCCGGGCTCCGCCGCCGGTCGACCAGGCCGTCCAACCGGCCCCGCCGATCTCCTGCGCCCGGGCCAGCAGGCCGGGCCACTCGGGGCCGGCCGGCCAGGCCGTGGCGACGGCCGCGAGCCCGGCCCGGTCCAGCGCCTCGGCGGTCGCGACCTGCTCGCCGTGCGGGCGGTCCTGCGGGAGCACCACCGCGGCCCGGCGGGCGGCGGCGACCTCGGCGAGGGCGTTCTGGCCGGCGTGGGTGACCACGACCGCGGCCCGCTCCAGCGCGGGCCACACCTCGTCGACCCACCCGAGCCGCAGCAGGTTCGGGGGATCGTCCGATGTGGAGGATCCCGGGGCAGCTGATCCCGGACCGGCGATCTCCCAGCGGCGGTCCGGGATCGCGGCGGCCGCCTCCCGGACCTGCGCGTCGCCGACGTCGAGGCCACCACCGCCCCACAGCACGAGGACCCGTCGTGGATCGGGATCGGCCGGCCGCCGGCCGTCGAACTGGGAGAACGCGCCCAGGTGCACGGTCTTCACCCGCCACGACTCCGGCCAGTCGTCCGGGCGCGCCGGCCAGGGGGCGAGCAGACGGGCGGCGAGGTCGTAGGCGAGCTGGTGGGGGCGGTCGGTGCGGTCGCCGGGCTGGGCCATGATCGCGACCGGCACCCCGTGCAGCCGCGCGAGCAGGCAGACCTCGACGGACACGTCGGCCACGAGGAGCCGCACGTCGTCCCGGGCCAGCACGGCCCCGATCGCGGCCGTCCGGTCCCGCAGGCCGGTGTCGTGCAGCGGAGCCCAGTGCAGCGTGCCGCCCGCCGTGGGGTCGACCGGCGCGGTGTCCGAGTCGTCGCGGGGGAGGAGGACCCATTCGCCGGGCCAGCCTTCGGGCATCGTCCTGCTGGACAGGCCGACGACCGGGGTGCGCAGGGCGCGGGCGATCGCGGTCGCACGGTGGACGTGGCCGCTGCCGTGGTGGTGGACGTAGTAGGCGATCATGCGCACATCCGCTCGTAGAGGGCTTCGTAGCCGTCCGTCATCGCGTCGATGGAGCAGTGGGCCTCGGCCCGGCGCCGGGCGGCAGCGCGGTCGAGCGTGGCGGCCTGCAGGATCGCCACGGCCAGCGCGTCGACGTCGCCGGGCTCCACCAGCACCCCGCACCCGGGTGTGAGGATCTCCGGCAACGCGCCGCGGGCGAACCCCGCGACGGGGGTGCCGCACGCCAGGGCCTCGGCGACGACCAGCCCGTAGGGCTCGTCCCAGCACGGCGCGACGACGGCGACCGACGCGGTCCCCAGAAGGGCCGCGAGACTGCGGTGATCGAGATGGCCCTCGTAGGTGACCACCCCGCCGAGCAGGGGGACGACCTCCTCGGTGAAGAACCGGCGATCCGGGGTCGGACCGGCCAGCCGCAGCCCGGTGCCCGCCGTGCGGGCGGCCCGGATCGCCTCGACGGGACCCTTCTCGGGGACGATCCGGCCTGACCAGACCGGCCGTCCCCCGCCCGGTCCGGCGGTCCATGCGGTGGTGTCGACCCCGTTGCGCACCACGGCCGCGTCCGCACCGAGGGGCCGCCACTGGTCCGCGGTGTAGGCGCTGACCGCGGCGAACCGCAGCCGGGAGGCGTCCCCGGTGCGCACCGCGGACTCGAGCCAGGGCGTCGGCGGGGTGTGCAGGGTCGTCAGGACCGGCGCGGGCAGGCTGGGTGCCATCGCCAGTGGCAGGTAGTGCAGCGAGTTGTTGTGCACGAGATCGAAATCCTCGTTCCGGCCCAGGTCGAGCAGCATCGACAGGTACGCGTGGTGCTCGGCGAGGAACCAGTCGGCGGGCATCCCGACGTCACTGCGCGCCGCCGCCGAGATCGGGGGCAGCGCGGGCATCGACCGCACGTCGAGGGACTCGTCGGATCCGGACGCACCGAACACGACGACATCGTGGCCCCGCCCGCGGAGGCGATGGGCCAGCTGGAAGGTGTGGGCCTCGAGGCCGCCGGGGAACGGCTCGCGGATGGGATAGCGCGCGGAGGCGACGAGGGCGATGCGGCGGCGGGTTCCGGGCCGGGTGATCTCCCTCGTCACGATCGCGTGGAGAGGTGGTGCCTGGTCATGGGTGCAAGCGCTCCTTCGGCCATGGGGGGCAGACCGAGGAGACTCGGGGGTGTCGGGTCGGCCGCCTCGGGGATCGATGTCCGAGCTGCTGCTGAACCCGACTCGCTCATCATGTGCGGGCTACCCGGAGTCCGCGAGTCGAACCCCGCAGCCCCAGGATCCGCAGGGTCTCGTCATGGCGGGCCAGGCCGGCGTCGATCCACTCCGGGTGGGTGGCGTACCAGCTCAGGTGCGCGGCATGGACCGTCGCGGGGGAGACCGGGGTGCCGTCCACCTCCCAGCCCGCGCGGGGCTCCGCGTCGAGCCCCAGCGCGGCGACGACGGCCGCGTCGAGCGGGGCCCGGATCCCGCCCAGGAGCTCCCGGCCCGGATCGGCCGCGTCGGGCGGCGCCCCGGCGGCGGCCTGCAGCCGGCGGGCCAGCGCGATCAGCACGGGATTCCCGGGGTGGTTGAGGGTGTGGGCGGCGGCGGCGCCGAGACCGGTGAGCAGGTCGGAGACGCCGACGTCGGCGTCCCGGGCCTCGCGGCGGGCGAGCTCGGCCACCCCGCGCGCACCCACCTCGCGCAGTGCCTCGGGACCGGGACCGGGCGGCAGACCCGCGGCCTCGGCCAGCACCCGCAGGTCGTGGTACGGCACGACGGGCGGGACGGCCGCGGGGTCGCGCGGGTGCCGGACGATCGCCGACCAGGGGTGCAGCGCCGGATGGCGGATCACCGGCCAGCGCACGACGGTCGCCCGCGGGGCGTGCGCGGACAGCTCGGAAGTCCCCAGCGGCAGGCCGCGGTACCCGTCCCGGACCGGCTGCGAGAACAGGAACGCGGCACGGGCGAGCAGCGCGCGCAGGTGGGGGAGGTCACCGCGCTCGAGCTCGTGGACGGGCGGGATCCGCACGGCCCGGGCCGGGAAGGTGGCCGACCCGGCCAGCAGTACGCGCAGCGACTCGGCCTGGCAGTTGCCGTGGACCAGGGCGAGCGGGCCGGGCGGGAGCGGCCGCAGCCCGTAGAACCCGCCGTAGTGGAGGTGTCGAGCGTGGTCGGGCATGCGGTCATCGTGCGGGGCGGGCGGAGCGCCCGCGCGCCCTGGCATCGGTGTCGGAGGCCGGTCGCCTGCGGCACCCCCGGGTTTCGGCCCGGCCGGTGCGGGCATCTCGGCGGCTGTGCGTGTTGCCTCCGTCCCCGCCGGTCACCCCTACGTCCGGGGCATCGCCCGGCCGGACGGGCCCGATCCCGTTGTCCGGCTGCCGGATCCGCCCGTACCGGGGGCTCCTGCGGGGCAGTGGTGGCCGCCGCCGATGCTCGAGCCCCGGTGGGTCCGCGACCACGCCGGCGCGTTCGACGTCTTCCACCTCCACTTCGGTTTCGACGGCCGGTCCCCGGCCCAGCTGCACGACCTCGTCGCGGGGCTCGACGAGGTCCGCCGCCCGCTCGTGCTCACCGTGCACGACCTGCGCAACCCCCACCATCGTGAGCCGGCCGCGCACACCGCGGCCCTCGACGTCCTGGTCCCGGCCGCCGCCGCGCTCGTCACCCTCACCGCAGGCGCCGCGGCCGAGATCGAGCGGCGGTGGGGCGTGCGGCCGGTGGTGATCCCGCACCCGCCCGTGGTCCCTGCCCTTCGCGCCCGCACCGCACGGCCTCGGCGGCGGGGTTTCACCGTGGGGGTGCACGCCAAGAGCGTCCGGACCAACAGCGACCCGGTCGGGGTCGCGCTCGCCCTCGTCGAGGCGGTCCGCGACCTGCCCGGCGCCAGCGTCCGCGTCGACGCCCACGACGACGACCGCGGAAGGGCCGCGGCGGCCGCCCTGCGCGGCACGTCCGAGGTACGGGTTCATCGCCCCTTCACCGACCCCGAGCTGTGGGACTACCTGCAGGAGCTCGACCTGTCCGTGCTGCCCTACCGGTGGGGGACGCACTCGGGCTGGCTGGAGACCTGCCACGATCTCGGCACCCCCGTCCTCGCGCCCGAGACCGGGCACTACCGGGAGCAGGCCCCGTGCCTGACCTACCGGCTCACCGCCGACGGGCCGGATCCCCGCTCGCTCGCCGCCGCGGTCCGCCGGGCGTACGAGCAACGCCCGCGGTGGCGCGCCGATCCCGGGGAGCGGCTGCGGCAGCGGCACGCGATCGCCGCGGCGCACGAGGAGCTCTACGCCCGGGTGGCCGGATGAGGGTGCACGTCGAGGCCCCCGGCCCGCCCGGGCACGGGGTCCGCCGCCATGCGGCCCGGGTGGCCGAGCTCGTGGAGGCCTCGGCCCGGTCCGGCCGGTCCGGCCCCGCCGACCTCACCCACGCCCAGTTCACCGACGCCCTCTGGGGTCCGGACGTGGCCACCGCCGCGGACGCGTTCGAGCGCCGCGCGGCGGCGCTCCCGCGGCCGCTGGTCGTGACCCTCCACGATCTCCCCGGCGCCGACCCGGACCCGCGCCGCGACGCCCGGCGAACCGCCGGGTACCGGCGGGTGGCCGTCCGGGCCGACCTGGTGATCGTCTCGGCGCGGCACGAGGCGGCGAAGGCCCGGGCGTTCGGAGCCGATCCGTCGGTCATCCCGCTCCCGCTGCCCTCGGTCGGGGCGCCCGGTCCGCGGCCCGCGTGGGCCGACCGCCCGACCGTCGTCGTGCTGGGATTCGTGTACCCGGGCAAGGGCCACGCCGAGGCGATCGCCGCGGCTGCCGCGCAGACCCGGCCGCCACGGGTGGTCGCGGCCGGTGCGGTCAGCCCGGGCCACGAGCCACTGTGGATGGAGCTGGGTGACCGGGCCGCGGCGGCCGGCGTCGAGCTCGTCCTCACCGGGCCCCTCGGTGACGCCGACCTGGTCGCGGCCGCCCGCGCCGCGACCGTGCCGGTGGCCCCGAACCGTGGGGTCAGCGCCAGCGGGTCGTTGCTGACCTGGATCGCCTGCGGGCGGGTGCCGTTCGCGACGCGCGGCGCCTACGCGCAGGAGATCGCCGAGGACCACCCGCGCCACATCAGGCTCCACGAACCGGGTGGGCTCGCGGCGGCGATCGCCGGCGCCGGGGACACCCGCGCCGACCCACCGGGCTGGCCGGACGTCGGCGCGCTGCACCACCGGGCCTATGAGCGCGCGTCGTGCTGACCGACCGTCCCGTCCCGCACAACCGCTGGGACCTCCTCGACGGCGTCCCCGTCCCGACGCCGCAGGTCAGCGTGGTGGTCTGCCACTACGAGCAGCCCGCGCAGCTGGCCCGCACCCTCCACGCCCTGGGCCGCCAGACCCTGCCGCCGCACGAGATCGTCGTCGCCGACGACGGGTCGCGGCGTCCACCGGAGCCGGCGCCCGGCGTGCGGGTCGTCACCCAGCCCGACCGCGGGTTCCGCGCCGCCGCCGCGCGCAACCTCGGTGCCCGGCACACGACGGGCGAGGTGCTCGTCTTCCTCGACGCGGACACGGTCCCCGAACCGGGGTTCCTGGCCGCGCTGACCCGCACCGTCGCCCGATGCGCCGACGTGCTCGCCGTCGGCCGGCGCCGGCACGCCGATCTCCGCGACCTCCCGCCGGGCGGCGATCCGGCGACGGCGCCCCGGCTCTCCGAGCCCGGCTGGCTCACCGAGGGCTACCGGGCCACCCGCGACCTGCTCGACGCCGACGGACGGAGCTTCCGCTACGTGATCAGTGCGTTGATGGCCTTGCGCCGCAGCCTGTTCGATGATCTCGGCGGCTTCGACGAGCGCTTCGTCGGCTACGGCGGCGAGGACTGGGACCTGGGCTACCGGGCCTGGAACGCGGGCGCGGTGCTGGTCCACGAACGCGCCGCGGTCGGCTGGCACGACGGCCCCGACTGGGCGGGCCGGGCGGAGGACCGCGCGCGCAAGGACCTCGAGTCCCGCCGGCTCGCCGCTCTGGTGCCCGAGCCGATCACCCGTGGAGCCGCCCCGCCGGGCCCGGTGCCCGACGTCCTGGTCGATCTCGACGCCGATCCGTCCACACCGGACGTCGCGCGGACGGTGCAGGCGCTGCTCGCCCAGACACACCGCGACCTCCGGATCCGTGCGCTGGGGGAGCTCTACCCCGGCACGGTGCAACACGAGCCGTGGACGCCCGACCAGCTCCGCCGGGCCCGCGCGCGGCTCCTCGTGAGGAGCCCCCTGCCGGCCCGTACCGTCGAGCTGATGCTGCGCGAGGCGGTGACCCACGATCTCGGCGAGGTCCGGGCGAGCGGGCCCGCCGGCGAGCCGGTCGCGATCCTCACCACGACCCGGGCCCTGGGACGGGGCCGTCGGCGCGCCACCGGCCTCGATCCGGCCTTCGGACGTGCGGTCGTCCGGGTCGACCCGCTGCTCCGGTGACCTCGGCCATGGCCTCCGTCCCCGCGGCCCCGCCTGCCGAGAGCCGGTCGCCTCGCGGCGCAGATGCTCTCGGCTCCCGGCGTGCGGTCAGAACCAGACTTTACGGCCGGCGACAGGCCGGCCGATGCTCCCGAGGACGAGGAGGACCACGCCGACGACGAGGAGAATGCCGCCGATGTAGTACAGGATCGAGATGCCGGCCAACCAGCCGATCAGGAGGAGGATGAGACCGAGAACGATCATGGGGGGAAATGTCCTTTCACAGAGGGTGAGCGAAAGCTAGAGGCCGTCCCCGCGGTCTGCAGGATGTGGCCGCAAGATCGCCCGTTGCGCCGCAGGACGATGGGCCGGTTGCCACTCGGGTGCGGCATCCGCGCGGAACGGGCCACCCGGCCGGGGCGGGCGATGGGGCGCCGTGACCCGGCCCGGCGATGGGTGAACCGCCGGGGTCCGGGTAGCCACCGGGCGAGGCGGTCCCGGTGCTCCACCGGCGGGTCGTCGGAGGGGGTGCGGCGCGATGGGTCGATCGGGCGCAGGGCGACGGACGTTCGTGCTGTCCTTCGTGGACGCCACGTGCCTGCCCGGAATTCGCCGATGGCTGCGCGCCAACGTCGCCGGCGAGGATCTGATGATCAACGCCCAGCTGGTGTGCACCGAGCTGGTGACCAACGCGGTGGAGCACGGCGGTGGCCGTGGCACCGTGCGGATCGACCTCGTCGAGGACGACGGACTGCACGTCGAGGTCGACGATCGTGACCCCGCCGCCGCCCTGACGATCGGGCGATCGCGCCTGGGCGGTGTCCGCGGCCGTGGGCTGCAGATCGTCACCGCGATGGCGGAGTGGGGTGTCACCCGGAGGACGGACGGCAAGACGGTCTGGGCGAGCCTGTGATCCCGGGCGCCGCGCGACCCGCGGGTGCGGCGTCCTGTCGCGCTCCGAGCCGGAGTTCGACTGCCGGCACCTGATCGTCCGGGCGGCCCGGTGGACCGAACGGCCCAACAATGTCGAGACCCTCTGCCGCCCGTCCGCGGGAGAGGCATACTCGCCCCACCTGATCGGCGTAGGCGTCGAGAGTCGTCGAAGGGGGTGGGCGGGCGCTGAACGAGGACGGCGGGCTCTGTGATCCGGAGCGGCTGGAGGCCCTGGCCGCCACCGGGCTCAGCCGCGCCTCCGATCCGGTCATGGAGGCCTTCGCCGCACGGGTCCGCCGGCTGCTTGGGGTGCCGGTGGCGCTCGTGTCGCTGGTCCGCCGGGACGAGCAGGTGTTCCCCGGGATGACGGGGCTCCCGGAGCCGTGGGCGTCGAGACGGTCGACGCCGTTGACGCACTCGTTCTGCCAGCACGTCGTCTCCTCGGCGAAGCCGCTGGTCATCGCCGACGCCCGCGACCACGACCTGGTCCGGGACAACCTGGCGGTGCTCGACCTGGGTGTCCTCGCCTACGCCGGGATCCCGCTGACCGACGAGCAGGGCAACGTCCTGGGCTCGTTGTGCGCCATCGACACCCGCCCCCGCAACTGGGACGAGGAGCACCTGGAGCTGTTGGGCGACCTGGCCGCGGCATGTTCGACGGAGCTGCGCCTGAGGCTCGCCAAGGTCGACGCCCAGCAGGAACGCCGTCGGCGCGACCAGCTCGACGCGGAGCTGCGCCGTGCCTTCGCCCGGTCCCGGACGCTCCTCGACGCCTCGCAGTCGTTCTCCGAGGCGATGACGGTCGACGGCGTGCGGGACCGGATCGGGTTGCTGGTCCACAGCGAGCTGGCGCCGGACTACGTCGGGCTCAGCCTGCTCGAGGACGACGGCACGGTCCTGCGGTTGCAGGACCCCCAGTTCCCGGCCGGGCCCGCGGGCCAATGGACGAGGTACGAGCTCGGCTCGTCGCTGCCCACCGTGACCGCGGTCCGGGAGGACCGGATCGTGTTCTTCCCGAGCCGGGCCGAGTTCGACCGCTTCCATCCCGAGCCGGCCCGCCGGCTGCATGCCGATCTGCGGCTCGAGGCGGTCGTCGCCGTGCCCCTACCCGGGCCGGCGGGCCCCGTCGGGTCGTTCATGCTGGGATGGCACACGGTCCGGGAGATCGAGCCTGCGGACCTGGTCACGATCACCACCATCGCCGGCTACGCCGCGCAGGCGCTGGCCAGGGCGCGCAGGCGCCAGGTGGAGCGGCAGGCCGCGGCCGAGACCCGGCGCATGTCGGAGACGCTGCAGCGCAGCCTGCTCACCCGGCCGTTCGAACCCGATCACCTCGAGCTGGCCGTACGGTACGTGCCCGCGACGGCGGACACCCAGGTCGGTGGCGACTGGTACGACGCGTTCCTGTCGCGCGACGGGGCCCTGTCGGTGGTGATCGGCGACGTGGCCGGCCACGACCGGAACGCCGTCGCGGCGATGGGGCAGCTGCGCAACCTGCTGCGCGGCATCGCCTACGCCCTCCGGGAGTCGCCGGCCGCGGTCATCGGGGAGCTCGACGGCGCGATCCGGCAGCTGTCCGTCGGCACCATCGCCACCGCCGTGCTGGGCAGGGTCGAGCAGACCGCGGACCACACCTCGCGCGGGCTGCGGCGGTTCCGCTGGGTCAACGCCGGGCACCCGCCGCCCCTGCTGATCAGCGCCGCCGGCACGCCCGGCCTGCTGAGCACTCCACCCGACCTGCTCCTGGGCGCCGACCCGGACTGCCGCCGGACCGACCACACGGTCGACATCTTCCCCGGTGACACCCTGCTGCTCTACACCGACGGGCTCGTCGAGCGGCGGGGAGCCGATCTCGACGAGGGGTTCGGCTGGCTCGAGGAGGCGGCCCGCCGCCACGCGGGACTTCCGCTGGAGGAGTTCTGCGACGCGCTCCTGGCCGAGGTCGGGGACCAGCGAGGCGACGACGTCGCCCTCCTCGCCCTGCGTGCACACCGTGAGGACCGACCTCGCCCGTCCGAGGCGGGTCCGGAGGTCCTCGTCCCCCGGGATTGAGCGGGCCCGGCATCCGGGGCGTGCACCGACCCGCGACGGGAGGCCCGGACGCATCGGGGGTCGTCGGCGCCACGACGGGTACACCCGGGTGTGCCCCTCGCCCGCCGCGCCCGGAACCGACCCGCCCCCCGACCGGATCCGGTGGTCCGGCTACTCGACGACCTGGCCGAGCGGCCGGTGAACTACGACGAGTCGACGGCCCCGCCCCGGGTCACCGCGGGCTGGCACCAGGACCGACGGGTGGTCCACCTGGGCGACGAGCCGCCGGGCGAGCCGCTCGTGGGCGGCCTCTTCGAGCGGGCCGGCGACCTCGTGAACAGCTACGAGTTCAGCGATCCCGCGATCGTGCGGGCGGCGTTCCGCGCCCCGGGCGACCTGCTGGGCCGGGTGATGGTGCTGGAGGGCCGGTTCCTGCTGCTGCGCCTGCTCATGGGGGTGCGTGTCACCGACCGGCACGACGAGACGGACGGCCGGGAGCGCCGGGTCGGCTGGTCGTACCAGACCCTGGAGGGGCACATCGAGCAGGGCCGGCTGACCTACGAGGTGGCCAAGGCGCTGGACACGGGCCGGGTCGAGTTCCGGATCATCGCCCACTCGCGGCGGGCCCCGATCCCGAACCCGGTCCTGCGCCTGGGCTTCCGGGTGTTCGGGCGGCACACGCAGCAACGCTTCTACCGCAACGCGTTGCGGCGCCTGCGACACCTGGTCCGGGACCCGTCGCCGGTGCCCGAACCGGGTCCCGACGGCGTGGTCCGTGCCCCGACGGGATCGCGTCCGGGCCGGTTCGAGGCGTGGACCGTCCGGGTCGTGGACGCCGGCGCGCGCTGAGGCCTCAGCCGAGGGCGACCCTGCGCGTGTGCACCTTCAGGCCGCCGTCGCGGCGGCCGCCGGACAGCGCGACGGCGCCGAGGCACGACCGCGTCCACATCACCAGCTGCACCTCCTTGGCCAGCAGCAGGCGGTTGTAGAGCAGGTGCGAGAGCCGGTCGCCCGGTCGCGCCCAGGACTCGATCACGAACTCGGTGCCGGACCCGTGCGGCTCGGCGCGGAACTCGATCTGCCCGGCCTCGAGGTGCCCGCGCAGGGTCGCGAGCCGGAACCCCCGCGGGCCGGAGGCGATCACCCGCACGGGGCCGTTCCACGGACCCGGGAGCCGGACCACGAGCTCGTCGCCGACCGTCATCGACCCGGACGCGCCGCGGGTGCGCCGGAACACCGACATGCCCGTCGGCGCCCAGCGGTTGGGGTCGGATGCCATGCGGCCCATCAGGTCCTCGGCACTGCAGCCGCCGGCGATCCGCACCGAGTAGTGGCGGTGCAGCAGCGGGCCGTAGCCGTCCTCGACCGTCTGGACCCGGTCGTCGAGCCGGCCGTCCGGGACGGGATCGGGCAGGTCGGAACCGTCGCCCTCCTCCTCGGTGCGATGGATCGCGACGGTGTTCCAGAGGTACTGCCACGAGACCACCGCGATGCCGATCGGCCAGCGCACGACGGCGGCCACGCGGCGGCGGTCACCATGTGGACGGGGAGACCGGGTCAGCTGCACGGGCATGGATACCCGGCGGAGCGGGAACCTACCGGGGTGACCATCGGAACTCTGCTGCACCGCGCCGGCGTGCGCGCGATCCACCTGCAGGCGGCCTCCCTGGGATCGGTGGGGCTCTGCATCGGGTTGTGGCTGCGGGCCAAGACCGTCAGCCAGGAAGAGCGGGGCAACGCCGAGCGGCGCGCCCTGTTCGTCGGGCTGTGGCCGTCGACGATCTGGCTGATCGGCGACTCCGTCCGGCAGGTGGAGAAGGGTGGGCACTGAACCGCGCAGCCTCGGCATCGAGGAGGAGTTCCTGCTCGTCGACCCGGACGACGGTGCGGCGCGGGCGATCGCCGCCACCGTCCTGCGGCTCGACGGCGGGACGGAGGACCCGGGCGACGGGTCCGGGCTCGAGGCGGAGCTGCACTCCGAGCAGCTCGAGACCGGGACCCGGCCCCTTTCCGAGCTGGCCGACCTGGCCGCGGAGCTCGGCCGCACCCGCGCCCACGCGGCGACGGCCGCGGACGCGATGGGAGCGGCCGTGGCCCCGCTGGGTACCTACCCGCTGCCGGTCGAGCCGACGGCCTTCCCGAAGGCCCGCAACCAGCAGGTCGTGGAACGTTTCGCCCTCACCGGTCGCGAACAGCTGACGTGCGGCTGCCATGTCCACGTCGGCGTCGCGGACGAGGAGGAGGCCGTCGCCGCGCTCGACCGGATCCGGCCGTGGCTCCCGCCGCTGCTCGCCCTCTCGGTGAACTCGCCGTTCTGGGCGGGCGAGGCCTCGGGCTACGCGAGCTTCCGCAGCCAGGTGTGGTCGCGGTGGCCCTCGGCCGGCCCGTACGGGATCTTCGGCTCGGCCGCGGAGTACCGCCGGGTGACCGAGGCGATGCTCGCCACGGAGACCCTGGTCGACGACGGCATGCTCTACTTCGACGCCCGCGTCTCCCGGCGGCATCCGACCCTGGAGATCCGGATCGCGGACGTCTGCCGCGACCGGGACGACGCCGTGCTCGTCGCGGCTTTGGCCCGCGGGCTCGTGGAGACCGCGGTGCGGGAGTGGCGGGCGGGCCGGGAGCCCGATCCGGTGCGGACCGAGGAGCTGCGGCTGCACACGTGGCAGGCGGCGCGCACCGGCCTGGCGGGCGAGCTGGTCGATCCCACGACCGGTCGTCCGGCGGGGGCGGGGACGGTCGTGGGGCGGCTCGTCGCGCACGTGAGCGAGGCGCTCGAGGACGCCGGGGACCTGACGGTGGTGCGGGAGCTGGTGGCGGCGGTGACCGCGCGGGGGACCGGCGCGGACCGGCAGCAGGCCGTGTACGCCGAGACGGGCGACCTGCGCGCGGTGATCACGGACGCGACCGTCGCGCGCTGAGCGACGCCGCCGGCCGGAGGGCGGCGGTGCGGAGCGATCCGAGACGTCGGCCGGGCAGGCGGGGCGGCGGGACCGGCTAGTGGACGACGTCGCTGACCAGCGCGGCGACCCGCCGTACGGCCGGAGCCGGATCCGGGCGGTAGGCGAGGACCAGCGGCACGCGCACCGTCTCGTCGGCCAGGGGCAGGTAGACCACGCCGTCGAGCCGCAGGGCGCGCACCGATGCCGGCACGAGCCCGAAGCCGAGCCCTGCGGCCACGAAGACCACGAGGGTGCCGGTCTCGCCGATCTCGATGACGTCGGGATCAAGGCCTGCTCTGCGGCAGGTCTCCAGGACGAGCGGCTGCATGCTCGAGCGCCGGCCCGAGGGGTGGGTGATCACGGGTGTCCCCGCCAGGTCGGCGAGCCGCACCTCGCGCGCGTCGGCCAGCGCGTGTCCGCTGGGCAGGACGACGACGAGAGGTTCCTCGCGCAGCGGGACGGTGGCGAGGTCGTCGAGCGGGAGATCGCCCGGTCGCACGACGGCGAGGTCGAGCTCGTCGGCTCGCAGCGCGTCGAGCAGGGCCGGGCCGAGAAGCTCCCCGCGCAGGTCCAGCTCGAGATCGGGTAGCTCGGCCCGGATCCGTTGTGCGACACGGGGAAGGACGTCGTAGGTGGCGGTGCCGACGAACCCGAGGCGGACCCTTCCGGCCCGGCCGGCCGCGAGCAGGCCGATGTCGTCGGCGGTCCGGTCGACGGTGTGGATGATCTCGTGGGCGCGGGTCCGGAGGAGTCGGCCGGCCTCGGTGAGGGAAACGCGCCGGGTCGACCGCTCCATCAGGCGCGCACCGACCTCGTGCTCCAGCTGGCGCAGCTGCTGCGACAGCGCGGGCTGGGCGATGTGCAGCCGAGCCGCGGCGCGGCCGAAGTGGCGTTCCTCGGCGAGCACGACGAACGACCGCAGGTGTCGGAGCTCCACCGACTCATTCTATGCATGCTGCTTATGAATGGGAGCGAAACGAGTATTGGACGTGATGGGTCCGGCGTTCCTACCGTGGCGGGTATGACGTCCAGCTACCTGTACGCGAGCGCACGCACCCGGTTCGGACGCTTCGGAGGAGCGCTCGCGGAGGTCCGGCCGGACGACCTGGCCGCGACCGCACTGTCGGGCGTCCTGGCCAGGACGCCGGGCCTCGACCCGGCCGAGATCGCCGACGTCTTCTGGGGCAGCGCGAACCAGGCGGGGGAGGACAACCGGAACGTCGGGCGGATGGCGGTGCTGCTCGCCGGGCTGCCCACCTCGGTGCCCGCCACCACGGTCAACCGGCTGTGCGGCTCGTCGCTCGACGCGGCGATCCAGGCCTCGCGGGCCGTGGAGGCCGGCGACGCCGATGTCGTGGTCGCCGGGGGAGCCGAGTCGATGACCCGTGCGCCGTGGGTGCTGCCGAAGCCGTCCCGGGCGTTCCCGGCCGGGGACGCGACCGCGGTGTCGACGACGCTGGGGTGGCGGCTGGTGAACTCCCGGATGCCGGCCGAGTGGACCGTGTCGCTGGGGGAGTGCAACGAGCGGCTCGGGGACCGGTTCGGGATCTCGCGCGAACGGCAGGACGAGTTCGCGGCCCGCTCGCACCGGCTCGCTGCCGAGGCGTGGGCCGCGGGCTTCTACGACGGCCTCGTCGTCGACGTCCCCGGGGCCGAGCTGGCCAGGGACGAGAGCATCCGCGACGGCTCCACCCCGGAGAAGCTCGCCGGGCTGAAGCCGTCCTTCCGCCCCGACGGGACCATCACCGCGGGCAACGCGAGCCCGCTCAACGACGGTGCCGCCGCGGTCCTGCTCGGATCCGAGGCCGCCGCGGCGCGGATCGGGACCGACCCGATCGCCCGGGTCGCGGGCCGTGGCGTCCACGCCCTCGATCCGCAGGACTTCGGCTTCGCGCCGGTCGAGGCCGCCGAGCGGGCGCTGGGCCGGGCCGGCATCGGCTGGTCGGACGTGTCGGCCGTCGAGCTGAACGAGGCGTTCGCGGTGCAGTCCCTGGCCTGCGTGGATGCCTGGAAGGTGGATCCGGACATCGTGAACGCCAAGGGTGGGGCGCTCGCCATCGGCCATCCGCTGGGGGCCTCGGGGGCCCGGGTGCTCGGCACCCTCGCCGCCCGGCTCGTGGAGTCGGGGGAGCGGTGGGGGGTCGCCGCGATCTGCATCGGCGTCGGGCAGGGGCTGGCCGTGGTGCTCGAGAACGTCTCGTGACAGCCCGGATCTGTGCGGACCACGACGAGGCGGTCGCCGGGACGGCGGACGGCGCGACGGTCCTGGTCGGTGGGTTCGGCATGGCCGGCATGCCCGTCGACCTGGTCGACGCCCTGATCCGCCAGGGCGCCATGGACCTCACCGTGGTGTCCAACAACGCGGGCAACGGCGACACCGGCCTGGCCGCACTGCTGGCGGCGGGGCGGGTGCGGAAGGTCATCTGCTCCTTCCCCCGCCAGGTCGACTCGTGGGTGTTCGACGGGCTCTACCGCTCCGGCCGGATCGAGCTCGAGGTCGTGCCCCAGGGCAACCTCGCCGAGCGGCTCCGGGCCGCCGGGGCGGGGATCGGGGCGTTCTTCACGCCGACCGGTGCGGGTACGCCGCTGGCGGAGGGCAAGGAGACCCGCGAGATCGACAGCCGCGTCCAGGTCCTCGAGTACCCCGTCAGGGGAGACCTCGCCCTGATCAAGGCGCATGTCGCCGACCGGATGGGGAACCTGGTGTACCGCAGGACCGCGCGGAACTTCGGGCCGGTGATGGCCACGGCCGCGGCGACGGTCGCGGTCCAGGTCGACCGGGTCGTCGAGACCGGGACGCTCGACCCGGAGGCGGTCGTGACCCCCGGCATCTACGTCGACCGGATCGTGCCGGTGGAGCGGGGCGCGACCGGATGAGCCCCCGGACGAAGGACGAGATCGCCGCGGCGATCGCCCGCGACATCGCCGACGCGCACCCCGGCGGAGCGTTCGTGAACCTGGGCATCGGCCAGCCGACTCTCGTCGCCGATCACCTGCCCCCGGGCTCGGGCGTGGTGCTGCACACCGAGAACGGCATGCTCAACATGGGCCCGGCCGCCCACGGCGAGGACATCGATCCCGACCTGATCAACGCGGGCAAGGTGCCGGTCACGGAGCTTCCGGGCGCCTCCTACTTCCACCAGGCGGACTCCTTCGCCATGATGCGCGGCGGTCACCTCGACGTCTGCGTGCTGGGGGCCTTCCAGGTCTCCGCCACCGGGGATCTCGCGAACTGGCACACCGGGGAACCGGACGCGATCCCCGCCGTCGGCGGCGCCATGGATCTCGCCATCGGCGCCAAACGGGTCTGGGTGATGATGACCCTGTTCGACAAGCAGGGCCGGCCCAAGATCGTCCCCGAGTGCACCTACCCGCTCACCGGGCTCGGCTGCATCGACCGCGTCTACACCGACCTGGGCACGTTCGAGGTGGGCTCCGGCGGCGTCCGTGCCCTCGAACTCTGCGGGATCTCGGCGGCGGAGATCTCCGCGCGGCTGAGCCCACTCGCCGTCTCCTAGCCGCGCCGTCTCCTCGCTGCGGCTCACCCGTCCCGGGAGGGGTCGTCTCGTGCCCCGGTCGAGGTCCGCGAGGCTCGCCACTCGGCGACGTACTCCTCGGCGACGGTGCGGACGGCGCGGCCGATCTCGGCGTACTCGTGGTCGCGCAGGTTGGCGAGGGACAGGCGGACGGACCAGGCCGGGCCGCCGAAGCCGCCGCCGCCCAGGGCGATGACGCCGGTCTGGCGGGCGAGGCGGAAGAGGATGTCGGTGGGCTCGTAGGTGGCCTGCAGGAACGCGACGAGCTCGGGTCCGTGGTGGTCCTGCGCGTAGCCGAGAAGGTCGAGCTCGACGTAGTAGCCGACGCGCAGGGGGTCCTCGGGCAGGGTGATCCGCATGCCGTCGAGGAGGTCGCCGAGGCGGCGGCGGAGGAGGGCCTGGGCCTGCTGCTTGTAGTGGTCCGCGTGGTCGAGCAGGCAGTAGGCGGCGAAGAGCAGCATCTGCAGCTGCTGGGGCAGGGAGAGCCCGGCGGTGTGGTTGAGCGCGACGTCGCGGGAGTCGGCCACGAGGCGGTCGGCGAACCGGAGGGCCCGCGGGGTGAGGGTGAGCGTGGAGTAGCGGGCGTCGAGTGCCTGCTTGTCCGGCTCGGGGAGCCGGGCGAGCAGCTCGTCGAGCACGCTGTCCGGGGCGACGCCGATCACGCCGAGCCGCCAGCCGGTGGCGCCGAAGTACTTGGAGAAGGAGTAGACGAGCACGCTGTTGCGGGGGACGTGCGCGGCGAGCGAGGTGAAGCCGTCGATGAAGGTGCCGTAGACGTCGTCGGTCACGACGACGAGATCGGGATTCTCCTCGACGGCCGCGGCGATCCGTTCCAGGGTCTCCGAGCTCAGGGACACCGACGGCGGGTTGGTGGGGTTCACGCAGAGCAGCGCCTTGACGGTGCGGTCGCGCAGCCTGTCGATCTCGGCGTCGGGGTACTGCCAGGTGCCGGGCTCGGCGTGGAGGCGGACGAGATCGAAGCCGTACTCGGCGAGGCGGGCGATCTCCAGGTACGGGGTGAAGATCGGGGTCATGATCGCGACCCGGTCGCCGGGCCGGAGCAGCCGGTTCCGCACGAGCGTGTCGAGGATGTAGCAGATGGCGGCGGTGCCGCCCTCGACCGCGAACAGGTCCATCGGGCCGGTGCCCATCTCCCGGGAGAGGTAGCGGCGCACGACGTCCTCCGCGTGGCGCAGCATCCGGTCGGGGGTGGGGTAGTGGTCACCGATCACCGAGTCGGCGAGCTCCCAGACGAACGAGTCCGGGTCGTAGCCGCAGTCGTCGACGCCCCAGTCCAGGACCCGTTGCAGGAGGTCGACGCCGCTCTCCCCGGCGTGCGCGGTGAGCCAGGCGCGGAACCGCCCGGCGATCCCGGACTGCTGCGGGACCCCGACGAGCTCGGGATCCCAGGTGATGTGCGCGCGGCACTCCTCCAGGGCGAAGAAGCCGAGCCGGAAGAACGCCTCCCGGGGCGTGGGGGCGGTGAAGTTCGGGTTCCCGCGGCCGGCGTTGAGCAGCTGGAAGGCGGTGCGCCCCTCGTGCTCGCCGGCGATCTCGCGCAGCTTCTCCTTGAGCTCGAACGGGGACAGGGTCTGGAGTGCCCGGATGTCCTCGCGGCCGATCTCGGCCATCAGAACCTCACGCGGTCAGGGCGACGACGACCGCGCCACCGATGGTCAGGACGATGTTCGCCACGGCGTACGGGACGGTGTAGCCGAGCATGGGCACCGCGCTGCGGGAGGCGTCCCGCAGCGCTCCCGCGGCCGGCGACGACGAGCGCGACCCGGCCAGCACGCCGAGCGCGATCACGGGATCGAAGCGGAACACCCAGCGGGCCAACAGGGTCATGACCAGCAGCGGGACGAGGGTGACGACGATCCCGGCGAGCAGGATGCCCACGCCGTGGCGGGCCAGCCCGGACACGAACGACGGCCCCGCCGAGATCCCGACCATGGCGATGAAGAACGCGAGCCCGGCGGACTCGAGGAACCAGTCCGCGGCGGGCGGGATCCGGGCCAGCAGCGGACGGCGGGTGCGGAGCCAGCCGACCAGCAGGCCTACGAGCAGGGCACCGACGCTGGTGGAGAGGCCGACCGGGATCCCGCCGGCGCGCAGGGCGGGAACGCCGATCAGGGCGCCTGCCGCGATGCCCAGTCCGAGCACGACCATGCTCGACTCGGTGCCCGCCCGTTCGGCGTGCCCGACCAGCGGGATCACCGACTCCAGCAGGGGGAGCGGGCCCTGGAGCCGCACCTCGTCGCCCGCCCGGAGGACGACGGCGTCGCCGAGGGGCAGGTCGTGGCCGCTGCGGCGCAGTCCGCGCAGGTAGATGCGGCGGAACTCCGTCCGCAGCGCGCCGACGGTCCGGCCGGCACCGCGGTGCGAGACCACGATCCACAGGTCCTCGATCGCGAAGCCCAGCAGCTCCGGGTCGTCGACCTCCTCGGCGAGGCCGGCCAGCGCCGGGGCGAACACGTCGATCCGGCGGGCGGTCAGGACGACGGTGGCGCCGACGGTCAGCGGGGTCTGCGGGGTTGCGTCGGCCGGAGTCGCGGCGGTGCCGGAGCCGGCGCCCCCACCGGTGCCGGGATCGGTTCCGGGGCCGGCGACGGTGCCGGGCGCCGGGCGCGCGCCGCCGGGGCCGAGGGCGGTGGCAGCGGCTGTGGCGGGGCCCGCGCCGCCGGCCGCGGGGCGGATCCTGGCCACGTAGGCGTGGTGGTCGCCTGTGGCGAGGTGGCGTTCGAGGTCGCCGGCCGTGGTGACACCGGGCGGCAGGGCGGTGAGCCGATAGGCGCGGCGGGTGACGTCCAGGTAGGCCGTCTGCACGTCGGGGGAGGTCTGCGCCAGCCCGAGCCGGTGTTCCAGCGCGGCCGCGGCGGCGGGGAGGTCGCGGATGCCGAGCAGCCTCGGGGCGAGGTTCGCGCAGTACAGGGCGGTGCCGATGGTGCCGAACAGGTACGTCACGGCGTAGGCGACCGGGACGAGGTCCATCCACTCCTCGATCGTCGCCGGATCCTGCGCCAGCCCGGCGATGGACCCCTGCGCGACGCCGACGACCGCGGACTGGGTCAGCCCGCCGCCGGCGATCCCCGCGGCGAGGCCGGGATCGAGGCCCATCACCGCGGCGAGCACCACGACGGTCCCGACCCCGACCACCGCGAGCAGCGCGGCGAACACCGCCTGCGGCGCGCCGGTGCCCTTCAGCCCGGCGACGAACTGCGGGCCGAGCCGGATCCCGAGGGCGAACAGGAACAGCAGGAAGAAGATGTTCCTGGCCGGGCCGTCCACCGACAGGGTCGTCACCGTGCCGTCCGCGCGGTCGACGGTGATCACCGCGCCGAGCAGCACACCGACGATCAGGGTGCCGGTGATCGCCCCGAGGGAGATCGACCGGTACCGCAGCCGGCCGAGCGCGAAGCCGAGGCCGACGGCGAGCACCACCGCGATCTCGGAGTGCCCCAGCAGGGCCCGCGCGACCCAGTCCATTCAGGACGCCCGGCCGAGCGCGGTGCGGACCCCGCGGGCGATCTCCAGGTCCTCGCGGGCCGGGACGACGAGCGTGCGGACCGTCGCGCCGGGAGCGGTGATCTCGCCCTCCGCTCCCTCGGCGACCGCGACGCCGAGGAAGGCCAGGCGAGCGGCGACCATCGTGCGGACCACGGTGGAGTTCTCGCCGACCCCGCCGGTGAAGGCGAGCGCCTCGAGGCCGCCGGTGGAGGCGGCCATCGCGGCGATCCCGGCGGCGATCCGGTGCACGTAGACGGCCATGGCGAGCGAGTCCGGCCCGATCTCCCGGAGGTCGGCGGTGCCGGCGAGGGCGAGCAGGCCGGAGCGCTTCTCCAGGGTCTCGGCCACCTCGTGCGGCGAGAGTCCTTCGTGCTCCTCCAGCCAGAGGACGAGCCCGGGATCGACACTCCCGGACCGGGTCGCCATGACCAGGCCCTCCAGGGGGGTGAAGCCCATGGTGGTGTCGACGCTGCGGCCGTCGAGCACCGCGCACAGCGACGCCCCGGCCCCGAGGTGGGCGGTGACGATCCGCCGCGCCCCGGTCCGCGCGGCGACCTGTCGCGAGCACCAGGCGTGGGAGAGCCCGTGGAAGCCGTAGCGGCGGATCGCGTACCGCTCCCGCCAGTGCGCGGGCACGGCGTAGGTCGCGGCAGCCTCCGGGATGGTGGTGTGGAAGGCGGTGTCGAAGCAGGCCACCGCGGGGACGTCCGGGAACTGCCCGGACACGGCGTCGAGCCCGTCGAGGGACTTCGGCTGGTGCAGCGGGGCGAGCGCGGTCAGCTCGTCGAGTGCCCGGCGCACGTCGTGATCCACGACGACGGGATCGGTGAACCGGGTGCCGCCGTGCACGACCCGGTGCCCGACCGCGTCCGGCGCGGGCCAGTCCCGGATCCCGTCGAGGGAGTCGGCCGTGCGCTCGACGGTGTCGTCCGGCCCGACGAGCCGCAGCTTGAGGCTCGACGAGCCGGCGTTGACGACGAGAACCCTCACTCCCACTTCCAGTTCGCGATCGCGGGATCGTCCTCGCCGTGCTCGCGGGTGTAGGCGCGGGCGGCATGGCGGGCGTCGGACATCCGCTGGCGCAGGGTCGCGGCCTTCGAGCCGAGGGCGGGGACGCGGTCGATCACGTCCATGACCAGGTGGAAGCGGTCGAGGTCGTTGAGCATCACCATGTCGAACGGGGTGGTGGTCGTGCCCTCCTCCTTGTACCCGCGCACGTGCAGGTTGGCGTGGTTGCGGCGGGAGTAGGTGAGCCGGTGGATCAGCCAGGGATAGCCGTGGAAGGCGAGGACGATCGGCTTGTCCGGGGTGAACAGGGCGTCGAACTCGTTGTCGTCCATGCCGTGCGGGTGCTCGGACGACGGCTGCAGCCGCATCAGGTCCACGATGTTGATCACCCGGACCTTCAGCTGGGGCAGGTGCTCGCGCAGCAGGGCCGCGGCCGCGAGGGTCTCCAGGGTGGGGATGTCCCCGCAGCAGGCGAGCACGACGTCGGGTTCCCCCTCGGTGCTCGACGCCCAGTCCCAGATCCCCAGGCCGCGGGCGCAGTGCGCGATGGCCTCGTCCATCGTCAGGTAGGTGAGCTGCGGCTGCTTGCCCGCCACGACGACGTTGACGTAGTGCCGGGACCGCAGGCAGTGGTCCATCGTGGACAGCAGCGTGTTGGTGTCCGGTGGCAGGTAGACGCGGGTGATCTCCGCCTTCTTGTTGATCACGTGGTCGAGGAAGCCGGGATCCTGGTGGGAGAAGCCGTTGTGGTCCTGGCGCCACACGTGGCTCGACAACAGGTAGTTCAGGCTCGCGATCGGTGCGCGCCAGGGGATGTGGCGCGTGGTCTTGAGCCACTTGGCGTGCTGGTTGAGCATCGAGTCGACGATGTGGATGAAGGCCTCGTAGCTGGTGAACAGCCCGTGGCGGCCGGTGAGCAGGTAGCCCTCCAGCCAGCCCTGGCACAGGTGTTCGGAGAGCACCTCCATGACCCGGCCGTCGGGGGCGAGGTGCTCGTCGCCCTCGACCACCGAGGCGTTCCATGCCCGGTCGGTCACCTCGAAGGCCGCCTGCAGCCGGTTGGACGCAACCTCGTCCGGGCCGAAGAGCCGGAACCGGTCGGTGTTGGCGGCGATGACGTCGCGGAGGAACTCGCCCAGCACCGTGGTGGCGGGGCTGACGTCGGAGGCGGGCCGCGCGACGGCCACGGCGTAGTCGCGGAAGTCCGGCAGGGCCAGGTCGCGCAGGAGCAGACCGCCGTTGGTGTGCGGGTTGGCGCTCATCCGGCGGGTGCCCTCCGGGGCGAGCGCGCGCAGCTCGGGGAGCAGCCGGCCGCCGTCGTCGAACAGCTCCTCCGGTCGGTAGGACCGCATCCACTCCTCGAGCTGGGCGCGGTGCCCCGCGTCGGTGCGGGTGCCGGCCAGCGGGACCTGGTGGGCGCGGAAGGTGCCCTCGACCTGCTTGCCGTCGACCTCGCGGGGCCCGGTCCAGCCTTTGGGGGTACGCAGCACGATCATCGGCCAGGCCGGGCGGGTCGCGGGCGGGTCGGCCTTGATCGCGGCGATCTCGTCGAGCACCTCGTCCAGGGTGGCGGCGAGCTCCTCGTGCACCGCCGACGGCTCGTCGCCGGTGACGAACCGGGGCGCGTAGCCGTAGCCGCGCATCAGCTCCGCCAGCTCGGACTCCGGGATGCGGGCGAGGATCGTCGGGTTGGCGATCTTGTAGCCGTTGAGGTGCAGGACCGGGAGCACGGTGCCGTCCCGGCGCGGGTCGATCCACTTGTTCGCGTGCCAGCTCGCGGCCAGCGGACCGGTCTCGGCCTCGCCGTCCCCCACGACGCAGAGCGCCAGGAGATCGGGGTTGTCGAAGACCGCGCCGTAGGCGTGCAGCAGGGCGTACCCGAGCTCGCCGCCTTCGTGGATCGAGCCCGGGGTCTCGGGCGCGACGTGCGAGGGGATCCCGCCGGGGAAGGAGAACTGGCGGAACAGCTTCCGCAGCCCGTCCTCGTCCTCACCGATCGACGAGTAGATCTCGGAGTAGGTGCCTTCGAGGTAGGCGTTCGCGACCAGGCCGGGGCCGCCGTGCCCGGGCCCGGTCACGAAGAGCGCGTTCAGGTCCCGGTCCCTGATCGCCCGGTTCAGGTGCGCGTAGAGCAGGTTCAGCCCCGGGGTGGTGCCCCAGTGCCCGAGCAGCCGCGGTTTGACGTGCTCGGGCACGAGCGGCTCCCGCAGCAGCGGGTTGTCCAGCAGATAGATCTGACTGTGAGACTGCGTGGGCCGGTCCGGAGCGGCCGTGATGGGCTGGCAGCGAGACGGTGAG
>NZ_BAAAQK010000036.1:0-36447 GCF_039531635.1 Pseudonocardia ailaonensis | reverse complement strand
GGGCTCCGCGCTGGGCACCACCGCGCGGCCGGGCTCCGCGCCGCGCGGCGCCTCGTCGTCCGGCGCTCGCCCGCCGTCCTCGGACCCGCTCCGCGAGGCGCCGCCCCCGCCGCCGGCGTCGGCTCGGGCTCCGGCTCCGCCTCCGGCAGCGCCTCCGGCACCGCCTCTGCCTCCGGCTCCGGTGACGGCGTCGGAGTTGGAGCCGCTCGTTCCCCCGCGCACGCCCGCCGGGGCGGCGAGGCCCACCGCCCGCAGCGCCTCCACGATCCCCTGCACGTCCGTGTTGTGGGCCGTCCAGCCGTGCGGGCCCGGGACCAGGGTGTTCGCGGCGCCGATGGCGGCGGCGGAGGGGGCGACGTCCGCGGCGACCTCCAGGGCGACCCGCTTGAGCGGCATCGTCAGGGAGAGGCCGGCCCACGACCCGTCCAGACCCTCGACGAAGGCGGGCAGGCCCGCCTCGTCGACCTCGTGTGCCGTGTACGACCAGGTGTCCAGGCCGAGGGCGGCGTAGGCGGCGCCGTGGAGGACGGGGGAGAGCGAGTGCGCGATCGGGGAGCCGAGGACCGCGGCTCGCCGGACGGGAGGGCCGGACGTCACGCCCGCGAGTATCCCGTCAGCGGCGGAACCGCTCGACGGTGACCTCCTGCGATCCCTCGAACCGCGCGGCCGCGCCCTCGACCCGGGACAGCGTGTGGGCGGACTCGGCGCACCCCATGCCGTACTTCGCCCGGACCCGCTGGTCGGCGATCTGCATGCAGGTGCGGGTGAGGTCCACGAACTCCGTCACCGGATAGCCGGCGCCCACCCGCAGGTACTCCTCGACGATCAGCGAGGGCGAGTAGAAGGACTCGGTCGAGCCGTCCGGCCAGCGGACGTCGAAGAGCATCTCGGGCACGCCGTCGAACCTAGATCGCCGTTGTGACGGCGGTGTTGCGTAGTCAGTCCTGATGAACCCGTCACGTTGGTGCTAATGGCCTAACGCGAGGAGCGACGAGTCGGGTGTAGGTCCCGCCGCCAGAGAGGTCCCGATGACCGCCACCGAGCCCACCGCCCTTCCCGACGCGCAGGTCCGGGGCACGGAGACGCCTCTCGACGACCCGACCGTCGCGATCCCGGTCGTGCCGGCCGCGTACGGCCTGCGGGCGCCGTGGGCCGGGGGGACGCTCGCCGGGGCCTCGCCGGAGCCGCCGGTCGCCGTGCCGGGAGCCGTGTCGATGGGTGCCTGGCCGGGAGCCGGGCCGAAGGGCGCGGGGCCGGTGTCGTACCCGGTCGCCGGCCCGGCAGCCCCGATCGCCGATCCCTACGGCCCCCCGGCCGGCCTCGGCTACCCGCCCCCGTACGGCCACCCCGGGTTCGCGGCGCCGCGCCGCTCCCGCCGGCCCCTCGCGATCGTCGGCGGTGTCGTCGGCGTCGCGCTGCTGGCGGGCGTCGTCGCAGCCGCGGCCTCCGGCGGCACCCAGGATGTCCGGGGCACCTTCGAGCTCACCGACACCGGCTACCTCGGCTCGTCGTTCCGGACCGGTTCCTCGTGCACCGGCTCCGGCGGCTACCGCGACATCGGCGCGGGGACCGGCGTGACCGTCTACGACGCCTCGGGCGCGATCGTCGGCACCGGCAGGCTGAGCACCGGCCGGGCCACCAGCTCGTCGACCTGCGAGTTCACCTTCACCGTCCCCGACGTTCCGACCGGCGGCGACTTCTACCAGGTCGAGATCTCCCACCGCGGCAAGGTCACCGTCGACGCCGACGAGCTCGCCAACGGCCCGGCGCTCACCCTCGGGAGCTGATCGCGCAGACTCCCCGGCATGGGAACCCTCCTCGTCCTCGGCGGCCGCAGCGAGATCGGCGTCGCGGTGGCCCGCCGGCTCGCCGGGCGCGAGGCGTCGACCGTGGTCCTGGCCGCCCGCCGCGCCGACGACCTCGACGGCGAGGAGAAGTCGATCACCGGCACGACGGTCGAGCGCGTCGAGTTCGACGCCGACGACCTCACCTCCCACCGCCCCCTCCTCGACGAGGTGGCGGACAGGCACGGCGGGATCGACATCGCCGTCGTCGCGTTCGGGATCCTCGGTGAGCAGGCGCGCGCCGAGCGGGACCCCGCGCACGCGGTGCAGATCGTGCACACCGACTACGTCGCCCACGTGCAGGTGCTCACCGAGCTCGCGACCCTCATGCGCGAGCGGGGGAGCGGCACGATCGTCGTCTACGGCTCGGTGGCCGGGGTGCGGGTGCGGCGGGCGAACTACGTCTAGGGCAGCGCGAAGGCCGGCCTCGACGGTTTCGCCTCCGGTCTCGCGGACGCGCTGCACGGCTCCGGGGTGCGGCTGCTGCTCGTGCGGCCCGGTTTCGTGGTCGGCCGGATGACCGCGGGAATGTCGCCGGCGCCCCTGTCCTCTACTCCTGACCAGGTCGCCGACGCGACGGTCGCGGCCCTGCGCGCGGGCCGCGGCGAGGTGTGGGTCCCCGGCGCCCTGCGACCGGTGTTCGCCCTGTTCAGGCACCTGCCGAGGGCCGTGTGGCGGCGCCTGCCGCGGTAGCCGGGAGGCCCGCGAATGTCGACACTTTCGTGACGCGGCGCGAGCTTCCGCTTTCCCTTCCCCGTCGACCGTCCTAGGGTCCGGTGCGCATATCCCCATGTGACAGTGAAGTCCAGGAGGACACCGCCATGCAGACCCGTGGAGCCATCATCCGCCAGGCACCCGGCAAGTACGAGGTCGTGGATCTGGAGCTCGACGACCCGACGAACGGTGAGATCCAGGTCCGGATGGTGGCGTCCGGCATGTGCCACTCGGACGACCACATCGCGACCGGGGACATCCCCGTCGGCGTCTACCCCTTCGCCGGCGGTCACGAGGGCGCCGGGATCGTCACCAAGGTCGGGCCCGGCACCAAGGGCTTCGCCGAGGGCGACCACGTCGTCTTCTCCTTCATCCCCGGCTGCGGGCGCTGTCGCTGGTGCGCACAGGGCAAGCAGAACCTGTGCGACCTGGGAGCGGGCCTGCTCGCCGGTTCCCGCTGGGACGACCCGACGGACTTCCGGCTCAGCCTCGACGGGCAGCCGGTCGGCCAGATGTGCGGCATCTCGACCTTCTGCGAGCACACCACCGTCGCGGTGGACTCGGCGATCAAGATCCCGGACGACATCCCGCTCGACAAGGCCTGCCTGGTCGGCTGCGGGGTCGGCACCGGCTGGGGTTCGGCCGTGAACTCGGCGAAGGTCCAGCCCGGTGACACCGTGGTCGTCATGGGCATCGGCGGCATCGGCATCAACGCGGTGCAGGGTGCCGCGCACGCCGGCGCCACGAACGTCATTGCCGTCGACCCGGTGGCCTTCAAGCGGGAGAAGGCGCAGGAGCTGGGCGCCACGCACTCCTGCGAGACGATGGAGGAGGCCACCGAGCTCGCCAAGCAGTTCACCAACGGGCAGGGCGCGGACTCGGCGATCGTCACCGTCGGCGTCACGACCGGGCAGCACGTCGCGCAGGCCTTCGCCGCCATCCGCAAGGCCGGCACCGCCGTCGTCACTGGGCTCGGCGACCTCACCGAGGTCGGGATCCCGGTCTCGATCGGTGAGATGACGCTGTTCCAGAAGCGGCTGCAGGGCTCGCTGTTCGGCGAGTCGTCGCCGAGCTACGACATCCTCCGCCAGCTGGAGCTCTACCGGGCCGGCACCCTGAAGCTCGACGAGCTGATCACCAAGACCTACTCGCTCGACGAGGTCCAGCAGGGCTACCAGGACATGCACGACGGCAAGAACATCCGCGGCGTCATCCTCTACTGAGACTCGCGGGCCTCCAGCCGGTCCCGCACCTCCCCGGGCAGCAGCTCGCGCAGCTGCTCGGGGAGGAGCGGGAGGTCCAGCAGGCTGAGCTTGACCCGGCTGCGCTGCGCGTGGACGTCCGGGTCCATCCGCACCACCCGCCCCGCACCCGGCTGTACGACGACGTCGACGACCGCCCCGGCCCCGACGTCGCCGGTGCCGATCCCGTCCGCCTCCAGCGCGGTCGTGCCGCAGCGTTCGGTGAGCTCCAGGCGCAGCGTGTCCGCCTCGCCGAGCACGATCGGCCGTGAGATGCCGGACATCGGTGCCGACGGCGTCACCACGATCCCGCCGACCGACGGCGACAGGATCGGCCCCCCGGCCGCGTAGCTGTAGGCGGACGAGCCCGCCGCGGTGGCCACGACCAGGGCGTCGCAGTGGTAGTAGCCGTAGCGGACGCCGTTCACGGCCAGCCGGGCGGCCACGGTGCCGCGCCCGGGGTGCCGGGCCAGGGCGAGGTCGTTGAACGCCACGTGGGTCCGGTCGCCGCACGAGATCCGCAGCGCGCTGTGCGGCTCCTCCACGAAGTCCCCGCTGACCAGCCGGGCCAGCGCCGCGTCGAGCTCGGGCGGGGCGACCTCCACGAGGAACCCCAGGTTGCCCAGGTGCACGCCGAGCACCGGGACGGGCCGGTCGGCGACGAGCCGCAGCGCGCCCAGCATCGTGCCGTCGCCACCCAGGCTGACGACGGCGTCGGCCTCGTTCGCGAGGTCCTCGCCGCTGACCGGGACCGCACCGGGTACGCGGGCGGCGTCCGAGGCGCGGACCAGCACCTCCGTGTGGTGCGCGTCGGCGAAGGCGACGAGCCGTCGGGCGACCTCGGTGACGTCGTTGCGGGGATGCAGGACCATGGCCACGCGCGGGGAGTGCACGCGTCCAGTCTGCCCGTGCGGTCGCGGGGGACACTGCTGCCCATGCACGCGACCGACCTCCTGCGGGACACCCCGCTGATCGACGGCCACAACGACCTGCCCTGGGCGCTGCGGACGCTGGCCGGGCCCGAGCCCGATCTCGCGGCGGGTGAGCCACGGCTGCACACGGACCTGCCGCGGCTGCGCGCCGGCGGGGTCGGTGCGCAGTTCTGGTCGGTCTACGTGCCGTGCTCCTTCACCGGCGACGGGGCGGTGCGGGCCGTGTTCGAACAGGTCGAGCGGGTGCACGCGCTGGCCGACCGGTATCCCGCGGACCTGCGCGTGGTCACCACGGCGGACGAGGTCGAGGCCGCCTTCGCCGACGGGTGGATCGGCTCGCTGCTCGGCGCCGAGGGCGGGCACTCGATCGGCGGGTCGCTGCAGGTGCTCCGCGCCCTGCGCCGCTCCGGGGTGCGATACATGACCCTGACCCACAACCTGAACACCGAGTGGGCGGACTCCGCGACGGACGAGCCGGTGCACGGCGGCCTGACCGGCTTCGGCCGCGAGATCGTGGCCGAGATGAACCGGATCGGCATGATCGTCGACCTCTCGCACGTCGCCGCGACGACCATGCGGGCCGCGTTGGAGGAGACCCGGGCGCCGGTGCTGTTCACGCACTCGTCCGCCCGCGCGGTGACCGACCATCCGCGCAACGTGCCGGACGACGTCCTCGCCGCCCTGCCCGCCAACGGGGGCGTGTGCATGGTGACGTTCGTGCCGCGCTTCGTGTCCCGGGCGGTGGCGGAGTGGGACCTGAGGCTGGCCGACGCGATGACCGCGGCGGGAGCGGATCACCGGAACCTGAAGGTGCGCAACGACTTCGCCGCGGCCTGGGACGGCCCGTCGACGCCCGGTGCCACGCTCGACGACGTCGTGGCGCACGTCGAGCACGTCCGCGAGGCGGCGGGGATCGACCACATCGGCATCGGCGGCGACTACGACGGCGTGGCGGAGCTGCCGGCCGGCCTGGAGGACGTGAGCGGCTATCCCCGCTTGTTCGACGCCCTGCTCGCCCGGGGCTGGAGCGCCCAGGACTGCGGGAAGCTCGCGGGGCGCAACGTCCTGCGGGTGCTGCGGGCGGTCGACGACGTCGCTGTGTGATCCGGCAGGGAATCGGTCGAACTCCGACCGTTCCCCCGCCCGATCAGCCCCGCAGGCGGGGGCGGAGGTCGGCCTCGGTGACGGCGCCCGCGCCCTCGCGTTCGATCCGCTCGGCCAGGGCGAAGCCGTGGGCCTGGATGCCGCGCAGGTCCAGGCCCGCCGGGGTGTCGCCGATCCAGCGGGAGATCCCGTCCGCGCCTCGTTCGAGCAGGGAGGACGCGCCGCGGGCGTTGCCGCGCTGGGCGTGCGTCAGGCCGACGGCGAGCTGTGCGAGCGCCCGCCAGAGGTCGCGCTCGGCGGCCCCTGCGCTCTTCCACGCCGCCTCCAGGACCTCGTGGGCCTGGAAGGGCAGCCCCTCGTCGAGCAGGCGCTGGGCCTCGGTGACCGTCTCGTCCGGGGTGAGGTCGAGATCGTCCGGCACCCGGCCGGCGTCGGGGGAGCCGTAGGGCAACGGGCGGCCGGCCGCGTCGCGGGGCCGGGCGTTGCGGGCGCGGGCGGCGCCGTCCCGGTCACGGATCCTGCTCACGCCTCGACCCTGCCACACGATCACCGGTCCGATCACGTCTCCAGCGGGCGCAGCTCCTGCTCGAAACGGTCGAGGAAGCCGTGCCACGACGTGATCGGGGTGGCCGGGCGGATCACGAACTTGGTCAGCCCGGCCTCGACGAACTCGGTGATCCGGGAGCGGGCCTCGGCCCAGCTCCGGGCGACGACGCGCTCGGGCGGGATCTCCGGACGCCGTTGCGCGGTGGCGGCGAGGATCGCCGCGATCTCGGCCTCGCTCGTCCCGTCCTGGACGACGCCGATGTTCGTGCCGTAGTGGTCCGCCTCGATCTCGCGGCCCGCCTCCGCGGCCGCGCGCTCGATCTCGAGGCGGCACCGGCCGGCCTCCTCCGGGCTGACCCCGCTGCCGAGCCAGCCGTCGCCGAGGCGCCCGATCCGCTCCAGCGCGACCGGGGCGTGCCCGGCGAGCCAGAGGTCGAGCGGGCCCGGCGGGCGGGGGCCGACCGAGGCGTCGTGCAGCTGGTAGAAGGCGCCCTCGTGGGAGACCCGCTCCTCGGTGAGGAGCCGGCGGATCACCAGCAGTGCCTCGTCGAACACCGCGCCGCGCTCGCCGGGCACCGGGTAGAACTGCCGGTCCCGGGCGCGGCCGGAGCGCACCCCGAACACCGGCAGGATCCGCGTCGGCGCGAGCGCCGCGAGGCTCGCGAGCTGCGCCGCGACGAGCGCGGGATTGCGGCCCGGCAGCACGAGGACACCGGTGCCGATCTTGAGCGAGCGGGTGCGGCCGGCGGCGTAGGCCATGCCGGTCAGGGGGTCGAGGCCGTCCGTGCCGACGATGTCGGGGAGCCACAGCGAGTCGATCCCGCGCGCCTCCAGCTCGTCGACGAGCTCGGTCACACCCTGGGCACCGGTCGGGAGCGACCCGACGCCGATCCGGACCTTCACACCGGCCGACGCTAGTCAGCCCCACCCGGGGATGTCGACGGCCGGTGGCCCGGGTCTCCCGGTCAGGTGGCGTCGGTGCGGGCGGGATCCGTCGCCGGCCCGGCGGCGGTCTGGGGTGCGGGCTGCGACGAGGCCGGCGCCGCCGCCGGCGCGGTGACCTGCGGCGTGACCTGCACGGTGTCCTGCGGCTGCACCGGGGCGGGCGGGGTCACGGGGGAGGGCGCCGCGTCGTCGGCCCGCAGCTCCGCCTTCAGGATCCGGGTGGACCGGCCCAGGCTGCGTGCGGCGTCGGGCAGCTTGCGCGCCCCGAACAGCAGCACGAACACGCCGATGACGATCAGCCAGTGCCATCCGCTCAGCTCGCCCATCCAGGCCTCCCCGTGTCGGTCGCGCATCCGTTGCCCAGTGAAAGTGTGCGCCTCACGACCTGGTTCGTCGCCACCGGGTCGCCCGGTTCGCACATTCGCGCGGAATTACGTCCGAATCGCGGAGAAAGGGCAATTCCGCATCGGCGGGCCACACCCGGCCGCTACGGTCCGCCCTGGTAGACCTTCCCCCGTGGGTGTGACGTGGGGTGTGCGGCGGCTGGTGATCCTGGCCGTCGTGGCGGGTGTGCTCGTGGCCGGAATGCTGTTTCCCTTCATCGGCGGAATCGGCCTGGCCGCGGGTGCGGTGAGCGATTCCGCGGTGGGCACGAACGCCGACCTCAAGGCGGGGGTGCTGCCCGCCGCGACGACCGTGCAGGACGCCACCGGCCACACCCTCGCCACCCTGTACGACCAGTACCGCGTGCCGGTGGAGAGCGACAGGATCGCGCCGACGATGAAGGCCGCGATCGTCGCCATCGAGGACCGGCGCTTCTACGAGCACGGCGGCTTCGACCCGATCGGTGCCGCCCGCGCGCTCGTCAACAACTCCAACGGTGGGGCCACCCAGGGCGCGTCGACGCTCACCGAGCAGTACGTCAAGAACTACGACCTCTACGTCGCCGCCACGACGGACGCCCAGCGTCGCGCCGCCGTGGCCCCGAGCTACGCGCGCAAGCTCAAGGAGGCCGAGCTCGCGGTCAGCCTCGATCACGAGCTGTCCAAGGACGAGATCCTCACCCGTTACCTCAACCTCGTGTACTTCGGGCACGGGGCCTACGGCGTGCAGGCGGCCGCGCAGACGTACTTCGGGGTCGACGCCTCGGCGCTGACGGTGCCGCAGGCCGCCCTGCTCGCCGGCATGGTGCAGAGCCCGGCGGAGTACGACCCGGTGGCGCACCCGGACGCGGCCAAGGGCCGGCGCAACGTCGTCATCGAGCAGCTCCGCCAGCAGGGCTCGATCGACCCGCAGCAGGCCGCCGCGGCGGCCGCCGCGCCGCTCGGGTCGGTGCCGGACCCGTCGACACCTCCGGAGGGCTGCATCGGCGCGGGCGACGCCGGCTACTTCTGCGACTACGTGCTCGCCTACCTCAAGCAGGCCGGCTTCCCCACCGACAAGCTCACCGGTGGCGGCTACACCATCAGGACGACCCTGGACCCGGACGCGCTGGGCAAGGTCAAGGCGGCCGTCGACCAGCAGGTGCCGCCCACCCAGCCGCACGTGGCGAACGTGATGGCCGTGGTGGCGCCGGGTGCGGACTCGCACAAGGTCGTCGCGATGGCGGCCAACCGCACCTTCGGCAACAAGGAGGGCGAGTCCAGCTACGGGCTGCCCTACGAGCCGGAGAACATGGGCGCCGGGTCCGTCTACAAGATCTTCACCGCGGCGACGGCGATGGAGCAGCACCTCATCGGCATCGACACCCTGATCTCCGTGCCGGCCAGCGGCTACACGTCGCCGATCTACAAGAACGGCAACGGCAAGCCGATCCCGGTCAACAACGACGGCCACTACCGCGCCGCGCTCACGCTGCAGGACGCGCTCGCGGAGTCGCCGAACACCGCGTTCGTGAAGCTGGAGGAGAGCACGGGGGTGCCGCCGGTCGTCGACATGGCGGTGCGGCTGGGGCTCACCTCGCTCGCGGAGACGCCCTACAGCGGCAAGGCGGGGACGCCGTCGATCGCGGACGTCATGAAGTCGCAGAACCAGGCGTCGTTCACCCTCGGGGTCACCCCGACGAGCGCGATGGAGCTGGCCAACGTCCAGGCCACCCTCGCCAGCCACGGCACCTGGTGCCCGCCCACCCCGCTGGCCTCGGTCACGGACCGGGACGGCAAGGCGGTCCCGGTGACGCAGGAGGCCTGCCGGCAGGCGCTCGAGCCGGGCATCGCGGACACGCTGATGACGGGCCTGAGCAAGGACGACTCCGCGGGCGGCACCTCCGCGGCCGCCGCCGGCTCCGAGGGCTGGAACCGGCCGATCGCGGCGAAGACCGGGACGACCCAGCAGTACAAGTCGGCGGCCTTCGTGGGGGCGACGCCGCAGCTCGCGGGCGCCTCGATCGTCTTCGACGACTCCAACGCCCCCAAGCCGATCTGCGACGGCAGCCCGCCGCACACCTGCTCGGGCGGCAACATCTACGGCGGCAAGGCCCCCGCCCGCACCGCCTACCGGGCGCTGTCCGACATCCTCGGCGACCAGCCGATCGCGCCCCTCCCGCCCGTCGACCCCGCCTACCTCAAGGGCACCCTGCCCGACGCCTACATCCCGCCCCCCACCCCGCCCGCGGCTCCCGACCAGCCCGCCCCCGGAGGCGACGAGAACACTGGCGCCGACAACGGCGGCGGCAACCCCGGCGGCGGCGGCAACGGCTGACCCCAAACCCCGCGAGTCGGCACTTTCGGTAGGCCGAAACACACGCTGACGACGCGCCGCCGTGATGGACCTGTGGGCTCGCGGGATCGGTGGTGCGGCAGCCCGCGACATCGCTGATCTGCGCGCCGGCGTCACATTCGGCCTCCCGAAAGTGCCGACTCGCGGGGCGGACGGTGCCGACTCGCGGGTCGCGGGGTCAGGGCTCCAGGGAGTCGAGGGCCTGGGTGAGGTCGGCGATCAGGTCTCCGGGGTCTTCCAGGCCCACGGAGAGGCGCAGGTGGCCCCAGGTGCGGAAGGGCTCGGGGTAGGAGCCGGCGCGCTCGTCGTCCCCGGCCACGTGGACGATCAGGGACTCGTCGTGGCCCAGTGAGACCGCCGACGTCACCACCGTGAGGGCGGCCACGAAGCGGTTCTGCGTGTCGGCGTCGCCGCGGACCGCGAAGGCGAGCATGCCGCCGAAGCCGGACATCGTGCGGGCCGCGAGCGCGTGCTGCGGGTGCGAGGGCAGGCCGGGATAGGCGACGTACGCGATCCGCGGGTCCGCCTCGAGGAACTCCGCGACCGCCTGGGCGTTCGCGCAGTGCTGACGCATCCGCAGCGGCAGGGTCACCGCGCCCCGCATGATCAGCCAGGCGTTGAAGGGGCTGATCGCGCCGCCGACGTTGACCATCGCCTCGGCGCGCACCCGGTCCGTCAGCGCGCGGTCGCCGATGATCGCGCCGCCCATGGCGTCCCCGTGGCCGTTGACGTACTTCGTGAGGGAGTGGACGACGAGATCGGCGCCGAGCTCCAGCGGCCGCTGCAGGACCGGGGTCGCGAAGGTGGCGTCGACGCTGAGCAGGGCGCCGGCCGCGTGGGCGATCTCGGCGACGGCGGCGACGTCGGTGATCCGGGTGGTGGGGTTGGCCGGCGTCTCGATGTGGACGAGCGCCGTCTCGGGGCGGATCGCGGCCCGGACCGCCTCGGGATCCGACGAGTCGACGAGCGTCGCGGTGATCCCGTACTTCGCCGGCAACAGCTCCGTGAGCAGCCGGAAGACCGCCACGTACGTCACGTCGGAGGACACCACGTGATCACCGGAGCGCAGGAACGTGAAGAAGACGGCGTGCAGGGCGGCGACCCCGCTCGCCAGCGCGACCGCGTCGACGTTCCCGGGAGCCCCGGCCGTCTCCAGCAGCGTCAGCTTCTCCTCGAGCCAGCCCTGGTTGGCGCCGCCGTTGCGGGTGTAGAGCGGCGTGCCGAAGTCCGACCAGCTCAGCGTGGAGGGGTCGTCCGGCAGGGCGTACGAGTTGGCCATGACGAGCGGGCGGCGGATCGCGCCCGTGCCGGGGTCGATGTCGTTGCCGGCGTGGACGCTGAGGGTGTCGAAATGCACACCTCCATTCTCATGGGGTCCAGCGCGGGTCCCGCCCGGCGTACCCCAGCATCCGGTGGAAGACGGGTGCGCCGGCCCCGACCTCGACGGGCGGCCCGAAGACCCCGTGCTCGGCGAAGCCCCGGCAGAGGTCGAGGCAGGCGTGGGCGCTCACCGCGTCGACGGAGAAGCGCTGCCGGGTGGCGCGGGCGAGGTCCCAGCCGTGCACCACGATCTCGTTGAGCGCGACCACCCCGAGCACGGCGGCGGGCATCACGACGCCGCCGGCCTCGGTCTCGCCCTCCCACGCCTCCGGCTCGCGCCAGGCCGCGACCAGGGCGGCGAGGCGGTCCGGCAGCTCGGTGCGCCAGTCCGGGTCCAGGTGCTCGGCCGTGGCGACGGGCGCCTGCGAGCCCTGCGCCGTCTTGTGGGCGGCGTCGGTGAACGCCTCGGTGAGGCCCATCAGGTGGTCGAGGAGCGCCGCGACGGAGTAGTCGGGGCAGGGGGTCGGGTCCGCGAGCTGCTCCGGGCGGATGGCGGGCAGCAGCGCCGCGAGCCGGTGGGCGGCGGGGGCCAGGGTCACGGTCTGCACGGCGGCGGTCATGGCGTCCTCCTCGGTGGGCGTCTGTCAGGTCAGACGGCCCGGGTGCGCGGAACTCATCGGTCGGCCGAAGTTCGACGTCTGGTAGAACTTGGGGGAGCAGCCAGGACCGGACAAAAGGGAGCACCATGACCGCGACCGTCGAGACCACCTCCGGTGTGGGGAAGCTGTTCCGCGCGGTCGCGATCGCCGAGGCCTGCTCGTGGACGGGGCTGCTGGTCGGGATGTTCTTCAAGTACGTCGTGGTGCAGAACCCGATCGGGGTGCAGGTCTTCGGCCCCATCCACGGCGCACTCTTCGTGCTGTACGTGGTCGTGGCGGTCGTCGCGGCCCGGAAGCTCCGCTGGGACCTCCGCACCCTGGCTCTCGCGCTGGTCTCGAGCATCCCGCCGCTGATGACCGTGTGGTTCGAGCGCCGGGCGGCGCAGCGGGGCCGACTCGCGGGGTGAGCTGCGGTGCGGGAGCCGCCGTGGAGCGGCTCCGGCTCCGCGACCGGTGATCGCTCCGGCGCTCGATCTCGTCGCCGGGGACGGCCCGGTGGCCCGGCGGGCCCCCGCGCGGCGGGCGAGGGGCACTCGTGTACCCTTCGGAATGCGACCACTCCGTCGCGCGTTGTATTGCGCGTCTGGGCGATCAAGTGGAGCCCCGCTCCCACCCGCTCACTGCTCCACAGGTGTCCGGGTCCCGGTCAGCAGTTCTTCGCGGAGCTGTGTCGATCGACGGGTCTTTGCTTGTCGTCGCAGGACATGACGGCATAACGAGGAGACCCCATCACCACAGAGACCCGCATCAACGACCGCATTCGCGTTCCCGAGGTCCGCCTCGTCGGCCCGAACGGCGAACAGGTCGGCATCGTGCGTATCGAGGACGCCCTGCGGCTGGCGCAGGAGGCCGAGCTCGACCTCGTCGAGGTCGCGGCCCAGGCCCGCCCGCCCGTCTGCAAGCTCATGGACTACGGCAAGTTCAAGTACGAGAGCGCGCAGAAGGCCCGGGAGTCCCGGCGGAACCAGCAGCTCACGGTGATCAAGGAGCAGAAGCTCCGGCCGAAGATCGACACCCACGACTACGAGACCAAGAAGAAGAACGTGGTCCGTTTCCTCGAGGGTGGCAACAAGGTCAAGGTCACCATCATGTTCCGCGGTCGTGAGCAGAGCCGCCCCGAGCTGGGCTACCGGCTCCTGCAGCGGCTCGCGAAGGACGTGGAGGAGCTGGGCATCGTCGAGGCCGCCCCGAAGCAGGACGGCCGCAACATGACGATGGTGATCGCGCCGACCAAGAAGCCGGTCAAGCGTCCGTCGAGCGCGACGGCGTCGGACACCGACGTGGACGTCGAGGTGGAGGCCGGCGACGTGCAGGCCGCCGACGTGCAGACCGAGCCCACGGCCTGAGGTTCGCCCGAGCCAGAAGCAGCACACCGCGCCGCGGTCCCCCCACGGCCGCGACCGACAGAAGTGGATCAGCCATGCCCAAGAACAAGACGCACAAGGGAACGGCCAAGCGGGTCAAGGTGACCGGCACCGGCAAGCTCCTGCGGCAGCAGGCCGGCCTGCGCCACCGGCTCGAGGTGAAGTCGAGCAAGGAGACCCGCGACCTGTCGCGCGTCGTCGCCGTCGACAAGGCCGACGTCAAGCGCGTGAAGAAGCTCCTCGGTCGCTGACCGCCGCCCGCTAGCCCCCCGACGAAGTAAGGACACACCTCATGGCTCGCGTGAAGCGCGCGGTGAACGCCCAGAAGAAGCGCCGCACGGTCCTCGAGGCCTCGGCCGGCTACCGCGGCCAGCGGTCGCGCCTGTACCGCAAGGCCAAGGAGCAGCAGCTCCACTCGCTGACCTACGCCTACCGGGACCGCCGCGCGCGCAAGGGTGACTTCCGGCAGCTGTGGATCACCCGCATCAACGCCGGCGCCCGCGCCAACGGCATGACCTACAACCGCTTCATCCAGGGTCTCAAGATCGCGGGTGTCGAGGTGGACCGCAAGAACCTGTCGGAGCTCGCGATCAGCGACCCGGCCGCGTTCGCCGCGCTCGTCGAGCTGGCCAGGGCCAACGTGCCGGCCCAGAACGAGTCGGCTGCCTGAGCACTTGCTCACCGAACGGACCCCGCGCGTCGCCGCAGCCCGCAAGCTGCTGCGGCGCGCGGGCCGTGACAAGGCCGGGCGGTTCCTCGTCGAGGGTGCCCAGGCCGTCCGGGAGGCCGTCTCCGGCGGCGCCCGGGTGCACGAGGTGTTCGCCACCGGCACCGCGCTGTCGCGCAACGCGGACGTCGTCTCGTTCGCCGAGGGGCGCGGCATCCCGGTGACCCTGGTGACCGACGCTGCCGCGGAGGGCCTGTCCGAGACGGTCACCCCGCAGGGCCTGGTGGCCGTCTGCGATCTGGTCGACGTGCCGCTCGACACCGCTCTGCAGGACGCGCGGCTGGTCGCGGTGCTCGTGAACGTCTCCGAGCCGGGCAACGCCGGCACCGTGCTGCGGGCCGCCGACGCGGCCGGCGCCGCGGCCGTCGTGTTCGGTGGGGACTCGGTCGACCCGCACAACGGCAAGGCCGTCCGCGCGTCGACCGGCAGCCTGTTCCACCTGCCCGTCGCCCGCGAACGGGACCTGACCGTGGTCCGAAAGGCACTGGCCGGCCTCACCCTGCTGGCCGCGGACGGGCACGGGGAGCTCGACCTGCACGCCCCCGAGGCCGCCGAGGTGCTCGCCGGGCCCACGGCGTGGATATTCGGTGGCGAGGCCCATGGTCTCCCGGCGACCGTGCTGGAGGCGGCGGACCACCGGGTGCGGGTCCCGCTCTACGGCCGGGCGGAGAGCCTCAACCTCGCGACCGCCGCCGCGATCTGCCTGTACGCGAGCGCCGCGGCGCTCCGCCCGATCCAGGGCTCTAGGATCACCGACCGTGCCTGAGGGAAGTGTCATGAGCGATCTCGACCCCGCCGCGCTGGATGCCGCCGTGAAGGCTGCCCGCGAGGCGTTCGACGGTGCGGGTGATCTCGACGCCCTCGCCGCGGTCAAGCCCGCCCACCTCGGCGACAAGGCCCCCGTCCTGCTGGCCCGCCGGTCCCTGGGCAGCCTGCCCGGCCCGGAGCGGGCGGACGCCGGCAAGCGCGTGAACGCCGCCCGCGTCGAGGTCCAGGAGGCGTTCGACGCCCGCCGCGAGATCCTGCTCGCCGAGCGGGACGCGCGGGTGCTCGCCGAGGAGTCCGTGGACGTCACCGTCCCCTGGGACCGCCGCCCGCGCGGCGCCCGGCACCCGATCACGCAGATCGCCGAGAAGATCGCGGACGTGTTCGTCGGGATGGGCTACGAGGTCGCCGAGGGCCCGGAGGTCGAGTCCTCCTGGCTGAACTTCGACGCGCTGAACTTCGGCAAGGACCACCCGGCGCGCACCATGCAGGACACCTTCTACCTGGGGTCCGACCAGAGCACGGTGCTGCGCACGCACACCTCGCCGGTGCAGATCCGCGCCCTGCTGGAGCGCGAGCTGCCCGTGTACGTCGTGTGCCCGGGCCGCACCTTCCGCACCGACGAGCTCGACGCCACCCACACGCCCGTCTTCCACCAGGTCGAGGGCCTGGCCGTCGACGAGGGCCTGACGATGGCGCACCTCAAGGGCACCCTCGACGCGTTCGCGCGCGCCATGTTCGGCGAGGACTCCCGCACCCGCCTGCGGCCGAGCTTCTTCCCCTTCACCGAGCCGTCCGCCGAGGTGGACGTGTGGTTCCCGGAGAAGAAGGGCGGCGCCGGCTGGGTCGAGTGGGGCGGCTGCGGCATGGTCAACCCGAACGTCCTGCGGGCCTGCGGCATCGATCCCGAGGTGCACTCCGGGTTCGCGTTCGGCATGGGCCTGGAGCGCACCCTGCAGTTCCGCAACGGGCTGCCGGACATGCGGGACATGGTCGAGGGCGACGTCCGGTTCAGCAGCGCTTTCGGTGTCTAGGGCCTTCGGAATCTAGGAGCACGACGTGCGAGTCCCCCTGTCCTGGCTGAGCGACCACGTCGCCGACGTGCCCGACGACGCCGAGGCGGTCGGCGAGGCCTTCGTCCGCGTCGGGCTGGAGCTCGAGGAGATCCACCCGCTGCCGGAGGTGACCGGCCCGCTCGTCGTCGGCCGGGTGCTGGCGATCGAGGAGCTCACCGAGTTCAAGAAGCCGATCCGGTTCTGCCAGGTGGAGGTCGGGTCGCCCGCCCGCCCGGCGACCCGCGGCATCGTCTGCGGTGCCCGGAACTTCGAGGTCGGCGACCTGATCGTCGCCGCCCTGCCGGGCGCCGTGCTGCCCGGCCCGTTCCCGATCGCGGCGCGCGAGACCTACGGCCGTACCTCGGACGGGATGATCTGCTCGGCCAAGGAGCTGGGCCTGGGCCAGGACCACGCCGGCATCCTCGTGCTGCCCCCGGGCACCGCGGAGACCGGCAGCGACGCCACCGAGGTCCTCGGGCTCACCGACCCGGTCGTCGAGCTCGCGATCACCCCGGACCGCGGCTACTGCTTCGCCGTGCGTGGCATCGCGCGTGAGCTCGCGGCGTCGCTGGACACGGACTACACGGACCCGGTGCTGCGCGTCGACGTGCCCGCGGAGGCTGGGTCTTCCTGGCCGGTCGAGATCGCGGACGAGGCGGGCTGCCCCCGGTTCGTCGCCCGCCGGGTCACCGGTGTGCGCGCCGATGCGCCGAGCCCCTGGTGGATGCAGCGGCGCCTGCTCGCCGCGGGGATGCGGCCGATCTCGCTGACCGTCGACGTCACCAACTTCGTGATGCTCGACCTCGGCCAGCCGCTGCACGCGTACGACGCGAGCCGGTTGCAGGGCACGATCGTCGTCCGCCGCGCGAAGGCGGGGGAGAAGCTCACCACGCTCGACGACGTCACCCGCACCCTGGACCCGGACGACCTGCTGATCACGGACGACTCGGGTCCGATCGGGCTCGCGGGCGTGATGGGCGGGGCGTCGACGGAGATCCCGCTGGACGCCGCGGGCGAGACCGACCGCACGATCGACATCGTGATCGAGGCCGCGCACTTCGCGCCGACCGTGATCGCGCGCGCCGCCCGCCGGCACAAGCTGCCCAGCGAGGCGTCGAAGCGGTTCGAACGGTCGGTGGACGCGCAGCTCCCGCCGGTGGCGGCCGAGCGCGCGGCGCGGCTGCTCGTGGAGTACGGCGGTGGCACGATCGAGGCCGGCCGCACGGACGTCGGCGCCGCCCCGGTGCTCCCGCCCGTCCCCATGGCGCTCGACCTGCCGGACCGCACCGCGGGCGTGACCTACGAGCGCGGCGCGACCGTCGCGCGGCTCACCCAGGTCGGCTGCCGCGTCGAGCTGCAGACTGGGGCGAACGGCAAGGCGGCCGTGGTCGCGACCCCGCCCACCTGGCGTCCGGACCTGGCGCAGCCCGCGGACCTGGTCGAGGAGGTCCTGCGGCTGGAGGGCTACGAGACCATCCCGTCGGTGCTGCCGTCGGCCCCGGCCGGCCGCGGCCTCACCGCCGCGCAGCTGCGCCGCCGCGCGGTGTCGCGGGCGCTGGCCGAGGCCGGGCACGTCGAGGTCGAGCCGTTCCCGTTCGTCGGCGACGACGTGTGGGACGCCCTGGGGCTCGACGCGGACGACATCCGGCGCAGCACCGTGACCGTCGCCAACCCGCTCGACGCGGACCGCAACCGGCTGTCCACGACGCTGCTGCCCGGCCTGCTCGAGACCCTGGTGCGCAACAAGGCCCGCGGCTTCGACGATCTCGCGCTGTACACGGTCGGCCAGGTCGTGCTGCCGCACCGCAATCCGGTCACGATGCCCGATCCGGCCGTGGACGGGCGCCCCACGGACGCCGAGATCGCCCAGATCGACGCCGCGCTGCCCGCCCAGCCGGTGCACGTCGCCGTCGTGCTGGCCGGGGCCCGCGAGCCGCAGGGCTGGTGGGGCAAGGGCCGCCCGGCGAGCTGGGAGGACGCCGTGGAGGCCGGCCGCCTGGTCGGGGCCGCGGCGGGCGTCGAGCTGCGGGTGATGAAGGCCGAGCTGGCGCCGTGGCACCCGGGCCGGTGCGCCTCGCTGCGGGTGGGGGACTGGCCCGTCGGACACGCGGGCGAGCTGCACCCCAAGGTCGTCGAGGCACTGGGCCTGCCGCCACGCACCTGCGCGATGGAGCTGGACCTCGACGCGATCCCGCTGCAGGACGGCCGCCCCGCCCCGCAGGTCTCGCCGTACCCGCCGGTGTCGGTCGACGTCGCGCTGGTCACCGCGGACGACGTGCCCGCGGCGGACGTCGCGGCCGCGCTCACCGAGGGCGGCGGCGAGCTGCTGGAGGCGGTGCGCCTGTTCGACGTCTACACGGGCGACCAGGTCGGCGAGGGCAACCGCTCGCTGGCGTACGCCCTCCGCTTCCGCGCGAAGGACCGCACCCTCACGAGCGAGGAGGCGAACGCGGCCAGGGACGCGGCAGTAGCCCTGGCGACAGAACGCTGCGCCGCCGTCCTCCGCTGAACCCGCGTTATGGAACCATAACGCTCGAGAACGGGCCGGAAATTCGCGTTATGGAACCATAACGCTCGAGAACGGGTCCGGAAATCGCGTTATGGTTCCATAATGCGGCCTGCTAGAGGTCGGTCATGTTCCTCGTCCAGCCGAAGTGGTCGGTCAGCTTGTCGCTGATCCAAGGGATGACGGCCCAGCAGGCGAAGGCCCAGGGGCCCACCAGCAGGAACAGCGGGATCGAGATCAGGAAGCCCACCGCGATGCCCAACGACGGGATCCAGCCGCGGCGCACCAGCGGGGCCGGTGTGCCGGGCAGGAAGCCACCCGTGCGGCCCAGCTGCCGGATCAGCGCGGCGAACGCCACGACCTGGATCAGCTGCCCCATGGCGTAGAACGTGAACCGCGGGAAGTCGACGTGGTCCTCGGAGATCAGCCGGGTCAGGAACGGCGTGATCACGATCATCAGCAGCCACAGCATGTTGAGCCAGACCACCGACATGGTGGCGCGGCCGACGTAGCGGAACAGCCGATGGTGGCTGATCCAGTGCCGGGCGATCACGGCGAAGCTGATCAGGAACGCCAGGTACTCGCCCCAGTTCTCGGCGAACCCGTGCGCGAGCTCGGCGAACGTGTCGCCCCGGGGCACCTCCAGCTCGATCGCCAGCAGCGTGATCGCGATGGCGACGACGGCGTCGGAGAAGAACGAGAGCCGCTCGGCCGCGCCCTTCTCGGTCTCCGCGGGATCGAGGCCCTCGACATCGGGCCCGTCGGTGCGGGTGGCGGGGTCCGTCATGCGCCGGAGATTAGCGATCACCGCGCCGGCTCCGCGAGGGCCGCCCCGCCGATCCGCGCGACGAGCGCCCGGCCCGCCTCGGCCCATCGCTCGTCGGTGGGGGAGACCTCGGTGACGGCGAGGGTCACCAGGTAGCGGCCGGTGGCGACCTGGAGTGTCGGTCCCGAGCCGGTGTCGACGACGGCCGCCGCGTCCCCCACCCCGGCCAGCGCCCGGCCGCTGCGCACGACGGGTGCCGGCTCGGCGCGGTAGACGTTGATCGACGCGAGTGCGCGTGGGGTGCCGTGCAGGGCGCTGGTGGTGCAGCTGCGCGGGGTGCCTCCGGTGGCGGGGGTGGCGACGGGGACGCCGAGCAGCCGCGCGAAACCGGCGGCGTCGAGGAGGCACTCGTCGGGGAGGACGTCCGGGACGAGCGTGGGCCGGGACGCCGCCGCGTCGGCGGTCCCACCCGCCCGGCCGTCCGCCGCTGCGGGCGGGACGGCCGCCGGGGTTCCACCCCGGCCGGCCGCGTTGCCGCCCGCGCCCGTCGCGCCCGTGGTCCCGGACCCGCCCGTGATCCCGGACCCGCCCGCGCCGGACCCGCCCGCCCCGGCCGTCGGCTCCGCGACCGCCCGCCCGGGTACCGCGACCGCACAGCCCGATCCCACGGCCAGCAGCACACACAGCAGGAACGGGAGCACCAGGCGTCGCACCCCCGGAACCTACGATCCGGCCCCTGCCGCCCGTGGCGTTTCGGGGAAAGTCAGGTCGCGCGGGCCAGCCGGAGCAGGTCGCGCGTCGAGGACTCCGGCAGGTACGCCCTCGTCAGCGCGATCCCGATCCGCGGCAGGTCCGCCTCGTCCCGGTACACGAGGTGCATCGGCTCGTACCGCGGCTGGAACTTCGCCTTGAACGCGTGCAGCGAGCGGAAGCCGTAGAGCGGCTCGAGCCGGGCACCCAGGGTGTCGAGCATCCGGTCGAGGGCCGCGGTGTCGCCGTCTCCGTCGGTGCGGGCCAGGGGTGCCCCGGACAACGAGACGACCGTGGCCCCGTCCTCGCGGAAGGCCAGGCAGGCGGAGGCGATCATGAACTCGACGACGGGCCGGAACCCGCCCTCCCGCCGCCGCATCACGTCGAGCGTCCGTCCCCGCACGACGCCGTCCTCGGCGTACACGGGCATCCACGACGTCACCCCGTGGATCACGCCCTCCGCGTCCTGCGCGATCCCGACCTTGACGTGCGGGTCGAGGGCCTCGTCGACCCCGCCCAGGGTGAAGCCCATCTCGGGCAGCCCCTTCTCGCCGACCCACTGCTCGGAGATCTCGCGCACCTGCGACACCACCGAGTACTTCTCCTCGGCCAGGGTGACGAGCCGGAACGTGATGCCCTGCTTGCCCGCCTTGTTCAGCGCGGAACGCACGTCCTGCCAGGCCTTGCCCCGGAACTCGAGGTCCGGCAGGTCGATCAGGGTGTCCTCGGCCACCTGCGCGGTGAGCCAGCCGTGCTCGCGGGCCTGGCGCGCCATCGCGTCCGACGCCGAGAACAGGCAGGCGACCAGCCCGGCGGTCTCGCTGCGGCGGCCGAACTCGGTCAGCGCGGACCCCGGCGACGGCCCGATCGGGTCGCCGAGCCCGACGGCGACGCCGGCATGCGGCTGCCAGGCCACGCACGCGGCACCGTCCGGCGTCACGAACCACTGGTTGTCCGGCCAGGTGGCCATCCAGGACACGCTGCCGCCGCCGTTGCGCTCCAGCAGCGCGACGGCGGTGTCGCGGTCGGTGACCCCGCCCGTCGCCTTCCGTTTCCGCCGCGACGGCACGCGCCAGGCCCGCCGACCCACCACGAGCAGCACGAACAGCACGGTCCAGGCGAGCCGGTCGGCGACGAACATGCCGGGCGCGTCGATCTGCACGTCCCCGTCGAGCGTCGCCGCGATGATCACCACGACCAGCACGAGCACACCCAGGAACAGGTTCAGCCCGGACAGCCCGACCGCCCACCGCCAGGCGACCCGGTGCCCCTTGCGCAGGCCGTTGACCAGCAACGCGGTGAACACCAGCGTGATGACGACGTCGATCCACGAGGTCTCGTCGTCCCCGGTCGCGCCGAGCGGTCCGTCGCCCGGCAGCGCGAACGCCAGCACGGACCCGGCCGCCATCAGGACCAGCAGGAACACCGCCAGGAGCCGCCACTCGCGCCGGCTCGGCCGCCCGGGCCGCGGGATCCCGAGCCTGGCCCGGACGATCCTCGGCCCCACCGCGAGCGCGATCCCGACCGACACGAGGTGCTCGAGATCGGCGAGCGTGCCGAGGTAGACGGCGGAGGCCAGCACGTACAGGCCCAGCGCGAGCCGCAGCCGCAGCCGCCAGGGCGGGCGCAGGGTCGCGCTGGTCACGGCCACCGCCGCGAGCGAACCCGCGGAGAACCCGACGTCGAGCAGTCCGGCCGTCCGGTCCGCCCACTCCCAGCCGATCCCGCGCACCGCCAGCAGGAACCCGAGCGCCGCCAGGATCCCGACGAGCTGCCCGATCACCGCGGCGGCCGCCGCCAGCCGGGTCCCGATCCGCCACTCGCTGTAGCCCACGAGCAGCACGAAGCTGCCGGTCATCGCGACGTAGAACAGCGGCACGACCGCGAAGAACGGCCCGGAGAACAGCGTCCACCAGCGGCCCTCGACGAGCGACGGGACGCCGTAGGCCACCCACGGGTACCAGGGCTGGTCCTCGGCAGCCCGCCAGAAGGCGCCCGTCGCGATCCCCGCGACGATCATGACGACGGTCACGGCGGTGGTGAACGGCAGCCGCCGGAGCACGGTCGGGAGCGCGCGTGGTGAGGCGGGTACGGCGATCTCCGCGGTCGTCATCGGCCCTCCCGTTTCTGCTGCTTGAGAGTTCGGGTGTGCCGGGGCGACGTTACGGCCGGGGGGTTGTGTCCCGCTCGTCCCGTTTGGGTGTGGCACATTTCTCAGTGGAGTCTCAGCAAAGATGAGGTGAGGCTAGCTTCACCACTTATGTTTCTCGCTTCAACCATCCTGGCGGCCGACGCGACGGCGCCCCCACCCCCGCCGGCGGTGTGGCGGGTGCTCACCGAGTTCCTCTACTTCGCCGCCCTGTGCGGCGTGACCGGCGGCGCGGGCACCTATGTGCTCGCGGTGGCCCCGGCCCTGCGGCACGGACCCGACGCGGCCCCGGTGGTCGCCCGCCGGGCCGCGATCGGCCTCGGGATCCTCGGTCCCGTCCTGGTGGTGGCGCTCTGGCTCCAGCTGGCGGGCACCGTGGCCAAGGCGGGCAAGGTCTCGTTCGGCGCGGCGCTGGGGAACGTCGGCGGCGCGCTCGGCGGTCTCACGACCGTCCAGTTCGCGCTCCACGCGGTCGCCGGCCTGGTGCTGGCGAGCCTGCTGGTCCCGGCGGTCCGCCCGCGGGTGCGCGCCGTCGCCGGGACCGCGGCGGTGCTGGCCGTGGCCGGGACCCTGATCGAGGGGATCCCGACGGCCGGTGGGGACGCCGGCAAGCTCCTCGGCGGCGTGTTCACCCAGCTGCACGTGCTCGGCGCGACCTCCTGGCTGGGCGGTCTGGCACTGCTCGCGGGCCTGGCGGTCGCGGTCCGGCGGGTCGGCACGGGGGACGTGTGGGCCGCCGTCTGGGCCCGGTTCAGCACGATCGCGATGGCCGCCGTCGGGGTCCTGCTCGTGTCCGGGCTCTGGCTGCTCTGGATGCACGTGGGCAGCCCGGCCGAGCTCGTGACCACGGTGTACGGGCGGTTCCTGCTGGTCAAGCTGGTGCTCGTGCTGGCGATGCTCGTCGCCGGGGCGCTCAACCAGCTGTCGCTGCTGCCGCGGATCGCCCGTGTCCGTCGCGCGGAGCCCGACGGCGCGTCGCTGCTGCGGCTGACCCTGCGGCACTTCCCGCGGGTGGTGGCGCTCGAGGTCGCGCTCGGCGCGGTGGTCCTGCTGATCGTGCCCTTCCTCAGCGGCTCGGCGCGCAAGCAGGCCGGCGAGGTCGGCAGTCCGGCCGTCGACGGCGGCGTGTTCCTGATCGGGCTGCTGTTCGTCGCGATGCTCGTGCTGTCGTTCGTCGCGGCCGCCCGGCTCGGCGACCGGCTCGGCCGCCGCCCGGCGGCGGCCTAGCCCCCCTAGGCTCCTCGTGGTGGGGACGATCAGGGTGTCGGCGATGGCCGTGGTCCGCCGCGGCGACGAGATGCTGGCCTCGCTCGGCAGCGACCCGTCCGACGGCCGGGAGTTCTACCGGCTCCTCGGCGGCGGGGTCGACTTCGGCGAGACCGGGGAGCAGGCGTTGCGCCGCGAGTTCCGCGAGGAGCTCGGCGCCGAGCTCGACGACGTCCGGTCCCTCGGCGTGGTCGAGAACATCTTCACCTGGAACGCGGCGCCGGGGCACGAGGTCGTCCTGATGTTCTCGGCCCGGCTGCGGGACGCCGGGCTCTACGACCGGGACGATCTCGTGGTCCTGGACAGTGGTGACCCGGTCGGATGGGTCCCCCTGGCCGACGTGCGATCGGGCCGGATCCTGCTCTTCCCCGAAGGGCCGCACCTCGAAGCGTGACCGCGCGGTAACGCGGTGCAGTGGATCACCGAGCAGGACCTCATGTCGATCACTGTGGTGACCGGGGCCTCGTCGGGGCTCGGCGAGGAGTTCGTCCGCGCGCTCGTGGGCCGCGGGCAGCGGGTGCTGGCCGTCGCCCGGCGCGCCGACCGGCTCGCCGCCCTGCGCGAGGAGCTCGGGGAGTCGGTCGTCCCGCTCGTCCAGGACCTGGGCGAGCCGGGGGCGGCCGAGGCCGTCGCCCTGGCCGCGGCGGAGCACGGGCCGGTCGAGCTGCTCGTCGCCAACGCCGGCCGGGGCAGGCTCGGGCCGTTCGCCGACGCGCCGCCGACCGAGCTCGCCGCGATGATCACCCTGAACGTGCAGGTGAACGTCGAGCTCGCCCGGGCGCTCGTCCCGGGCATGGTCGAGCGGGGACGGGGCGGCGTGCTGCTCGTCTCGTCGGTCTCGGGCCTGGTGCCGACGCCGTGGATGGCCACCTACAGCGCCACCAAGGCGTTCCTCGTCACGTTCGCGGAGGCGCTCTCCGAGGAGCTGCGCGGCACCGGGGTCCGGGTCGGGGCGGTGTGCCCGGGGCCCGTCCACACCGAGTTCGCCGGTGCCGCGGGCATGTCGATGGACACCGCCCCCGGCGCACGGGCCGCGGCGCCGGTCGTCGCCGAGGCGCTCGCCGCGTTCGACCGCGGGCGGGTGGTGTCCGTACCCAGCCGGATGTACCGCGCGTCGAGCACGCTGATGCGGCTGCTCCCGCGGCAGGTCGGCCGCCGGGCGATGGGGCAGGGGATGAGCAAGGCGGCCCTCGCCCCTACAGATGCTTGAGGGCTTCCTTGCGGGAGAGCGGGGAGAGCTCCGGATGGGCCTCGACGAACTCCCGCACCCACAGGGGGTCGGTGCGGGCGTGCTGGCGCAGCGCCCAGCCGATCCCCTTGCGCAGGAAGAAGCCGTCGTCCTTGAGGCTGGCCTCGATCGCGTCCGTCAGCAGGTCGAGGTCCGTGTCCTCCTTGGACATCAGCTGGCAGATGATCGACGCGCGGCGCAGCCAGGGATCCGGGTCGGTCGCCCACTGCCGCACGACCGGGGTGACGGCGCCGCGATCGGCCCTCAGGACCGGCCCGACGAGCCGGGACGAGATCTCGTCCACGTGGTCCCACCAGGCCCCGCTGACCAGCCAGTGCCGGTAGCGGGGCAGCCAGTCGGCGTCCGGCCAGCGCGCGTAGCCGCGGAAGCCGCACAGGGCGGTCGCGAGGTAGCGCTCCTCGCGGAACTCCGCGCCGTCCCACAACGCCTCGGCCACGGCGGCCAGCGCACCCGGCCCCGGCGGCGGCGAGGCCTGCACGCACTCGCGCAGGATCCGGGCCCGGACCGGCTGCGGCACCCCGCGGAAGGGCATGGTCGACTTCATGTACGCCTGCATGGTGGGGGCCGCATCCGGGTCCGCCTCGCGGGCGAGGGCGGACCGCAGCGCGTCCACCAGTGGGGTCATGAGGCGAGACTAACGCCCGAACCCCGTTGCATGAGGTTGCAGCGGTCTGCATAATCATCCGCGTGGTACGGATCGCGGTGGCAGGAGCCAGTGGGTATGCCGGGGGAGAGCTGTTGCGTCTCCTCCTGGCCCATCCCGAGGTGGAGATCGGTGCGCTGACGGCGGGAGGCAACGCCGGGAGGCGACTGGGCGAGTTCCAGCCGCACCTGTCGCCGCTGGCCGACCGTGTGCTCGGGGAGAGCACGGCGGAGGTGCTCGCGGGGCACGACGTGGTCTTCCTCGCCCTCCCGCACGGGAAGTCGGCGGAGATCGCGGCGCAGCTGGGGGAGTCGACCCTGGTCGTGGACTGCGGGGCCGACCACCGACTGCAGGACGGCGGTGCCTGGGAGCGCTGGTACGGCGGCGAGCACGCCGGCCACTGGCCCTACGGCCTGCCCGAGCTCCCCGGCGCGCGGGACGCGTTGCGGGGCACCACCCGGGTCGCGGTGCCCGGCTGTTTCCCGACGGTGTCGTCGCTCGCCCTGGTCCCGGCCCTGGCGGCCGGGATCGTGGAGCCGAACGTGGTGATCACCGCCGTGACCGGGACCTCCGGCGCGGGCAGGTCGCTCAAGCCGCACCTTCTCGGCGCCGAGGTCATGGGGTCGCTGTCCGCATACGGGGTGGGGGGCGCCCACCGGCACACGCCGGAGATCGCCCAGAACCTGTCGGCGGTGTCCGGTCGGCCGGTCTCCGTGAGCTTCACGCCCGTCCTCGCGCCGCTCCCGCGCGGCATCCTCGCCACCTGCACCGCCCCCCTGACGGGGGACGGGGCCGACGCGCGCGAGGTCTACGAGAAGGCCTACGCCGCCGAGCCGTTCGTCACGTTGCTGCCCGAGGGGCAGTGGCCCACCACCAAGGCCACGCTGGGCGCCAACACCGTCCAGCTGCAGGTCGCCGTGGATGCGGACGCGCGGCGGCTGGTCGTGATCGGCGCGATCGACAACCTGGCCAAGGGCACCGCGGGCGGTGCGATCCAGTGCATGAACATCGCGCTGGGCCTGCCCGAGACCACCGGCCTGCCGACGACGGGAATCGCGCCGTGAGCGAACGTGTGAGCGAACCATCAGCGCGGGGCATCACCCACCCCCAGGGGTTCCGGGCCGCCGGACTCGCGGCCGGGATCAAGGTCAGCGGCCGGCCGGACCTCGCGCTCGTGGTCAACGACGGGCCCTCCGATTCCGCCGCCGCCGTGTTCACCCGGAACAAGGTGAAGGCCGCGCCGGTCCTGTGGTCCCAGCAGGTCATGACCACCGGGACCCTGCGCGCGGTCGTCCTGAACTCCGGTGGTGCCAACGCGTGCACCGGCCCGCAGGGCTTCCAGACCGCCCACGCCACCGCCGAGAAGGCGGCCGAGATGCTCGGGGTGGGCGCGATCGACGTCGCGATCTGCTCCACCGGCCTGATCGGCGCGCAGCTCCCGCGGGAGACCCTGCTGGCCGGGGTCGAGAAGGCGGCAGGCGCGCTGGAGGCCTCGCCCGAGGCGGGCCTCGCGGCGGCCACCGCGATCATGACGACCGACACCCGCCCCAAGGAGGCGCTCGCCGTGCGCGAGGGCTGGTCCGCGGGCGGGATCACCAAGGGCGCCGGCATGATCGCGCCCTCCATGGCCACGATGCTGTCGGTCCTGACCACGGACGCGGTCGCCTCGTCCGAGGTCCTGGAGCGCGCGCTGCGGGCCGCGGTCCGGGTGAGCTTCGACCGGCTCGACATCGACGGCTCGATGTCCACCAACGACACCGTGATCGTCATGGCCTCCGGGGCCTCCGGCGTCACGCCGTCCGAGGAGGAGCTGGCCGCGGCGCTCACCGAGGTCGCCAAGGACCTGGCGCGCCAGATGCAGGCCGACGCCGAGGGCGTCACCAAGCGGGCCACGATCCGGGTCACCGGCGCGGCCTCGGAGGACGACGCCGTGGTGGTCGCCCGGACCGTCGCGCGGGACTCGCTGGTCAAGACCGCGCTGTTCGGCTCGGACCCCAACTGGGGCCGGATCGCGGCGGCCGCCGGCTACGCCGACGCGGAGCTGGACCCGGACCGGCTCGACGTCACGATCAACGGCGTCCTGCTCTGCCAGGGCGGCGTCGCCGCCGCGGACCGCGAGGGGGCGGACCTGTCCGGCGAGGACATCCTCGTCGAGGTCGCGCTCGGCCTCGGGTCCGGCGAGGCCGAGATCCTCACCACCGACCTCTCGCACGCGTACGTGGAGGAGAACAGTGCCTACTCCTCTTGACCGTCTGACTCGTGCGGGCGAGAAGGCGGCGGTCCTCGCCGAGGCGCTGCCCTGGCTGGAGCGCTTCCACGGCAAGATCGTCGTGATCAAGTACGGCGGCAACGCCATGATCGACGAGGAGCTCAAGCAGGCGTTCGCGCAGGACATGATGTTCCTGCGGCTCGCCGGCATCCGCCCCGTCGTCGTCCACGGCGGTGGCCCGCAGATCAGCGCGATGCTCACGCGGCTCGGGTTGCCGGGGGAGTTCCGCGGCGGCCTGCGGGTCACCACGCCCGAGACGATCGACATCGTCCGGATGGTGCTCGTGGGCCAGGTCGGCCGCGAGCTCGTCGGCCTGATCAACCAGCACGGCCCCTACGCGGTCGGCCTCTCCGGTGAGGACGCCGGGCTCTTCCGCGCCGAGAAGCGCACCGCGCTCGTCGGCGGCGAGGAGGTCGACATCGGCCTGGTCGGGGACGTGGTGGAGGTCAGTCCCGCGGCGGTGCTCGACATCGTGGCGGCAGGCCGGATCCCCGTGGTTGCCGGCGTCGCCCCGGACGCGGCGGGCCAGGTCTACAACATCAACGCCGACAGCGCGGCCGCCGCGCTGGCGGCTGCTCTCGGGGCCGCGAAGCTCGTGGTGCTGACCGATGTCGAGGGCCTCTACGCGAACTACCCCGACCCCGAGTCGATCATCTCGGAGCTCACCGCCGCCGAGCTGGAGCCGATGCTCCCGCAGCTCGAGAGCGGGATGGCGCCCAAGATGGAGGCCTGCCTGCGCGCCGTGCAGGGCGGGGTCCCGCAAGCACACGTGATCGACGGGCGGGTGCCGCACTCGGTGCTGCTCGAGGTCTTCACCAGCGAGGGTGTCGGAACGATGGTGGTGCCGTCATGAGCGAGTCCACGAACAACTCCGCGAACAACGCCGAGCGGTGGCAGCGCGCGCTCATGAACAACTACGGCACCCCGCCGCTCACCCTGGTGCGCGGCGAGGGCGCGGTGGTGTGGGACTCCGAGGGCCGCGAGTACGTCGACCTCCTCGCCGGCATCGCGGTGAACTCGCTGGGATATGCCCATCCGGCGCTCGTGGAAGCCGTCACCCGGCAGGTCTCCACGCTGCAGCACACCACGAACCTGTTCATCAACGAGCCCGCGCTGCAGCTCGCCGAGAAGCTCACGGCGCTGATCGGCCAGGACTCGGCCCGCGCGCTGTTCTGCAACTCCGGCGCCGAGGCCAACGAGGCCGCGTTCAAGATCGCGCGGCGGACCGGCCGGCCGACGATCATCGCCTGCGAGGGCGCTTTCCACGGCCGCACCATGGGCTCGCTGGCGCTGACCGGTCAGCCCGCCAAGCGCACCCCGTTCGAGCCGATGCCCCCGGGCGTCGAGCACATCCCGTTCGGCGACGTGGCGGCGCTGGAGGCGGCGGTCGACGAGACCACCGCCGCGGTGTTCCTCGAGCCGATCCTCGGCGAGTTCGGCGTGATCGTGCCGCGGGAGGGCTATCTCGCGGCGGCCCGGGAGATCACCGCCCGCCACGGCGCCCTGCTCGTGCTCGACGAGGTGCAGACCGGCATCGGCCGCACCGGCGCGTGGTTCGCCCACCAGGCCGCCGGCATCGTGCCGGACGTGGTCACCCTCGCCAAGGGCCTCGGCGGCGGGCTCCCGATTGGCGCGTGCATCGGCATCGGGCCGGCCGCGGCCCTGCTCGAGCCGGGGCAGCACGGCACCACCTTCGGGGGCAACCCGGTGAGCTGCGCCGCTGCGCTGGCGGTGCTGGCCACCGTGGAGAACGACAACCTGCTCGAGCACGTGGACCGGCTCGGCAAGGAGATCGTCGCCGGCATCGAGGGCCTCGGGCACCCGCTGGTCACGGACGTCTCCGGCGCCGGTCTGCTGATTGGTGTGGGGCTCGCGAGGCCCGTCTCGGCGGACGTCGTGGCCGCGGCCCGCGCCGCCGGCTACCTGGTCAACAACGCCGTCCCGGACCGGGTCCGGCTGGCCCCGCCACTGGTCCTCGGCGAGGCGCAGGCGCAGGCGTTCCTGGCCGACCTGCCGGGCATCCTCGGGAGCGTGTGATGGTCCGGCACTTCCTCCGCGACGACGACCTGTCGCCCGACGAGCAGGCCGAGGTCCTGGCGCTGGCGAAGGAGATGAAGGCGGACCGCTTCGCCCACCTCCCGCTCGTCGGGCCGCGGCCGGTCGCGGTGATCTTCGACAAGTCGTCCACCCGCACCCGGATCTCGTTCGAGGTGGGGATCACCCAGCTCGGCGGCCAGCCGCTGATCATCGACGCGGGCAGCAGCCAGCTCGGCCGCGGCGAGACGATCGAGGACACCTCCCGGGTGCTGTCGGGCTTCGTCGACGCCGTGGTGTGGCGGACGTCGGGCCAGGAGCGCATCGAGGCCATGGCCTCGGTGTCGAAGGTCCCCGTCGTCAACGCGCTCACGGACGAGTTCCACCCCTGCCAGGTCCTCGCCGACCTGCAGACGATCCACGAGCGCCTCGGCCGCACCGCCGGGCTCACGCTGACCTACCTGGGCGACGGCGCCAACAACATGGCCCACTCGCTGCTGCTCGGCGGCACGCTCGCCGGGATGCACGTGCGGATCAGCGCGCCGTCGGGGTTCCAGCCGGACCCGGCCGTCGTCCAGGACGCCAAGGCGCACGGCGCCCGCACCGGCGGCTCCGCGGAGCTCATCACGGACCCGCAGGCCGCGGCCGAGGGTGCGGACGTGCTCGTCACGGACACCTGGGTCTCGATGGGGCAGGAGGCGGACGGGCTGGACCGCGCGGCCCCGTTCCGGCCCTACCGCATCGACTCCGCGCTGCTGGCCAGGGCGAACGAGGGCGCGATCGTGCTGCACTGCCTGCCCGCGCACCGCGGGGACGAGATCACGGACGAGGTCATGGACGGCCCGGCCAGCGCCGTCTGGGCGGAGGCCGAGAACCGGCTGCACGCCCAGAAGGCGCTGCTCGCGTGGCTCCTGGACCCGGTCCGCGCGTGAGGCCGACCCCATGATCCGGACCACCCACGACCGGGGCACGCCATGACCGAGGCACGGGGCGCCGCGAACCGGGTCGCCCGCCAGGCGCGGATCATCGACCTCGTCGCCCACCAGGCGGTGCACAGCCAGGTCGAGCTGCTCGTCCTGCTCGAGCACGAGGGCATCGGCACCACCCAGGCCACGCTGTCCCGGGACCTCGACGAGCTCGGCGCCGTCAAGCTCCGCGGCGCGGACGGCGGCCAGCCCGTCTACGTGATCCCGGAGGACGGCAGCCCGGTGCGCGGCGTCGAGGGCGGGACGACGCGGCTGGCCCGGCTGCTGGGGGAGCTGCTCGTGTCCGCGGACGCGAGCGGCAACCTGGCGGTCCTGCGCACGCCGCCAGGGGCGGCCCACTACCTTGCGAGTGCGCTGGACCGCGCGGCGCTGCACTCGGTCGTCGGCACGATCGCGGGGGACGACACGGTCGTCGTCGTCGCCCGTGAGCCGCTGACCGGGGCCGAGCTCGCCTCCCAACTGCAGAACCTGCGTTCGTCCGACCGCACTGACCGCACCGACACCCGAGGAGCATCCATCCCGTGAGCAAGGTCCTGACCTCCCTCCCCAAGGGCGAGCGCATCGGCATCGCGTTCTCCGGGGGCCTCGACACCTCGGTGGCGGTCGCCTGGATGCGCGACAAGGGCGGGATCCCCTGCACCTACACGGCCGACCTCGGCCAGTACGACGAGGCGGACATCTCCGGGGTGCCCACCCGCGCCAAGCAGTACGGCGCCGAGATCGCCCGCGCGGTGGACATCAAGCCGCAGCTCGTCGAGGAGGGGCTCGCCGCGCTCGCGTGCGGCGCCTTCCACATCCGCTCCGGCGGCCGCACCTACTTCAACACCACGCCGCTGGGCCGTGCCGTCACCGGCACCCTGCTGGTCCGCGCCATGCAGGCGGACGAGGTGAACATCTGGGGCGACGGCTCGACCTTCAAGGGCAACGACATCGAGCGGTTCTACCGCTACGGCCTGCTCGCGAACCCCGAGCTGCGCATCTACAAGCCGTGGCTCGACGCGGACTTCGTCGAGGAGCTCGGCGGGCGGGACGAGATGAGCCGCTGGCTCACCGCCCACGGCCTGCCGTACCGGGACTCGGCCGAGAAGGCCTACTCCACGGACGCCAACATCTGGGGCGCCACGCACGAGGCCAAGACCCTCGAGCACCTCGACGTGTCCCTGGAGACCGTCGAGCCGATCATGGGCGTCAAGTTCTGGGACCCGTCCGTGGCGATCGAGACCGAGGACGTCGCGATCTCCTTCGAGGCCGGCTACCCGGTCGCGATCAACGGCGAGCGGTTCTCCGACAACGTCGCCCTGGTGCTGGCGGCCAACGGGATCGGCGGCCGGCACGGCCTCGGCATGTCGGACCAGATCGAGAACCGGATCATCGAGGCCAAGTCGCGCGGCATCTACGAGGCCCCCGGCATGGCGCTGCTGTTCATCGCCTACGAGCGGCTGATCAACGCGATCCACAACGAGGACACGGTCGCGAACTACCACAACGAGGGCCGCAAGCTCGGCCGGCTGCTCTACGAGGGCCGCTGGCTGGACCCGCAGGCGCTGATGGTCCGCGAGTCCGTGCAGCGCTGGATCGCCTCGCTGGTCACCGGCACCGTCACGCTGCGCCTGCGCCGCGGGGACGACTACTCGATCCTCGACACCCAGGGCAGCGGGTTCTCCTACCACCCGGAGCGGCTGTCCATGGAGCGCGTGGAGAACGCGGCCTTCGGCCCCACGGACCGGATCGGGCAGCTCACCATGCGCAACCTCGACATCGCGGACTCCCGCGCCAAGCTCGAGGCCTACGCCGGGCAGCCGATGGAGCAGGGCACCGTCCTCGTCGAGCACGGCACGCTGTTCGGGGAGCTGCCGTCGGGCGGCTTCGACCGGATCGCCACCGCCGAGGGCGAGCCGGACCACGGCTCCTCGCTCGACGAGGCCGCGCTCGAAGAGGGCAACGACTGATGAGCGGCTCTGCTCTCTGGGGCGGACGGTTCAGCGGCGGCCCGGCGGACGCGCTGGCCGCGCTGTCCAAGTCCACGCACTTCGACTGGCGCCTCGCGCCCTACGACATCCGCGGCTCGAAGGCCCACGCCCGCGTCCTGCACCGGGCCGGGCTGCTCACCGAGGCCGAGCTCGACGGCATGCTCGAGGCGCTCACCAAGCTCGCCGCGGACGTCGAGTCGGGCTCCTTCGCCCCGGCACCGGCGGACGAGGACGTGCACTCCGCCCTGGAACGCGGGCTGATCGAGCGGGCGGGCCCGGACCTGGGCGGCAAGCTGCGCGCCGGCCGGTCCCGGAACGACCAGGTCGCCACCCTGTTCCGGATGTGGCTGCGCGACGCGGCCCGCCGGATCGCGGCAGGGGTCCTCGACGTCGTGGACGCGCTGGTCACCCAGGCCACCGCGTACCCGAGCGCCCCCATGCCGGGCCGCACCCACCTCCAGCACGCCCAGCCGGTCCTGCTCTCTCACCAGCTGGCCGCGCACGCCCAGGCCCTGTTGCGGGACGTGGACCGGCTGCGGGACTGGGACCGCCGCGCCGCGGTCTCGCCCTACGGATCGGGCGCCCTCGCCGGGTCCTCGCTCGGCCTGGACCCGGAGGCGGTCGCCGCGGAGCTGGGCTTCGACTCGTCCGCCGAGAACTCGATCGACGGCACCGCGGCGCGGGACTTCGCCGCCGAGGCGGGCTTCGTGCTGGCCATGATCGGGGTGGACCTGTCGCGGCTGTCCGAGGAGGTCATCCTCTGGGCCACCGCGGAGTTCTCCTACGTCACGCTCGACGACGCGTTCTCCACCGGCAGCTCGATCATGCCGCAGAAGAAGAACCCGGACGTCGCGGAGCTCGCGCGCGGCAAGGCCGGCCGGCTGATCGGCAACCTCGCCGGGCTGATGGCCACGCTGAAGGGCCTCCCGCTCGCCTACAACCGGGATCTGCAGGAGGACAAGGAGCCGCTGTTCGACTCCGCCGAGCAGCTCGAGCTGTTGCTCCCGGCCGTCGCGGGCATGGTCGAGACGCTGGTGTTCCACACCGAGCGCCTCGCCGAGCTCGCGCCCGCGGGCTTCACCCTGGCCACGGACATCGCCGAATGGCTCGTGCGCGAGGGCATCCCGTTCCGCGTGGCCCACGAGGCCGCGGGCGGCTGCGTGCGCGCGGCCGAGTCCCGGGGCGTCGGCCTCGAGGACCTGACGGACGAGGAGCTGGCCGCGGTGCACCCCGCGCTCACCCCCGTGGTCCGGGAGGTCCTCACGGTCGAGGGCTCCATCGCCTCCCGGGACGCCCGCGGCGGCACCGCCGGTGTCCGGGTGGCGGAGCAGCTCGACCAGGTCCGCCTCACCTCCGCCGACCACCGGGCCTGGACCACCGCCTGAGCTGTGAGCGCCCCGCGCGCCCCCGGTGGCCCCCGAGGGTGCGGGAGCGCACCCGTCGTGGGCGGCCGTAGCATCGGCCGCGTGCTGATCGACCGGGCCACGCTCTCCGGCGACGTGCTCCCCGCCGCCAGGCGGCTGCTGGGCTGCACGGTCGAGGCGGACACCCCGGACGGCGTCGTGGCGGTCCGGCTCGTGGAGGTGGAGGCCTACCGCGGGGCGGACGACCCGGCGTCGCACAGCTTCCGGGGCCGGACCCCGCGCAACGCCGTGATGTTCGGCCCGGCCGGTCACCTCTACGTCTACTTCGTGTACGGGATGCATTTCTGCGCCAACGTCACCTGCCTCGGCGACGGGGAGTCGGGGGCGGTGCTGCTGCGGGCCGGCGAGGTCGTCTCCGATCCCGGGATCGCGCGGGTGCGCCGCCCCACCGCACGTCGCGACGTGGACCTCGCGAAGGGACCGGCCCGGCTGGCGTCGCTCCTCGGGCTGGCCCGGGAGCACAACGGCCTGGACGTCACCTCGCCGGCCTCGCCAGTGCGGATCGTCGCGGGGGCGCCGGTGCCGGCGTCGCGGGTCCGCAGCGGGCCGCGGGTCGGGGTGGCGGCTGCGGCCGATCTGCCCTGGCGGTTCTGGATCGACGGGGCACCGGAGGTGAGCCCGTACCGGCCCGGGGGCACCCGCCGCCGGAACGGGGGACAACCCGCTGGCCCGCGCCGGGCGCCGTCCGTGAGAATCGACCCGTGAGCATCCTCGACGAGCTGGAGTGGCGCGGCCTCATCGCGCAGAGCACGGACCTCGACGCCCTGCGCAAGGACCTGGAAGGTCCCGAGCCGCTCACGCTGTACGCCGGGTTCGACCCGACGGCGTCGAGCCTGCACGCCGGACACCTGGTCCCGCTGCTGTCCCTGCGCCGCTTCCAGGAGGCGGGGGCGCGGCCGATCGTCCTCGCGGGTGGGGCGACCGGGCAGATCGGCGATCCCCGCGACGTCGGCGAGCGGTCGCTGCACAGCGTCGACACCGTGGCCGAGTGGGCGGAGAAGATCCGCGGGCAGCTCGAGCGGTTCGTGACGTTCGACGACTCGCCCACCGGCGCGCTGATCGCGAACAACCTGGACTGGACCGGCGGGCAGGGGGTGCTGGAGTTCCTGCGGGACGTCGGCAAGCACTTCTCGGTCAACGTCATGCTGGGCCGGGAGACGGTGAAGCGCCGGCTCGCCACGGACGGGCTGTCCTACACGGAGTTCAGCTACCTGCTGCTCCAGTCGCAGGACTACCTCGAGCTCTACCGACGCCACGGATGCCGGCTGCAGATCGGCGGCTCGGACCAGTGGGGCAACATCGTCGGCGGAGCGGACCTGATCCGGCGCGTCGACGGGGGCAGCGCCCATGCGCTCACGACCCCGCTCGTCACGGACTCCGAGGGCCGCAAGTTCGGGAAGTCCACGGGTGGCGGCAACATCTGGCTCGATCCCGAGCTGACCTCGCCCTACGCCTGGTACCAGTACTTCGTGAACGTGGCCGACGCGGACGTGGGCCGCTACCTGCGGCTGTTCACCTTCCTCTCCCGGGAGGAGATCCTCGGGCTGGACGAGGACACGGCCGAACGCCCCCATCTGCGAGCGGGCCAGAAGCGGCTGGCCTCCGAGCTCACCACCCTCGTCCACGGGCAGCACCACACGGACCAGGTGATCGCGGCCTCGTCGGCGCTGTTCGGGAGGGGCGAGCTGGGGGAGCTCGACGCCGGGACGCTCACCGCCGCGCTGGCCGAGGTCCCGCGTGCGGACATCGGCCTCGACGGGGGAGCGACGATCCTCGATCTGCTCGTCGACACGGGGCTGGTCGAGTCGCGCGGTGCGGCCCGCCGGGTCGTGAAGGAGGGCGGTGCGTACGTGAACAACTCCAAGGTCCCGGACGAGGAGTGGTCCCCGTCCGCCGGGGACGTCCTGGCCGGGGGATGGCTCGTCGTCCGGCGCGGCAAGCGCAACCTCGCCGGCGTACGCGTCGCCGGCGTCTGAGCGCACCTCCGACGCGCCGAGCGGGGCGGGGTAGCCGAGATCACACCCCTGTTCTCGGACCCTTCGGAGGCGGTCCCGGGACCCTCACGTCCATCCCTCAGCGGCCCGGTTCTCCCGACAGGGAGTGCCGGGCCGCTGCCGTACCGCCGCGCGGTCGATCAGGGTCTGCGGCGAGAAAACCGCCCTTGACCTCGGCAAACACCGTAAACCCACCCCCCGGTTTCGGGCCCGTTCACCGCGGTGTGTAACTTTCTCCTCGTCGCCACGGCGGTCAGCACGACAGACCGGGACGGAATCTCCGGCCCAGAGTCAGACCGCAGGCGGGCGGCAAATCGGTTCGGCCGAGCCCCTCGGGGCAAATCCGGATCGGCGCGGGAACTCGGCGCTTGACCAGGCCAAGGCAACCGCGTAACATAAGAGAGTTGCCTCCGAGCGGCTAGCTCGGTAGAGTAACCAACAGAACGACGACGCCCCTGAGCTTGTGGCCCTTTGGTGGGTTCGGTGATGGTGTGCGGGTGTCCTTTG
>NZ_BAAAQK010000035.1:0-6710 GCF_039531635.1 Pseudonocardia ailaonensis | reverse complement strand
CCAGCTCTTCCGACAGCTCGAAATCGGGCCGCCGACAGTCCTTGACGCGACATAGGAGCGTCCCACCGACAGGTAGTTCGCCGCTCGCCAGTACGCGTCCAGAAGCTTCAGATCCGTCGAAGACACCCGATCTCCCCAGGTCGACCCGACCGGAACCTAGCGCGATCTTCCCGGCGGCGGGGAGTCTCCCGCGGTGAACGGTGGACCATGGGCCGGTACGTCGCCCGAGGGGGTCGCGTTCGCCGGAGCGGTGGTGAGCCGTCGTGCCGACGGGGAGAGGGACGTTCCCGTCAGTCGGCGAAGACCTCGCGCAGCTGCTGCTCCTGCTCCGAGCTGAGGTTGGTGAACAGCAGCTCGGCCGGCACGCCCTCGAAGGCCTGGGCGACCTTGTCCTCGACCGCGTCGGAGCTCAGGACGAAGAGTGCGGAGGACCCCGGGGTGACCTGCTCGCGCGTCTTGCGGATGAACTCGTCGTCGATGCCGAAGTCGGAGAACCGGCCGGCGAGCGCGCCCGCGGCGGCGCCGATCGCCGCGCCCAGCAGGGGCATCAGGAAGATCAGGCCGAAGAGCATGCCCCAGAACGCACCGCCCAGCGCCCCGGCGCCGGCGAGGTTGCGCAGCTGGTGGGTCCTCGGCTTCTTCGCGCCCTCGGCCCACGAGACGGTGGCGGCGTCGTGGACGGTGATGAGCTGCTGGCGAGCGAGCTGCTCGAGCCGTCCGACGGCGTCGTCCGCGCCGTCCGAGCTGGGGAAGCGCCACACGGTGAGAGTCGACATCTGTGCTCCTCTGCGGGGATCGGGACGTCGTCGAGCCTGGTCGGGGCCGGGGGAGCCGGGCCTCCTCCGCGGCGGGTGAGAACTCGCTCAGTCCTCGACCCGCTGGACGGCGACGACCTGCAGCCCCAGGTCCTGGATCAGGGCGAGGACGCCGTGGAGGTGGGCGTCGTCGAGGACCGTGCCGCGGACCACGGTCTCCGGTGGGGCGTCGGTCACGGTCATCCCCTCGAACGCCTCGCGGGTGGTGGGGGCCAGGTGCCCGGCGATGCGGAACTCGTAGCGGTGCGACGTCATCGTTCCTCCGCGGGTGGGTCGGGATCCGGCAGTTCGTCGGGCACGGCGTCGTCGGGCACGGCGTCGGTGACGGGCCCGGGGGCGCGGCTGCCCAGCAGGGCGTCGAGCCAGTGCGCCCGTGGGTCGGCGTCGACCAGCAGCACCTTGGCGAGCAGGGTCAGCGGGACCGCCAGGACGGCGCCCAGGGGGCCGAGCAGCCAGGCCCAGAACACGAGTCCGATCAGGGTGACCGAGACCGAGAGGCCGACCGCGTCGCCGACGAACTTCGGCTGCACCACCGACGTCAGGACGAAGTTGACGACGAGGAAGACCCCGACCACGACGAGCATGCTCGGCCAGCCGCCGGTGAGCAGGGCGAGCAGCGCGGCCGGGACGAGCCCGATCCAGAAGCCGATGTAGGGGATGTAGTTGGTGATGAACACCAGGACGCCCCAGAGCACGGCGAGCGGGATCCCGAGCAGCCCGAGCACCAGCGCGTCGACCGCGCCGGTCACCGCGCCCACCACCGTCGTCACGACGAGGAAGCGGCGGGTGCCCGACGCGAACTCGCGCAGGGCGGCCGCGACGTGCGGGCGCTGGGTCGCGACCGCCTGCAGGCGCGGTCCCGCCCCGGCGGCCTCGATGCCGAGGAACAGCAGCAGGGAGAGCAGGAAGACGAGGTTCCCGGCCAGCCCCGTCAGCCCGCGCAGCAACCCGGTGACGATGCCGACGAACCGGCCGTAGTCCAGCCCGGCGACGAGCTCGCGGAGCTGGTCCGGGCCGACGCCGAACCGGGCCAGCAGCGAGGTGGCGGAGGTGAGGACGGCGTTCAGCTCGCCCGCGTAGGAGGGCAGGACCGTGGCCAGCCGCGCGACCGAGTAGACGACGACCGCGGACAGCACGAGCAGGACCCCGTAGATCGCCAGCACCAGCAGCCCGGTGGCGAGCCAGCGTGGGGCGCCCGCGCGGACGAGTGACCCGTGCAGCGGATGCACCATGATCACCAGGACCAGGGCGAGGAAGACCGGCCCGACGAGCCACGCCGCCGCCGCGGCGCCGGCCGCGACGACGACCACCGACGCGAGGGTGAGCAGCACCGCGGTGGCCCGGGGCAGCCCCGGCCCGGACGGGGCCGGGTCGCTACCGGGCTGGGGGACGGTCATCGGCACCTCGCGGGTCGGGGCGGCCGGCTCGGTCGGGCTCGGCGGGGACGGTGCGCAGCAGGGTCGCGCGGCGGGAGCCCGGGCGCCTCGCCCGCACCGGGGGAGAAGTCGCCGGATCAGCGGTGGCCAGCCACGCCGCCAGCGAGAGCAGCACCCGCGCCCCGGCGAACAGGAACGCCAGCACCGCGAGGACGGTCCCGAACACGGCGCCGCCGAGGGAGCCCGACGTCGCCCCGACGGTCAGCGTCGTCGCCACGGTGATCGCCTCGACCAGCAGCGCCCCGGTCGCGGCGACCGGGGCGACCTGCCGCAGGGGCAGCGTGTGCCCCGGCAGCCGGCCGAGCAGCCAGGCCAGGACGCACCACGCGATCCCCCAGCCGAGCAGGACGCCCAGCGCGCCGAGCAGCGCGCCGGTCAGTGGCCGGTCGCCGAGCCCGAGCAGGCCGAGCACCGTGCCCAACCCGCCCGTCGCGGTGACGGTGAGCGCCACGGAGGTCACCAGCGCGAGCAGCAGCACCAGCAACGAGCCGAGGTCGCGGACGAACCGGAGCACCGACGCGGGCGGGCGCGGGGGCAGCTCCCACATCGCCGCCAGGGCCTCCCGGACGACGGAGATCCAGGTCGTCCCCGCCCAGACCGCGGCCACCGTGCCGACCGACGCGATGGGCCCGCGCCCGGCGACCGCCGCCGCGACGAGCGGGACGACGGCCTCGCCCACCGGGGCGGGGAACCCGCCGACCACCCAGCTCTCCAGCTCGGCGACGAGGTCCGGGCGCAGCCACAGCAGGAAGCCGGCGGCGGAGAACAGCACCATCAGCAGCGGCGTGGCCGCCAGGACGGTGGCGAAGGCGATCGCCGAGGCGAGGTGGTTGCCCCGCTGCGCGAAGAAGCGCCGGCCGGTGCGGTGCAGGTGGTCGGCCGCCGGGTAGCGGCCGCGGAGCCGCGCCGCCCGCCCGCGCAGGGACATCAGGCGCGCATCAGATCGTGATCCGGCCCGTGGCCAGGCCGACGACGCCGGCCACCGCCCCGAGGACGACCACCACCAGCAGCGCGATCTCGACCCGGGTGAACGTGCGGGCTCCCTGCTCGCGGCGCGCCCGGACGAACAGGAGCGTGCCCGGCGCGTAGACGATGCAGGACAGCAGCAGGTACTCGACGCCGGCCGCGACGATCAGGAACAGCGTGTAGACGGTCGCGAGCACGCCGACGAGGAGCTCGCGGGTCCGCGCCGGGGCGACCCGCACCGCGTACCCCGCCGCCAGCAGGTAGGGCACGAGCGACAGCGAGGTGCAGAGCTTGAGCGTGAAGGTGAACGCGTCGTCGGAGAACAGCGTCAGCAGCAGGACGACCTGGCTCAGCCCGCTGGTCAGCAGCAGGGCCGGGGCCGGGACGTCCTTCGCGTTGGTCCGGCCGAGGAACCGCGGCATGTCCGAGTGGCGGGCGGCGACGAACAGGACCTCGGCGGCCATCAGCGTCCAGGCCAGGTAGGCGCCCAGCACCGAGACGACGACCCCGACGCTGATGAACACCGCACCCCACGGCCCGACGACGGACTCCATCACCCCGGCCACCGACGGCTGGCGCTGCCCGGCGAGCGCGCCGCGGGGGAGCACCCCGTAGGACAGGATCGACACGGACGCGAACAGCGCCAGCACGGAGAGGAACCCGATGACCGTCGCCCGCCCGACGTCCTCGCGGCGCTTCGCGTAGCGGGAGTAGACGCTCGCCCCCTCGACCCCGAGGAACACGAAGACCGTGACCAGCATCGTCGACAGGACCTGGCTGCCGAGCCCCGCGTCGTAGCCCTGGCCGCCGAAGAAGTTGGCGGAGAAGACGTCCGCCTTCAGCGCGAACACCAGGACCACCACGAACGTCACCAGCGGGACGATCTTGGCGATGGTGACGACGGTGTTGATGCCCGTCGCCTCGCGGACCCCGCGGAGGATGACGAAGGCGAAGAGCCACAGGCCGACCGAGGAGATCGCGACGGCGAGCACGGTGTCGCCCTCGCCGAGCGCGGGGAGCACCGCGCCGAGCGTGGACTTGATCAGCACCCAGTACGTCACGTTCCCCACGCAGGCGCTGGCCCAGTACCCGAACGCGGAGAGGAAGCCGGGATAGTCGCCGAAGCCGGCCTTGGCGTACGCGTAGACGCCGGCGTCGAGATCGGGCTTGCGGATCGCGAGGTTCTGGAACACGAAGGCCAGCATCAGCATTCCGGCGCCGGCGACCACCCAGGCGATCACGGCCCCGAGCCCGCCCGTCGTCTGGGCGAAGTTGCGGGGCAGCGAGAACACACCGGCCCCGACCATCGAGCCGACGACCATCGCCGTCAGCGCGGGCAGGGCCAGCTCAGCGGTGCTCGCGCGGGAGTCCGTCGGGGCGCTCACCGGGACCGGACCGCGGGCTCGCTCGAGACCTGGGCGGGCACGGCGAGCACGATCCCCTCGCCGGAGTCGAGCGTGAAGGCCACCGGCAGCGTGGTGCCGGCGACGAGCCGGGAGGCGAGCCCGCCGACCTCGAGGCGGGTGGAGTCCTGCTCCTGCATCGACCGCGTCTCCCCGGGGTCGAGCTGGATGTGGACCGGCGTGCGCACGCCGTCACCGGACACGGCGGAGATCGACGCGGCGCCGGAGCTCGACACGTCCGTGATCACGACGCGGGCGGCCCCGCCGTTGTACACCGTCAGGTGCATCGGCACGGCCGATCCGGGCTGCCAGCCCTCGCGGGGCGGCGTGGCGAGGTGCACGTGCAGTAGCTGCAGGTCACCGACCTGCCCGTAGTTGCTGTCGCGGGTCTTCAGGTGCTCCGGGGGCACGGCGCACGCGGTGGCCGCCAGGGCCACGCCGACGGCGAGACCCGCCCACGCCGTCCGGGCCCGAGCCCGCCGACCAACAACAGTGCGGGGGTGGTCGCTCTGCGGCCTGTGCATGGCTGTCCTCCGCCGGGTCCCGCCGGCTGCGGTCGCATCCGGCGGGCCGACGATGCCCGCGCGGGTGGGCCTCGCCCGTCACCCGGGGCGGGTGAGAACTCGGCCACCTGTCCGTTCCGCGTCCATGCCCAGGCGTCCTTGCCCAGGCGTCCTTGCTCAGGCGCCCAGGATGCGGGCCTTCTGTGCGGTGAACTCGTCCTCGGTGAGCACCCCCGCCGCCCGCAGCTCGCCCAGCCGCGTCAACCGGTCCAGCACGTCGTCCTGGGGTGGCGGCGCAGCCAGGGGCGCGGGTACGGCGGCGTTGCGGCGCAGGAACTCCAGCTCCTCCTCCTGCCGGGCCGCGGACTGCTGGCGTGCGGTCACGCGGCCGGCGACGGACGAGGCCGTCCCGGCGATCACCGCCGTCCGCGCCACCGTGGCGAGCAGACCGGGGCCGCGGCGGCCCCGTCCCGACAGGCGTCTCACGACACCACCCCGTCCGTGGCGGCCAGGGCCGCGTCCACCGTGTCCGCGGGGATGCGGTCGTGGGTGAGCAGCAGGCCGCCGGCGCCGCGCACGGCCTCCGCCAGCCCGGCCGCCCAGAGGCTCTCCCACACGACGACGAGCGCCGTGCTGTCGGGGGCGAGCTCCTCGGCGATCACCGGGAGATCGACCTCGCCGAGCAGGCCGAGGACGTCCCCGTCGACGGCGTCGAGCGCCGCCCGGACCGGTCCGTCCAGGGAGTCGTACTCGGTCACGGAGACGGCGCCGTCCACGGACCGGTGCACGAGCAGCAGATCCAGGATCCGCACCGTGCCGGCATCGACGAGCCGCGCGATCTCGGGGACGACAGCCGGATCGACGGTCTCCCCGGGGAAGGCGAGGGCGACCCACTCCACCGGGCCGGTCACCGGTTCAGCCCGTCGAGGACGTCGACGACCATCCGGGTCGCGCCGCTGGTGAGGATCATGACCGCGATCGCGGTCAGCAGGATCCCGGCGATGCGTTCGAGAAACGCCTGCGTGGAGGGCTTGGCCCGACGCTGGACGTGGGCGGAGGCGTAGAGGGTGGCGCCGGTGACCGCGGCGTAGAGCACCCCGGCGACCGACAGCGCGACGACGTCCACGACCGAGGTCGCCTCGGCCCGGAACCCGACGAAGAACGCGAACGTCGTGCCGCCCACCGTGAGCGGGAAGGTCACCGGGACGAAGGCGTACTTCCGCCACGTGCCGGTCTGCGTGGGGGCGTCTACGGAAGTCTCGCCCGCGCCCGTTCCGGCGGGCTCCTCCGACGGTTCCGGCGGGTGCGCCGCGACCCCGCGCATCAGCGGGATGCCCTCGTAGAGCAGGGCGATGCCGCCGACCGCGGTGAGCGCCGCGGTGCTGATCCCGAGCAGCTCCAGCAGCGGCTCGCCGACCCAGAGCGCGACCAGCCCGAAGATCGCGACGTTTCCGAACAGGGCGATCGCGAGCCGGAGCTGGTCGCGGCTGCCCAGCCTGGACACGACCGGGAAGTAGGACGACAGCGCAGCGACCGGGCTGTAGAGCGCGAAGAGCGCGAGGAAGAGCAGCAGAGGCTGCTCGAACA
>NZ_BAAAQK010000034.1:0-45016 GCF_039531635.1 Pseudonocardia ailaonensis | reverse complement strand
GCCGCCTGGTTCGCGTTGAGGGTGTCGAGGATCTGCTGCTGGATCCCGGCGAGCTGGGCCTGGCTGATCTTCAGGGGCCCGGTGGCCAGCCAACCGACGACCGAGTCGACGGTGGTGCTGAGCTGGGCGGCGAGGGCGGGGACGCCGCGGACGAAGGTGATGACGACGAAGGTCAGGATCGCGCCGAGTGCCGCGAGCCCGGCGACCACCACCAGCGCGGTCGCGACGCCGCGCGGCGAGGAGCAGCGCGATGGCCACCGGCACGACGATGGCCGCGAGGTTCGCCACGACCTGCCCCAGGACGTAGAGCGCACCGGCGACCGCGAGGACCCGCCAGGCGATCGCACCGCTGACCCGCAGGATCCGGGGCACGGCCGGCCCGACGCCGTCCGCTGCCCGTTCTCCAGTGGAACGCAACCGTCCAGGGTGGGTTCTCGCTCCGGCACTGCCAGGGACGGGTGGCGACTGGTCGTGGGTGCGGGCGGGCGTGGCCACGGCATCTGACCTTTCTCGATGGATCACGGCAACGGCGGGGCCCGGAGGACACCAGTGATCCCCGCAGACCCCGCCGGTGTTCTCCGGCGCCTACTTCGTCGTGACCTTGTCGGCGGCGTGGTCGGCGTCGTCGAGCTCCAGTTCCGCAGTCCGCTGGACGAGCTCGAGCAGGTCCGCGTCCAGTCCGGGCGCGAACTCCTCGGGGCGCTCGACGGCGATATCCATCGGGAAGCCGTCGGGCATCTGCTCGGTCTGGAGGTTGCCGTCCGCCACGGAGGCCGGCGCGGAGCCCCGGAAGATCTTGCCGGCCTCGGACAGGTTGTCGAGGCTGAAGGTGTACTGCTTGAGGTGCAGCCCCTGGTCCAGGAGCGTCTTGACCTCGGGGAAGCGCTCGGCATCGGTCTTCGGGATCGGCAACGTCCGGCCCCAGTCGATCCCCAAGCTCTCCAGGGCCTTGGCGTAGGCGTTCTCGTGGGCCTGGTCGCGGACGATCAGGTACGCCAGGGTGGAGCGCGCGGTCTTGTTGTCCGTCATCTCGTAGATCCGGCACTTCTGGAGCCGGCCGGTGGACTCGAGCATGAGGTTGTAGAGGAGATCGAGCACGAGGTTGCCGCTGTTGTACACATAGGATCCGGACCACGGGTTCCCGGCGGCGTCGACGGGTAGCGCGCCCTGGGCGCCGACGAGGTAGTGATGGATGTTCCCGACGCTCAGTGCGCTGGCGAGAGGCGTCTTGCCGCCCTTGCCGGGCTCGTCGACCGGCTTGGTAGCTGCTCCGGTGTAGGCCGGGGAGCCGTCGGTGAGCCGGGCGATCGTCGTCGCGATCAGCTCGACGTGGCTGATCTCCTCGGTGCCGATCCCGTGGAGCAGGTCGCGGTAGGGCTTGGCGGTCGCACCGCGGAAGTTGAAGCTCTGGAAGAGATATTGCATCATCGTGCGCATCTCGCCGAACTGTCCGCCGAGTCCTTCCTGAAGCGCGTTGGCGGCGGCCGGATCCGGCTCGTCGGGGACGATCTCGTTGATCAGACGTTGGACGTGCAAGAACATCGGAGCCTCACAGAGGGGTTGATCGGTAGTGGACGAGGGGCTGCGGTCCGAACCCGATCGTGGTGGGGGCTACCCCCGGGTGGGCAGCCCACACTCGCGGGCCCGGCCCGGCCCCCGGGCGGTCAAGCTGCGGCGCGCAGCCATCGGCCGGGACGGGCGAGGATGCCCTGCAGCTGCTGTGCGGGCCGCTGCTGCTCGCCGTGGATCGCGGTGAGCACCACCACGGCGCCGGTGAGGGCCGGGATGAGCCACTGGCAGACGCGCAGCTGCTGCTGCGCCGATGCGACGTCGGGCGGCGTGACGGGGGCGGGCTCGGTGGCCCCTTCGACCGCGATGCCCTCGGCCTTGCGCAGTCGGCCGCCCAGTACTCCGCTGTAGGCGGTGACCCCGAGCGCGGCCGCCGTCGCGACGAGCTTCGCCACTGTGGACGCGCCGACACCGGACTGCGTGGCGACCCGGCCGCGGTTGGCCCGCAGGATCGCGGCCCCGCCGATGAGGTGGGCGCCGATCGCCGCCGCGTTGACGGGGGTCCAGCGCGCCCAGCCGGTGTTCGCGATCTTCAGGCGGAGCGCCGGGTCCGGTACGTCGGCGGCGGCGCCGTTCACGGCGACCGCGCCGGCGAGCGATCCTCCGAACCAGGCCGCCAGGCCGGCGTCGTGGAGGCTGCGTGCGACGGTGTTGCGCTCGGACATGGAGAGAACCCCTTCATCGGACCGGATGTCGTGTGCCACTGCGCCGGGGTCCGGGACGTGGGGGCGTTTCGACGGTAGAACCGCCGGGTGGGGATCGGCAACTCGACCGATCTGCGGGACTCCCGGGTCGGTCCGGGGGTTCTGGTTCCGGGTGGACGGCCGACGAGGGGGTAGCCCTCCGTCATGGACCACACCAGCGAGATCCACCTGCGCAACGACCTGACCCGCGCCTTCGTCGCGGCCCTCCGCAAGTCGGAGCGGGACGACGACGTCTCCGGCCTCGCGAGCCTGTTCGCCGACGATGCGGAGATGTTCCGCCTGGACGGGGAGGGCGTCCGCCACGGGAACGTCCGCGAGTTCTGGGAGACCTACCGCGCCCAGTTTGGCGAGGTTCGTACGCAGTTCACGCGTGCCGTCGAGAACGATCGGGACGCCGCCCTGGAATGGCACAGTGTCGGCACCCGCCCGGACGGCCGGGAGATCCGCTACGACGGATCGACGTTCGTCACCTTCGACGGGGAGCGGATCACCGGCCTGCGGACCTACTACGACTCCGCCGCCTTCCTGGACATGACGGCGGGCACGGGCTGACCGGACGCCGGCCCGGTCAGGTCACCGCGCCGCCATCCTCCCGGCGGCGGCGCGGCGACCTGTGGCCGAGGAGCGGCCGGTAGCGGGGATGGGCGGTGATCGACGGGCGGACGGGCTGCTCGCCGCCGGGCGCCGGATCCGGGCCGCCCGTGACGAGCATGTGGACGAACCCGGGGTGGCCCTCGGTGGTGGCCTCGGCCCGGGTCATCGGGCGAGTTGGTGCTCGACGGTGTCGCGGAGCTCGGCCCAGGATTTCTCGAACGCGGCGACACCCTCGTTCTCGAGGGTGAGGAAGACGTCGGTGAAGTCGATGCCGACGGCCTCGAGCTCGTCGAACACCGCCCGGGCCTCGTCGGCGTACCCGGTGACGCGGTCGCCGGTGGTGTCGCCGTGGTCGGCGAACGCGTCGATCGTCTTCTCGGGCATGGTGTTGACCGTGCCGGCGACGACGAGCTCGGAGACGTAGAGGGTGTCCGGGTAGTCAGGGTTCTTGACCCCCGTCGAGGCCCAGAGCGGGCGTTGCGGGGTGGCTCCCCGGTCTGACAGCTCCGCCCATTCCGTCGACGCGAGAACCTTCTCGTACGCGGCGTAGGCGAGCCGCGAGTTGGCCACGGCGGCCCTGCCGCGCAGGGCGAGGGCGGCGTCGGTGCCGATGGTGTCGAGCCGGCGGTCGATCTCGGCGTCGACGCGGGAGACGAAGAACGACGCCACCGAGGCGATCCGGCCGAGGTCGTGGCCGTTGCGTCGCGCCCCGGCGAGCCCGTCGAGGTAGGCCCGGGCGACCAGTTCGTACCGCTCGACCGAGAAGATCAGCGTGACGTTCACGCTGATTCCGGCGGCGATCGCGTGCACGATCGCCGGGAGTCCCTGCTCGGTCGCCGGGATCTTGACCAGCAGGTTGGGCCGGTCCACGGCCTTCCAGAGGACGGCGGCTTCGGCGACCGTGGCGTCGCTGTCGCGGGCGAGGGTCGGGTCGACCTCGAGGGATACCCGTCCGTCGACACCACCGCTGCTCTCCCAGACGGGTCGGAACAGGTCGCAGGCCTCCTGCACATCGGCGACCGTGATGGCGCGGATGGCCGAAGCCACGTCCGTCCCGGCGGCAGCCAGCTCGGCCGTCTGCCGGTCGTAGGCGTCGCCTTGGGAGAGCGCCTTGGCGAAGATGGTGGGGTTCGTCGTGACCCCGACGACGCTGCGGTCGCGGACGAGCGCGGCAAGTGTCCCCGAGCGGAGGCGTTCGCGCGACAGATCGTCCAGCCAGACCGAGACCCCGGCCGCGGAGAGCTCGGCGAGCCGGTCACGGACCGCCGGGCTGGGGGTGGACGGGGCGGGACGGTTCATCAGGAGCTGCTCCGGTCGGGTCGAGTCGCGGTCATCGATCCGGGGCCGCGGGCAGCGGGTGGGGATCGGTGAGGGCACGAGATGGCGCGTGGGCGGGCGGCGTTCTGCACCCACGGGCGGGGACCGGACCCGTCGTGCCACCGTATCCATGTCGTAGCGGGCCCGCGCGGTGGACGGCGTGGGTCAGACCGGTGACAGAGTGGCGGTCGTCGTGCCGTCCCCCCGGTCGGCCCAGTGCAGCCGGCTGCGCAGACTCGCCAGGTCGCCCCGGGTCGCGGGAGTGGTTCGAAGGAAGTCGAGCAGAACCCGGGCGAAGCGCTGTGGATGCTCGGAGTGGGGGAAGTGCCCCGTACCGTCGAAGATCTCCAGACGGCTCCCCGGCAGCTGCTCGTGGGCGGCGAGGGAGTGGGCGACCGGGATGACGGCGTCGGTCGTGCCGGCGACGAGCAGGACGGGGACGTCGGCGAGCAGGTAGAGCCGACCGGTGCCGTCGAGCCGTTGTCCGGACCAGCTCAAGGTGCTCCGGACGGTCTGGACGAACGCATGTCGAGCGCCCGGCTCGGCGAAGGACTCCACCGCATAGGTCATTCCGTCGACGTCGGCGGTCGGGACGCCGGGCAGCAGGTGGGCGGCCCGGCGGACGAAGGAGGCCAGCGGGCGCGGGGTCAGGGCGGTCGCCACCCTCAGGGCCGTCGCGGTTCCGGGAAGGGTCGCCCGCGCGCAGGGCGAACGTGACATCGGGCCCGAGGCCGCCGCTGGCGTCGAGTACGACACGGTCGGTGCGCTCGGGGAACTGGTAGGCGAACTGCATGGCGACGCCGCCGCCGAAGGAGTGGCCCACGATCGTCGCGCGGTCGATGTCGAGGGCGACCAGGAGGTCGCGCAGGCCGGCGGCGTAGGCGCCGAGAGAGTAGTCGCCGCTGCGGGGCTTGGCGGACGTGCCGTGACCGAGCAGGTCGGGCGCGATCACGTGGGCGAGGCGACCCAGGAGGGGCAGCACGGGCGCCCAGGTGGTGGAGCTGCTGGCCAGGCCGTGCAGGAGGACGACGGTGGGGTCGTCCGTGCGGTCGCCTGTCTCGAGGAAGGTGACCTGCTCGTCGTGCAGGGTGATCAGACGATGGTGCACCGGGGCGCGGTCACAGGCCCGCGTTGTCGCGGTCGGGCGGCTGGGCAGACGAGGGAGAAGAGGCATGTCGTCCTTCGGGTGGGGCACGCCGGGGGTTCGGGTGTGCGGGAGAAATCCCACGCGTCGACCGACGCCGGGGGCGTGCGGTCTCGGACTGCCCCACCCGCTGATCGCAACACCGTCGGCCGCTAGGAGGCCGGTCACAGTCGGGCTGCGGGCCGTCGCCGGTCGCCGTGCCTCCGCACGGGTTCGGATGCCCCAGCCGGATCCCGAGGGTGTCCGTCCCGCGGAGGCGCTCGCCGCTGCAGCCCTGGCAGCCCTCGTCCCGGTACCGCTGCCCCCTGACTTGCGAAACGCTTCACAGCCTCCATCGGGCGGCCGGGCGGGTACGGTGAGGATCGTCGCTCCAGACCCTCGGCGATCGGAGTTCTCCGACGACGAGGGGCCGATATGGCGGATATTCGTAGGCTTCCCATCCCGGTCACCGAGGTCTGGGACTGGCAGGTACAGGGATCGTGCCGCGAGTTGGGTGATGATCTCTTCTTCCACCCGGAGCGGGAGCGTGATCCGGCAAGAACCGATCGCGAGGCCCGGGCGAAGAGCATCTGCCGGATGTGCCCGGTGATCCAGGAGTGCCGAGCACACGCGCTGAGCGTGCGCGAACCGTACGGGGTCTGGGGCGGCCTCACGGAAACCGAGCGGGCGGCGATCGTCCGTGGCCCGGACGAGGACGGACGGCGCCTGCCGCGTCACTCGCTCCACCGAGCGCGGTGCTGAGCGGGGAGGATCCGGACCCCGGTGACCCGCACGGCCGGTCCTCCGGACGGCGGGTGCCGCAGAGCGGCCGTGATCCCGGGGTGGCCCGGGTCCGGCCACGGACCGGCTGCGCCCCCGCGGACGGTGCTCCCCGCCTCTTCCAACCGGGCGAGGCCCACGAGCTCGACAGGCTGCTCCGGGCGGTCGCCGGCGGGGACGTGCAGGCCTTCGGTCTGCTCTACGACCGCACCGTCGCCCTGGTGTACCCCTTGGCCCGGGCGGCGAGCCCCGATGCCGGGGCCGCGGACCTGCTGGTCGAACGGATCTATCAGGACGTCTGGTCGTGCGCGGCGCGGGCCGGCCGGCCTGCGGGGGCGCTCGACCTGCTGCTCGGGGCCGTGCGCCGGGCGACGACACCTCCGCCGTGACCGCACGTCGACGGGTGCGCGGCATCGTGCCCGCCCGACCGACGGCGTCCTCCCGCGGACGGCAGGCGTGGGCCACGGTCCTGACGGGTACCGCCGGGGGTGCCGACACAGGTCTTGCTGGTGGTCGTCGTGCTGGCGGCGGGTGTGGTCGTCGGCCGCGCGCTGAGCCGCCGTACGGGTCTGCCCGAGACCGCGGTGTACGTGGCATTCGGGATCGGTGCGGCCTTCGTGCCGGGGGTCGAGGAGGTGCGGCTCTCGCCCGATCTGGTCCTGCTGCTGTTCCTGCCGCCGCTGATCTACTACGCCGGGTTCTTCAGCGACCTCCGCGAGACCCTCCGCAATCTCGTCCCGGTCGTCGGGCAGTCGGTCGGGCTCGTGATGGCGACCGCGGTGGCCATGGGCGCGGCGCTGCTGTGGCTGTTCCCGGAGGTGGGCTGGGCCGTGGCGCTGGCGTTCGGGGCCGCGGTCGCCCCGCCGGACCCGGTGGCCGCCGGCACGGTCCTGGAGCGCCTCGGCGCACCTCGCCGGCTGGTCACGGTCCTGGAGTCCGAGGGCCTGGTCAACGACGGCGTCGCGCTCACCTTGTTCGCCGTGGCGGTCGGCGCGGTCGGTGCCACGACGTCGGTCGGCACGGTCGGGCTCGCGCTGCTGGTCGAGATCGGCGGCGGGGTCGCGTTCGGGCTGGTCGTCGGGATCGTGGCCAACCTGCTGCGCAAGCGGGTCCGGGACACTGCGAGCCACGTGCTGCTCTCGCTGGTCACGCCGTACCTGGCGTTCGTACCGGCCCAGGAGCTGCACGCGTCCGGGGTGCTGGCCACCGTGACCGCTGCCGTTTGGCTGGGCGTGCGAGGGCGCGGCCTGGTCGAGCCGACGGTCCGTCTGCACGCCGAGACCTTCTGGAGCGTGCTGAACACGTTGCTGGTGGCGGTGTTGTTCGTGCTGCTCGGGGTCCAGATCCCGGCGCTGTTCCGGGCCGTGAGCGACTACCCGGTGCTGGTGCTCCTCGCAGCGTCGGCGGCCGTCGCGCTCACCGCGGTGCTGGTCCGGCTCGCCTGGGTTCTGCTGGTGCCGCTCGCCGCGCGGGGTCTCCCGGTACCGGCCGGCGCCGAGGCGGGGATGCCGTGGCGGGAACGGGTCCTGCTCGGCTGGTGCGGGCCGCGCGGTGCGGTCTCCCTGGCGGTGGTGCTGTCCCTGCCGCTGACGACGGCGACGGGCGCGCCCTTCCCCCACCGCGAGCTGCTGCAGTTCCTCACCGTCGTGGTGGTCCTGGTGACGTTGGTGGGACAGACGGTTCCGCTGCCGTGGCTGATGAGGGTGCTGCGTCTCGGGCAGGGCAGCGCCGAGCGGACCGAGGCGGTCCGGGCCCGTCACGCCGCGGTCGAGGCCGCGCTGCGCGAGCTCGAGGCCATCGCGGAGGGCGACGAGCCGGTCCCGGCCGGGTTCGACGAGCTCCGACAGGTCCTGGAGCTGCGCCGCGATCACCTGCAGGATCGGATCGAGCCCCGCCGGGCGGGCCCGTCGTCCGATGCCGCCGCCCTGCGGTTGCGGCTGCTGGAGGTCGAGCGCGAGACCCTGCGCAGGCTCCACGACGACGGCGAGGTCTCCCGTTCCACGATGGTGGCGCTGAGCCAGGACCTGGACATGGACGAGACGCAGCTGCGGCGCCGTCAGGGGTCCTGAGCGCCGCGCCGGGCCTGCCGGTTCACCTCGGCCCGTCTACGCTCTGCAGGAGCACCAGGCTGCGCGGGACCAGCGTGACGGCGGCGCCGGGCTCCAGCGTCGAGGTGTCGTGGTGCTCGGGCTCCGCGGTGTCCACGACGACGTGCCAGGCGCTGCCGTAGCTCTGATCGGGCAGCGTCAGCCGCTGCTGCTCGTGATGGGAGTTGATCAGCAGCAGGAACGAGTTGTCGGCGACCCGCATGCCGAGGTCGTCGTGGTCGGGGATGGCGCGGCCGTTGAGGTACACGGTCAGGGTTCGGGTGTGCGTGCCGTCCCAGTCCTCATCGCTCATCGGCTGTGCGTCGGGGCCGAGCCAGGCGATGTCGTCGACGCCCTGGCCGCGCACGGGCCGGCCCTCGAAGAAGCGCTGCCGCCGGAAGATCGGGTGCTCGGCGCGCAGCCGCGTGAGCCGGGCGGTGAAGTCGGTGAGGCCCTGGTACTCGCGGGCCCGCTCCCAGTCCACCCAGGACAGTTCGTTGTCCTGGCAGTACACGTTGTTGTTGCCCTGCTGGGTGCGGCCCAGCTCGTCCCCGTGGGCGATCATGGGGACGCCCTGGGACAGCAGCAGGGTGGTGAGGATGTTGCGCTGCTGGCGGGCACGCAGCTCCCGGATGTCCTTGTCGTCCGTGTCGCCTTCCGCGCCGTGGTTCCAGGAGCGGTTGTGGCTCTCCCCGTCGGCGTTGCCCTCGCCGTTAGCGTCGTTGTGCTTCTCGTTGTAGGACACCAGGTCCTCGAGGGTGAAGCCGTCGTGCGCGGTGACGAAGTTGATCGACGCGATGGGACGGCGGTTGTCCGTCTGGTAGAGGTCGGAGGAGCCGGTGAAGCGGGCGGCGAACTCGCCGAGGCTTGCCGGCTCGCCGCGCCAGAAGTCCCGCAGGGTGTCCCGGTAGCGGCCGTTCCACTCCGTCCACAGGGGAGGGAAGCCGCCGACCTGGTAGCCGCCGTCGCCGACGTCCCAGGGCTCGGCGATCAGCTTGACCTGGCTGACGATCGGGTCCTGGTTGACGAGGTCGAAGAACGCGGCGAGCCGGTCGACGGAGTGGAACTCGCGGGCGAGGGAGGAGGCGAGGTCGAAGCGGAAGCCGTCGACGTGCATCTCGGTGACCCAGTAGCGCAACGAGTCCATGAGCAGGCGCAGCGACTCGTGGTGGCGCACGTTGAGGCTGTTGCCGGTGCCGGTGGTGTCGTAGTAGAAGGTCCGGTCGTCGTCGACGAGGCGGTAGTAGGCCTGGTTGTCGATGCCGCGGAAGGAGAGCGTCGGCCCGAGGTGGTTGCCTTCGGCGGTGTGGTTGTAGACGACGTCGAGGATGACCTCGATGCCTGCCTTGTGCAGGGTGCGGACCATGGACTTGAACTCGTAGACCTGTTCCCCGCGGGTGCCGAAGCACGCGTAGCCGTTTGTGCGGGGCGAAGAAGCCGATGGTGTTGTAGCCCCAGTAGTTCGACAGCCCCTTCTCCTCCAGGGTGGAGTCGTCGACGAACTGGTGCACGGGCATGAGTTCCACGGCGGTCACGCCGAGCCGTCGCAGGTGGGCGATCATGGCGGGGTGGGCGAGCCCGGCGTAGGTGCCGCGCACGTCCTCGGGGATGTCGGGGTGCCGCGCGGTCATGCCCTTGACGTGGGCCTCGTAGATCACGGTCTCGTTGTAGGGGACGCGCAGCGGCTGGTCCCCGGCCCAGTCGAAGAACGGGTTGATCACCACGGAGTGCATCGTGTGCGGCCCGGAGTCGTCGTCGTTCCGCGAGTCCGGGTCGTCGAAGCGGTAGGAGAACAGCGACTCGTCCCAGTCGATGCGGCCGTCGACGGCCTTCGCGTACGGGTCGAGCAGGAGCTTGGCGGGGTTGCAGCGCAGGCCGGCGCTCGGGTCGTACGGGCCGTGGACGCGGTACCCGTAGCGCTGCCCGGGCCAGATTCGCGGCAGGTAGCCGTGCCAGACCAGCCCGTTGCGCTCGGGGAGGTCCACGCGGCGCTCGGTGCCGTCGGCGTCGATCAGGCACAGCTCGATCCGGTCCGCCACCTCGGAGAAGATCGCGAAGTTCGTGCCGCCACCGTCGAAGCTCGCGCCGAGCGGGTACGACGAGCCGGGCCAGATCTGCACAGAACCTCCAGAGGTGTCGCCCGCGACCGCGGGCACGTCTTTCTAGCGGCTGTTCGGGTCCGCCGCGATTCGGGCCCGGGTGAGTCCCGACACCACCCGTCGGCGGGGTGTTTCGACGGGCCGCGCGAGGGCGTCGACCGCAGCTCCGAACAGCGGGGACAGCAGGTCGGCCGCGGGGACGAGGGCCCGGCGGGCGAGCCGCGGACGGGTGCCGAGGACCAGCGCGGAGGTGAGCAACCGGTAGCGGCGGGTCAGCGCCACCCAGTGGTGCTCGTACTGCTGCGGGCTTCCCCCGACGATCGCGTGGACCGCGGCCTGCGCCTGGGCGAACGCGAGCGCGAGGCCCTCGCCGGTCACGGCGTCGACGTACCCCGCGGCGTCCCCGACGAGGAGCACCCGGCCGGCCACCCGGCGTCGTGAACCCTGGCGCAGCGGACCGGCGCCCCGGACGTCGCCTGCCGGCTCACCGAGCCGCTCCGCCAGGTCGGGCAGACCGTGCAGCTTCGCGTCGAACGAGCCGGTGGCGCCGCCGAGTACGGCGACCCCGACGAGATCGGGGGCCACCGGCGTGACGTAGGCCTCGACTCCGTCGCGCCCGAGGCTCCAGTGCACCTCGACGAATGGTGACCACGGCGAGGTCCGGAAGTGCCGGCGCAGCCCGAAGCGGGCGTGCCGGGCGGCGGGGAGATCCAGGCCCAGTGCGCGCCGCACGGGGGAGTGGAGGCCGTCCGCGGCGACGAGGTGCGCGGCGCGGGTCCCGGCCACCACCACGGACCCGCCGTCCTGGTGCACATCGGTGACGGCGCGCTGCACGATGCGGGCCCCGGCGTCGAGCGCGGCGTCGCGCAGCGCCCGGTGCAGGGTGGTCCGGCGGATCCCGCGGCCGGGGCCGGCGCGGAACCGGGCGTCCGCGGTGTGCCCGGCGCCGACGTAGCGGATGCCCTCGAAGGGATGTCCTGCCGGGTCGACGCCGAGCCGCTGCAGGGCGGCCAGGGCGCCGGGCATCAACCCCTCGCCGCAGGCCTTGTCGACGTCCCCGGCCCGGGGCTCCCACACCTCGACCTCCAGCCCGGCCCGGGCTGCGTGCAGCGCGGTGACCAGCCCCGCCGGCCCGCCTCCGGCGACCATCAGGTCGAGGACCCGGCTCGTCACGCGGGGACCGCCACGGCCCACCGAAGGGCGCGCCGCTCCGCCCGTAGCCGCACCGTGAGCAGGGCCGCGTTCGCCACGGTGAAGGCGGCCGCGGTGATCCAGGCGCTGTGCACCAACGGGAGTGCGGCGCCCTCGACGACCACGACCAGGTAGTTGGGGTGGCGCAGCGCGCGGTACGGCCCGGAGGTCACGAGCGGGAGTCCCGGCACGACGATCACACGGGTGTTCCACCTCGGCCCGAGCGCGGCGATGCACCACCACCGCACGCCCTGGCAGACCAGGACGAGCGCCAGCATGGTCCAGCCGAGGGCAGGAACGAACGGCCGGTCGCCGAGCCACACCTCGGCGAGGCAACCGACGAGCAGCCAGGTGTGCAGCAGGACCATGAACGGGTAGTGCCCCCGCCCGCTCTCGACGCCGCCGCGGGCGAACGCCCAGCGCGCGTTGCGTGCGGACACGGCGGTCTCCGCCAGCCGCTCGACGCCCACGAGCAGCACGAGGACCGTGTAGACCGGAACGCTCACGACGGGGCCCGCAGCAGGACGAGCTCCGAGCAGAAGCCCGGGCCCATGGCCAGGAGCAGGCCGTACGACCCGGGTCTCGGCGGGCGCAGGGCCAGCGTGTCCGCGAGCACGTGCAGCACCGAGGCGGAGGAGAGGTTGCCGATGCGGCGCAACGAGTCCCAGGTGAGCGCCAGCGCGTCGGGGTCGACGCCGAGTGCGTCCTGCAGCGCCTCGAGCACCTTCGGTCCGCCGGGGTGTGCCACGTACCAGCCGACGTCCGCCTGTCGCAGCCCGTGGTCGGTGAGGAACCGCCGGACGTCGCCGCCGAGGTGGGTGCGCACCACGTCGGGGACGCTGCTGTCGAGCACGATCTTCAGGCCGCCCGCCCCGATGTCCCAGCCCATCGTGCGTTCGGAGTCGGGGTACAGGCGGCTGCGGGAGGCCAGCACCTCGGGCCGAACGGTGTTGCCATCGGGCAGCTGGGCGGCGCGCCGGGAGCCGGCGGCGACGACCGCGGCGGCACCGTCGCCGAACAGCCCGCTGGCCACCAGGTTCGGCACCGACGGGTCGTCGCGCTGCAGGGTCAGCGAACACAGCTCGACGCTCATCAGGACCGCGACGGCGTCCGGGTGGCCGACGAGATGGTCGTGCAGCCGCGCGATGCCGGCCGCTCCGGCGACACACCCCAGCCCGACGATCGGGATGCGCACGACGTCCTCGCGTAGGCCGATCCGACCGGCCACCCGGGCGTCCAGCGACGGCACGGCGAGGCCGGTGACGGTGGTGGACACGAGCAGATCGACGTCGCTCGGCGCCAGGTCGACGGCCTTGAGCGCCTCGACGACGGCGCGGGAGCCGAGGCCGACGGCGGCCTCGATGAAGGCGTCGTTGGACTCGCCGAAGTCTCGTAGCTGCCCATAGCGATCCAGGGGGAGCGCGGTGTGCCGGGTCTCGACACCGGCGTTGCGGTGAAAGCGGTCGACAAGCGCCCGGTTCACCCCAGGTCCCATGGCGTCGGCGAAGACCCTGGTGATCTCCGCCTGGGGGTGGCGGTGGTCGGGCAGCACACCGCGGACGCTCAGCAGACGCATGGATCGGCTCCCAGCACCGCGGCAGCTCCCGCCGGCCCGGCGCCCGCCACGGCGATGTCCCAGCCGGTCATCCGGAGCCGACCAGCAGGACGACGTCGAGCAGCGCGATCCCGAGCGCGGCCCGGAAGGGCAGCCGGCCGCGACCGGTCAGCGCGAGCACGGCCAGCCCCGCGACCGCCGGCAACATGCCCCACACCCAGGGCGGCGGCCGGTGACCGGAGCCCAGCGCCGCGAGGAGGGACGCGGCGACGAGCAGCCCGGTGGCCGCGATCCGCCCGGTGCGAGCGCCGAGGCGGTGGGGGAGTCCGCGGACGCCGGTGCGCAGGTCGGCGGCCAGGTCGGGCAGCGCGTTGAGGATGTGGGCGCCCACCCCGAGCGCGGCGCCGGCGGCCATCGCCCACCACGGTGGCCAGGCCGGGGAGTCCCCGGCGAGCGATGCCACCGCGGGCAGGGTGCCGAACGCGACCGCGTACGGCAGCCAGGACCAGACGGTGGCCTTGAGCCCCAGGTCGTAGGCCAGCCCGGCGCCGACCCCGAGGACGAGGTGCACCAGCCCGCTCGGCCGGCCGGCGGCCAGGGACAGCACCACACAGACCCCGCCCGCGAGCAGCGCCGCGGCCCGAACCGGACCGGCACCGATCCGCCCCGTGGCAAGCGGCTTGTCCGCCCGGGCGGCGGCGCGGTCCCGCGTCCGGTCCACCAGGTCGTTCACCCAGCCGATCACCAGCTGCCCGGCCGCCACACCACCGGCGACGCACACGACGACGGGCAGCGGAAGCCGGGCCGCCGCCGCCAGGAGCGCGGCGATCGTCGTGACCACCAGGGCCGGGCCGGGATGGGCCGAGAGGGCCAGGGCGGCCACCGACCCGGCGACCGGAAACCGGCTCGGCGCCGAACCCGGCCCTAGCGGCGGATCGGTGACCATCAGCGGACCACGGAGCCGGACAGCCGCTCCACCGCTCCCGACGCGGCGAGGAGGGGCACCTGCAGACGTGCCCACGGCGACAGGATCGAGTCGGGCGCGGCGGCCTCGTCCTGCAGCTTCGACCAGGACCACCACTGCCAGCTCTCGACCTCGTCGGGTCGTGCCAGCGGGGCGTCGACGACCTGGCAGATCAGGACCGGGCAGAGCTCGTGTTCCTCGACGCCGGCGTACGAGGCCCGGTAGGCGAAGTCGGGCAGGACCGTCCGCAGGGCGGTGGCGGGCAGGCCCAGCTCGTAGGACATCCGGCGGCGGGCGGCGTCCTCGACCGTCTCACCGGGGGCCGGATGGCCACAGCAGGTGTTCGACCAGAGCAGCGGGAAGGTCCGCTTGAGCCGGGACCGCTGGGTGAGCAGCACCCGGCCGGCGCCGTCGAAGCCGTAGCAGGAGAAGCCCAGGTGGCGACGGGTGACCCGGCCGTGAACCGTGTGTTTGTCCGCGACGCCGGCGGCGCGCCCGTCGACGTCGAGCAGGACGACCTGTTCCGCGGCCTCGGGGCCCGGATCGGCGGGCCCGTGATCGATGAGACGGCGAGCAGGGGCACGGTCCGGCATGAATGGTCCCTTGTTCCGAAGATCGCGCGACGCCAGGGACCGGGGCGTTGCGGCGAGCACTGTTGCTCGGCAGCGGACGTTATGTCGGCCGCGGGTATGCGGCAACTCGGGGCGGGACGCCGTGCCGTCCAGCTACCCGCGGCCGGACGAGCGGTGGCGGCCGGTGACGCTGGTGGGGTCGATGCGGCCGGTGGTGATGTCGCGGGCGACGTCGGCCAGGCGCAGGTTGTTGCTTCGTGAGTAGGCGCGCAGCCGTTCGAAGGCCTGGTCCATGTCGAGTGCGGAGTGCTCGGCGAGGATGCCTTTGGCCTGCTCGACGACGACACGGCTGTTGAGCGCGGTCTGGAGTTGCTCGGCGACGATGCCGGAGTTGCGGATGACGCGCTCGGACAGGATCCCGATGGTCGCGACGTCGGCGAGTGCCTGGGCGAGAGCAAGATCGTCGGGGGGGAGGGAGCCGGGTTGGTGGTGCAGCAGGTTCAGCGCGCCGATCGCCTCGCCACGCAGGCGCAGCGGCAGTGAATGCACCGAGCGGAACACGGTGGCAGTGGTGGCGTCCGCGGCCGCGGTGAACGCGGGCCAGCGGTCGGTGGTGGTGAGGTCGGGGACGCTGATCGGTGCGGCGTCCCGGTAGGCCTGCAGGCAGGGGCCTTCACCGGCGTGGAGCTGGAGCAGGTCCATGAGCTCGGCGTCCTCGCTGGTGGACGCGACGGTCCGGAGTTCTCCGCGGGGGTCGGCGAGCAGGATCGCGGCGGCGTCCGCGGCGAGCAGGCTCACGCAGTGGGTGACGAGGCGGTCGAGCAGGTCGAGGGCGTCGTAGTCGTCGACCAGGGTGTCGGCCAGCTCGACGAAGGCGCGCCCGACCTCACGTTCGCGGCCGGGACGGGGGTCCTGCGAGGGGCTGTCGTGTCGCATCGGAACTACCTCATCTCCTCGGTGAACCGTAGGCGTCGTGCCACCACATCGCGAGCCACGTCGACGAGCAAGCGTCTCTCGGCGAACGCGTGGGCGCGCATCCTCGCCAGTGCTTCCTCGGCACCGGTGCCGAGCTGGGCCAGGACCATCCCGGTGGCTTGGTGGACCTCCGGATGAGCGAACACGCCCTGTCCCCACCCGTCGTCACCGTTTCGGTCGTCGTCGGCGTCCCCGGGCAGGTCCTCGGTCGAGGACCCCGGTCGGGTCCGGCGGTCGAGGAGGAGCAGCGCGGCGGTGTCGGCGGCGGCGAGCGCGTCCCGCCAGCTGGCTGGACTGAGGTGTCCGGGGGTGCGCCGGTAGAGGTCGAGGACGCCGATGGTGACTGAACCCCATTGCAGCGGCAGCGCGAACAACGCGGCCACCGGCGTCTGTTCGGCGACCGCCGCGGCGAACACCGGCCATCGGGTGGTCTCCGCGCTGTGGCTCAGGTCCGCTGCCAGCACCGGAGCCCCGGTGAGTGCGGCCTCGACGCAGGCCCCCTCGTTCAGGGTGAACTGCAGGTCCTCGAGACGGTGGGCGACGGGATCGGTCGCCCACAGCGTCGACCGTGCCGGATGCGCCGTGAGCAGCGACAGCGCGGCACCATCGACGTCCAGGCCCTCGACACACGCCCGGCAGAGCCGTTCCGCGACGAGTTCGTCGGGGACGTTCTCGCCGACGAGCTCCGCCACTGCGGCGGTCACCGCCCCCCGCTCATGCACGGTGGTCGTGACCGTAGGGGGTGTGTGGAGATGTCGGAGGAGAGCTGAGCACGAGCCTCCGTCCGTCGCGGGAGTGACGCAGGGCGCGACGGGGTCAGGGTCGAACTCCACAGTGGCACCGCAGGCGCCGGTACGCACACTAGCCGTCGTCGTGGTCGGCGGCAGCCGGGAGTGATCGATCGTCGCCACGCAGCCCGCGCCATGGGTGTCGTCGGCAACGGGGCCGTCGGATCCAGGGTCAGATCTCCTTGCCGCGTATGTGATATGCCGGGTTGCTCCCGTCGTGCGCGCCGGCGGCGATCCAGCGGGCGAACCCGTCCTTGTCGCGGTGCTCGAGCTCGCCGAGCAGCTCGCCGCGCCGTCTGACCACAGTGGCCCACCGAGGATCGAGCGAGCCCTCCATCAGGTGCAGGGTGGCGTGTCGCCACGCGTGGCACAGGGCCGGTGTGCTCATGGTCTGCACGTGGTGACGCAGGTCGGTGTGTGGGCACATGTCGGCTTCGAACGGCCCCTGATGGTCAGGTCCCGGTGACATGGCCGGTGTCCGTCGCGGTCTGCAGGCAGCTGATGAGCGCGTCGCCGTTGTCGTCGCGTGGGCCGTCCGCAGCGCGCAGGTGGTCGAGGGCGGAGCGATAGGTCTCTCGCCGTCTCCGGGCGGTGTCGCCTCTCGCCGAGGTCACGCACGACGCGACGGGGGCGGAGCTGGACCGGGACGATGGGATTCCCACGGCGCGATCGGTGCTCCGGCCGGCTGTGTGGACGAGGACAGCGGCGGACGCGTCCTCGTAGAGACGAGCGACCCACTCGGACGGCCAGAGCGTCGTCACGAGCTGTACGACCTGCTCCGATGCCCCGCTCAGCACCAGCCGCGTCCCCCCGCGAGCCACCTGCCTGGCCGCGACGGTCAGCATCCTCATGCCGTGAACCGCGCAGAACGTCAGCGTCGAGAGATCGATGATCATTTCAGCCACGGGTCGCTCGAGGACGGCGGACAGCCGTCGTGCCACCCCGGGCACGCTCGTCAGATCGAGCTCGCCGCCGATCCCCACCACCGTGACCACCGCGGGTGGCGACCCGATCTGGGCTTCCCACCACGTAGCCCGGGCCGGCGGCTCCCCGGTAGTGGTCGCGCCGGCGTCTCGTCGACGTGGGGAGACGGCGTCCGGAGCAGGTGGCTCGCACAACCGGAGTCGGTGGATGTCCTCTTCCGCTGTCGGCGACATGGATCCCCCTGGGCTCGGATCAGAGACGAGCCACCGGGGACCTGGGCGACAGCCGGCACCTTACGGCGTTCTCACGGATCGAGCGACCCGGGCGTCGGCAGCTCGCCGGTCCGGATGACCTCCTCGGCGAGATCTCGCACCTTGATGTTGAGACGCTGGGATACGTGCTGCAGCTGTGCGAACGCTTGGTCCTGGGTGAGCTGTCGCGCGTTCATGAGGACGCCGATGGCGACGCCGATCTGTCGGCTGCTGCGGAGTGCGTGGTGCAGGTTCTCGGCTGCCTCCTCCTCGTTGGCGGTGGTCATGGCGATGGACGCGTGTGCGGCAAGAACGGAGCCGATCGCGCTCGAGTGGTCGTCGAACGCGGCCGCCTTGCGGGAGTAGAGGTTGAGGGCGCCCAGGGTGTCGTCCTTCAGGAAGAGCCGCAGGGCCAGCATGCTGCGGATCCGGGTCTCGACGATCGCGCGGCGGCTGAAGTTCGGCCAGCGGGTCTCCCGGGCGAGGTCGTCGACGCGGACGATCTCGTGGGCGCTGATCGCGTTCAGGCAGGGGCCTTCGTGCTCCTCGTACTGGATCACGTCAACGTGTCCGGGTATGTCGTCGGTGGCCGCGACGGTCCTGATCCCGCCGTGACGGAGGATCAGGGAGATGGCCGCGTGATCGCAGCCGTGCACGGTGTCCACGGCGATCCGGGTGACGAGCTCTCGCGTGTCGTGCGGACCGCTCGCCGCCTGTAACCGGCGTGCCACGGCGGCGAATGCCGAGGCAGAGGTCGAGTCGCTGGTGTCAGGTGTCATCAGAGGTCCAAGGTCGCAGGTCGATCAGGTTTCTCTGCGTCGCTTCCGGTATCAGGGCACGGGCCGGTTTTCGGCTCAGTCTCTCCCCGTGACGGGCACCGTAAAAGGGTGCCCACTCCTGTCGGTCGGAAAACGTCGTCGTGGAGCTGGTGGCGTCGGGCCAACTGGCGCAAGGCGGTCTTCGCTGCAGCTGACACGATCGTGGCGGGGTCGAATCTCGTGAGCTCGGCGCCCTGAGCGGCCGGACGGAGTCGAGCGCAGGTCTTCACGAGCGCGCCCGTGGTGAGTCCGCGCAGCTGCTCGCGGAGCTCGGTGGGGGCGGTGACGATCTGCGCGCGGAGCTGGTTGATCGCCTGCGTGCGGGCCTTGACCGCGCCGCGACGTGCGACCCGCAGCGACCGGATGGCCTCGACCAGACCGGCCCTGCTCTTCGGCGTGCCGCTCAGGGCGGCGCTCGCCGCGGCGTAGGCGTCGAGTGGGTCGGACTTTCCGCTCCGGCGCCGAGCACGGCGGTCAGGTCGATCGACCTCGACGACCCGCACGTCCTCCCTAGCCAGGAATCGGGCGAGCCCAGCACCGTAGGAGCCGGTCCCTTCCACTCCGACGCCCGCGACCTCACCGTGAGAGCGCATCCATGCCAGCAGCTGTTCATAACCGCGGGCGGTCGCCGGGAACGGGGCGTCGTCGACTCGACGTCCGACCGCGTCGATCACCGCGGCGTGGTGGGTGTCGCGGTGGGTGTCGACGCCACCGATGACCTCGTCGGCGGAGGGAGTGCTCAGCACGTGCGTCCTTGCTGCTCGTCGGGACTGCGGAGGCACCCGCCGGTCGAGCACGGACAAGACAGCGATGAGCCCCTTCGAGCAAGCTCCTATGAGGTCACACAGCTCGACCCGCCGGTGCCGGGTCGACGCCACCGGCCGGGCCGACGAATCCCCACGAGGACAGCGTCAGCGTCAATCGATACTTGGGTCAGGCCCGGCCGGTGGCGCCGGGACCATCCTCGCTGTCGATACTGCTGTTCCGGGCCACATCGGTGTGAAGGCGGTGTCCAGAACCTGCAGGCGATCAACCCGGTCGTGGTTCTGCGTGGGACCTCGAACGAGCGCCGCGGGAACGCTGATCCGTCGAAGCCGGGCGAGACGGCGGTGGCCTACCGGGCCTCGGAGCCGACGAGGTGCGGCGGGAGGAACCGCATCGTCCTCGCGCGCATGCCGCAGCCCGGGCAAGACGAGGCCGATGGAAAGATCGTCGGCCGTGGGTCTCCTCAGGATCGTGTCTGTGGAGAGGGGGCGACACCGGCGTGTCCACGAAACGGAGCCAGGCGGCCAAGGATCTCGCGCGGGACATGCGCTGGTGACCCGCTTCCACTTCGTCGCAGGACCGCTCCTCGACTACCTCCATCCGTGTTGCCGGACGCCACTCCCGACGCCGTGTGGCATGGCTCGTGGCATGAGGTCCGGGTTCTCCCAGCAACGTCAGCTCCATGAGCGCCGTGAGCCGCTCGATCGGTGCTGGTGGAGCGCTGAGCCACGCACGTCGGTTGCCTCGAAATGCGCAGGTCTGGGTCGACTCCCCAAGGCGGCTCCACCGGGACTGCCAGGGCTCGACGCCGAAAGCGGCTGCTAGCTAGTACTGCAACGGCAGTTGGGCGTGTCGTGAGAGGGTTGAGCCTGGTCGGGCGGTGATGATCACCGTGTGGTTGATCTTGCCGGGTGGGTGGCCTCGTTGGACGCGGTGGTGGAGCTGATCGCTGGCCGGTTCCGCCGTGCCGAGCCCCGGCGACGGGTCGGGACCTACCTGCGGGGGCTGCTCGCCGGGCTCGAGCGCAAGAACGGCTGGACGCTGGCCGAGCATGGGGGGGCGGTGTCTCCGGATGGGATGCAGAGGTTGTTGCGGGCCGCGGACTGGGACGTCGACGGTGTCCGTGACGACCTGCGCGGCTAGGTGATCGAGCACCTCGGCGACCCCGTGTCCGGGGTGTTCATCGTGGACGAGACCGGGTTCATCAAGAGGGGCGTGCGTTCGGCCGGAGTGCAGCGCCAGTACACCGGCACCTCCGGGAAGATCGACAACTGTCAGCTCGGGGTGTTCCTGGTCTACGCCTCGACCAAGGGACGGGCGTTGATCGACCGGGAGCTCTACCTGCCGGTCTCCTGGATCGAGGACCGGGAACGCTGCGCCCGTGCCGATGTCCCCGACGACGTCGAGTTCGCGACGAAGCCGCAGCTGGGGACGGCGATGCTGGCCCGCGCGCACAAGGCCGGGCAGCTGGCGTCGGCGTCGTGGGTGACCGCGGACGAGGCCTACGGACAGAACCCCGGTTTCCGCGACTGGTTGGCCGAGCGGGAGGTCCCGTTCGTGCTGGCCACCCGCAACGACGACATGCTGACCAGCCCGGACGGCAACCGTCGCCCTGCCAAGGTGTTGGCCACGATCGCCGGGGCGCGTGATCCCGACACCGGGCAGACCGGGTGGGAGCGGCGTTCGATCGGCCCCGGCTCGCACGGTGAGCGGGTCTATGACTGGACCGCGGTCGCGCTGGCCACCGACGGCCTCCCCGAGGGCTGGGGGCACTGGCTGCTGGTCCGCCGCCAGACCGAGGCGCCCGAGGGCAAGACGGTCCGTGAGCTGGCGTTCTATCGCTGCGCCGCCCCCGCGGACACCCCGTTGCGGGAGCTGGTCCGGGTGGCCGGGGCTCGGTGGGCGATCGAGGAGTGCTTCCAGACCGCGAAGAACGAGGCCGGGCTCGACCACTACCAAGTCCGCTCCTGGCGGGCCTGGCACGCCCACATCACCCTCGTGATGCTCGCCGCGGCCTACCTCGCCGTCACCCGCGCCCACGAGAACCGAGACGAGGCCGAAAGGGGGATCCAGTACCGGTCGGCGCACGCTGATCCGGTTGTCGATCAACGAGATCCGCCGCCTCCTCGCCGCGCTCGCCTTCACACCGCTCACCTGCCTCGACCACATCATGCACTGGTTGCACTAGCGCCGCGAGCGCCAACAACAGGCCCACGACTGCCACTACCGGTGACGCGGCGAACGACCACCGGACTGATCAAACGCCGTTGCAGTACTAGCCAACCGGTGACAGCGCGACGTACGAAGCCTGGTGCTGAAGGCTCGGGAACGAGCTCGAAGCGTAGACGTTTCGTTAGTGTCGGCGAGTACCCTGCGTGCTCGGTTCTAACTCGTCGTAGTGATGGCTTACGGTTGCCCGGGTAACGATCTGACGTGGCTGCGACTCTTGCTGAACAGCTGAGGAAACATCCGTTTCCCCGCAGGCCGTCGAGTCCAGACCGCGTGCTCGTCTCGGGCCCTTCACCAGGCAGCCGCGTGGTCGCCTGAAGCCGCTCATTGCGCTGAGTTGTCAAGGCGAGCAAGGAGAAGCAGCTCCGTGGACTCCCGACAACCCCGGTGAGCGGCGTCCAGGATCCGATCGATGGGGCCCTCGCCGCGGCGCAGAAGGCCATTGACATCGCCGCCGCCGACAACGGCGCCGACGTTGGATGTTGCTTGCCACGACGGGTCGACGCGGGCTGCGTGATGCTCAGCGCCAGCAGTGAGGTCGACGCCGCCGAAGCCAATGTGGTCGCGGCGGCGGCGGCGGCGGTCGCGGCCGTCCGCGCCGTGCCTGCACTGCAGCTGGTGGTTTTTGACCTGACCGGGGTGTCGTTCTTCGGGTCCTGCGGAATCGCCATGCTGGTGCAAGCGCAGGCCGACATCTTGTTGGGCGGAGCGGCCATACGCGTCGTCGGGGACAGCAACCGTGTCGTCCGCCGCCCCCTGGAAGCAACAGGTCTCCTGGACCACTTCACCTGGCTGACCGCCGACTGGCTCTCCGGCACGGATGCGTTCGATCTGACCCTGAGAAGCCGCCGTCTGCCGATACACGGTGACGCCATTGACCGCTTCGGAAGCAAGTAGCTGCGACGACCTACCTAGCATTCCCTAAACGTGGGGCAGTTGGTGTGGCGGGTGGGTACTTACAGGTGGGCGGGGTGCACTGCGACGCCCCTCCGCGAGGTGTACCCCGCCCTCTCACCTACGGTGCTTATCTCATGCTCCGGGGTGAGCGGAAGTGATCAGCGGTGGCGCTGCAGAACGTTGATGAGCACGTTGGCGAGGCTGGCGGCGTCGTTGTAGCGCACACACGAGCAGCTGGCGCACTCATGGCCGGAGCGGAAATGCTCGTGGCTCGACTTGCCGTGTCCACAGCGGCGCCGCGACTGATCCTGCGGATGGTCATCTCTGGCAGCGGCCGGGCCGTCCTGCGGAGCTGATCGTTGTGCCGGGATCCGGACCGGGGCCTGGGCTGCGGAGGGGTCGACATCATGAAGCGTGGTGTGCCGGGCCGACCTCCTGCCGCTGCGTCCGCTGCCGTATTCGTCCATTACCGCCCCCGAGGCCGAGCCGATCCGTACGACGGACATATCGGTCGGGGCGAGGGCGACGCTTCACGATGCGTCGGCGATCACCGGAACGCATGACGGATGCGCCTTTGTCACGGCGCAGGTCGGACGGCGAGTGATCGCCCATGGTCCATATGGGCGTGCTGGACACACCGGATGGATGCAACGGGCGCGGCCGTCTTCGGTAGCCGTGCCGACATGAGTTTCGACATGAGGGGCTTGTTGGGCTTGGACGCCTGCCCCAGAGGCCTCCCGGCTCCGAAGCAGGCGTCCCTTGCCACCTACCCCATGCACGCGCCCCCTCGACGCGTAGCGGCGGTGTCGACTCCGGAAAGGCGACCTCCCGGGAAGACGCAGCCAGCAAGCCGGCCCCCGCTGCACAGTGCAACGATCATGCACGTCGCCGGATACGCAGGCTTCGGCAGGGTCGCGCCTTCCGGCATCGTGCCGCGTCCGTTCCGTGGCACCAGCTTGGGCGTTCGCCCGGTGCCGTGGCCAGGCGGGCGGTGGCGCACAATGCCAGACGGAGCACGAATGCGATAGCGAGGAAGGGTAATTAGTTGGCTTGGCAGGTGCAGGAACGTCTACTCGACGACCTGGATGGTTCGGCTGCATCGGAGACGGTGGCTTTCGAGCTCGACGGCCGACGGTACGAGATCGACCTGTCTACCGCCCACGCCACGGAACTACGAGCGGCGCTGGCGCCGTTCCTGCGAGCTGGCCGGCAGACCCAGGCGGCCCGCCGACCCGACCCGGACGCTGTCCACGACACGGACTTTCGGGCGGATGCAGGTGCACCGGGTAGTAGCCCAGCTCCCGCTCCCGCGCACAGCGATTCAGATGGGCGGCCTAATCGTCAGCGCGGTCCGCTGCAGCCGGCAAGCACACAGCAGCAACCGTCCTGTCCCGAGCCGATGGATCCGACGCCGCAGATGCCCGTGGCTCAGCGGGACATCCGTTGTCGCCCGCCGTTGGTGGCAGACCCCTTTGCCATCCCGGGGGTCTCCTGACACTCGTACTCGTCCGAGCCGCGCACATGAGCGGGGCTGGACCGGAGGGCCTGGCACTGGGGAGCGGAGTCAGCCCCTCCGGTGCCGTTCACGGTAGTGCGCGTGATCGTTTTGGAGATCAACAACTTTGGCGATGCGTGTAGACCCGCTTTCTGCCGGCGGCCTGCACCTTGTGTCCGGCGGTGAGAATCCCGAGCTGCTGTCAGCTCAAGATTGAGACGGACCGTACGGGGTATAGCCAGCCTGGACGCGATATTCAGTGATGGAGGTTTCTCATGGCTCTGAATGACGATGACATCACCACGACGCCGGAGGGCGATGAGCCTGAAGGTCCGGCCGACTCCGGTGCGGGCGGGGGTACGCCTGGTCAGCACGATGGCGGAGCGGACGGCGGCGCGGACGGTGGTGCCGAGGGGCCTGCTGACTCGGGTGCCGGTGGCGGCACGCCGGGTGAGCATGATGGTGGCGCCGATAGCGGTGCGAGCTGAGCTGAGCGGGCCGGTCACCGATGCCGGGGCACCCGAGCAGGGTGTCCCGGCTTCGGTGTATTCCGATTCGACGGCGCTCGGGCAGTTGGTCGGCCCTGATGCTGAGCTGTTTGCCACCCGGCACTGGGGCCGCGAACCGTTGTTGTCCCGGGCGGCGGACGCTATCGGGCCTACCGGCCTGCTCGACCTCGATGATATTGATGAGTTGTTGTCTTGTCGGGGACTGCGCGCGCCGTTCCTGCGCGTGGTGCGCGATGGTGCCGTCGTGGACTCGGCTGATTTCACCGGCAGCGGTGGCGTCGGGGCCGAGATCGGCGACCAGGTCCGGGATGAGCGCGTAGCTGCGCTGTTCAGCGAGGGCGCCACTTTGGTACTGCAGGGGCTTCATCGCACCTGGTCGACGGTGATGGACTTCTGTACCGAGCTTGCCGGGGAGCTTGCGCACCCCGTCCAGGCCAACGCCTACGTCACTCCACCGCAATCGCAGGGCTTCGCCGCCCACTACGACGTACACGATGTCTTCGTCATGCAGGTCGCCGGGCGCAAGCACTGGCGTATCCACACACCCGTCCATACCGATCCGCTGCGGAACCAACCGTGGGAGATGCACCGGGACTGTGTCACCGCCCGAGCCCGGGACGACGAGCCTGCGATCGACACCGTCCTCGAGCCGGGTGACGTTCTCTATCTGCCCCGCGGTTGGCTTCACGCGGCTACCGCGCTGGGCGGCGTCTCGGCGCATCTCACCATCGGCGTGCACGTGATTACCCGCTTCGCATTGGTCGAGGCCCTTGTCGCGCTGCTCGACGACGACGAACGCTTGCGGGTGTCGCTGCCCCTCGGGCTGGACGTGGCCGATCCCGCCGCGCTGGCCGGACACCTCGATGTGGTGCGCGAGACGCTGGCTGACGCTGTCGCGAGTGTGCCCGTCGAGGCCGTCGCGGGCCGCGTGCGTGAACGGGTCTGGACCGGTAGCCGTCCCGAACCTGTCCGGCCGATCAACGGATCACTGTTCCTGCACGACCTCGGTCCCGCGGACACCGTGCGCCGACGTGGCGGGTTGCGCTACCGCCTGACCACTGTCGACGATGGCCTGATGCTCGAGCTCGCGGACCGGAAGATCCAGCTGCCCGCGGTAACCGGCCCAGCACTGCGGGCCCTGCTCGGCGGCGCCGCCCAGCGCGTCGGTCGCCTGCCCGGCCTTGGTGAGGACGACGGCGTCGTTCTTGTCCGCCGCTTGCTGCGCGAAGGCGTACTCGTGCCCGCCACCCGATGACGGTGGCAGATACGACGGTGGGGGACAGGACGCGACTGCGCTGGCCGGGCTGCTCACTACTCGCCGACGTCGCAGAGGACTCCCGAGAAGGCAACGCGCCACCGGCCCGCCAATGGCTGCTCATCGAGCACCCAGGGCCGTGGGCGCGCCTCCCGCTCAACTCGCCCGGGCTCGACAGCACAGCGATGGATCGACTCAAGGCCTGGGCCGAGGCCGAGTCCGCAAGGATCGTGCTGATCCGCCGACCCGGTCGTCGCGGGGCAGAGCAGTTGCCGCGCCAGTGGATCCGGGTCGATTCCCGGCCCGGCCGCGAGCAGATCCGCACCGGCACGTGGAGCGATCCCGTCTCGCTTGCGGCGGCTGCTCACGGCGCCGGCACCTCCTACGATGACGTGCTTGCGCTGGTCTGCACGCACGGTCGACACGATGCATGCTGTGCGGTGCGAGGGCGCCCGCTCTCCGCGGCGCTGGCCGCGACAGACCCCGCGGCGGTGTGGGAGTGCAGCCACATCGGAGGCTGTCGATTCGCACCAGCGCTGGTCCTGCTACCGCACGGCCTGGTGCTGGGCGGCGTGGAACCCGGCCAAGGGCCGGCCGCGCTCGCCGACTACCGCCGCGGCATGGTGCGAGCCAAGGACGTGAACGGTCGCGGTCTGCTTCGTGGCCGCTCGGCGCTACCGCGGCCCGCGCAGGCAGCCCAGGCCTACGCGCGGGAGGCAACCGGGACCGCCGATGTCAACGGACTCCGCGTGGTGGAGCTGGTCAGCGGGCAGGGAGACGAGTGGCGGGTGCGGCTTCTCGACCCGAGCTGCGAGGTGGTGGTGCGTGAGCGCGGTGTCCACGTCGACCGGCCTCTGACGTGTGCCTCCCCGCCGTCGGCGACAATGCGAGTCTTCGAATTGGTGAGCGTGTCCAAGGCATGAGTCAGCACTGAGGCCCAGTGTCGGCAGACAAGCCCTTGATCGTTATCCGTGCTCAGTGAGGGCACCCAAGTTTGGTCTCCAGCCGTCGGCGCCCGACCTCAGGACAGCGAGCAAACGCCGAGGCCGTACTTTAGCGACGGCCCACGGCCGGCGGGGACGGTTACGTGCTTAATGTGGCAGTGCGGTCGGTCATCTCATGGACCAGCTGCCGAATCAGGCGCTGGGCCCGTCGTGTTGCGTCGGTCTGTGGCCGCAGGTCCGCCAGGCCGGCCAGCGCGTCGGTCAGGACCGTGGCCGCCGCCGCAGCGGGAGCGTCCTCCAGGTCGGCGGCTACAGCGGCGTCCGCGTCGACTTCATGGTGCAGTACCCGACGGCTGACCCCTGGCGTCCAGCGCAATGCGTGGTCGAGCCGATCGAAGGTGAGGGCCCGGAGGTTTGTGCCACCGCCGCGTTCCACCAGCCGTAGCGTCGCCGCACTCGGACCGCCGTAGGTCACGAGCTCGTCCTGCGCGATGCCAAGCCGTGCCCGTCGGCCGGCCACCGCCCGGGCCAGCGCCGACCAGTTCTCGCTCATCTGGCCCCCCGCCACGCCTCAGGCGCCGGAGCTGAGGGCCGGCAGTACGAAGCAGATGGTGGTCAGCCCGGCGGCGATCACCAGCATGACCAGGATCGCCGCCAGGAACAGGCTGGTCGTCGGCATCGGGGGGTGGCGGCGTCGTCGCAGGCGGTGACGTCCGATTGAGGCGGTCTCGGCCATTGTTCCTCCTCGTGCCCTGGGGGGGCGGCAGAGCCTCGGAGTGTCAGGCTCTGCCGCGTCTTACCCTGTGCACGACGTCGACAGTAGACTGTCGCCCCCCTCGGGCTAGCCACCAGCAGCTTCGGTCGACGTCGTATCGGACCAACGACGCGAACCTGCCCTGGGTTAGGGACACCAACGAGTGATCGTTCTCGTGCGGAGGGTGCGTGATCGTCCAGCAGGCGGGCTGACCGGTTGACCGGTCGTGCCGAGCGGGACACCAATTGTCTAACAGGAATCTCCCCCTGGGGGCGGACCGCCGCCGCACGGCGTCGGGCCGATCCCGACTCGTCGACCTGACGACGAGACGAGCAAGGCACGTCGGCCAGCTCCGTGTTCCTGAACCCAGCTCCAAGAGACGGCCACCGCAGAAGAGCATCAGCGAGGGCGTGGCGGTTTAGACTTTCCTAAATTCAGGAGGTCGAGGCCGTGCCAGTTCGTTCCCGTGCCACCGAGCCGCTCTACCAGATCAAGGCAGACTTGTTCAAGTGTCTCGCCCACCCCGCTCGCATCCAGGTCCTGGAGGCCCTTGCCGCGAGCGGACCCGAAGGCGCTGCGGTGACCCAGCTCCTCGAGCTCAGCGGCTGCGGGTCCTCCCAACTCTCGCAGCATCTGGCTGTCCTGCGCAGGTTCGGGCTCGTCACGTCCAACCGCGCCGGTAACGCAGTCGAATACCGGCTTGCCGAGCCACTCGTGGCCGAGCTACTGAAGGTCGCACGGGCGTTCCTGCTCGCAGGTCTGGCTGATGAGGCACGCCTGCAGGCCCTCCGAGCGCTGCCACCGATACCTGGTGCGACCCCGGCCACGTTGCTCGAGGCATCCAACGATGCCCTGTCGGCGAGCCCCGCGCAGTGAGGTTCGCCGATCTTCTCCCGTCTTGCGGCGATTACGCTCTGCGGCCTCATGGTTTGCGCGCCGATCTGGTCGCCGGCGTGACAGTGGGGGTGGTGGCGCTGCCATTAGCGCTGGCGTTCGGTGCCAGCGCTGGTGTCGGCCCCGCAGCGGGGATGGTGACCGCGGTCGTCGCAGGGGTGGCCGCGGCGGTGTTCGGGGGGTCGAACGTCCAGGTCTCCGGGCCGACCGGGGCGATGGCCGTGGTGCTCGCACCAATCGTGGCCGCGCACGGGACAGCTGCGATCGCCCTGGTCTCGGTACTCGCCGGGTTGATCGTGCTGGTCTCGGGATTGTTGCGGCTGGGCCGAGTGGTCACCCTTCTCCCGTGGCCAGTGGTGGAGGGCTTCACGTTGGGGATCGCGGCCATCATCGCACTGCAGCAGATCCCCACGGCTGTGGCGATCTCCGTAGAGACCGGCCGCGGCACCCTACTCACCGCAGCGGACGCGGTTCGTCGGGTATTCATGGTCGCCGATCTTGCTCCGACACTCTGGACCCTCGGCACGGTCGCGGTGGTGATCGTCGTCATGTTTCTGCTACCGAGGCTGCACGCCTCGATCCCAGCGTCGCTGATCGCGGTCGCAGCAGTGACGGTCCTTGCCGAGGTACTCGGTGTCCCGATTGCCAGGATCGGCGGGCTCCCGAGCTCTCTGCCCCTACCGGCCTTCCCGGCAGCAGATATCGGAACCGTGCGAGACCTTTCCGGGGCGGCTCTCGCAGTCGCAGCACTCGCCGCGATCGAGTCGCTGCTGTCCGCTCGTGTCGCCGCGTCGATGACCCGGGTGCCCTGTCAGCCGGATCGTGAGCTGGTCGGACAGGGCCTCGCATCAATCGTCTCCGGCATCTTCGGCGGCATGCCCGCCACCGGGGCGATCGCACGGACCGCGGTGAACGTCCGCTCCGGCGCACGCACACGGCTCGCCGCGATCGCGCACTCCCTGGTCATCCTCGCCGTCATCTACCTCGCCACCGGTCCCGTCTCCCGGATCCCCCTCGCCGCTCTCGCCGGCGTGCTGATCGCAACAAGCCTACGAATGCTGCCCGTAGCTACCGTCCGGGCCGTGTTCGGTGCCGGCCGCGGCGCCGCCCTCACCTTCACCGTGACAGCGGTGGTCACGATCAGTCTTGACCTGGTCCAGGCGATCGAGATCGGCCTGCTGGTGTCGGCTGTGCTCGCCCTCTGGCACCTGGCCCGGGCAGCAGCTGTGCACCGCGAGCCGCTTCCAGGACCTGCCCGGACCGGGGACGAACGCATCGCACTGTTCCGTCTCGAAGGCGCCATGTTCTTCGGCGCCGCCGACAGAGTCTTTTCCACGATCGCCGGTCGTGCCGATGTCGACGGGGTGGATGTGGTGATCCTGCGACTGTCCGGGGTCGGGATGCTGGACTCCACTGGAGCGCGTGGGCTTGGGGAGTTGATCGAGAACCTGGAGTCCGCCGGCAAGACCGTACTGGTCAAAGGTGTGCAGAACCAGCATCGACGAATCCTCGACGGCGTAGGTGCGATCGACGCCCTTCGCCATCACACTCATCTGCTCGACGACCTCGACACCGCAGTCACCCACGCCCGTTCCCATCTGCTTGCCCGCACAGAGAAGGAACTCCCGGACGGTCGCGCACGCCCACGGTGATCACATCGAGGTTGTCGCTGCAGCTCTCGAGGAGCCGCGCAGCACCCCAGCTCACCGGTCAGTTCGTTATCGCCGTGGACTCCGCAGCCGAGATGCTCATTACGGTCGGTGACTATCTGGAACTCATCCGTAGCGAAGCCGCCCGGGGTGTCGTCCTGCGGCGTTCCGCATCTCCTCAATGCTGGTCGAGCTACTCGGCTGCTCCTGACGGACCCAGAAGTGACAAACGGGATCATGAGAGGATCGAGCTGCGTCCGGCGCTACTCCGGGCTGGGCTACCCCTCGCTACTCGCTCGTCCTGCAGCTCAAAGTCGATCATCGTATCCGCGAGCGGTTGCTGCTGGTGTGGGAGCAGGTCCCTCCCGCTCAGGTCGAACAGGTAGGGCAGGTCCGTTTCGTGGGGCTGCAGCGGGTGCGAAGTCCGGCGTAGATGCTCCGTTGACGTCCGGTGCGGTCGGCTCTGCGGAATCGTAGCCGTGGACAGGTGCGCGGCGAAGGCGGCGTAGCTCCGCCCGGCCTTCGTGGCATTTGTGCTGCCGTCGCGGCGGCGTTGGGTGAAGCTCGCCTTGAGCGCGATGAGCGTTGCGGGCAATCTCCAGGTCCTCGCGGGCGGGGACGACGAGGACCCGCACCGTCGCACCTTCCGCCGTGATCTCGCCATCGGTGGTTGCGTTGCGGCCCGGGTCGACGTCGACGCCCAGGAAGGCCACCCGGTCGGCGACCCGGGCGCGCACCACCTCGGAGTTCTCCCCGACCCCGCCGGTGAAGGCGAGCGCGTCGAGGCCACCGGCGGAGACCGCCATGGCGGCGATCCGGTGGCAGCAGACGTCGAGGGCGAGGCGGGCGCCCGCGTCGTCGCGTGCGGTGATCTCCTGCAGGTCGGGGGTACCGGCGAGGGCGGCCAGGCCGCACCGGTGCTCCAGGGTCTCGGCGATCTCGTGGGCTTCGAGGTGCTCGCGCTCGGCGAGCCAGAGCTCGAGCCCGGGATCGACGCTGCCGGAGCGGGTGGCTATGACCAGGGCCTTCGAGCGGGGTGAACCCCGTGGTCGTGTCGACGCTGCGCCCGTCGAGCACGGCGGCGAGGGAGGCCGGCGCCGAGGTGCGCGGTGACTATCCGCCGTCCCCCGGTCCGCTCGGCGACCTGTGCGGCGCACCCAGGAGTGCGAGGCCGTGGAAGCCGTAGGGGCGGATCGCGTTGCGCTCGCGCCACTCCCGCGGCACGGCGCAGGTCGCGACGGTTTCGGGCAGGGTGCGGTGGAAGGCGGTGTCGACGCAGGCCACGGCGAGCACGTCCGGGAGGATCTCGGCGACGGAGAGCTCGTCAAGCCCTTGGCGGACGTCGTCGTCGACCACGACGGGATCGGCGAACCGGGTGCCGCCGTGGACCACGCGGTGGCCCACCACGTCCGGGGTCGGCCACTCGCGGATCGGCCCTTGCGCCAGGATCCTGCCCCGGATGAGGCACCGTCGGCGCACCCGACGATTCGCAGACCTTGTGCCATAGAAACCGGTTAGGTGTCACACCGTTTTCGCCAGCGACCGGATCCGGAAGGCGAGTACTCCGAGTACGAGGCCGCCGGCCACCGAGAACACGCCGACTAGCCAGAGCAGGGCGAGGATCCCGGTAGCGGGCCAGACCAGCAGCAGGATGCCGAAGACGATGTCGAGAGCTCCCTTCGCGATCGTCCAGCCCCAGCGGTCGTCGGTGTGACGTCCGCGGATCCCCTCGGCAATGCCGGCGACGCCGAGGACGATCGCCCAGAAAGCGATCACGTAGAGCAGTGACAGCGCGGTGACGCCCGGCCAGACCAGGGCGACGATTCCGGCGATGACCGAGATCGCGCCCTGGGCCGCGGTCCAGCCCCAGGACTTCTCGGTGCCCCTGCTCCTGACGGCGAGGGAGATGGCGGTGACGCCGTCCATGATCGCGTACACGCCGAACACGACGACCAGGGCGACCAGCGCGATGCCCGGTGACGCGAGCGTGATGATCCCGAAGGCGAGGATCAACAGGGCGCGGATGAGGACCAGCCACCAGGCGGTTTTGAGCAGCGGGCGTAGGTCCGTGTCGAACGTGGGCTCGCCGGTGGTTTCGCTTGTCACGCAAACCTCGCAGGGGAGTTCGGTGGGTGGGGTCAGTCTGCGAAGACCTCGCGCAGCTTCTGCTCCTGCTCGGTCGAGAGGTTGGTGAAGAGCAGGTCGGCGGAGACGTCCTCGAAAGCGGCCGCGACCTTGTCCGGGACCGCGTCGCTGCTGAGGATGAAGAGGGCGGAGGTGCCGGGGGTGATCTGTTCGCGGGTCTTGGCGATGAACTCGTCGTCGACCCCGTAGTCGGAGAACCGGCCGGCGAGGGCACCGGCCGCGGCACCGATCGCGGCGCCGAGGAGCGGCATGAGGAAGATCAGGCCGAATAGCATGCCCCAGAACGCGCCGCCGAGGGCTCCGGCGCCGGCGAGGTTGTGCAGCTGACGGGTCTTGGGCTTCTTGGCGCCTTCGGCCCAGGTGACGGTGGCGGCGTCGTGGACGGTGATGAGCTGCTGGCGGGCGAGGTGCTCGAGGCGCGAGACGGCGTCGTCGGCTCCGCCTGCTGTGGGGAATCGCCACACGGTGAGGGTCGACATCGTTTCCTCCTGGCGGCGCTGTGGCCGTGGTGTCGGGTCGGGGGTGGGGTCGAGCTTTCTCGGGCCGCGTGCTGGTGCCCTCCTCCGCGGCGGGTGAGAGTTGGGTGGTCAGTCCTCGACCCGGTTGACGGCGACCACCTGCAGCCCGAGGTCCTGGATGAGGGCGAGGACGCCGTGCAGGTGGGCGTCGTCGATCACGGTTCCGCGGACGACGGTCTCCGGGGGTGCGTCGGTGACGGTCATCCCTTCGAAGGCCTCGCGGGTGTCGGGCCCGAGGTGGCCGGCGATCCGGAACTCGTAGCGGTGTGACGTCATCGTTCCTCCGCGCTCGGGTCGGTGTCGGTCGGTCGTTCAAGGGCTCCCGGATCCGGGAGCGGGGAACCGCCGTTCTCGGGGGCACGGCTGCCGAGCAGTGCGTCGAGCCAGCGCGCCCGGGGATCGGCGTCGACGAGCAGCACCTTGGCGAGAAGGGTGAGGGGCACGGCGAGGACTGCCCCGAGGGGACCGAGCAGCCATGCCCAGAACACCAGGCCGACGAGGGTGAGCGAGACCGACAGCCCGACTGCGTCGCCGACGAACTTCGGCTGCACCACCGACGTGAGCACGAAGTTGATGACGAGGAACACCACGACGACGATCACGAGGCTCTGCCAGCCCCCGGTGAGGAGCGCGAGCAGCGCCGGCGGGACGAGGCCGATCCAGAAGCCGATGTAAGGGATGTAGTTGGTGATGAACACCAGCACGCCCCAGAGCACCGCGAGCGGGATCCCGAGCAGGCCGAGCAGGACGGCGTCGACGATCCCGGTCGCCAGGCCCACCACAGTTGTGACGAGCAGGAACCGGCGGGTGCCGGACGCGAAGTCGCGCAGCGAGGCCGCGATGTGGGGCCGCTCGGCCTCCACCGCGACGAGCCGCGGTCCCGCGCCGGCGGCCTCGATGCCGAGGAACAGCAGCAGGGACAACAGGAAGACGAGGTTGCCCGCGAGACCGGCGAGGCCGCTGAGCAGCCCGGTGACGATGCCGACCAGGCGCCCGTAGTCCAGGCCGGACGCGATGGCGCGCAGCTGGTCGGGACCGACGCCGAAGCGGCCCAGCAGGGAGGTGGCGGAGGTGAGGACGGTGTTGAGCTCGCCGGCGTAGGAGGGCAGGACGGTGGCCAGTCTGGCGACCGAGTAGACGATCACGGCGGAGAGGACGAGCAGGACCGCGTAGATGGCGATCACCAGCAGGGTCGTGGCGAGCCAGCGTGGGGCGCCGGCGCGGACGAGCCGGCCGTGGAGCGGGTGCACCATGATGACCAGCACCAGGGAGAGGAACACAGGCCCCACGAGCCAGGACGCGGCGGCGGCACCGGCGGCGATGATGACCACGGCGGCCAGGGTGAGCAGCACGGTCGCTGCCCGGGGCATGCCGCCCGTGGCGTGGGGCGGGTGGTCGTGCGGCGGCACGGTCATTCGCTGTTCCCTGGTCCGAGCGGGCGGAGACGTCGGGGAAGGCTCCCGCGACCGGGGCGCCCTGCCATCCCTCGATCCGGGTGAGAAGTCGCCAGCCAGGCGGCGAGCGAGAGCAGGACACGCGCCGCGGCGAAGAGGAACGCGAGGACGGCGAGAACGCTGCCGAACACCGCGCCGCCGAGGGAGCCGGATGTCGCGGCGATCGTCAGGGTCGTCGCGATCGTGATGGCTTCGAGCAGCATCGCGCCGAAGGCCGCGACGGCGGCGGTGCGGCGCAGGGGCAGCGCGTGGCCAGGCAGCCGTCCGAGCATCCAGGCGAGCACGAGCACGGTGACGCCCCACCCCAGCACGACACCGAGGACCCCCACGGCGACGCCCGTGAGCGGTCGGCCTGCCAGCCCGAGCAGGTCGAGGACCGTGTCCAGCCCGCCGGTCGCGCCGACCGTCAGCGCCACCGAGCCCACGAGCGCGACCAGCAGCACCAGCAGCGAGCCGACGTCCCGCAGGACCCGGGTGACCGAGGCGGGCGGTCGCGGGGGGAGCTCCCACATCGCGGCCAGGGCCTCCCGCACGACGGCCATCCAGGTCGCGCCGGCCCAGATCGCCGCAACCGTGCCGACGGACGCGATCGGCGTGCGGCCGGCGACCGCGGCGGTGACGAGCGGGACGACGGCGTCGGCCACCGGCGCGGGGAAGCTTCCGAGCACCCACTCCTCGAGGTCGGTGACGAGCGCCGGCCGCAGCCACAGCAGGAAACCGGCCGCGGAGAACAGGACCATCAGCAGCGGGGTCGCGGCGAGGACGGTGGCGAAGGCGATCGCCGAGGCGAGGTGGTTGCCCCGCTGGGCGAAGAAGCGCCGCCCGGCGCGATGCAGGTGGTCCGCCGCCGGGTAGCGGGCGCGGATCCGCGCCACCTGCCGGCGCACGGGCACTAGATCGCGATCGTGCCGGTGGCGAGGCCCGCGATCCCGGCGACGGCGCCGAGTACGACGACGACCAGGAGCCCGATCTCGACCCGGGTGAAGGCGGTGCGGCCCTGCTCGCGTCGGGCTCGCACGTAGAGCAGCGTGCCGGGGGCGTAGACGATGCAGGAGAGCAGCAGGTACTCCCAGCCCGCCGCGACGATCAGGAACAGCGTGTACAGGGTCGCGAGCGCGGCGACGAGCAGCTCACGGGTCCTGCCGGGCGCGACTCGGACCGCGTAGCCGGCGGCGAGGAGGTAGGGCACCAGCGACAGGGAGGTGCAGAGCTTGAGGGTGAAGGTGAACGCGTCGTCGGAGAACAGCGTGAGCAGCAGGACGACCTGGCTCAGCCCGCTGGTGAGGAGCAGGGCCGGCGCGGGCACGTCCTTCGCGTTTGTCCGGGCCAGGAACCTCGGCATGTCGGAGTGCTGGGCCGCGACGAAGAGGACCTCGGCCGCCATGAGCGTCCAGGCCAGGTAGGCGCCCAGCACCGAGACGATCACGCCGATGCTGATGAACACCGCGCCCCACTGCCCGACGACCGACTCGAGCACCCCCGCGACGGACGGCTGGCGCTGCCCGACGAGCTCGCCCCGGGACATCACGCCGTAGGACAGGATCGACACCGCGGCGAATAGTGCGAGCACGGATAGGAAGCCGACGACGGTGGCGCGGCCGACGTCCTCGCGTCGTTTCGCGTAGCGGGAGTAGACGCTGGCGCCCTCGACGCCGAGGAACACGAAGACGGTGACGAGCATCGTCGACAGGATCTGGGTGCCGAGCCCGTCGCTGAAGCCCTGGCCGCCGAAGAAGTTGGCGGAGAACACGTCCGCCTTCAGCGCGAAGACCAGCACCACGACGAAGGTCACGAGCGGGACGATCTTGGCGATGGTGACGATCGTGTTGATGCCCGTGGCCTCGCGGACGCCGCGGAGGATGACGACGGCGAAGAGCCACAGGCCGATCGAGGAGATCGCGATGGCGAGGATCGTGTCGCCCTCGCCGAGCGCGGGGAACACGGCGCCGAGGGTCGACTTGATGAGCACCCAGTACGTCACGTTCCCGACGCAGGCGCTGGCCCAGTACCCGAAGGCCGAGAGGAAGCCGGGATAGTCACCGAAGCCGGCCTTGGCGTAAGCGTAGACACCGGCGTCGAGGTCGGGCTTGCGCACGGCGAGGTTCTGGAAGACGAAGGCCAGCATGAGCATGCCGATGCCGGCGATCACCCAGGCGATGATCGCGCCGAGGCCGCCGGTGGTCTGGGCGAAGTTGCGCGGCAGGGAGAACACGCCGGCGCCGACCATGGAGCCGACGACCATGGCGGTCAGGGCCGGGAGGGCCAGGGTCGCGACGCCCGCCTTCTTCTGCTGCTCGTCGGTGGAGCTCATCGGGAGCGCACCACGGGGTCGCTCGACACCTGGGCCGGCACGGCGAGCACGATCTGCTCGCCCGAGTCGAGCGTGAAGGTGATCGGCAGGCTGACACCGGGAAGGATGCGGGAGGTAAGTCCGTCGACCTCCAGCCGGGTCGAGTCGGACTCCTGCATCGAGAGGGTCTCGCCCGCGTCCAGCTCGATGCGGACGGGGCCCCGCGTTCCGTCGGCGCTGACCTCGGAGATCGCGCTGGCGCCGCTGCTGGACGCTCCGGTGATCGTCACGGCGGCGTCCCCGCCGTTGTAGACCGTCAGGTGCAGGGGAACCTGGGCGCCGGGCTGCCAGCCCTCACGGGGTGGCGTCGCGAGGTGGACGTGCAGCAGCTGCAGGTCACCGATCTGGCCGTAGTTGCTGTCGCGGGTCTTGACGAACGGGGGTGGAACAGCGCAGGCGGCCGCCAGTCCGGTGATGAGGCACGCCAACGCGATTCGGCCGACTCGCCGGCGAAGCGCGGCACGGTCTCCGTTGCGGTTCTTCGCCATCGGTCGCCTCTCCGCGGATGTCCCTCCCGGACGGCGGTCGCACCCGGCGCGCTACACGATGCCTGGCTTGGGCGGGTTCATCCGTCACCCGTCGTGGGTGAGAACTGGGCGCGCACCGTGAGATGCGGGGTCGCCAGTGGAATCCCGCGGGTGGTGAACGCGGTCTCGGTGGCCTCGAGGAGTGCCCGTTGCAGCTCGAACTGGCGGCCGGCGAGGGTGCGGACACGGAGCAGCAGCGTGACCCCGTCCTGGTCGAGGGCCTCCACTCCGAGGAGCTCGGGCGGGGCGAGGACTTCGTCGGCGAACGGTGGGCGGGCCGCGACCTGGGTTGCGGCCTCGAGCAGGGCGCGTCGGGCGGCCTGCACGTCCGCCCCGTGAGCTACCTGCACGTTGACCATCGCCCCGGACCACACCTGGGACTGGTTGCCGACCCGGTCGATCTTGCCGTTGCGGACGTGCCACACGGTGCCGTCGAGGTCGCGGAGCACGGTCTCGCGTAGCGACATGGCCTCGACGACGCCGACCGCCTCACCGAGATCGACCTCGTCCCCGATGCCGAAGTGATCCTCGAGCAAAATCAGCACGCCGGCGAGGAGGTCCTGGATCAGGCTCTGCGCACCGAAGGCGATCGCGACGCCCGCCAATCCGGCACCGGCGATGACGGGGCCGAGGTCGACGCCCAGGATCCCTGCCACGGTGATCACCGCGATTGCCCAGACCAGCGCAGATAGGCCCCCGGACACCGCGGTGGCCACCGCCCGGGCCCGCGTGGTGCGGCGGGCTTCCTCCCGTTCGGGCATCGGGTCCGAGAACGGCTGCCGCGGCGATGCTTTCCCGGTGCCGAAGGAACCACGGAGTGGGACGAGCACATGCCCGCGAGCCAGAAGCCGATTGACGCCCCGAGCCACCAGCCGGCGGATGACCAGGCGGGCGAGCCAGCCGAGCGCGAGCACACCGACGATCGCCAGTGGTCGTCCGACCAGCCAGTCCGCCGCCGACGCCAGAGTGGCGTTGCTGCCGGTGCGGTCGTAGACCCATTCACACACTCGGAAGGTCTCGGGCCCGCACACTCCCGGTGCCGGCCCCGCCAGGGCTGCGGTCACAGCCGGGTCCCTGCCCGCCGCCGTTGGACCAGCCATCCACCGACGGCCAGGGCCAGCAGTGCCGCGGTGGCGGCGATGCTCTCCGCCGCCGTTCCGGGATCGTTGAGGAAAGCGATCCCGGCCGGGCCGAGGAGCGTGACTCCGAGCAGGACGAGTGACGCTCCACCGAGTGCGGTCAGGACCTGCACGAGCGGACGACGGAATCGCAGGACGCCGATCGCACAGACGAGGGCCACGAGAGCGACCACCGCCACGGTGACGCCCCATCCCCAGGCCTCGGGGCGCACGGTTCTGAGCACCGCGAGCGCGACCGCGCCGCCGGCGAGGGCACCCACGACGAACAGGGCTGTACCGACCACGAGTGCGGTCAGCAGCAGGGCGCAGAGCCCGCTGAGAGCTCCCGTCAGCAGGCGGACGGGCAAGCCCGCGCCGAGTAACCCGGCGAGTGACGACCCCACACCCAGGCCGGCGCAGAACGCGGCCGCTCGCAACGCCCGTCCTCCGACGAAGCACAGCAACAGGCCCAGGACCGCGACCAGAGCTCCCCACCCTGCCAGCCATTCGTTCGGCATGCGCTTCCTCCGGTCAGTGGCGGCGCGGCATCCCTCAGGAACCGAGAATCCGCGCCTTCTGCGCCGAGAACTCGTCCTCGGTCAAGACCCCCGCTGCTCGCAGCTCGCCCAGGCGTGTCAGCCGGTCGAGCAGGTCGTCGGGGCTGGCCGGTTGTGGTGCGGCCGCGGGGGCTGCGCTCCGGCGGAACTCGTCGAGCTCCTGCTGGTCGCGGGCGGCGGCTTGCTGACGAGCCGTGACCCGGCCGGCAACGGATGAGGCTGTCCCGGCGATCACCGCCGTCCGGGCCATCGTGCCGAGCAGGCCCGGGCCCCGCCTGCCCCGACGGGAGAGTCCTCTCATGGGGCGATTCCTTCCTGGGTGGCCCGCAGCGCCACGGCGAGGGCGTCGGCCCGGATGCGATCGTGGGTGAGGAGTCGACCTCCGGCCTCCCGCACGACTGCAGCGAGCTCGCTCGCCCACAGGCTTTCCCAGACCACGACGAGGGCGGTGCTCCCGGGTGTGAGCTCCTCCGTGATCACGGGCAGGTCCTCCTCGCTGAGCAGACCGAGGACCTCGCCGTCGACGCCGTCGAGGGCGGCTCGGATCGGCAGGTCGAGCTCGTCGTACTCGGCGATCTCGACCCCGCCGTGCTCCGGCCGCCGCACGAGGAGCAGGTCGAGGATGCGGACCGTCCCCGAATCGACGAGGCGGGCGATCGCGGGAACGACCGTCGGGTCGACGTTCTCGCCGGGGAAGTCGAGCGCGACCCACTCGACCGGCCCACGGATCGTCGGGCCGCTCATCGGTTCAGCCCTTCGAGGACCTCGACGACCATCCGGGTCGCGCCGCTCGTGAGGATCATGACGGCGATGGCGGTGAGCAGGATGCCGGCGATGCGCTCGAGGAACGCCTGTGTGGACGGTTTGGCCCGGCGCTGCACGTGTGCGGAGGCGTAGAGCGTGATGCCGGTGACCGCGGCGTAGGCGATACCGGCGACGGACAGTGCGACCACGTCGAGGGTGGAGGCGGCCTCCGCCCGGAACCCGACGAAGAACGCGAAGGTCGTCCCTCCCACCGTGAGCGGGAAGGTGACGGGGACGAACGCGTACTTCCGCCATCCGACGCCTGTCGCAGGAGCTTCGGTGGCGACCGCTGCAGTCGCCGAGCCGGACGAGGCCGCGCCAGCTCGTTCCGGCGGGTCCTCGTCCTCCTCGGGTTCCGGGGGGTGCGCGGCGACTCCCCGCATGAGCGGGATGCCCTCGTAGAGCAGGGCGATGCCTCCGACCGCGGTCAGCGCGGCGGTGCTGATCCCGAGGAGCTCCAGGAGCGGCTCGCCCACCCAGAGCGCCACGAGCCCGAAGATCGCCGCGTTCAGGAACAGGGCGACCGCCAGCCGGAACTGGTCGCGGCTGCTGAGCTTGGAAACGACCGGGAAGTACGACGAGAGCGCAGCGACCGGGCTGTAGAGCGCGAAGAGCGCGAGGAAGAGCAGCAGAGGCTGCTCGAACAGGTTCATCGCGCTCAGAAGTCCACGGCGTCGCGAACGAGCGGGCAGGTCATGCAGTGCCCGCCGCCGCGCCCGCGGCCGAGCTCCGCGCCGACGATCTCGATCACCTCGACGCCGGCCTTGCGCAGCAGCGCGTTGGTCACGGTGTTGCGGTCGTAGGCGAAGACCACCCCGGGTGCCGCCGCGACCAGGTTGTTCGCGCTGTCCCACTGCTGGCGCTCGCCCGCGTAGGCGTCGCCGCCGGTCCCGATCACCCGGAACTCCTTGAGCCCGAGCGCGTCCGCCACGGTGTCGGTGAACGAGCCCTTCTCCTCGGTCACCTCCACGGGCTCCTTGTCGCCGGGGCGCAGGGAGAAGGTGTGGATGCCGTCGACGATGTCGAGGTACGCGGTGGCGATGTCGCGGTCGGCGAAGGTGAACACGGTGTCGAGGTGCATCGCCGCGCGCAGCTTTGGCATGCCGGCGACGATCACCCGGTTCGCCGCGCCCTGCGCGAACAGCGCCGCCGCCATCTGCGTGATGGCCTGGCGGGACGTGCGCTCGCTCATGCCCACGGCCACCGCTCCGTTGCCGATCGGCATGACGTCGCCGCCCTCGAACGTCGCCAGCCCCCAGTCCTGCTCGGGATCGCCCCACCAGACCGTCGAGCCGACGAAGTCCGGGTGGAACTCGTAGATCGCCTTCATGAGCAGGGTCTCGTCGTGGCGAGCGGGCCAGTAGAGCGGGTTGAGGGTGACGCCGCCGTAGAGCCAGCAGGTGGTGTCGCGGGTGTAGAGGGTGTTCGGCAGCGGCGGCATCAGGTACTCCCGCACGCCGGTCGACTCCCGTGCCAACGCTACGTAGCCGGGCCGGAAGTCGTCGGGCAGGTCGTGGGTCGACAGCCCGCCGATCAGGAACTCGGCCAGCTCGCGCGAGCCGAGCTCGTCGAGGAACGCGCGGGTCTCGGCGACGAGACCCAGCCCGACCTCGTTGGCGACGATCTTGCGGTCGAGCAGCCAGGTCCGGGCCTCGGGGATGTCCATGGTCTCGGCGAGGAGGTTGTGCAGCTCGACGACGTCGATGCCGCGCTGGCGCATCTTGGCCATGAAGTCGAAGTGGTCCCGGCGGGCGTTCTGCACCCAGAGCACGTCGTCGAAGAGGAGGTCGTCGCAGTTGCTCGGCGTCAGGCGCTCGTGCGCCCGGCCGGGCGCGCACACGAGGACCTTGCGCAGCGTCCCGACCTCGGAGTGCACTCCGTAGGCGGCGGACGGGCGCGAGTTACCTGCAGTCATGTCTGGCACGTTCCTTCGCTCGGATCGGGCCGACCCAGGGGTCGAGGGATCACGGCAGAGCATGCGGGCGGAGCACGACGGCAGGGCTCACCCGCAATGGGTGAGTACTGAGACGGAATGCCCCCGTACGGTCGTGGGGTGTCCGACCGGATCACCGCAGGCATCGTTGACGTATTCGTCTATGTGGTCGTCCTGAACCTCTTCATCGAGTACTTCCCCGCGGCGATCAGCGAGACGTTCACGCTCTCGCTCGTCACTGCCGTCCTGTTGAAGGTGGTCCTGGAGGGTGTCGTCGCGGTGAAGGACCGGGTGAAGCGCCGGTTCCTTGAGGCGACGGGCCCGCTCGGCAAGGTCTTCGCGGCCGTGCTGCTGTGGGCGGTGTTGTTCGGGAGCAAGTTCCTCGTGCTCGAGGTGGTGGCGCTGGTGCTCCGCGGGCGAGTGGAACTCGGCGGGTTCTTCTCGGTGACGCTCCTCATCCTCGTTCTCATGATCGCCCGGGCCGGTGTGCGTCGGCTACTGCGGAGCGACGCCCCTGGGCGGGCGGGCGCGGGGGAAGCGAGATGACAGCCATGTCAGGATAGGACGACATCCAGTCGTCATGCTCCCGGCGGGACTGCAAAGGACTCCGTTCGGCCTAGCGAATTCATTCAGAAGGGCCGGAAACCGCACTGGTCCGACAGGCCCCCTCTCCGGGAGGCTGAGTGCGTGGAGCGTGTGGCCTTGGTGTCCGGAGTGGTCAGAACGCTGACCCCTCGTGGTGTCGTGGCGGCCAAACTGGCGAGGCCCCGGCTCTCGCCGGTCCACCTGCACCGGCCACGCCTCCTCGGCTTGATCGGGGCCGACGACGCGCCTGTCACGCTCGTCAGTGCGCCCGCCGGATACGGAAAGACCTCCTTCGTCGCGGAGTACGCCGCCGAACACCCCGCCGACGTCGGCTGGCTCTCCCTCGATGGGAACGATGACGAGAGCCGGCTCTGGGCCGGGGTCCTCGCGGCGCTGTGCACCTGCGCAGCCATTGGGGCCGACAACCCATTGCGGGGTCTCGTCGTCCCCGACTCGCCGACCGCGGACCCGGCCTTCCTCGGCGCCGTCGACACCGCCCTGCGGGAGCTCCCGATCCGGCTGACACTCGTCCTCGACGACCTGCAGGAGCTCGGGCCAGGCTCGCGAACCGCTCTGGACCACCTCGCGCGGCGGCTCCCCGAGACCATCCGCCTGATCCTACTCACCCGCACCGATCCGTCGCTCTCTCTGCAGCGCCTCCGGCTCGAGGGACGACTGCGCGAGATCAGGTCCGCCGATCTGGCGATGGACGTCGCCGAGGCCACCGAGCTGCTTGCCAAAGCAGGCCAGGACCTGCCACGGGAACAGATCGAGGTGCTGGTCGAACAGACCGACGGCTGGCCCGCAGGCGTGCGCCTGGCGGCCCAATCCCTCGCGGCGACCACCGACCCGGACGCCTACCTCGCTGACCTCGCCGGCAACGACCGGGCGATCGCCGACTACCTGTTCAACGAGATCCTCTCCCAGCTACCGGAGCGCACGGTCGACGTGCTGCACGCCGTCTGCATCTGTGACCAGCTGCCGTCGCCGCTTGCGGTGGCCCTCACCGAGACCGACGACGCCGCCGAGATCCTCGACTCCCTCGAGCGAGGATCCGGGCTCGTCACTGCGTACGGGCCGGGGCGCGCGCAGTACCGGGTGCATCCGCTTCTCCGTTCGTACCTGCAGGCGAGCCTGCGACGGACCCGCCCACGGTCGATCGCCGAGATCCACAGGCGGGCCGCAGGGTGGTTCCTCGCACACGACCGTCCGGCTGAAGCCATGTCCCACCTGACGATTGCCGAGGACTCCGAGGGCCTCATCGTGTTGCTGCGAAGATGCGGGGTGGACCTGGTGGAGACCGGCTACGGAAAGGCCGTCCTCGGAGCGATCGCCGCGCTGCAGGCCGACGCTCTTCGCACCGATCCGCTTCTTCTCGCAGTGCAGTCCTACGCTCACCTCGATCGGGGAGAGTTGGGCGCTGCACAGGCCTGCCTGGAGCGGGCTGCCGCGACGAGGACAGAGGACTCTGACGACCACGGAGCGCTCGCCGTCGCCCGGGCTCGCCTGGGTGTCGTCCAGGGCCGGCTCTTCTACCCCGAGGGAACCGCGGAGCCGCGGCTCGAGAACCTGCGCGGATCCTGGTCCGACCGCCTCCTCGAGGCCCAGACCGCCATCGCGTCGCGACAAGCGGACCACGCCGAACAGCTGGCCAGATCGGTCCTTGACGAGCCCGGCATCGACGAGTTCGCCCGGGCGCGAGCGATGAGCGTGCTCGCAGCCGCCACCGGCCTCTCCGGCGGGTTTGGCGAGATGGCCGACCTGGCCCGGCAGGCCGCTGGCCTGGGGCGCGCCACCGGCCGATGGGACGGGACTGAGAGCAGCGCGCTCACCGCCATGCTCACTGGGTACGCGGACCTGATGCGATGCCGTCCCGAGGACACCCTTGCCGGCCTCGCGGGCGCGGACCCGTACGTGGCGCGGATGGGTCCCGCGGTCGTGATCGGCCCGTTCGTCGACGCGTTGCGAGCAGCGGCGCGCTTCGATCTCGGCGAGCGCGAGGCCGCCCACGAGCTCATGCGCCGCGCACGCCGAGCCACTGTCGTCGACCATGCTCGCGACGAGCAGATCGCCCTTGTCGCGATGCTCGCACATGACATCGCCGTCCAGCTCGGCCACCGCGACGAGGCCCGCGCCGTCATCTCCTGGGCGGCTGACCGGCTCGCCGGCACCGTAGAGCTGGCCGTTATGCGAGCTGCCAGCCCCGCCGCCATCAGCAGGTTCGACGCCGCCCGTGGCCATCTCGCTCCGGTCCTCGACGGTACGTCGCCCAGCCAGCTGTCCTGGGCCTCTGTCGTAGGCTGGCTGCTGGAATGCGAGATCGCTCTCGGTGTGGGAGAAACGAACCGCGCGCGGCGTGCACTCGTCTCGGCTCTCCGTGAAGCCAGAGACGTCGACGTGTTGCGACCCCTTGTAAGCGCCCCAGCAGCCGTCAGCGCTCTCATGCGCAGCCGCCTGGGAGCGATGGGGGAATTCGACGACTTCGCGGCCACGGTACTGGCCGTTCGCGGACGCCACGGTCTGGCCGATCCACCGACCTTCACCGAACGCGAGCAATCGGTTCTGGCGCTACTGCCGTCGCTTCGCCCGATAGCCGACATTGCAGTTGAACTGGGCGTTTCGTCGAACACTGTGAAGACACACGTTAAGGCGCTCTACACCAAGCTCGGCGCCTCCTCACGGCGGGAAGCAGTGGACACCGCTGCTCGCCTGGGCCTGCTCCGGAACGCGTAACGGCGCTGCATGACCTTCCCCCGCTGCCACGGACTCGTGGTGTGTGGGTTCAGGCCGCGTCAGCGGCCGGGGTGTGGGCTTGTTCGTAGTCGACGGGTGAGAGGTAGTCCAGCCCGGAGTGGCGCCGGACGGGGTTGTAAAAGGCCTCGATCCACTCGAAGATCCCGTTCGCCAGTTCTTGGCGGATGCGCCAGATTCGGCGGTCGAGTAGCTCGACCTGCATGGAGGAGAAGAAGCTTTCGGCGAGGGCGTTGTCGAAGCAGTCCCCGATCGAGCTCATCGAGCCGAGAGGCCCGGCCTGTCGTAGTCGCTGCCCGAACGCCCAGGACGTGTACTGCCTGGGTTCAATCGATCGTTGCAACACAGGGTCGTTGGACTGAGCGTAGCTGCTCCTCGAACACCTCGGCGGGGGTCTTCCACTCGAGGCTCTTGCGGGGTCTGTTGTTGAGCGCGAGAGCGACGGCTTCGAGATCTTCGGCGGACCAGCGTGAGAGGTCCGTGCCCTTCGGGAAGGTACTGCCGCAGAAGCCCGTTGGACGCTCCTATGTTTGTCAAGCGGCGGTGGGTTGTTCGGCTGTGGGTCGGGTCGC
>NZ_BAAAQK010000033.1:0-18778 GCF_039531635.1 Pseudonocardia ailaonensis | reverse complement strand
TGTCCGAGGGCCGGTTCACCCTCGGGCTGGGGTCCGGCGAGAACCTCAACGAGCACGTCGTCGGCCGCGGGTGGCCGAGCGCCGACGTCCGCCAGGACATGCTCGACGAGGCGGTCACGATCATCCGCCGGCTCCTCGACGGCGGGTACGTCACCCACGAGGGGCCGCACTACCGCGTCGACTCCGCCAAGCTCTGGGACCTCCCCGACCACGGCGTTCCCCTGGCCATCGCCGTGTCCGGCGCGCAGTCCGTCGACCGCTACGCCCCCGTGGCCGACGCGATGGTCGCCGTCGAACCCGAATCCGGTCTCGTGGAACGGTGGGACGCAGCCGCGGGCGCGGAGCTGCCGAAGATCGGCCAGCTACCCACCAGCTGGGGTCCCGACGCCGACGCGGCCACCGACCGCGCCCACTCCCTGTTCCGCTGGTTCGGCGGCGGCTGGAAGGTCAACGCCGAGCTCCCCGGCCCGGCCGGCTTCGACGCCGCCACGCAGTTCGTCCGCCGCGAGGACGTCGCCGCGGCGATCCCGTGCGGCCCGGACGTCTCGGCCCATGTCGAGGCCGTCCGGCCGTTCGTCGACGCCGGGTTCACCCACGTCGCGCTGGTCGAGATCGGAGGGGAGATGCAGCCGGACTATCTCGACCTCGCCCGCACCACGCTCCTGCCCGCCCTGCGGGAGGAGTACGGGCAGCCCAAGGACTCCGCGATCACCGTGCGGCCCCCGGCCTGAGCACCACCCCCACCGAGGGCACCGTCGACCGGCCGATCTCCGTCACCTCTTGCGTGTCAGCCGCTGCCGCACGACCACGGACCGCCCGGTTCTGCGAGGCCACGGTGTATCCGGTCGACCTCGTCGCCGAGGGTTGACCGACACCGCAGCGGGAACCTGGTCCGGGTGGCGAGAAGAGGCGGGCGGATGAGCCGGCGGCAGGTCGAGGACTACTCCGAGCGCGATCTGCAGGTCGGGGATCCGGACGACCACGCGGCCGGCCCCACCGCCGTCGCCGTGTCGATCAAGCGCGGGCTGGAGCGGATGGGACCGGTCCGCACGGCGCGGACGCTGCTGGAGCTCAACCAGGCCGAGGGCTTCGACTGCATGAGCTGCGCCTGGCCGGACCCCGATCCGGGGCACCGCGCGATCGCGGAGTTCTGCGAGAACGGCGCGAAGGCCGTCGCCGAGGAGGCGACGACGGACCGCGCGACGCCGGAGTTCTTCACCGCGCACAGCGTCGCCGACCTCGACTCCCACTCGGAGTACTGGCTCGGCCAGCAGGGCCGCATCACGCACCCGATGGTGCGCCGGCCGGGCGGCACGCACTACGAGCCGATCGGCTGGGACGAGGCGTTCGGTCTGGTCGCGGGCGAGCTCAACGGGCTCGACTCGCCCGGCGAGGCCACCTTCTACACCTCGGGCCGCGCCTCCAACGAGGCCGCGTTCACCTACCAGCTCTTCGCCCGCGCGTTCGGCACCAACAACCTGCCGGACTGCTCGAACATGTGCCACGAGTCGACATCCATCGCGCTGCAGGAGTCCATCGGCATCGGCAAGGCCAGCGTCACCCTGCCGGACCTGCTCTCCGCCGACCTGATCGTCATCGCCGGCCAGAACCCCGGCACCAACCACCCCCGCATGCTCACCCAGCTGGAGAACGCGAAGAAGAGCGGCGCCCGGATCCTCACGATCAACCCGCTGCACGAGGCGGGCCTGACGCGGTTCAAGAACCCGCAGACGCCGAAGGGAGTGGTCGGGCGCGGCACGAAGGTCTCCGACCTGCACCTCCCGGTCCGCGTCAACGGCGATCTCGCCCTGTTCCAGGCCTTCGGTGCGCTGCTCGTCGAGTGGGACGCGCTCGACCATCCCTTCCTCGAGCGGCACACCACCGGCTTCGACGCCTGGTGCGACCACGTCGCCCACCTGGACTGGACGCAGGTCGAGGCGTCGACGGGGCTGACCCGCGCGCAGATCACCGACGCCGCTCAGATGCTGCGGGACTCCCGTAAGACCGTGTTCTGCTGGGCGATGGGCCTGACCCAGCACCGCAACGGCGTCGCCACCATCAAGGAGCTCGTGAACCTGGCGTGCGCCCAGGGCAACATCGGCAGGCCGGGCGCCGGGCTGTTTCCCGTCCGCGGGCACTCCAACGTCCAGGGCGACCGCACGATGGGCATCTGGGAACGGGTGCCGCAGAGCTTCCTCGACTCGCTGCAGCGCGAGTTCGGGTTCGACCCGCCCCGCGAGCACGGCTTCGACACCGTCGACAGCATCCGCGGGATGCGCGACGGGAAGGTGACGGTGTTCGTCGGGCTCGGCGGGAACTTCCTGCAGGCCGCCCCGGACACCGACGTCACGACGGCGGCGCTGGAGAGCACGCGGCTGACCGTGCAGATCTCCACCAAGCTCAACCGCTCGCACCTGCACGGCGGCCGGACCATGCTGATCCTGCCGACGCTGGGCCGCACCGAGCTCGACGTCCAGGACACCGGATCCCAGTTCGTCACCGTGGAGGACTCCACCTGCTCGGTGCACGCCTCCCGCGGCCCCCTCGACCCGGCGAGCCCGCACCTGCGGTCGGAGGTCGCCATCCTCACCGGCATCGCCGAGGCCACCCTCGGCGACCGGCACGGCATCGACTGGGCGGGAATGCGCGCGGACTACCGCCGCATCCGCGACCACATCTCCCGCGTCGTCCCCGGCTGCGAGAGCTACGAGGTCAACGCACGGCGCCCCGGCGGGTTCGTCCTGCCCCACCCGCCGCGGGACTCCCGCACCTTCGACACCGACTCCGGCCGCGCCGAGATGGTCGTCTCGCCGATCGAGGTCCTGCACGTCCCCGACGGGCACCTGCTGCTGCAGACCCTGCGCAGCCACGACCAGTTCAACACCACCATCTACGGCCTCTCCGACCGCTACCGCGGCATCGAGGGCGGCCGGCGCGTGGTGTTCGCCCACCGCGAGGACATCGTCGCCCTCGGGTACCGCGACGGCGACCACGTCGACCTCGTCACGTACTGGGACGGCGACGATCACGTGCGTTGCGCCCGCGACTTCCGGCTGGTCCCGTACGACGTCCCCCGTGGCACCGCGGCCGCCTACTACCCCGAGACCAACCCGCTCGTCCCCCTCGACCACACGGCGTCGGGCAGCAATCAGCCGGCGTCGAAGTCGATCGTCGTCCGGCTCACCGCCGCGGGCTCACGCGAGTGCGATCCCGAAGGGGCACAAGGCTCGGTCGGCTCCGACGACCGCCACAAGTCCCGACCCGAGGTCCGCCACCTCTCCTGACCCGGCCATCGGCCGGAGCATCGCCCAGCCGGCACTTCCCCCGAACCGCCCGCGCCGCACCGGCGTCGGTCCGCCCTCGCGCGATCGCAGCGGCGGGATCGTCGCTCGTCGTCGGTCTCTCGCGGCCCGAGGGATCGGACCGCGAACCGATTCCACCGGCAACGATCCTCCGTAGTGAGTGCCGGAACCTCCGTGGTCCGACGGGCGAACCAGGTAGTTCACCCTCCGGAAACGTCAGCGCCACAAGGGTGAATCAAGCGCTCCCGATCGGGGCATGCTCGTGGTGTCCGGCTCGATCGAGCGGGATGTGCGCTCCGGCGCAGGAGCTCCCCGACCCATTTCCGTACCGGTCACCGCCGGACGCGTCGGGGACGATGAACGGAGGACGAGATGACGGACATGACGTTCGGTCACCGGTTCGAGGACGAGAGCGTGGAGCTGCTTCCCGCCCGCACCCTGCTGACCACCCTCGGGGGCAGTGGCGGCTACGGCGGGGACGGCGGGAGCGCCACCGGCGGCAGCGGCGGGCCCGCCACTGCCAACGGCGGCGCGGGTGGCGGCGCCCTCGGCCTGGGCGGTGTGAACATCAACGCGCTCAACTTCGGTGAGAACCACGCCTACCAGAGCGCCGACGGCACCGCGCACGGCGGCTCCGGCGGCGACGCGCACGCCAGCAGCTCCGGCGGCGACGCCCACGGTGGGTCCGGCGGCGACGGCGGCGACGGCGGCAACGGCTGGAGCCACTCCGGCGGCGGGAACCACCACGGCTGGAACCAGTGGCAGCCGCGCTGGGGCAAGTGAGTGATCGGGCGTCCCTGACGCCCGGATGACCGCCGGCTCATCCCGTCGGCACTCCGCGGCGTCCCCGTGCACGACCCGGGGACGCCGCGTCCCCCCGCCGCCACCTCGTCCAGGGAGGTCCCGTGACCCGGGCCGATCCCGCTCCCGCCCTCGATCCCCCGACCGTCCCGGTATCGCTGGGGCACACGCCGATCGAGACCGCACCGCGTCTCGCCGACGGGATCGAGCTCGTCGGGCGCTACCAGGGTTCCGGCTACCGCGAACCGCGGTTCCTCGCGATCCGGGCCGACGGTCAGGTCGTCCAGCTGACCGACGTCCTCTACCGCCTCGCGGGCCTGATCGACGGCCGCCGCGACCACGGCGAGCTCGCGTCGGCGCTCGAGGGCCGGACCGGTCGGACCGTCGCCCCCGACGACGTCGCGAACCTCATCGAGCACCGCTTGGCCCCCGCGGGCCTGATCGACGGAGACGACGACACTGACACTGTTCGCGCCGAGCGCCCGGACCCGTTGCTACAGTTGAGGTTCCGGCTGCCCTTGGTGTCGGACGAGGTGTCGTGGCGGATAGCCGGCATCTTCCGTCCGGCGTTCCGGCCGGTAGCGGTGGTGCTCGGTCTCGCGGCGTTCGTCGGGCTCGACGTCCTCGCCCTGGCCGGCGGCGGTATCGCCCAGCTCGGACCGTCCGCCCTCGTGCTGGTCGACCGGCCCGTGCTGGGGCTGCTCGTGATCGCGGTGATGCTGGCCGCCGGAGCCGTGCACGAGTGTGGGCACGTCGCTGCCTGCCGCTACGGCGGGGCGCGGCCGGGCGCGATGGGCGTCGGCATCTACCTCGTGTGGCCGGCCTACTTCAGCACCGTCACCGACTCCTACCGGCTCTCGCGGGCCGGGCGGCTGCGCGTCGACCTCGGCGGCGTCTACTTCAACGCGCTGGTCATGGCGCTGCTCGCGGGCGCGTGGCTCGGCACGGGCCAGCCGTGGCTGCTGGTCGCCCTGATCACCCTCCACGTCGAGACCCTGCGGCAGTTCCTGCCCTCGATCCGGCTCGACGGCTACTACATCCTGAGCGACCTGCTCGGTCTCCCCGACCTGTTCATGTACGTCCGGCCCGTCCTGGCGAGCCTCGTCCCCGGCCGTGCCCCCGATCCGGCGCTCGCCGCCCTCCGTCCCGCGACCCGCAGGCTGATCGCGCTGTGGGTCGTCGCGGTGCTCCCGGTCCTGCTGTTCTTCGTGGCGGCCTTCGTCGTGACGTTGCCGCAGGTCCTGCCGGCGCTGGTCGGGAGCGTGCTCGGCCGCCTGCACGGGATCGCGGAGGCCGCCCGCACCGCGCAGACCGCGGCGGCCGTCGACGGCGTGGTCCAGATCGCCTTCCTCGCCCTGCCGGTGCTGGGCGGGGTGCTGCTCGCCGGGTTGCTGGGTGGACGGCTGCGCTCGGCGGCGCGCCGGACCCCGGTCCCGGTCCGCGCCCCCGACGCCCCGCGCCCACTGCTGGGGCTGGTCGTGGCCGCCGTCCCGCTCGGGATCCTCGGGCTGATCGCCGCACAGGCCGCGGACCAGCGTCCGCCGACGACCGACGAAGGGCTCGCGGCGGCCGCTGCGGCCGCGGTGCGGACGCCCTTCCCCGGCGGTGCGGCCGCCGACCTCCCCGACCGGCTCGCGGCCCTGCAGAGCGCGGCGCTGCAGCTGGTCGTCGGGAGCGGGCCCGACCCGCTGGCCGGGGCTCGCATCGTGACGGTGCTCGCGGTGGTGGCGACCGCCCTGCTGGTCTGGCCGATCGTGAGGCGCCTCGGTGCCCCGCCGGCGGCCGCGTGCCTCACGGTCCTGCTGGCCGGCGCTCCGCTGCTGCTGAGCCCGCTCGCGACGACGGCCGGGCCCGGCGCGCTCGCGGCGTTCTGGCTCGTCCTCGCGGTCGTGCTGGTCGGCTTCGGACCCGGCGGCCGGATCGCCGCCGCGATGGCCGCGCTGGTCGCCGTCGTCACGGCGCCACCGGTCCTCGTCGTGATCCTGGCCTTCGCCGCGCACGCGACCGCGCGAGGCCAGGTGGGAGCCGAGATCAAGCCCGTCGTCGCCCGGATCGGGGCCGGGCTGCTCGCCGCCGGGGCCCTGACGACGGCCGTGCTCACCGTCCGCCCCGGTCCCTCGCCCGCACCGGTGGTGGCGGTCCTCCTCGCCGCCGCCGTCCTGGTGATCGCGTCCGTGGTGTGGTTCGGGCTCCGCGGGCTGCGGCCCGTCGCCACCGGGGCCGCAGCGGCGGCCGCCGCGGCGCTGGTCCCCGGGTCGTCCTCGGTGACCCTGCTGGCCATCGCGGTGCCGACCGCGGCCGTGCTGGCCGGCTCCCTGGCCCAGGTGGTGGTCACCCGGCCTGCGCGGCTGCGCGCCATGGGCCTCGCCGCCCTGGTCGGGATCGCCGCGGCCACCGGCCCTGTCGTCGGCGCCGCCGTCGCACCGCCCGGAGGAGACCGCTTGGCTGCCTGGGTCTCCGCCGAGCTCGCACCCGGCACCACGGTGGCGGCACCGCCGCTGGCCGCGGCCCGGCTCGTCGCCGCCGGGATGGATCCGTTGCGGCTCAACGGTTCCGCCGTGACCGTCGACGGTCCGGGGCGCCTGCTGGCCGCGTTCGGAGCCGGGCCCGGTACCCCCGCGTCCGAGATCCGCACCGCCGATCCCGGACAGCCGGCGGCGCCCACCCTGACCGGCAACGACCGCCTGCGGTTCGGCCCGGCCGCGGAGCGGGGTGCGCCGCTCGATCCCCGACTCGTGGCCACGCTCGTCGCCCTCGCGGCCGACCATCCGATCACGGTCTACGCCTTCCCGCCGGCGGACGGGGAACCGGCCGACGCGCCGCGGCGCACCGCCGTGATCAGCGCCGTCGACGGCTCCCCCGTCTCCGGCACCGACCGCGGCGAGGTCGCCCGGCGCTGGCTCGCCGGGCAGCTGCCCCCCTACCGGCCCGACGACATCGGATCCACACCCGACGGCCTGACCATCCACTACCGACTCTCGCCGCGATGAGACCGCACGGACGGAGACCTCCCATGACCGGAGCGCGTATCCGGAAGACCTTGCTCGCCGTCGGGTCGGGCGCCGGGCTCGTCCTGGCCGCCGTACTCGCGCTCGTGCTGGCGACGCCCGCCGCCGCGGCCCCGGCCCCGGCGGCGCCCGCTCCGGGCACCGCCTTCGTGCGGCTCGCGCACCTGTCCCCCGACACCCCGCGGGTCGACGTCTACCTCTCACCGCAGGGCGGCGGCCCCCAGCTCGTCGAGCGCGGCGTGGCCTACGGCGACGTCTCGACCTACCGCTCGCTGCCCACGGGCGAGTACACCGTCGCGATGCGCCGGGCCGGGGCGGCAGCCGACGGCCCGCCGATCATCGCCACCACCCTTGCCGCGCAGCCCGACCAGGCGTACACCGTCGCGGGCACCGGCCCCTACGCCGGCCTGGGGCTGAAGGTCCTCGATGACGACCTGAGGGCCCCGGCCCCGGGGACCGCGAACATCCGGATCGTCAACGCCGCGGCCTCGGCCACCCGCACCGACGTGGCCGTCGCGGGCGGGCCGTCGCTGGTCACCGGGCTCCCGTTCGCCTCGACGGGCGAGTACCGGGCGGTTCCCGGCGGGGCCTGGACCCTCGACGTCACCGCACCCGGGCGGACGCCGCAGACCGTGCCCGCCACCGTCAGCCCCGGCAGCACCTACTCCGTCCTGCTGCTCGACGACGGCTCCGGCGGCTTCCGCGCCGAGCTGCACCGCGACTCGGTCGGCGCGACGATCGTGCCTGCCGGCGGTGTGGAGACCGGCGGCACGGCTGTCCCGGTCACCGCGGCGCGGGCGACCGAGACCCCGACGGCGGTCAGGATCCCGAAGCTGGGCGTCGACCAGCGGCTCACCTCACTCGGGCTGGACCCGGCCGGGGCGATGCAGGTCCCGGACAGCGCGAACGACATCGGCTGGTTCCGCGACGGCGCCGTACCCGGCGACCCCGGGCCGGCCGTGCTGGCCGCCCACGTGGACCTCGGTCACCGTGCCGGCGCGTTCACCGCGCTCCGGACGCTCACCGCCGGGGACACCGTCGAGGTCACCCGCGCGGACGGCACCACCGCCGTCTTCGCCGTCACGGACGTGACGACCGTCGACAAGGACGCCTTCCCCACCGACCAGGTCTTCGGACCGACGCCACTCTCCCGCCTGACCCTCGTGACCTGCGGCGGGACACTTGATCGATCCGCCGGCCGCTACCTGTCGAATGTCCTGGTGCGGGCGGAGCTACTCACCGTCATGCACGCCTGACGACCGGGCGGAGGGAGGACGGAACCCGTGACAGTGGAAACCCGGCAGGCGCCCCTGCTGGTGGGCAGGACGGCCGAACGCGACCGGGCCGCTGAGGCCCTCGCCTCCCGGTCGGTCGTCCTCGCCGGGCCCGCGGGCTCGGGACGCACCCGCCTCGCCCAGGAGATCTGCACCGCCGTCGGGGACCGGGACGGGCCGATCCGGTGGGCGTACGGCACGTCCGCAGCCGGTCGGTTCCCGCTCGGCGCACTGGCCCCGCTGATCCCGCCCCTCGACAATGCGGGCGGCGAGTTCGGGCTGATCCAGCATGCCGAGTACGCCCTCGGAGATCGGACGGGCGGCCTCCCGCTGCTGGTCGTCGACGACGCACATCTCCTCGACCCGCTCTCGGTGACCGTCCTGAGCCAGGTGGCCTTGACCGGGAGGGCCGTCACCCTGCTCTGCGTCGACACCGCCCACCCGGACCCGTTCAGCGGGCTCTGGAAGGACGGCAAGGCCCTTCGCGTCGCGCTCGACCCCCTGTCCCGCCGGCAGACCGACCAGCTGATCGGCTCCGTGCTCGGAGGGCCGGTGGACAGCCGCACCGGCGCGGATCTGCGTGGTCTGGGGAGCGGGCTGCCGCTGCACCTCGTCGAGATCCTCGAGGAGGGGCTGCGCAGCGGCCGGATCGCCACGTACCGCGGCCTGCACTGGTGGACCGGGCCGATGGCACCCTCGGAGCGGCTCGGCGAGATCGTGAGCGCCCGGGTGGCCGTGCTGGGCGCCGCGGCCCGGCGTGCTCTCGATGTCGTCGCCCTGGTCGAGCCGATCCCCTTGCCCGTCCTGCTGGGGATCACCGGCCACGACGGCCCCGACGAGCTCGAGGACCGCGGAGTCGTCCGGGTCGAGGGCGACATCGTGCGGACCCGGGACCCGGTGACGGCCGCGGTGGCGCGCACCCGGCTGACTGCCGCCCGCGCCGACCGCCTCGTGGCGCAGGTGTTCGGCCCGCCCGACCGCCGCAGTGCCGCCGACCTGGTTCGGCACCCACCCGGCACCGTCGACGAGCTCCCGGCGGAGCGCGCCGCGGAGGCCGCCGGCCTCGCCCTGGCCCAAGGACGTCACGCCGAGGCCGCGCGGTTCGCCCACGCGGCGGACGGTGTGGGCGACTCGCAGGCCGTCCTGGCCGAGGCGCAGCGGTGGGCCGCAGCTCCGCTACCCCCGCCCGCCGACCCCGAGCCTGCCTCGTCGGCGCTGGTCCGCGCCCTCGATCTCGGCCTGCGGCAGGACCGGACCGCTGAGGCCGCCACGCTCCTCGAGGGCCATCCGACACAGGCCGCGGGCCGGGCCCTGATCGCGCTGGCGGCGGGGGACCTCGACGGCGCCGCCGGACTCGCCGACGGCCTGACCGGCCCCATGGCCGACGCCACCCACGCCATCGTCGACGCCTGCCTCGCCCGGCTCGTCACCGGTTTCCGGCCACCGGATCCCGCTGCCCACACCACCGAGGCCCTGACCGGCTATCTCCTCGGCTCCTGGGCGGAAGGACTGGCACTACGGGTCCACGGCCGCATCGCCGACGCGGCCCGATCGGCCGAACGACTGCACGACGAGATCCTCGGCCGGCCGGCTTCCGCCGCCGACGCCGTCGCGGCCCTGGTCCGCGCGGGCGCGGAACGGGCAGCGGGTCGGCTCCTGTCCGCGGCCGCGCTGCTCGAGGAATCACTGCACAGGTTCGGAGAGCCGGGCGGGACCGGCGACCCGCTCGGGGTCGGTGGTCTCGCCGGCGCGCAGCTCGCCGCGACCCGGGCCGAGCTCGGCGAGGCCCGGACCGCCCGGAACCTGCTGCGCCGCACACGTCCACGGCAACGCGACGCCGTCGCCCGGATGCTCGCCGTCGCATGGATCCATGCCGCTGAACAGCGACACACCATCGCCGTCGGGATCGCTCTGCGAGCAGCGGCACTGGCCTCCGCCGCCCCGGCCCTCCAGGCCGACGCGCTCCACACGGTCGTGCGCTTCGGCGGCGCCGATCTCGTCGCACCGCGTCTGGCGCGACTGGCCGAACGAACCGGAGCGGCCGGGATCCAGGCCTATGCCCGCCACGCCTCGGCCGCGCACCGCGGCGAACACACCCGCCTGCGCGACGTCGCCGAGGAGTTCGAGAACAACGGCGCCCAGCTCCTGGCCGCCGAGGCGATGGCCCAGGCAGCCCGCGCCGCGACCGGCCGCGCCGCCGACTCCGCCGCCATGCGCGCAGCCGCCCTCGCCCGGTCCTGCGGCGGTCCCCGCACCCCGGCACTTCAGGAGCTGCCCGCCCCGTTCCTGACCCGGCGTGAGGAGCAGATCGTCCGGCTCGCCGCGGAGGGCCTGGAGAACCAGACGATCGCCCGTCAGCTCGTCGTCTCGGTGCGGACGGTCGAGTCCCATCTCGCCAACGCCTACCCGAAGCTCGGGGTACACGGGCGGGGTCAGCTGGCCGTGGCCCTGGAGGACGCCGACGGCACCGGGTGAGCGACGCGACGCGGACCCCGATCGCGGCGCAAGGTCCGGATCGCGCTGGCCGCCGATCTGTCGGGGTGACCACCGGAGGGACGAACCCCCCTTCACTCAGGCCCGGCGCAGCGCGGCGTCGGCCAGGCAGTACAGGCCGAAGGCCCCGAACCCCACCGCGACGACGACCAGCAGCGCCGGCCCCAGTGGGGTCTCCCCCAGCGCCCGCAAAGCGGCGTCGAGCCCGCCGGCCCGCCCGGCGTCCGACGCCACCGCCGCGGTGACCACCAGCACCCCGACCATGGCGAGCGCCAGCGCCCGCGCGAGGTGACCGAGCACCCCGATGGCCTCGATCAGGCGGCGCACGACGACCGAAACCCGGCGCAGGTCCAGATCCCCCATGAACGTCCGCCGCACCCCCGTGTACGTCATCGTCACCGCCACGGTCCCGATCACGACCCCGCCGAGCAGCACCAGCAGCCGTCCGGCGGGGAGCACGAGGACGTCGGCGACCGCCTCGCGCGCGCCCTGGTCACCCGACCGCCGGCCCGAGACCAGGAACGTCGCCGTCACCCCGGCGAGAGCGAGCATCGCGACCGCCTTGGCGACCGCACCGACCCGCTTGCGCCGCCGCTCGCCCCCGGAGACCCAGCGAAAGCCCAGCCAGGCTGCGGTCAGCTGCCACACCGCAAAGGCGACGAGACCGACCGCGACCACCACGAGCCCCACGACACCCACCCCGGACGCGGCGATCTCCGCCACCGCACCCTGCGCGTCCGCCGGCCGCTCCGGCGCGCCCACCGCGATCTGCACAGCGAGCCACGCTACGACGAGGTGCACCAGCCCGTAGGACACCAGGCCGACCCGGCCGAGCACGTCGATCGCGGGGCCGGGCGCGTCGGACCGTCCGGCCCGGACGGACCGCCGCAGGCGCCGCAGAGGGGTGAGCACCCCCGAACGCTGCCACACGATCACCGATCGGGCCGTGGAAGGCGTGGGCGAGCCCCGGGACGGGTAGTCCGATCACTCGATGGCAGCGCGGCGAAGCGGAGGCACCATGAGCGACACCGTCGTTCCCGCCCTGGTCGGACTCAGCGGCGCCGAGGCGGTGACGCTCGGCGCCGATCGCGGGGTCGTGGTCGTCAGCGAGACCGAGGACCTGGTCACCACCGGTGCCCCCGTCACCGACCAGGACCCGAAGGCAGGCTTCGGGGTCGAGCCGGGCAGCACCGTCACGGTGACGATCGCCCCCGGCGGCCCCCCGCCGCTGGTTCCGGACCCCGTCACCGCGCCCGGGCCCGGCGCATCCCACGACCTCCCCGATACCGACGTCACCGCCGTCGGCACCCTGACCCGTGACGAGGACCCGCGGGACCCGTCGATCTGAACCGACAGCCGTAGGCTGCCCGCATGGCGACAGGAACCGACATCTCCGATATTCGGGACGAGCTCGCCGGGCTCGAGGATCCGAGGATCCGTGCGGTCAACGAGCGCCACGGCGACGACCACGGCGTGAACCTCACCGCGCTTCGTGCTCTCGCGAAGCGGCTGGGGCCGACGCCAGGACCTGGTCGAGGACCTCTGGGCCACCAAGGTCCACGACTGGCTCCTGGCCAACGTCGTCCGTAAATCGGCGCACGCCGAGGTCCTCAGGCAGACCTGGTTCGCCGATCCGGATCCCGTCGTCGCGAACGCGGGCTGGGCACTGACCGTGGACCGGGTGGCCAAGCGACCCGAGGGCCTCGACCTGCCCTCGCTGCTCGACGGCATCGAGGCGTCGATGAAGGCCGCGCCGGACCGACTGCAGTGGGCGATGAACCACTGTCTGACCCAGCTCGGCATCGACCACGCCGAGCACCGGGCCCGAGCCCTCGCCATCGGGGAACGCCTGCGGGTTCTCGAGGACTACCCCACCCCACCGAACTGCACCTCGCCCTACGCCCCGTGTGGATCGCCGAGTTGGTCCGGCGCCGGGAGGGCTGACACGTCGCCCAGGCAGCCCGGCCAGGGCCTGCCAGCCGTGGAGATAGTCGGCAGGTGAGGCCGGAGGGAGCACCGACCACCTGTCACTTTCGCACCACAGGAACCGTCCGAGATGGACTGGAATTTCACAACGGTGCAGGTCAGAGGTGGAGCGGGCGACGGGAATCGAACCCGCGTAGCTAGTTTGGAAGGTATCCAATCGTTACGGCCTGTGTTCTCTACCAGCACAAACATGCTCAGCGGCGCGCGCACCGGTTGACCCTGGCCTCACTGGGCACCACCGTTTCGCACCCCGTTTGATCCCCTGAGCGCCTGAGTCGACCGGATAGTCTCAAGATCCTCAATCCGGACTTCGCCAGCCCACCGGGCAGGGCTGGTCAGCGGCGGCCTCCGTCGCCTAGAACGCCGAATCCCTCCATCGCCTTGGTGAACGGAAGGTCGTCCCCGTCGACGAAGGTGTCCGGGGTGAACCCGCGGTCGGCCATCACGCCCCATGCGCGGCGTCGCTGCATTCCCAGGTTGCCCGCGTCGTAGAGGGGGAAGACAGCCGCCTCGCGGTACAGCCTGGCGAGGGGAAAGCGGCGGTCGAGTGCATTGACGCCGACGAGCCGCATGCAGTCGAACACGACACTCTGCATAAGGTCCCCACAGTACGTCTTGTTCATCGCGCCTATGGCGTGCCCGCCCGCCGGGTGGGTGTCCATGTAGTGGGCGGCCTTCCAGCAGAAGTACCGGCCGGCTTCGATCTTGGCAGCGATCTCCGTGAGGAGGTGCCCGACAGCTTGATGTTCGATGATGGGGCCCGACCCGCCGCCGGTGTAGGACTTCGCCCACTTGAGCGCGAACTCGTACGCCCCGCGGGCCACGCCAACCGACGCGATGGCGGCGATGGGCCCGGACCACGTGAAGTTGCGGTTGACGAGCAGGTCGCCGTCACCAGGGCACAGCAGATTCTCGGCGGGCACCCGAGCTCCACGGAAGGTCATGGTGACGTTCTGGCACGTGCGGTGGGCCATCTTGTCGATCGACTCGTAGGTGACATCCCGAGTGCCGCGCTCGACGATGATGGCACTGAGAGCTTCCGTGCCACCCCCCGAGCGCCGCGTTCGGGCCACGCAGACACTCATGTCGGCGCCCTGGAGGTCCCAACCACCGGAGTTGCAGGGCCAGTGCTTCTCCCCGCTGAGCACGTACTCCCCGGCCGATTCGTCGAGGTCGGCGAGCAGCTGAATGCCAGCCCGCGGACTGGGATGGTCGAAGTTGGCGGTGCCGCCTCGTTCGCTGACGGCCCAGCCGGCGAGGAAGTCTCCGCGGTCCGAGCCCGTCGCTCGGCCGAGCCATTTCTCGCGTTGCGCCTCGGTCCCGTGCCACAGCACGGGCATCAGGGCGAGCCCGTTGACCAGCAGGATCGTAGGGAAGCCGGGGTCGACCGAGCAGAGCTCCTCGATCGCGATCAGGAAATCGACGTTCGACGCTCCCCCGCCGCCGTACTCCTTGGGCAGGAACATCGTCGTCATGCCGAGGTCCGCCGCCTGCTCGTACACGGGCTTCATCGACCGGAAGGCCTCGTGCGCGTCGGCCAGGCGATCGGCCGACTCGACGGCAGGCCGGAGGACCTCACGGGCGAACTCGCGTGCGGTGCGTTTCAGCGCGCGCTGCTGGTCGGTGAGGTCGAAGTCGACGGCCACGATGTCCCTTCGCGCATGACGTGGTGGGTCCCACCGGGAGCACCTCGTCGTGGCCGGGCAGGTCGGTTCACTGACCGGCTGCGCCGCCGATCAGGCCTAGCGCGCCGCGGAGACCGAGGTCGTTGTCGGCGAGGTCCTCGAGAGTGGCATCGTCGAGTACCGCGAAGTAGGCGTCCAGTGCCCGGGCGAAGACGTTACGAGCACCGCAGACGCCCGCGACACGGCAGAAACGTGCAGGGCCGAGGCATTCGACGACCGCGTAGTCGTTCTCCATCGTCCGCATGATCTCGCCGAGCGTGATCGACGCAGGATCCCGCACGAGCGCCACTCCCCCGCCCCGCCCACGGCTGGTCTCGACGAGCCCGGCGTCGGCGAGTCCGGTGACGACCTTGTCCAGGTGATGCCGCGAGATGTGGTGCGCGGTCGCGATGTCTCCGACCGAGCCCCGCCTTCCCGGCGCGACTCGCAGGTACAGCAGAACCCGCAGTGCGTAGTCCGCGTGGTTGGTATGTCTCAAAGTCGGCTCGTCTCGTTCGGGACGGGCCCGAATTTACCCGAAGGCGGGCCGGCCCGGCGGGGCGTCACCGGGCCGGCCCAGGTCTCGGCTCAGGCGACGATGGTGCCGATCGCCTCGTGGTGCTTCTCGAACTTCACGTAGTCGTCCTCCATGATCGCCCGCGGGTTGAACATCGGGTCGGCCAGGATGCCGTGCACTCGACGACGCTGCATCCCCATGTTGCCGCCGTCGTAGATCGGCAGGACAGAAGCCTCGCGCAGGATCTTGCCGAAGCCGTTCTTGGTCTCCAGGCTGTTCACCCCGACGATCTGCATGCACTTGAAGACGCAGTCGAACATCAGCTCGGTGACCTGGATCTTGTTCATCGCCCCGACCAGCTCGGCGTGCTGGTCGTGCTTGTCCAGGTAGTCCGCCGCACGCCACGAGAAGTAGCGGCCCATCTCGATCTTCGCGGCGACGTCGCCCAGCACGTAACCGACGTTCTGGAAGCCCATGATCGGCTTCAAGGCACCGGCGGTGTTGCCCTTGGCGAAGTCCAAGGCCATCTCGTACGCGGCTCGCGCCATCCCGACCGCGGCGATCGCCGCGACCGGACCGGACCACGCGAAGTTGCGGTTGATCACCAGGTCGCCGTTGCCCGCCGCACCGGGCAGGAGGTTCGCCGCCGGGATCCGGGCGTTGTCGAACACGATCTCCGCGTTCGACGCGAGACGGTGACCGGTCTTGTCGAGGTGCCTGTAGGTGACACCGGGGGTGTCCCGCTCCAGGACGAGCGCGGAGAGCCCGGAGGTGCCGCCTGCCTCGGAGTCGGTTCGGACGATCAAGGTGCCCGCGTTGACACCGCGCTCGTCCCACCCGGCGGACGAGGGCCAGTACTTCCGACCGTTGACCACGTAGTGGTCGCCGTCGAGGACGGCCGTGAGGCCGACGCCTGCCGGTCGGGGAAGCGGGATGTCGAAGTTCGCGGTCCCGGACGGGTTGCCGGGCGGCTCGCTCGCGGTCCAGCCACCGAGGTACTCACCGGTCGCGTCGGAGGTCGCCGCACCCAGGAACTTCGCCTTCTGCTCCTCCGTGCCGTACCAGGCAACCGGCATCAGCCCGAGACCGTTGCACAGCACGGTGCAGGCGAACCCGGGGTCGACGACGCAGATCTCCTCGGCCGCGATCACCAGATCGACACAGGAGACCCCACCGCCGCCGTACTCGGCTGGGAGCATACACATCGCGATCCCGGCCTTGTACGCCTCGATGTAGGCGGGCTTGGTCATCTGGAAACCCTTGAGCGGGTCCGGCTCCGCGTCCGCCTCCGCCACGACTGGCTTCAACACGTTCTCAGAGAAGGCACGCACGTCGTACTGCAACTTCTTCTGCTCGTCGGACATCGTGAAGTTGATGGTCATCAACGCTCCAGGTGCGGTGAGAGTGATGTGGTATCGGAGGTGAACGGACTGCGCAGCGGGCCCGCTGACAGGCGAGACTCTGTCTAATCGGTATTTCACATGCGTTTTTGCCTCGTTGCAGACCGATTGCAAACTGTTGCCACTCTGCGACCAGCGCCTCACGCACTAGAACGCCGCCCTGAGAGGCCTCGCCAGAGTCAGCGCACTGCGTCAGCGATGAGAGACCGGGACATCGATCGGGCCGCCCAAGCCTCTTGTCGCTGCCGACGCTCTCCGCACCGACGATCGGGCGGCAACTCGGCTTCGTGCCGCTTACCCCCAGACGGACGAGGTGTCCCTGCCGTCCTGCGAGACCCGGACCCAGATGTCCTCTCAGATACTCACGGCAGCGATGATCTCGTCGAGTCTGCGGTCCTCTGAAGGACGAGTCGCGATCCAGAACCATCCGTTATGGACGAACGGCCAACAGGCCCGGCACCGAGGTATGGGTCGCGATGTGGTCCCGGAGCGGCGCGGCGAGGAGCCCGGCGAGGGCGAGGACGTCCGAATGGCGCTCAGCCAGCCGGATGCGAAGGAGCGGCTCATGATGAGCAACGCGGTTGCGTAGGCCGTCCCGATGGGACAGGGCACGGTCGCAAGCGTTGCGGAGCCCTACCTCGAGGTGCCCGAGGTCACGGTGGAAGGCGGCGGTAACCTCGGCGTTCCATTGGTACCGAGCGAGCGCCGACCCCGGGCGGCGTCGGCGAGGTGCACGGCGAACCGCGGCACAGACAGCCATTCCTCGATCCAGGGCTCAGGCTCGGTCATCACTATTCTCACGTCGTCGCCGGAACCGAGAGGTGCCACGTCGCGCCAAGTCCGTGTATCCTGGTTACGAATAGCCCCGGAAGCCCCTGACCCTCAATGGTCACGCGACCGGGGCTTTGTCCTGCATCGTGGTCGTCAGGGACGTTATCGCGGGCCACCGACACGCCAGCCGTCGGCACGATGACGGCCCGATGACGGCCATCGCTCCGCCAGTTGCGGCAAACCGCCACGGAGACCACCCCGCCCTCAGTAGCGCCCGCCCCATGCTGGACGAACTCGACGGCCTCGACCCGAACTCGAGCCGTACCGCCGTACCGCCAGATCGCTCTGCGCTTCTACACCGCGGTGCGGGAAGCCGAGCCCGGAACCAAGCTGCCCTCCGGCAGCCGCTGGCCATCCGCTTCGGGGTCGCCCGGATGACGGTCCAGTCGGCGATCTCTCAGCTCGCCCGCGACGGACTCGTCACCGGCCCGCAGGGTTCCGGGGTGTTGGTCTCCGACAGGACCTCACTGGGCGCGTTCGACGTCGCCGAGATCCTCCGCAGGGCCGCCCGCGCGGGCCTGCTCACCGATCCCGACCGACTTCCCGACGCCGACTAGATGTCCCACCTATGGAGGTTGGTGACGCGGTGGGCGGGGTGACACGCCCAATCGAATGATCTTGAAATAGGGAGGACCTCCGGGCGAGGTGTGGAGCTGCTGAAGGCACCCACGCCGTCGTCCCTGGAGGTCCTCGTGTCGCACCGTAATGTCCCGCTGACCATCGAGGGGAAGCGGCGGTTGTGTCTGCGTGTCGATCGGGGTCGCCCGAAGGCCCATATCGCGGCCGAGGCGGGGATCTCGCGCCAGAGTCTGCACAAATGGCATACCCGCTGGCAGGTTGCCGGTGAGGCCGGCCTGCACGAGCGCTCCTCGCGTCCGCATCGCAGCCCGCGACGCACCCTGACTCGCCCTGGGTCTGATGGAGGCCCGGCTCATAGGATTTCGACTGTCTCACGGTCGTCCTGTTGGGCAGCGTAGAACGCCTGCTCGTACTCGGCCGGTGGCCGGTCGTGGAGGTAGCCGTGCAGCCGGGTGGTGTTGTGCCAGTGCACCCAGCCCAGTGTGGCGAGTTCGACGTCCTCGACGGTCTTCCACGGTCCGTCCTTGGCGGGCCCGCGGATCAGTTCGGCCTTGTAGTAGCCGTTCACGGTCTCGGCCAGGGCGTTGTCGAACGAGTCCCCGACCGAGCCGATCAAGGGGACCGCGCCGATCTCGGCGAGCCGCTCGCCGTATCGCACCGACGTGAACTGCCTGGGTTCAATCGGTCGTTGCAACACCGGGTTGTTGGAGTGAGCGTAGCTGCTCGTCGAACACCTCGGCGGGGGTCTTCCACTCGAGGCTCTTGCGGGGTCTGTTGTTGAGCGCGAGAGCGACGGCTTCGAGATCTTCGGCGGACCAGCGTGAGAGGTCCGTGCCCTTCGGGAAGGTACTGGCGTAGCAGCCCGTTGGACGCTCCTATGTTTGTCAAGCGGCGGTGGGTTGTTCGGCTGTGGGTCGGGTCGC
>NZ_BAAAQK010000032.1:0-85179 GCF_039531635.1 Pseudonocardia ailaonensis | reverse complement strand
GCAGCGAGGCCGACGCCCACACCGAACCCGGCGACGTCCACACCAGCGAGCCCGAGCAGACCCGGACCACCCGAGCCCGGGATCGACCGCGAACCCGAGCTGGAAGCGTGAGCCCGGAGCGACACGGCGTCCTGCACCGATCTCACGAGGCCGAAGCCGGTGACACGGCTTATCCTCGAAACACGTCCCGTGACCCCGGTCGGCACCCGAGAGATGGATCCGACCAGGGAGCCCAGAGTGTTCGACCGACACTCAGCCGCCCGGGCGTCGCGAGGTGCGGCCGCGATGATCGCCCTCGCACTCACCGGGATCGGTCTCCTGGGAGCACCGGTGGTCGTACTGACACTGTGGATATTGGCGCTGCTGCTGGTCGGTCCCGTCGTCGCGGCGCTCGTACACACCGCCCGCCCGCAGGACCGTCTCGCCCTGCGCGTCGCGACGATCGCGACGATCGCGAGCGTGGTCGCGCTCAGCGGTGTCACCGCAGGGGTGATCGTGCTGCTGGGCCCTGCGGCGTTGCCGGTGATCACCGCGGCGCTGATCGTGGCGGGGCTCCTGGCTCGGCGGCGCACCGACACCTACCGCCGCTGGTACACCCTGCTCGTCACCCCCAGGGTCGACCTCGAACGTCGTCGACCCGGTGAGGAGCGGTCCGGAGCGGCCGAGCGGCAAGTTCCCACATCGCTGTCGTCGCCCGGGAGCAGCGCCCCGCGGCGACCGATCAGCACCGCGGCGCTCTGCCTCGCCTGGCAACGCAGCTACTGGGTGCTCCAGGATCTGCCGGCCGACCGGCGTTGCGAGGTGGCAGCGGTCCGGCAGAGTCTGCTCGACGAGATCGAACGCCGAGACCCGAGCGGCTTCCGCCGCTGGCTCGACGCCGAGCCCCGTGCGAACAGCGATCCCCGCCGCCACCTCACCACCGACCCGGGATGACCACGACCCTGGTCCTGCACTGTGCGACGAGGAAGTCGCTTCGGATCATAGGAACCCCTGCTGCCTCGTCTCGGTTCACCGCGCGGGTTGACGATGACCTGGCTACGGTCGGAGAACGGGTCCGGCCCTTGCCCGTGGGCTCAGAATCCTGCCCTCCTGCGAACCACCCGTGCCCAGCCCGATCCACCGCATCGCACCGCCGTCTCCGATCGTCGGGCGCCGGTCCTTGGAGTAGCCGTGTCCCTCCCTCCCCACGCCCTCGTGATCCGGCAGGGAACGAAGTCGTGCGTCCGATGATCCCTCCGCTCGGCCGTCGGGATCGGCCCGTCCTACCGACCGGCATCCTCTTCGCCGAACCGGCGACCGGCCTCCTCCCCTTTGGCGCTCTCCGCCATCCCGGGCTGACCTTCACTGTCATCACCAGGTCTCCTCGTCGAACGACTCAACCCCACCGGCGTCGATCCGATGCCGGCGGCCGGATCCCGGCCCGACCCGAGCACCCAACGATGAACCGTCACAGCGGTCGTCTCGTGAGGGGATTTTGCGGCTTGTGCACAGCGTTGATGCTGGCCGGGTGCGCCGGTGGTTCGCGCAGCGGCAGTGACCAGCCCGGGACGCAGGGCGTCTCGAGCGCCGCGCCGGGACCCGCCGGCCAGGTAGATCGCAAGTCGCTGAACAGCTCGTCCGCGCCGGATCTCTCCGCAGCCCTGCGGGCCAACGACGTCAGCGGCCCGGAGAACTGGTCCCAGATCCTGCTCCAGTTCACGCCCTACCCGCCCGGCCAGGCCGGCGCCGAGAAGATCGCGCAAGTACTCGCCCAGTTCAAGGCCGACCCGGACACCACGGCAAAGATCACGAATGTGGTGACTCCCTAGAGAGGCCCGGAGCCTGGCGCGCCCACCGGGGATCGTCAGCGGTCGCGGTCGGACTCCTGGACACCGGAGGTCTCGATCTGCTCCTTGCGTACCTCGCCGGAGACCTGCTCGTCCTCGGTCACGGTCTCCTTACCCAGCCGAATCCGTTCGACCGGTACCGCTTCGACCTCGGTGACGGGACGCTCGGCGTGCAGCGTGACCTCGTGCTCCTCCTCGGAGATCGACGGTCCGTCGACCGCGTCGCCGAGGTCGGCCCCGGTGACGGGCTCACGCTCGATGCGCACCTCCTCGTGGGAGACCGGCACGGTCTGCGTCACGTTCTCGGTCACCACGTACTTGCGCAGCCGAGCCCTGCCGACCTCGGTGGTCTCGGTCCCGACCCGCAGATGCTCCTCGGAACGCGTCATCGCGTCGTCGGTCGTCGGGCCCGACGTGTCGTGCCCCACCGCCGTGTCCACCCGGCCGCGGTCCGTACCGGCAGCGCGCCGATCGGTCGCGTCCGGCGCGGTTACGCCCTCGCCGCCGTAGGGAACGCCATAGTGCCGGAAGAGCTCGACCTCGTCCTGGGCGCTGAGCTCGCGGTCTGGATCGTGGTGCGGCGCCGACGACAGGGCGTTCTCGTCGAAGGGGACCTTCAGGTCTCCATCCGCAGTGTCGGCCGCGGCCAACGGGACCAGCGAGACGTGCGAGCCGAACATGCCGCTCTTCACCGCGGCCCATGCCGGCCGCTGGGTCTCGTTGTCCAGATAAACACCGTCGACCTTTCCGAGCCTCTTACCGTCCTGACCGATCACGGTCATTCCGTGGAGCTCGGAAGGGTCACTAATCGTCACAGCCATGAATTCCCCAGTTCTCGGGCGACGAGCCGGAACAGCTCGTGCCCGACAGAGGTAGCCGGCCCGAGGGGGGCTTCACACGTCGCGCCTCAAGATTTTTGCAGGTCCGCCCCCCGGCTTGCGCCGGCAACACGAGTAGCCCGTATCCGGGTGCTCACACCTGATCACACCGAGATCTTTTCGGACTCGTTCTCTTCCTCACGCTTCCCGGCCCACGTTCTGCCATTCAGCCGAATTTCGTGCCCTGACGCCCCGGAAACAGGTTGACCGCCCGCCACCCGGGTAATGCCGTCGAGATCGCACACCCCTAAATGATCGAGGAGCGCCGTCGATGACGTCACCCACCCACTCGCCCCCGCCCGCACCGGACCCCGTGAGTCCCCCGGCCGAAGGCCGTTCCGACCTGTCCGTGCCCGAGTCCACCCGGGGCGAGGCGACCGCCGTCGGCAGGGTCACCGCCGACGCGGGCCGACAGGTCGCCGATGCCGCTGCTGACCAGGCGGCGCAGGTGGGCCAGGAGGCACGCCGGCAGGCGAAGGACCTCTACTCCCAGGTCCGAGACCAGGCCGTCGAGCAGGCGCGCACCGGCCAGCAGCGGGCCGGCGAGAGCCTGCAGGCTCTCGCCGCCGAACTGCAGGAGATGGCCGGCGGCGGCTCCGGGCCCGCGGCCGACCTGGCCGCGCAGGCCGCCGAGCGCCTCGAGGGCGCCTCGCGTTGGCTCGGCGACCGCGAACCCGGTGACCTGCTCGACGAGTTCCGGGGGCTCGCCCGCCGCCGCCCCGGCTCGTTCCTCATCGGCGCCGCGGCAGCCGGGCTGTTGGTAGGCCGGCTCACCCGCGGAGCGATCGACGCGAATCGGGACGCCGCGCCCCCGGCGCCGCCCATCCCCACCACCGTGCCGTCGGGCACCCCGCCCACGTCCGCGCCGTCCGGCGGGCCTCCGCCGATCTCGCCGAGCCCGGCCGACCCGGGTACACAGTGGACCGATCCCGGACGCACCCCCGCTCACGCCCCGCGCCCCGGAGCGACCACCGTGGGCGAGTACGTCGACGAGCTGGAACACCGTGGCACGCAGCCGTACCCCGGTGACCCGCGATGACGGTCCCACCACCGCCGTCCGGGGCGCATCCGGTCGATACCGCCCGCCACGCGGCGGACCGCGAGCCCGACACCGCGTCGGTCGGCGACCTGGTCGGCAACGTCACGCGCAACCTGTCCACCCTGATGCGGCAGGAGCTCGCGCTGGCCCGCGCGGAGATCAAGCAGGAGGCGTCCAAGACCGGCAAGGCCGCCGGCGCTTTCGGCGGCGCCGGTTTCGCCGCCTGGTTCGTGGTGCTGTTCCTCTCCCTGGCCCTCTGGGCCGGGTTGTCGAACCTGATGGATCCCGGCTGGGCCGCGCTGATCGTCGGCGCCCTCTGGGCGATCGTCGCCGCCGTCCTGTTCATGAGTGGTCGCTCCACGTTCCGCAAGGTCCATCCCAAGCCCGAACGCACGGTCGACACGCTCGGCCAGGTACCCGACGCCCTCAGGGGCCACCGAGGAGACACGCGATGACCACCCCCGACGATCCCGACCGCCTCCGCCGCGAGATCGAGCAGACCCAGGCGCGGCTCAGCACCGACGTCAACGCCGTCACCGACAAGGTCAGCCCCGCCCGCGTCGTCGAACGCCGGGTCGACCGCGCCAAGGCCACGGCCGGCCGCGTCCGGGATGCGGTACTGGGTAGCGACCCGGCAGGCACCGCCCACGACGCCGCGGGCGGTCTGGCGGGCACCGTGTCCGACTCCGCCTCCGGCGCGGCGCAGGCGGTGCAGGACGCCCCGCAGAAGGCGCGGCAGCAGGCCCGGGGCAACCCGGTCGCGGCCGGGCTGATCGCCTTCGGCGCCGGCTGGCTCGTCTCGTCGCTGCTCCCGGCCTCGCGCCGCGAGCAGGTGCTCGCCGAGAAGGCCAAGGAGCACGCGAGCGAGCTCGGCCAGCCGCTCGCCGACGCTGCCAAGCAGGCCGCCGAGGAGATCAAGGACACCATGACCGAGCCGGTCCACCAGGCCGTCGACGCCGTTCGGTCCACGGCGCAGGACGCCGGACAGGCGGTCGCCGACCAGGGTCGGAGCGCGGCCGAGCAGGTCAGGGGCCAGGCAACCGACTCCGCCGAGACGGTCCGTCGCAGCACCTCCGGCTGAGCCGTCCCCCGGCGGTGACGCCCACCCTCCCCCGATCGTCTGGAGCATTCTCGTGACCACCCGAAACACGCTTCTCCGCAGCATGAACGACCTGGGTCTGGCCGCCTGGTTCGGCGGCACCCTGTCCAACGCCATCGCCCTCAACGGCGCCGCCGCCCAGGCGTCCGACCCCGCCGAGCGGCTCCGCGTCGCCGACGCCGGCTGGGCCAGGTGGGCGCCAGTCAACCTCGCCTCCATCGGGGTCCACCTCGTCGGCGCGATCGGAATCGGCTACGCGAACAAGAGCCGGGTCGCGACCCAGAAGGGCGTCCTGGCCTCCACTGTCGCCAAATCGGTCCTGACCGCGGCCGCGCTGGGCGTCACGGCCTACAGCAGGGTGCTCGGCAAGAAGGTCGAGCAGGCCGAGGGCCGGCCGACCCGGGGCGTCACCGAACCCGCATCCGACGCCCCCGATGACGCGGCGGCCTCTGCCCAGCGGCAGCTGGCCCTGCTGCAGTGGACGATCCCCGCACTGACCGGCGCCCTCGGCGTGCTCAACGCCGTGCACGGTGAGCAGCAGCGCCCCGTCCAGCAGCTCGTCGGCCGGCTCGCCCGGCCGGCCAAGGCCCTGGGCCTCGCGGCCTGAGGCGAACCGTGACCGACCGAGACGCACCGACAGCGGCAGCCCATCCCGGGCGGGAGGCGGAGAGCCCCACCGCGATCCCCGCCCGGGGATGGTGGCAGGTCCTGCGCCGGGCCTGGGCCGAGGCCAAGACCGACAACGTGCCGATCCTGGCCGGCGGCGTCGCCTTCGCCGCGTTCCTCGCCCTGTTCCCCGCCCTGATCGCCGCGCTGACCCTCTACGGACTGCTCGCCGATCCCGCCCAGGTCGCCGGTCAGATCGAAGGTCTCGCGTCCGCGCTGCCGGAGACGGCCCGCCCGATCATCACCGACCAGCTCACCGCCGTCACCGCAAGCGGGTCCGGCGCTCTGGGCGTCGGCCTGGTCGTCTCCGTGCTCGCGGCGCTGTGGAGCGCCTCGGGCGGGACGATGAATCTGATCAGGGCGACCAATCTCGCCTACGACGAGGACGAGTCGCGGGGCTTCCTCCGGCTCCGGGGCACCGCACTGCTGCTCACCCTCGGCGCGGTCGTGTTCGTGCTGCTCGCCGTCGCCCTCGTCGCCATCGTGCCGGCGCTGCTCGACGCGCTGGGACTCGGTGGCGTCGGCCTCGTCGCCGCCCAGGTCGTACGCTGGGCCGTGCTGCTCGCGCTGGTCGTGGCGGCCCTCGCGGTGATCTACCGGGTGGCACCCGACCGCGATGCACCCAGGTTCCGGTGGGTCAGCGTCGGCGCCGTGACAGCGACCCTGCTCTGGATGCTCGGCAGCGTCGTGTTCAGCCTCTACGTCGACAACTTCGGCAGCTACAACAAAACCTACGGCGCCCTCGCCGGTGTCATCGTCCTCATGCTGTGGCTCTACCTGACCAGCTACATCGTCCTACTGGGCGCCGAGATCAACGCCGAGAGCGAGCGCCAGACCGAACGCGACACCACCCGGGGCGAACCGGTTCCGCTGGGCGAGCGCCGAGCGACCGCCGCGGACACCGTCGCCGACGAATCGCAGGAAGACCGCGAACAAAAGTCGTGAGCGGGTCAGGCGACGACCGGATCCCGGCGGATCACCGGCAGTGCGACGTCGTCGTCGGCCGGGCGGCCCCCGACCAGCCCGGCCATGATCCGTGCACACAACCCGTCCGCGGTGTCCGCACCAGTGGAGACGACCTCGACGAGTCGCTCAAGCCCTACGCCCGGACTGGACCCGCGCCGCTCGACCAAACCATCGGTGTAGGCACACCGCACACCACCGGGCTCGACGGTGACCTCCGACGCGGGACGACACGCGGACGACGCGACCCCGACCGGGACACCGGGCGCCAGGTCCACGAGGTCCGTACCGGCACCTGGGCGGGTGAGGACCGGTGGCGGGTGCCCGGCCGAGGACATCCGCACCCGACCGTCGGCAGGATCGAGCACTCCGCACCAGAGGGTGACGAGCTGCCCGGGATGAAAGGTACGGACGTGACGGTCCAGCGGGCCAGCAGATCCGCCGGATCGTCGGTCTCCAGGGCGTAGGCCCGCAGAGCTGTCCGCACCTGGATCGTCGTCTGCGCCGCTCCGAGCCCACGGCCCAGCACATCGCCGACGACGAGCAACAACGCTCCGGACGGCAACCGCACGGTGTCGTACCAGTCACCGCCTACGATGCCTCGGCGATCACCCGCCACGTACCGCGACGCCAGCTCGAAGCCCTCGATCTCCGCGGGGGCTCGGGCAGGAACGACCGTTGGTGTCCCTAGCCCAGGGCAGGTTCGCGTCGTTGGTCCGATACGACGTCGGCCGAAGCTGCTGGTGGCTAGCCCGAGGGGGCGACAGTCTACTGTCGACGTCGCGCACAGGGTGAGACGCGGCAGAGCCTGACATTCCGAGGCTCTGCCGCCTCTGTTGTGACAGGGACACACGTCGGGCTCATCGAGATCACGCTCTGCCTAACGGGCTTACTCCTCCCGGGTCAGCGCAGGCAGCCATCAGAGGCGAGAAAGGACGGCGTCCTCGAAGTCGGTGTCGAGTACCGACTCGGCGCCCGACACATCGACCGACGGCCATCCCGCACCAGCTCGATATTGACACCACGCGGTGGGAGTACTACACCGAGGACGTTACAACGTCGTGAACGCCACAGGGACGGCGACGAGTCGAGACAACGGGATGGTGGTCTATCAGAACAGCGCCCGAACATCTGGATCAATGACAGGACGACGAACGCGGACCCGGCCACCCGGCCGGGTCCCTCGTTCTATCGGCCAGCCCTCAGAGCGTCGCTCATCCCTCGCTGCCGCCGGCCCGGCGCGGACACCATGCCTATCAGGCAGGGATTATGAGATGGTCCCGCGCGGGCCCGGGGGCGGTGGGAGGACGTCGTCAATGATGACCGCGACCTCGGCGACAGTCAGCCCAGTGATGGCGGTAACCGTCTCGGTGATGGCGCTGCGGACTCGCCCGGCCAGATCGTGCAGGTCGGTCCCGTAGTCCGCAGCAATGATGACTTCCAGAGCGGTGTGCGCGCCGGCGACCCCTGCCTCGGCTCGCGGGCCGGGGTCGTGGCCTCCTCCCTCGAGGGGGTGACCGGTCCGCCGGGTGAGCGCCACGCGAACTCCAGGAATCTGCTGGGCGGTCCTGCGCGCCGTGGCCGTGACCACTCGTGCTGCGATCCGCACGACACCGTCAGGACCGGCGAGCAGGGCGTAGTCCGGCCGCTCGAGCCGCTCCCGCAACTGCCGCAACACAACATCGAAGCGCTGCTTGGGCAACGGCACCGGCTCGGCCGCCAGCTCGGCCATCGGCGCCCACAATCGACGGTAGTCGGCCAAAGCGGCCTGGCAGTGCACGCACCCCTGCTGATGCCGATTCCGGTGTTCACCCAGCCCGTCCTCACCCTGAGTGACCTGCTCGATCAGCTCGTCCACCGCGCGACCGCAGGCGAGGCGATCACCACCGGACTGCCACCGTCTGGTCATGCCCACTCCCGCAGCTCGTCGAGCAGACGACGTCGCCCCCTGGCGAGCCGGCCACGGACGGTCGCCTCGGAGACCCCCAGGATCACCGCCACGTCCTGATAGCGCAGCTTCTCCACATCAACGAGCACGACCGGGGCACGCAAATCTGGAGGCAGCGACGTAATCGCTGCCAGCGTCGCCCGCAGCCGGCCACGGGCGACAGCCTGCGCGTCAGCACCCGGCAACGGCGGTGTGAGACGTTCGTCAAGAACGTCATGGCGCTGCCGGCGACCGATGTGGGTGAGGCAGCGATTGACCACGACCCGGTAGAGCCACGTTGTGAACAGGCTGTTCCCCGCGAAACTCGCCAACGCCGTCCACAGCTGCAGCACCACATCCTGTGAAATGTCCTCAGCATCATCGGGATCACCGACCATCCGCAGCGCGATCCGGTAGATCCGCCCACGGTGCCTGCGCACCAGCTCTTCCCACGCGTCTAGCGACCCCGCCTTGGCCTTGGCGACCAGCCAGTCGTCCGCCGCCGTATCTAACCCGTCCATTCAGACACCAGCACGCCACGACATGACCGACCAGCCCAAGTCCGGCAACACCATCACGTTCCGTGAACCTGTTCTGACGACACGGCGGGCACGGTTCGGCCACACCCCCGAGCCCCCCGCTCCTGGTCCGTTGGCCGGTTGACCACACGCCTCTGCGCGGTCGGAGGCCGAGACTGCCCCCGCAGACGCACCCACGTGGGTTCCAGGACAGCCCCGCTACGACACGCGACCACGCCGCAGCCGGAGTGACTGGGCTCACATGCCATGCGCATGATGATCGCACCCCGTCGTAGTCGCACCATCAAATGCCCGACCGGCCATCGTGGAGAGCAGGAGACCCCCAGGACATGACCGATTCCCGTTTCGTCGATCGCACTCACCCAGCTCGCGGGCGCACCCCGAGCTCCGCCCGCACCACACCAGCCGCAGGCACCTCCACCGCACGCACCCCGGAATCGCCGGGCCCCAAGTCGACTGGCCCTGCAGGATCGACGAGCTACGACCTGGCGATCGAGCTCGCCTCCCGCGACATCGTCGCCGCCTACCGCGACGCACCGGACCGAACAACCGCACAGCGCATCGCACGAAACGTCACAGTGTGGCTTTCCGGGATCTACGGCCACGCCGCAATACGAGACCTGGCCGAGCGACTCGCCCACCAACTCGCCGACGTGATAACCCACACCACCGCGCCCCCGATCCCGCCCGCCGGCCACTGACAGGACACCACTCATGACAGCATCCGAACCGCCCTCCGCGACGACAGCACCAACGACGAGCCCCGGCGAGAAGACCGAGAGCTGCCACGGCGTCGACACCACCCTCACCCCGATCTACGCCGCCCTACTGGCCGAACGAACCCAGCACACACCCTCCACCCGAACCGACGACCAACCGTCCAACCCGGATGCCGCCACCAGCGGACTACGCAACAACGATTGATCAACAGCCCTCGTACCGGTAGCCGAACCGGCTCACACATCACCGATACCCAGAGGGAGAGCCCGACCACCGGGCGCAGTCGCAGAAACAACCTCCGATGACGAACAGCAAGAACCGCAGCCTTACGACCATCCCATCTCTTGTCGACGGAACACCACTTCCGATAGACCCGCCCCAGCCCGCAACCCTCACCCGGATGAGACCCATCTCACCTCAGGCAGGCAAGCCAGCCGGTACCGCCGCCACGCGTCGAGGAGCCCATGCATGGGTAAGGGAGCAGGGACGCCTTGCCTCGGGGAGCCGGGAGACCTTCGGGCAGGCGTCCAAGCCCCACCAGCCCCGACACCGAGGCCATACCAGAGCGGCTTTCGGCGGCGACACTGCGGCCATCCGGTGGTTCTGACACGCCTGTATGGACTAGAAGCGATGACTAAACGTCATAACTGCGCCATGGCAGAGGCGCGTCGGTCACGCATTCCGGTGATCGGGGGCGGTAATGGACGGATACGACGACGACGGAACCAGCGACAGCACGTCGGCCCGGCGCACCACGCTTCATGATGTCAACCCCTCCACAGTCCGGGCCCCGGTCCGGATCCCGGCACAACGATCAGCTCCACAGGACGGCTCCAGCGCTGCCAACGACGATCATCCGCAGAATCAGTCGCGGCCCTGCCGCTGCGGACACGACAGATCGAGTGTGCGACTGACAGAGGCTGATTACGCCTGGGCGGTGGGCTTGGTGGTCTTCTGAAGGAGCCTCTCATAGGGGGTTTGACCGCCGAGCCCGCCGTGTGGGCGGTGGTAGTTGTAGTAGTCCTCCCACTCGCGCAGCTTGTCGTCGAAAGACGTTGTGCCGTCGATGACGACGCCCTCGAGGAGCCGGTAGAACTCCTCGGCGTCGATGCGGTGCGAGCGCTCCACCTTCCCGTTGAGCCTGGGTGCGGGGCCTGATGCAGACGTGCTGCAGGCCCTGGTCGAGGGCGTGCCAGTGGAACGCGGACTGGAATTCCGCGCCGTTGTCGGTTTGGATGACGTCGACCTTGAACGGCAGCCGGGACAGCACGTGGTCGAGGAACGCGACCGCGGTCTTCTGGTCCGCGCGCGGGTAGTCGGCGCACGCTTCCACGACGCGGCCGCGGGCACGGCAGCCGCCACCGCGGCGCTCGACCTCCTCGAGCTGCCCGTTCCCGCCTCCGGGCCGGTGGGGGCGCCCGATCCCGCCGCGGCCGCCGTCCGGCTGCGGGACGTGCGGGTCGAGGGTCGCGGCGGCACGATCCTGGACGAGCCGGACCTCGTGGTCTCACCGCGGGAGGTCCTCGGCGTCACCGGGCCGAGCGGCTGCGGCAAGTCCACGCTCCTCGACCTGCTGGCCGGGCTGCGCCGGCCGGACGCCGGGACGGTGACGGTGGGCGGTGCCGGCCTCGCGGGGATCGAGCCGGCCTGGTGGTGGCGCCGCGTCGCGTGGGTTCCGCAGCGCCCGGTGCTGCTCGCCGGCACGGTGCGCAGCAACATCGTGCTCGCCCATCCGGACGCTTCCGCGGACGCCGTGGCGCGGGCCGCCCGGCTCGCCGCGCTCGACCTTCCGCTCGACACCCCCTTCGGCGAGGGCGGCACCGGGCTGTCCACCGGGCAGCGCCGCCGCGTGGCCCTCGCCCGAGCTCTGCTGGCCGACCGCCCGCTCCTGCTGCTCGACGAGCCGACCGAGGGCGTCGACACCGCGACCGAGGCCGCCATCGGCGCGGCCCTGCCCGAGATCGCGGCAGGTCGGACGGTCGTCCTCGTGAGCCACCGGCCGGACCTGCTCGCCCGGTGCGACCGGGTCATCGCCGTCTCCCGCAGCACCGGTGCCGTGGCAGGACGCCCCGGGACGGCCCTGCCCGAGCCGTCCGGGACGGGACCGGAGCCCCCGTCCCGGACCCGGGGTGACCGGAACGCGTCGGTGGGTCGCGCGTCCGGTCACCCCGTCTCTCCCGAACCTCCGTCCCCCGAACACCCGGCTGCGGCCCCTCCGGCCCCCCCGACCGCCGCAGCCGGGCCCGCTCCGCCGGTGGGACGCCCTGCGCTGGGCGCTCGCCGCGGTGCGCGCCCAACGCGGTCGCGCTGCCCTCGCCGTGCTGCTCGCCGCGGGGGCCCTCGGCTCCGGGGTGGCGCTCACCGCGACGTCGGCGTGGCTGATCAGCGCCGCCGCGCTGCAGCCGCCGGTGCTCACGCTGATGGTGGCGATCGTCGCCGTCCGGGCGTTCGGCCTGGGCAAGGGGGTGCTGCGGTACGCGGAGCGCCTGGTGTCGCACGATGCGGCCCTGCGGGTCGGGAGCACGCTGCGGGTGCGGGTCTGGTCCGAGCTGGTGCGGATCGGGCCCGCGGTCACGGGGCGGCTGCGCCGCGGCGACCTGCTCACCCGGCTCGTCAGCGACACCGACGCCCCGCAGGACCTGGTCGTGCGGGTGCTGCTCCCAGCGCTGTCGGCGATCCTCGTGGGCGCGGCCGCGGTCGTCGGCATCGGCCTGCTGCTCCCGGCGGCCGGGCTGGTCCTGGCCCTCGGGCTCGCCGTCGCCGGTCTCGGCGCCCCCGCGGTCGCCGCGTGGGCGGCGCGCCGCACCGGCCGCCGGACCGCGGCCCTGCGTGCCGAGGTCGCGTGCCGCACCGTCGAGCTGCTCGACGCGGCGGCGGACCTGCTTGTCCACGGCGCGGCCGACCGCTACCGGCATGCCCTCGACGCCACCGATGCCCGGCTCGGCGCGGTCCGGCGGCGCGCGGCCTCGGCGACGGGCCTGGGCACCGGGCTGACCGTTCTCGCGCTCGGCGGGACGTCGGTCGCCTGCACCGCCCTCGGCCTGGCGGCCCACGCCCAGAGCCTGCTGGCCGGACCCGCGGTCGCCGTTCTCGCCCTGACCCCGCTCGCCCTCGCCGAGGTCGTCGCGGCGCTGCCCGACGCCGCCGTCCGGCTACCCGCGTTCCTCGCCGCGACGGCCCGGCTGCAGGAGCTGGAGCGGACGGAGCCGGGGGTCATCGATCCCGTGGAGTCGCCGGCGGCCGGGGTGCCGACCGCCCTGGAGGCGCGGTCGCTCGACGTGCGCTGGCCCGGCGCCGGGGCGGACGCGGTGCACGACCTGGACCTGCGCCTCGACGCGGGGCGGCGGATCGCCCTCACCGGGCCGTCGGGGTGCGGCAAGTCGACCGCGGTCGCCGCGTTGCTGCGCACCCTCGCGCCGTCCGGCGGCGAGCTGCTCGCCGACGGCGCCGACGTCCGCACACTCGACTCCGACCGGATCCGCGCGGGGATCGCCTGGTGCGGGCCGTTCAGCCATCTCTTCGACAGCACCTTGCGCGCCAACCTGGCACTCGCCGATCCGGGAGAGCACGCCGACGACGACCGGCTCGTGGACGCGCTGCGGCGGGCCCGGCTGGGTGAGTGGTTCGCGGGCCTGCCGGCCGGTCTCGACACCCCGGTCGGCCGGCACGGCGGCGCGGTGTCGGGCGGTGAGCGGCAACGGCTCGGGATCGCGCGGGCGCTCCTCGCGGACCGCCCGATCCTGGTGCTCGACGAGCCGACGGCCCACCTGGACGACCCCACCGCCGAGGCCCTCGCGCGCGAGATCCTCGAGGTCACGGCCGACCGTACGCGCTGATCGTCACCCACCGTCCCGAGCAGACCCCCGGACTGGAGTGCCTCGAGCTCCGGGCCCGCGCCGCGGCACAGCCGGCTCTCCGGTGACATACCGGATGCCGGCGCTGCGCATCAGCGCCGGGAGCTCGCGGATCGATTCCGACGCCGGGCCGGTCGTCGGAACCGGGACGCGGCCGCGGCCGGAGGGGCTGTTGGGCCGGGCGGATCGGGCCGAAAGGCACCTCGTGCACCCGGTGTGGAGCGTGCAGTGTCGGGACATGACCTCTACCGCCACCGGTGCCCGGCCCGTCGTCGTCGGTGTCGACGGGTCGGGAGCGGCCCGCCGGGCGGCGGCCTGGGCGGCCCAGGAGGCCGACCTGCGCGACGCACCGCTGCTGGTGATCTGCGTGGCCGGACCGGGTGGGCCGAGCGATCCCGGGACGGTCCTCGACCGCTGCGCGGCGGTCGCCCGGATCGCGGCCCCGGACCGCACGCCGGAGGTGCGGACCTGCGCCGGCGACCCGGCGGACGTGCTCGAGCGCTTCGGCCTCGATGCCGAGCTGCTGGTCGTCGGGCAGCACGGCGGCGGCCGGGTCCGACCGGGCTTCGGAAACACCGTCGCCCGCCTCGCCCGCCGCCATCCGGCCGCCCTGGCCGTGGTGCGCGCGGCGCCGGGCCGGGCGTTGCCGGACCGGGGGCGGGCCGTCGTCGTCGCGGTCGACGGCCGTCCCGGCAGCGCCGCTCTCATCGAGCACGCCGCCCGGGTCGCCGCCCTTCGCGGGGCGAGTCTGACGATCGCGCACGTCGAACCCGGTGGCCGGTGGAGCCACCGCCCCGGGTCCGGCGCCGCAGCGGTCCTGGCGGAGGTTTCCGAGGCCGTCGAGGCCGCCCATCCGGAGATGGTCGCGAGCGCCCGGCTGATCGGCGGCGGGCCCGGGCGGGCGCTGCTCGACCTGGCGGACGCGGCCCAGCTGGTCGTCGTGGGCTGCCATCGCGGACGGGGCGCCGGGGGCCCGGTGTCCGGGCTGCTGCGAGCCGCGGCCTGTCCCGTGCTGATCGTCGATCCGGACCGCTTGCCCGCTCCGGTGGCGGCCGGCCCGTACCGGAAGGAGGAGCGGTGAGCGATACGTCCCCCGTCGTCGTCGGTATCGACGGCAGCGCCGCGGCCCTGGAGGCGGTGCGTTTCGCCGCGGCGCAGGCGTCCGCCCGGCGCCGATCCCTGGTCCTCGTCCACGCCGTGGGTGACGGCGAGCCGGCTGAGCAGCGCGATCGGGTCCTCGCCCGGGCCCGGTCGGTCGCCGAGCAGACCGCACCGGCCCTCGACGTCCGCAGCGAGCTCGCGGCCTGGGACCGCGCCGCGGTTCTCGCCGTCGCGGCCGCCGACGCCTGCCTGCTGGTCGTCGGGATGGCGGGCAAGAACGACCCGCCGGAGTCGGCAGCGCGCTCGGTCGCGCTCGACCTCCTCGCCCGCGACGTCGACTGCCCCCTCACCGTGGTGCGGGCGGGACATCGCCGCCATCGGGCGCTCGTCGTCGCCCTCGTCGACGGGATCGGCGACGACGACGTCGTCGCCGAAGGTGCTCTCCTCGCCCGGAGCACCGGGACGCCCCTGGTGGTCGACTCGCTGCCGGCCGGATCGAGGTCGACCGATGCCTCCCTCGCCGCAGCCCGCCGCGACTTCCCCGACGTCGAGATCACCGACGGTTCGTCGTCCGGCCTCGAGCACCTGCTGGACCGGGCCGAGGGAACACAGGCCCTGGTGGTCGGCCTGCCCACCGGGTTCGCGCACTACGACGCCCCCGCCCGGGTCGCCGTCCGGCGCGCGCCGTGCCCCGTGGTCGTCGTCCGGACGTCCATCGCCCGGAGCCCGGACCGGCCGCCCCGTCCGCTGACCCTGCCGACCGAGAGGAGCCGATCATGACCACGACACGGACAGGCCATCCCGAGGTGCTGGTGGTGTACGCGTCCCGCAACGGCGGGACCGCGGGCATCGCCGACACCATCGCCGACGAGCTGCGGGCGAACGGGCTCACCGTGGACGTCATGTCCGCGCACGACGCCTCGGGCGACACCATGACGCTGGCCGGGTACGGGACCGTCGTGCTCGGCAGTGCGCTCTACCGGGGCCATTGGGAGAAGGACGCGCTGCACTTCCTGCGCCGGCACGCCGTGATGTTGCGGGGCCGCCGGGTGTGGCTGTTCCAGTCCGGGCCGTGCGGGCCCCAGGCCCGGGCCGATTCGGAACGCGGGGCGCACGAGCCCGCCGCGGTCCGCCGATTGCGGGAGGATGTCGAGGCCGAGCCACCGATCACGTTCGGCGGTGTCCTGGACCCGGCGACGGCACACGGGTTCCTCGCCCGCGCGATGGCCCGCGGAGAGCTCGCCGGGGACTACCGCGACCCCGACCGCATCCGGTCCTGGGCCCGGACCCTCACCCGGACCGGTTCTCGACCCGGCGGAGCGCATGCCGGCCCGGTCGGCCGGGCTGTCTGACGTGGACAGCCGCCTGCCCGAGCGGGCGGTCGAGCTCGCGCTGCGGGCCCCGTCCGTCCACAACAGCCAGCCGTGGATCTTCCGGATCGGATCCGGCGAGGTGCAGCTCTACGCCGACCCCGGGAGGCATCTCCCGGGTACCGACCCGGACCGTCGCGACCTGCTGCTCAGCTGCGGCGCCGTTCTGCACCACCTCGCCGTCGCCGCGGCCGGGCTGGGCTCGGCGATCCGCATCGAGCGGATGCCGGATCCCGAGGACAGCCGGCACCTCGCCACGGTCCGGTTCGTCGACGGTCCCCTGGACCGGACCGCCGCCGTGCTCTTCGGCCAGCTCGGCCGGCGCCACACCGACCGGCGGAGCTTCACCGACGAGCCGATCCCTCCCGCTCGGCTCGCCGCCCTGGTGCGGCGGGCCCGGGCCCACGGCGTCTCGGCGTTGCCGGTCGTCGAACCCCGGGTCCTCGCCGGTGTGGCGGAGGTCCTCGCCGCCGCGGCCGACGAGCAGCGCCACGAGCCCGGATACCTGGCCGAACTGCTGCAGTGGACACACCGCTACGCCGACGGCCGCGACGGGGTGCCGGTTGGTGCGGTACCGAGCAGCGCGACACGCCCCGGCGAGAGGCACCTGCTGCGGTTCCCCTCGGGTTCGCTGCCGGGACGGGCCACCGACGGCCCGGACGGGGGCACCCTCCTGGTCCTGGTGACCCCGGGCGATCTCACCGTCGACCGCCTGGTCGCCGGCGAGGCCGCCAGCGATGTCCTGCTCACGTCCACCCGTGCCGGTCTCGCGACCGCCGTCCTGAGCCAGGCCGTGGAGCTGTCGACGTCCCGCGAGCGACTCCGGAAGGCGCTGGGTACCGCCGAGGACCCGCAGCTCGTCCTCAGGATCGGAACCCCGCTCGCCGGTGCGTCGCCGGTGCCGGACACGCCGCGGCGCCCGCTGCGCTCGGTCCTGCTGCGGTAGCGGGACCTTCGGCCCTACCGGGCCGGGACCTCCGATCATGACCTGCCCGTTCCCGGGGCGGCTACGGTCGTCACAGACGAGCCGACGAGGAGGCCCCCGTGACCATCTCGGTGTTCCTGCTGGACGACCACGAGATCGTCCGCCGCGGGATCGCGCAGCTGCTGGAGTCCGAGCCCGACATCGAGATCGTGGGTGAGGCCGGGACCGCGGCGCAGGCGATCGCCCGCATCCCGGCGGCCCGGCCCGACGTCGCGATCCTCGACGTCCGCCTGCCCGACGGCGAGGGTGTCTCGGTCTGCCGCGACGTCCGCTCCTCCACGACCCCTCCCCCGGCGTGCCTGATGCTCACCTCGTTCTCCGACGACGAGGCGCTCTTCGGGGCGATCATGGCCGGGGCCGCGGGCTACCTGCTCAAACAGGTCGCCGGCACGGACCTGGTCGGGGCCGTCCGCACGGTCGCGGCCGGGGGCTCGCTGCTCGACCCCAAGGCGACCGCGCTCGTGCTCGAGAGGCTGCGCCACGGTGCCGAGCCCGAGGACCCGCGCTACGAGGCCCTGTCGCCGCAGGAGCGCCGGATCCTCGACCTCATCGCGGACGGCCTCACCAACCGGCAGATCGGCGCCGAGCTCTACCTCGCCGAGAAGACGGTCAAGAACTACGTGTCCTCGCTGCTGCACAAGCTCGGCTTCGCGCGACGGACCGAGGCGGCCGTCTACGCCACCGAGCGCCGACGGGCCCGCTGAATCCTCATCGGGGCAAGGGCACCCGCCACGACAGGCGGGTGCCCCCGCCCGGTCGCCGGTGCACCTCCAGGCCGCCGCCGAGCTCCTCGGCACGGTCCGCGAGGTTGCGCAGGCCGCTGCGGGCCACGTCGTCCGGGATCCCGGCCCCGTCGTCCGCGATCTGCAGCACGAGCTCGCTGCCCGCCTCGAGCGTCACGGTGATCGTCCGCCCACCCGAGTGCCGCACGGCGTTGCTCACCCCCTCGCGTGCCGCGGCGACGACGTGCGGCAACAGCTCCGGCGGGACGAGGGTGTCCACGGCCCCGGACGTCCGCACCGACACCGACAGCCCGGAGTCCGCGGTGGACTCGTGCACGGTGTCGAGCAACGACCGACGCAGGCCTCCGTCGCCCTGGTCGGCGGTGTGCAGGTCGAAGATCGAGGTCCGGATCTCCCGCACCGTCTGGTCGAGCTCCTCCACGGCCTGCCCGATGCGCTCCCGGACCTCCGGCTCGCTCGTCCGGCGCAGCGTGCTCTGCAGCTTCAGGCCGGTCGCGAAGAGCCGCTGGATGACCAGGTCGTGCAGGTCGCGGGCGATCCGGTCCCGGTCGGCGAGCACGTCGAGCTGGCGCTGCGCGCGGTTCTTGCCCGCCACCTCCAGGGCCAGCGACGCCTGCTGGGCGAAGGAGGTCACGAGGGGCACCTCGGTCGGCTGGTACTGGTCCTCGCTCTCCCCCCGGAAGGCCACGAGCACCCCGATCACCCGCTCCGCCGCGCGCATCGGCACCGCCACCACCGGACCGAGCCCCCGGGTCGTCCAGCTGTGGTCGATCAGGCTGGACGGCGTGGTGGCGAGGACGGGGTTGCGGCTCTCAGCCAGCTCGACGAGCGCGCTGCCCGCGGCGATGCCGCCGTCCGGAAGGTCCAGCGGCGCGCCCGCGCTGGCCCCCACCTCGTACCGGCCGTCCTCGTCCGGGCCGAGCAGGATCAGCGACGCGACCGATCGGGAGAGCTCCAGGGTGCGCACGGCGACCAGTTGCAGGACCTCGGGCTCGTCAGCCCCACCGAGCACGTCGGCCCGGACCTCCCCCAGCGCCTCGAGCCACTGGCCGCGCTGACGGCTCTGCTCGAAGAGGTCGGCGTTCTGCACCGCGATTCCCGCGGCCGCGGCGAGCGCCTGGAGCACGACCTCGTCGTCCGCGGTGAACTCACCACCGCCCAGCTTCTCCGTCATGTACAGGTTGCCGTACACCGACTCGCGCACCCGGACCGGAACGCCGAGGAAGCTGCGCATCGGGGGGTGGTTCGGCGGGAACCCGACCGAGGACGGATGCCGGGCCAGGTCCGCGAGCCGGAGCGGCTCCGGGTCGATGATCAGCTGGCCGAGTAGCCCCTTGCCCGTCGGCGGCGGGCCCAGGGTCTCCCGCACGCCCGGCTCGAGTCCGATGTCGATGAAGCGCGAGATCGAGCCGTCCGGGGCGAGCACGCCCAAAGCCCCGTACCGGGCGTCCACGAGGTCCACAGCGGACTGGACGATGCGTCGTAGGGTCGTCTCCAGCTCCAGGCCCGACGCGACGGCGAGCACCGAGTCGAGCAGGCTCTGGGTGCGGTCGCGGGTGGCGACGATCCGACCGAGGCGTTCCTGCACCTCGCCGAGCAGCTCGTCGAGGCGCAACCCGGACAACATGCCCGACACGGATGATCCCGGATCGCCTGACATCCCGCTGCCTCCTCGACCGGCACGGGGCGGCGTGCCCCGGTCGCGTCCCACGGTGACATCGCGACGTCCGACATCCAACACCCGGGCGCCACGGATCGTGCGGGCCCAATCCCCTGACGGCCAGGGACTTTCGACAGTAGTGACGACCCGCGCCCCGGCGGCAGCCTGGAACGAGCCCGGTCGACCCGGGACCACCGAGGTGGGACGGCGAGCGTGATGATCGAGACAAGTGCGCGACCCCTGGGCCTGTCCGACGACCAGCTCCGGCTGGTGCTGGAGACGGCCGGCCGCGCACCCTCCTTGCACAACACCCAACCGTGGCTGTTCCGGACGGCGGCCGATCGCATCGAGCTGTACTCCGACCCCACCCGCAGGCTGTGGGTGGCGGACCCGGCGGGGCGGGAGGAGCGGATCGCCTGCGGCGCCGCACTCCTGAACCTCCGTCTCGCGCTCCTCGGTCAAGGGATCAAGCCGGTGGTGTCGGTGCTGCCGGACCCGGCTCGCCCCGACCTCGTCGCGACGGTCCGGCACGGCGGCAGCCGCCGCGCCGGCCCGGAGCAACGGCGGTTGCTCGACGCCGTTCCCCGCCGGCACACCAACCGGCGCCCCTTCACCGAGACCCCCGTCCCGACGACCGCCCGCTACGCGCTGCGCCGGGCCGCCCTCGAGGAGGGTGCCTGGCTCCACCTGGTGACCGAGCCCGGGCAACGCGTCGAGACGAGCGGCCTGGCGCGGACGGCCCACGAACGTCAGATGGCCGATCCGGCCTTCGCCGACGAGCTCCAGCACTGGACCGGTCACGGCGAGGCCCGCCACGACGGCGTGCCGGCGGCCGCCGGCGGCCCGCTGCCGTGGCCGAACGCCACCTGGGTCCTGCGGGACTACACCCGGGGAGCGGGCGGCGGCCAGACCGGCTACGAGTCCGAGCCGCTCATCGCGGTGCTCACGGTGCACTCCGACGGGCCACGCGAGGAGATCCGGGCCGGCGTGGCCATGCAGCGCGTGCTGCTCACCGCAACCGACCACGGTCTCTCGGCCTCGTTCCTGTCCCAGCTGGTCGAGGTCGCCGAGGTCCGCGAGACGCTGCGCCGGCTGCTGCAGGGCGCGCGGCCGCCCCAGGTCGTGATGCGGATCGGCTACGGCCTGCCGGTGGCGGGCACCCCGCGCCGGCCGACCGAGGACCTGCTCAGGAGCGAACCCGTCACGACCGACTGACGACAGAGCTCACCACTGCGCCGGGCACACCGGCGGAAAGGAGGACGAGGACCATGCGCACTGTTCGCTGGAACGTGGTGGTCGACATCGAGGAGGTCAACGGCGAGTCGTGCGCCACCGCGCGGCTCCACGACCGGAGCCCTGATCACCTCTTCGGGATCGGCCGCTCGTGGATCGGGCCTCAGGACCGCGACCTGCCCGAGATCGGGGACGAGATGGCGGCGGCGCGGGCCCTCAACGACCTGAGCAACCGCCTGATCGGCCGCGCCTACGCCGAGGCCGAGCGGGCTCCGCAACAGCAGCCGACGACATGATCGACAACGGCACGGAGGCACCTCCCCGGCCGGCGCCGCCCGAGACGCTCGACGACCATCCGCCGGTTCGCGCGGTCATGTCCCGGCAGCTGGTGGCCATCGACCCGGCCGCCCCGCTGCGGACCGCGCTGCGACTCATGACGGCCGGCGCCGTCCGCCATCTCCCCGTGGTCGGCGACGGCCGGTGCGTCGGGGTCGTCGCCGACGTCGACCTCCTCAGCGGCATGGTCGCCGGACGGGGCCCGTTCGGCTCCGCGCCCCTCCTCGTCCGGGACGTCATGCGGCCGGTGTCGGCCGTGGCTCCTTCACTGCCGCTCGCGGATGCCGCCCGGCGGATGGAGGCGGAGAACACCGACGTCCTCGTGGTCGTGGAGGCCGGCAGCCTGCTGGGGATCGTGACCGCGACGGATCTCGTGCACGCGGTGGCGACCCGCGTCGGCTGAGGCGGCCCGCGGCCGCAGATTCCTCCTCCGCATCAGGGCCGCGGCGTGGGAGCGCGAGTGGGAACGGGTCGAGCCGTACCGGAGCGGCGGGGCGTCGACGGGAGGAGATCACCATGATCGGACAGCAACAGCACGAGGTGGACGACGCGACCGCAGAACAGCGCCGGGTGGTCGTCGGGGTCGACGCGTCGCGGTCGGCCGGTGAGGCGGCACGGTGGGCCCGCCGCGTCGGCTGCGTCGGCCGTGCGCCAATCGTTCTTGCAGCACGCCCTCTCGGCGATCCTGGTCGTGGTCGCGCCCCGTGCCGCGAGTCCTCGGCCGTCGGACGGGATGCTGCTCGGCTCGACCAGCCGCGGGCTGGCCGGCTTCGCGCCATGCCCGGTCGTCCTCACCCCGTCGTCGCCCGGTTCCGGTACGTCCTGACGCACCGGAACCGGGCCTTTCGGCCCTCCCGATCGGACCGGAGAGCCGGTGCCGGCGACCGTCGCCGGGGACGACCGTGGTGAGGGGCCGGGGACCCGGCCCGGGATCACGACCTGGGAGGAACGATGACGCAGACGCGAACCGGAGCGGTGGTCGTCGGGGTGGACGGCTCGGACTCGGCGCTGGACGCAACCCGCTGGGCGGCAACGGAAGCGGTACGCCGCGGGGCCCCGCTCCGGCTCGTGGCCGCGGTCGCCTGGACGACGTTCCGGCCGATCGGGGTGCCCGCGCTGGGCCAGGAGCACCACCGTTCGGTGCTGGAGCGCCAGGCCGTCGAGCACCTCGACGCCGCGGCGGCGGCCGCCCGCGCGACCGAGGCGGACGTGACGATCGAGCAGGAGGTGAGCGGCGGTGAGGCTCCCCTGGTGCTCAGCCAGGAGTCCGAGCGCGCGGCACTCGTCGTCCTGGGCTCCCGCGGACGTGGGGGCTTCGCCTCGCTCCTGCTCGGATCGGTGGCGGTCGAGGCCGTCGCCCGCGCGGCCTGCCCGGTCGTCGTGGTCCGCGGGACACCGGATCCGGGCGCACCGGAGAGCCCGGTCGTGGTCGGGCTGGGCGAGGACACACTGGACGACACGCTGGACGGCGGGGTCGACGCCACCGCGCTCGCCTTCGCCTTCGAGGAGGCGGCCCGCCACCGGGTGCCTCTCACCGCGGTGCACGCCGTGTCCCAGGCGAAGATCGACCCCTTCCTCGTCCCCCTGATCGACTGGGAAGGCGAGCGCACCCGCGCGGAACAGGATCTCGACGGACGGCTCGCGGGCTGGCAGGACAAGTACCCCGGCGTGAGCGTCCGGACCGTCGCCGTCGTCGACGGGGCCGCGAGCGAGCTGGTGGAACGCTCCCGGACCGCCGGCCTGCTGGTCGTCGGGTCCCGGGGCCACGGCGTCCTCGGAGGTCCGTTGCTCGGCTCGGTCAGCCAGGCCGTGCTCCACCACGCCGCCTGCCCCGTCGCCGTCGTGCGGCCCGAGGGCCGGCAGTGACCGGCCCGGCCGCGGTCGTCGTCGGGGTCGACGGGTCGGATCCGGCGGCCGACGCCGCGCGATGGGCGGCCGCGCACGCGGCCCGGCACCACCTCGCGGTCCGCCTGGTCCGCGCCTACCGGCTGCCCCCGTCGGCGGCCGCCGGCCGGGACCGGCTGCGGGAGCTCGCACGCCGGCAGCTGTGGGCGGCGGCACGCGCTGCCCACGCGGTGCACCCCGGACTCGTCGTCGAGCAGCTGGATGAGGAGGGCGATCCGTTCGACGTCCTGCTCGCCGAATCGGGCCGGGCGCAGACGCTCGCCGTCGGCGCCCGCGGCGTGGGCGGGGTGCCGGCGCTGCTGGCCGGCTCGGTCGGCGAGGCGCTCACCCGTGAGGCGCGATGCCCCGTCGCGGTCGTGCGTGGCCACATCGGGACCGACGAGGAGCTGCGCGGGAACGGCGGGACGCGGCCCGTGGTCGTCGGGATCGACGGATCGCCGGCGAGCGAGGCCGCAGTGGCGTTCGCCTTCGCCGAGGCCGACGCCTGCGCCGCACCGCTCGTCGCGGTCCACGCCTGGCCGGACAGGGCCGAGGAATCGGGGATTCCCTTCCACTACTTCACGGAACGAGCCGCCGAGGAACGGGAGGTCCTCGCCGAGCGCCTCGCGGGCTGGGCGGAGAAGTACCCCGGTGTCCGGGTGTCCCCGGAGCTGGTCCGGGGCGGAGCGGCCCGGGTGCTCCTGGACCGCTCCCGCGCCGCGCGATCGGTCGTGGTCGGGTCGCTCGGGCGCGCTGCCGTCGCCCGGGCGCTGCTCGGGTCGACCGGCCGCACCCTGATGCGGCACGCGTCCTGCCCGGTCGTCGTGACCCGGCCCTGAGAGCGCCCGGTCCGGGCGAGGGCGGTCACCCGCGTGGGAGCAGCCGGGCCACCAAACCCGTCACGTCCGCGACCCGGTGGGCGTGAGCGCTCTCGGGATCGAACCAGCCGAGGACGGTGACCAGCTCGCCACTGACCCGGGTCCGGGCCAGGTCGACGCGGCAGGCCTCCGGGAGTCCGAGGACGTCCCCGGACACCGTCGGCTCGGTCGTGCAGGTCAGCAGGCCCTTCGCCGGCCCGTCCCCGGCGGAGCGCAGGACACGGCCGACCATGGCCGCCGTGACGGGTGCTGCGAGGCACGCCGTGACCTCGACCAGGGCTGTGTCCACCACCGGGATCCGGAGACCCGAGGCGGCCACCCGGCCCTGCAGCTCCGGAAGGAGCGCGTCGAGCTCCCCCGCGACCGGCGACGCCGCCGGATCCCGACGACCCCGAAGGCCCGGTCGAGCGGACCGAACACCACCGCCGACGCCACCCCGGCGGCCGACGGGACGGCGACGACCCGGTGCCGGGCGGCGTCGTACTCGCTCTCGTTCAGACCGACCACCACGGCCGGAGCCGCCCCGGAACCGGCGAGAACGACCGCCTTGACGCCCTACCCGAGCAGAACCTCGGGTTCCACGGTCGCCTCCGTGCTCACGAGGACCTCGACGTCCGCCGCCGCCCAGCGCGCAGGCGCGTCGTGGAGCACCCGGACCGTCACCTCGCCGATGCCGAGGTGCTCGTCTACCACCTCGAGGCGCCGCGACCACGAGCCGTGAGTAGAGTCGTGCCGCAACAGGGCGGCCAGCTCGGCTGCCGGCGCCGCGTCCCGCACCGCGACGATCTCGACGTCGGGATCGTCCCGGTCGACCACCGTCCGCAAGAGGTGCCGCCCGAGGCGGCCCATTCCGTCCACTCCGACGCGCACGCGCATGTCCGGTCCTCTCCTCGTCACCACAGCCCTCCCCGTCATCACAACTCGGCGCGATCACGGACCGAGAACGCCGGCTCCGCCCCGGTGGACGTCATCACCGCGACCATCACCGGGCAATGGCCCAGGCGGATCGCGCCGCGGGCCACCGACCCCAGCACGTGCCGACGACGATCAGCCGGCCCGACGACCAGGAGCCGGGCGGGAAGCGTCCGGGACACCAGCGCCTCGACCGGGTGCTCCCGGACCACGTGCACGGCGTACCGCGGGGGCCGCAGCCGCGGCGCCAGAACCGGCTGCTGCGCGGCGACCTGTATGTCGGCGTCGACCGGTGACGCAACGTCGGCGTTCATCCTCACCGCCGTCCACACCCCGGTGTCGGCGTCCATGTCGCGGACCCGCCAGCCGGGCTGGCCCAGAATGTGTGGTCGGCCGGCGGGAGTGCGGTGGGTGTGCCGCCGAGCTGGCGGACGCCCCCGGGCGTGCCCGTCCAGACCCCTTGTGCACACCGTCGAGGTAGCGGCTCACCTGATCGGCCCACCCCGACAAGATGTCCCCGGACCGCGCCGAGGTGACACGCATCGCGACGTCGCCGAGGACCCGGTCGACCCAGCCCGCCTCGTCACCGGCGCGATGGTGATCGGGGCGGTCCGCAACGCCGCACCCGCGGTGGAGGCTCCCGAGATCCCGGTGGCAAAGAGCCCCGCGGTATGCCGACGGCGCGGTCGGCGGCGAGCCCGAACGAGCGTACGGTCGGCGGCGGGAACCGCTGTCCAGGATGTCCGGAGCGGAGCCGCTCGATCGAGGACCGCAGTGGTTCCGATCGGACGGGCAGCGCTAGGGACTGCCGCGAGGGCGAGGAACTTCGCACCCCTCTTCCTTGGCCACGGTGATCCCGCACCCCTGGCGGCCGACCGCGTGGGCCACGACGCCGAGTTCAGGCATGCCCGGCATCCGCGCGACGATTCCCTTCGGGGAGGTCACCGGCAGCGCGCTGATCACGTCAGCGGCCTCGCCCCAGACCCGCACGACGCGCTTGACAGCGACCCGATCGTGGAGGTAGGGAGCAGGGACTTGCCGATGCGCAGGATGACGACCCCGTCCGTACCGACCGGGAACCCGGACTCCACCGCGATGTCCTGGACCCCAACCAACCGGACAGTCGCGGCGATGGCCTGATCAGGGCGACCCCAGCTCATGAGCGGCTGCAGCGGTCGGGCATCACGGCGTCCTCCACCACGAATGTCGGCAAGCACGTCGCCTCCACCCTCAGACCGACCGTGTCGCAGTCCGTGGCGCACGGTGCCGCACCCGCGGCCGCGACGGCGTCCGTACGTCCGCTCTGGTCGGCGGGGGCAGTGCTCGCAAGTGCTCGGCGGCCGTCCGGGCCGGCGACTGCGGCGTGAGGCCGGTCCCCGCGTCGTCGACAGGTCTCCGTCAGCTTGAGGAGCAGCTGAGCCAGGGCGACGGCGAGACCGCCGCCCCAATCTCGTCACGGGTCGTGAAACCGTGATGGCGCAGCAGCGCACGCGCCAGGCCACGAAGCTGACGCGACCGCGACGAGCGGCCCACGGTGCCCGCTGCGGGACCGCGGTGCACGAGATCGCTGAGCTGTTGCCAGTCCGTCCGGTCCCCGGGACGCACGAGCGCCTGCAGCGCCGAGGTCAGATCCGCGACACGCGTAGCGATCTCGTCCGCATCGGCATCACCGTCGGTGAATTCCTTGCGGGCCTCGGTGAGCGCCCGGCGCCCGCGGGCGCCGCGACCGGTCCCACCGTCGGACGAACCCGCGGCCCACCACTGCTGCAGCCGAGGCAGGGACAAGTCCGGGGCCGAGCAGGACCGGCTCCCCCGGGGCCAGGAGATCCGCCGGCTGCGCGACCGCGTAGCCGAGAACGTCCCCGGAAGGGGCCACGGCGCAACTTCACCTTCAACTCCGCCGCCTCCAGCGCCGCGACGAATCCGTCGAGATCATCCGCACCGTCCGCACAATCCGCCATTCCCTCCTCGTGCACCAGCTCGCGGGCGATCTCCCCCACTGCCCATCGTCGAGCAGCCGGTCGACCGCGGCGACACGCACCGAGCAGTGCACACATACTCACGCCCACCCTCGGCCGGCGCCCGCAGTGGCAGACCCCGCCACAAGCGACGGCTGATGCAACGCATCGATCAACGGCCCCAGCGCCAGGTCGAACTCCCCCGGCCCGATTGCCGCTGGCTGCCACTCCACGTCCAGACCATCCCAGCTCGTAACCACCCGAGGCCGGTGATGCTGCTCGGAGATCCCGGGCCCGAACAGATAGGCCAACAAGCCACCCGGCCGCCACCTTCGTGATCACGACCGGGCCCGCGCCCCCAAGCTCAGCGATCAGCAGTGACGTCGCCTCAGTGATCCGCCGGCACGCCTCCACCGCGTCCGGCAGAGCCGACAACGCCGCTGGGTCCGGCCGATCCGACACCGGCAAACGGGCCGCCAGCTCCGCCACCGCAGCCCTCAGCTCCATCAACCTCCCCAACGGCGCAGGATCCTCCGGACGACCACCCGACTGATCAGGCGGCTCGGCGACGACGACGGCCCCCGATCCCAGGAAGCCGGCCGCTCCCGATCGGCCGCGGCCGCCTTGCGGATCGCCGCGGGCTCGGCCGGCGCGATCCGCACCTTGGCCGACTCACTCCGGACGGCCGCGCCGGACTGAGGACGACGACGCGCATGGAGGCTCCCACGGCCAAAAGAGCCTCCCGGGCCGTCAGAGAACGAGAGCGTCAACGCTCACCGGATCACCGCCATGAGCACCAGCAGCCCGGCCGCGATGACCACGAACGCCGTCCACACCATAGGCCGCCACCTGCGCCGCCGCGGAGCGGCCGGAAGCCACGAATTTCCGCGGCGGGCCGCGTGCCGCCGACGATGGCCTGACCGCCGCTTGCTAGACGAATGCTCAGCTGGTGTGGGCATGGAAGGGTCAGTCACAGCCGTCTCATGGTGCACCGGGTGCCGGTCAGGCCCCGGCCGGCGCTGCACCGCCCGCCGGGGGCGTCTCGCGAGGGCCCGCACACGCGAACCTCACGCCGACGACAACAAGCCACCTCGCCTGCCACAACAGTCGCTTGGCCGATCTGTGGACAAGTCGCGACGCTTCCCACCCAGTGGGCCGCACGCGCCTTCGGAACGCCCCCGTTCCGAACCACCAGCCGCCCTCGCGGCGCGGGCGACGGCCCCCGTCGCCATATCTTGCTCCGCCGGAAGCACAGGAGTGCACAGGTCAGCTCCAAGATCAAGACGGGTGACCCGCATCGAGGAACGCGTCAGCGAGGGACGGCGTCAGCGGCCCAACAAAAGAGTTATCCACAGATCCCGAAATCGGGCTGGAAGGACTGTCGCGCCAGTGCGCATCCTGACGCCGCGGCCCGGGCGATGACGAGGGAGACCACAGCACCGCACCTGCAAGGAAACAGTCCGTTTGCAGCCTGGTGAGACCGGAACTCACCAGGAGGCGCAGATGCACGACTTCGACGGTCTCCCCGTCCTCATCCCTGTTCCCGCAGCCGCCGAGATTCTCGGCATCAGCCGCGCCTCGGCGTACCGCTACGCCGAGTGCGGTGATCTTCCGGTGCGCCGCCTCGGCGGTCGGATCTACGTCGTTCGAGACCTGCTCCGCGCGTTGCTGGAGCACACAGAGAAGGAGGTCGCCCAGCATGACCGCGAAGCAGCGCAGACGGAAGGGCCGTAGAGGCGTCGACGGCTCCGTCTACCGGAGAGGCCACAAGTGGGCCTACGTCGTCGATCTGGGCCCGGATCCGCTCACCCTCGAGCGACGCCGCGACTCCCGCAGTGGCTACCTCACCGAGGACGAGGCCTGGGACGCCCTCGCCGACGCCAACGCCAAGCTGAAAGCCAACTCGTACGTGCGGAACGCTCCGCGGACCGTGCGCCAGTTCTTCACGGAATGGCTCGTCGCACAGAAGATGGCGCTGAAGCCGACGACCTACGGCAACTACAAGCAGTACATCGAGAACTACGTGCTCCCGAAACTCGGCGACCGAAAGCTCCAGGACGTCGAGAGTGAGACGATCACCATGCTGTACGCCCATCTCCTGGAGAACGGTCGGCGGCGCCAGGACTCGACCAATCTCATGATGTTCGCCGAGTGGAAGCGAGCCGAGGCGAGCGGACGCGAAGCGAAGCCGCGGGAACTCGCGGAAGCAGCCGGCGTCAGCTACTCGGCCGCCGTACGGGCGGCTCAACGCTATCGGGCGGGACGGGTTCCGGGCGAGCCGTCGACAGGCCTCAGCCCCAGCAGCGTGCGGAGCGTGCACATCATGCTCAACGCTGCGTTCAACGACGCCGTCGAGCTGAAGTACATCGACACCAATCCGGTCAGGACGGCCGGCCGGGTGCGCCAGCCGTACCGCAACCACCGCACGTGGACACCTGACGAGCTGAAGCGATTCGTGCGGTCTGCCCGTACCGACCGTCTCTACGCGATGTGGCTGCTGTTCGCGACGACCGGGACGAGACGTTCCGAAGCCGCGGGGGCCACGCCGGAGGCGGTCGACGTCGGGCGGAAGGTCATCACCGTCATCGAGACCCGCGTCGTCGCCTCAGGCAAGGCGGTGCGCTCGGACGGCAAGTCGGAAGGGTCACGCCGGCAACTTGCCCTCGACAGGCGAACCCTCGAAGCGCTGATCCAGCGCATCGCGGAAGTCGAGCGGGAGAAGGAGGCTTTCGGCGACGGCTACACGGACTCCGGTCTGCTGTTCTGCTGGCCTGGCGGAAAGGCGCTCCATCCGGACACCATCACCGAGCAGTTCAACCGTCTCGTCGACGCGGCCGGCCTCCCCCACATCACTCTGCACGACGTCCGACACACGCACGCGACCATGTCTCTCCGTGCCGGGGTCAACCCGAAGATCGTCAGTGCCCGGCTCGGACACGCGACCGTCGCCTTCACCCTGGACACCTACACCGCCGACGTTCCCGATCTCCACCACGCCGCCGCGGAGACCGTCACGGACCTCTTCTTCGACCCGGACGAGTAGCGCAACGCTGTTGGCTACCGATCCGGCTACCGACGGCTCTTTAAGGGGCTTCTTGACGAGCCTCAGAAACGGCGAAGGGCCCTTAGACCTGCTGGTCAGGGGCCCTTCGGCGCGAGTGGGCGATACTGGGATCGAACCAGTGACCTCTTCGGTGTGAACGAAGCGCTCTCCCCCTGAGCTAATCGCCCGCTGCCGTGGAGAACACTACCTCACCCCAGGATCGGGCTCTGCAACCAGGTCCACTCCTGCAGCCCGACCCAGCCCGCGACGAGCCAGAGGGCGTTGAGGAGCCAGAGGGTCGCGAGGACGACGGCGCCCGTGACCACGAGGACGAGCAGCTTCACGACCAGGTTCTGGCGGCCGAGCCAGTCCGTCCAGGCGTCGTACTTGCCCTTGGCGAAGTGCAGGACCTTCTTCGCCCAGGCGAACTCCGAGGCGAGAATGGCCAGGCCGACGAACACGATGGCCCAGCCCGGCCCGGGGTACGGGATGGCGATGATCCCGGCGATCAGGACGAGGGTGCCCAGCACCCCGACGCCGATGCGGTAGGTGCGGCGCGCCCGGGGGCGTTCCTCGATCCGCTCCCGGAAGTCGCTCAGCCGGTCGCGCTGCCGCGCGAACCAGCTCTTCTCCGTGTCCGTGTCTGCGCTCAGATCTCCGCCCGCCCGCTCGCCACCACATCGGTCGGCGTGGCCGGGGCGACCCGACCGGGTTCGATCGAGATCGCATACTGCGCAAAACCGGCACCGCCCGACGTCGAGCCTACCGACACGGCCGACGCGGCGCCGCCGGCCACGTCGAACGTGCCGAGCGGCGCGGGGCTCCCCGTGCCGGGCAGGCCCCACAGGACGTAGACGCGGTCCTCGCCGTTCGCGGGCAGGTCGACGGGGAGGACGGTCCGCACCCCGCCGTCGCTGACCACAGCGGCGATGGTCTGCCCGCTCGCCGCGGACGCCAGGAACGCGTGCTGCGCACCGGGCCTGCTCATCTGCTGGACCATCGCGACGACGCTCTGGGCACGGGCAGCCTCGGCGTCCCGCTGGGTGCGGAGCTGGGCGTTGACCACGCCCAGCCCGGCGATCGCGGCGACCGCGACCGCCGCGGCGACGAGCACACCGACCCGGGTCCAGGGGCTCCTCCTCGACCCCGCCGACGGGGCGGCGGGGCGACGGGGCGGCTCGACCACGACCGGCACCGGGGGCGCGGGCGGGACCGGCGGCTGCACCTGCGGGGTGGTCGCGGCGGCCCCGAGGATCCGTGCGCGCAGGCCGGGCGGCGGTTCCGCCTGCTCGGCCGAGCTCCCGAGCAGGCCGAGCGTCTCCTCGGTCTCGCGGACGATCGTCCGGCACACGGGGCAGCCGACGAGGTGGCCCTCCACCTCGAACTCCTCCTCCGGCTCGAGCGCGTGGAGGACCCAGCCGACGGACTGCTCCGCCATCGGGCAGTCGCGGGAATGGGCGGGGGTCATCGGGCGCCTCCGTCCGAGAGGAGGGAGCCGAGCTGGCCACGCAGCCGCTGCAGGCCGGTGAACATGCGGGACTTGACGGTGCCGAGCGGCACCCCGGTCAGTGCGGCGACCTCGCGCTGGGTGTAGCCGCCGTAGTACGCGAGCGCGAGCGCCTGCCGCTGCTCGGCCGGGAGGCCGCCCAGGGCGTCTCGCACCTGGCCGGCGACGACGGCGCCGAGCGCCGCGTGGTCCGCACCGGGACCGGCGGCGTCCGGCTCCTCGGCGGCGACGGTGCGGCGGCGGATCGCGCTCTCCTTGCGGACGGCGTCGACCGCCTTGTGGTGGACGAGCGTCAGCAACCAGGTCGAGAAGGACCCGCGCTGCGCGTCGAAGCGGCGGGGCTCGCGCCAGAAGACGAGGAACACCTCCTGGACGACGTCCTCGGCCAGGCCGTCGTCCGCACAGATCCGGCGGGCCAGGGAGTAGGCGCGGCGGCCGTAGCGGTCGTAGAGCTGCCCGAGCGCGGCCTGCTCCCCCACGACGACGCGCGCGACCAGCCCGTCGTCGTCACGACCGGGGGGCCGCCCGTCCTGCGGGCTCTCGGCCTCGTCGGCGACCTCTGCCACCAGCGGGATCCTCACGTTCTGTTCTTCGGGCCCCGACCAACGATCGGTTCACCAGTATCGCCCCTGCAAGCTGCGTCACAGCCGACCGGGCGATCACCCGTCCTCGCAGGTCGGGCACACCCGACACGGGAACGATCACCACCCGTCCGTGTGAAGTGCACCCGAATGCCCCGGGGAGAACGTCGCCCGACCCGTCACATCTTGGCGACACGCTCGTTTTTCCGCACGACGGACCATGCGGCACGGAGAAAGAGGACCAAGGATGCGCGACGAGCCCACGATCATCCGGGAGCCGGCCACGTTCGAGCTCATCACGCCGGACTCCCCGCCCGTTCCGGTCCGGGTCGAGCTCTCGTACTCCAACCGGGACCCGTACGCCGTGCAGGCGTCGTTCCGGACGGGGCAGGGCAGCCCGGTCGACTGGGTGTTCGCCCGCGACCTGCTCGCCGACGGCCTGCTCGGCCCGGCCGGCACCGGAGACGTCCGGGTGCAGCCGCTGGCGCACGATCCGGGCCGCATCGAGGTGGAGCTGGCCTCCCCGTCCGGACACGCGGTGTTCACCACGTGCGCCACGACGCTGGCCGCCTTCCTCGACCGCACCTTCGAGGAGGTTCCGCCCGCGACCGAGTACTCGTGGCTGGACTTCGACGACGCCCTGGCCGACCTGCTGACCGCCCGCGACTGAATCGTCACGGCCCGTGAACGGGCCGTCGTCGCAGGTCACGGGTCCGGGGCCGGGAAACCGGGGGGTGGTGTTCGGCCCCCCGCAGCCCTAGGCTAATGTTCTTCACGTCGGAGCGAACAGCCCGGCGAGCACCGGGAAACCGCGTGCATGCGGACGTAGCGCAGCTGGTAGCGCATCACCTTGCCAAGGTGAGGGTCGCGGGTTCGAATCCCGTCGTCCGCTCGGAGGAAACCTCGTATTCACTGCCTGGACCTCCAGGTTCCGACTCCCGCGATGCCATCCGGGACCATCGGGCGGAGTGGCCGAGTGGTTTAGGCAAGGGCCTGCAAAGCCCTGTACGCGGGTTCGATTCCCGCCTCCGCCTCGGGCGATTAGCTCAGTGGGAGAGCGCTTCCTTGACACGGAAGAGGTCACTGGTTCAATCCCAGTATCGCCCACCACCCGAGAAGGGCCCCCAGACTCCTGGGGGCCCTTTCGCGTTGCCCGGAAGGTGAGCCGGTGATCCTCCCGAAGGTGCGGGACCCCCGCCTCGTCACGATCCGGCGCGGCGGCACGCTCACCGACGCCGACCACCATCTCCTCGCCCGGTGGGCGGCGGAGTGCGCCGAGCACGTCCTGCCGCTGTTCGAGTCCGCCCGGCCGGACGATCCCCGGCCCCGGGAGGCGATCGCCGCGATCCGGGCCTGGACGCGCGGGGAGATCACCATGTGGGAGTCCCGGACGGCCGGCGGGCACGCCATGGGGGCCGCGCGCGAGCTGCGCGGGTCGGCCCGGCACGCCGCCTACGCCGCGGGCCAGGCCGGGGTCGTCGCCCACGTCGCCGAACACGATCTCGGCGCCGCCGCCTACGCGATCAAGGCGGTGCGGGCGGCCTCGGGCGAGGACGCGGGGATCCGCGAGCGGGACTGGCAGCGTGAGCGGCTGCCCTCGGCGGTGCGCGAGCTGGTGCTCGAGGACCAGCAGCGGCGCAACGACATCTGCTGGTCCGTCTTCTAGGAAGGCGCTGAAGAGGCTCCGGCCGCAGGCCCGAACTCCTCGGCGCGCTCCGAGGGGTTCCCGAACCACCGCAGCAGCGCGACGTCCAGGTCCTCCTGGCGTTCCCCCAGCCAGACGATGTGGCCGTCCGGGCGGAGCAGCGCGGCCGGCAACTCCGGGGAGCCGTCCACGACGTGGTCGACGCGATCGGCCCGGCCGGTCGCCGTCAGCCGGCCGGTCGGGTCGAGCAGGACGCCGCGGCCGTCGTGCATCCGGTCGTAGAGGCGGCCCCTCTCCAGGGGGACGTCCGGCATCCGCCGGCCGAGCGGGGCGGGGCCCTCCCCGACGTCGTACCGGATCCCGATGGCCGTGATCTTCTCGACGAGGAACCGGTTGACGTCCTCGAACCCGGTCAGCTGGGCCAGCAGGCCGCGGAGGGCCCGGGGGCCGGGGGCCGTGTCGATCAGGACGGCCTGGGCGCGGGTCGTCTCCAGCACGTCGGCGGCGACGGGGTGGCGCTCGGTCCCGTAGCTGTCCAACAGGTCGGTCGGTGCCCAGCCCGCGACGGCCGCGGCCAGCTTCCAGCCGAGGTTGAACGCGTCCTGGACACCCAGGTTGAGCCCCTGCCCGCCCATCGGCGGATGGACGTGCGCGGCGTCGCCCGCGAGGAAGGCGCGGCCGACCCGGTAGCGCTCGGCCTGGCGTGTGGCGTCGCCGAAGCGGGAGAGCCAGCGGGGCGAGTGGATGCCGAGGTCGGTGCCCGCGTGGGCGGTGAGCTGGGTCCGGAACTCGTCGAGGGTCGGCGGGACCTCCCGGTCCTCCGCGATCCCGGCGGCCGGGACGACCACGCGGTACCGGCCGTCGCCGACGGGCCCGACGCCGAAGCGCTTCTGGGTCTCCCGGACCCGCGTGGTCACCTCGGCCACGGTCTCCGGCGACGCGGTCACCTCCATCTCGCCCAGCAGCGTCTCCGTCGTGGCGGGCTCGCCCGGGAACCCGACGCCGAGCAGGCCACGGACGGTGCTGCGACCGCCGTCGCAGCCGACCAGGTACCGGGCACGCAGGGTGGTGCCGCCGGCGAGCCCGACCGTCACACCCTCGTCGTCCTGGGTCAGGCCGACGAGCTCTGTGCCCCGGCGGATCTCGGCACCGAGCTCGGCCGCGTGCTCCTCCAGCAGCCGGTCCGTGATCGTCTGCGGGATGCCGAGGATGTAGGCGTGCGCGGTGTCGAGCCGCGGCCAGGGCGTGGGGATGCCGGCGAAGGACCCGGCCCCCGTGGACCTGGTGCCGTGCTCCAGGAAACGCTCCAGCAGGCCACGCTGGTCCAGGATCTCGATGCTGCGGACGTGCAGGCCGAGCGAGCGGACGTAGGGCGCACGCTCGAGCTCCCTCTCCAGCACCACCACCGACACGCCGTGGAGCCGGAGCTCCGCGGCCAGCATCATTCCGGTCGGACCGCCACCCGCGATGATCACGTCGATACCCACGGCGGGAGATGGTGCGCCCTCACGGGGGTCTTGTGGCAAGGCCCCCCGGGCGCTATACGTTGAGTACGGCGGGAGGGAACTCCCGCCTTTCGCGTGTCCGGAGCGGACACTCCCGGCCGCCGCCACCGGGCCGGTGCGACCGCGCGTGGGCGGCAAGTCGATGGCCGTCGGCGCGTTCGGTTCCTACGCTCGGCCCATGGGACGCACGCACGGGTACGAGATCGCGCTCCGCTGGACGGGCGACCGCACGGCGGACTACCGGAGCTACTCGCGCGGGAACGAGGTCACGGCCCCGGGCAAGCCGGTGCTGGTGGGCAGCGCGGACCCGGCGTTCGGCGGCGACGCCTCGCGGTGGAACCCGGAGGAGCTGCTGGTCGCGGCGCTGGCCCAGTGCCACATGCTCACCTACCTGGCGTTGTGTGCCCGCGACGGGATCGTCGTCACCGGGTACACGGACGAGGCGAGCGGGACGATGGAGGAGGAGCCGGGCAACACCGGCCGCATCACCGAGGTGGTGCTGCGGCCGTCGGTGACGGTGGCGGACGGGGCGGCGGTCGCGAAGGCGGAGGCGCTGCACGGGGTCGCGGGTCGGGAGTGCTTCCTCGCGCGGTCGATGGCGTTCCCGGTGCGGCACAGGCCCGTCGTCAGCGCGTAGTTCGGCAGACGAGGGCTGCCGACTCACGGGAGGGCATGATCCAGGCCCGACTCGCGGGTTCGGGAGGGGACGCGCGACGTCGTGGACGTGTGTTTCGGGCTCCCGAAAGTGCCGACTCGCGGGCTTGGGGTGGGGGCTACTGGAGGGCGAGGGTGCGGAGGGCCTGGCGGGCGGCGTCGCCGCCTGCGTCGATGGCGGTGCGGACGGCTCGGGGGACGTCGAGGTCGTCGAGGAGGGCGGCGCGGACCTCGGCCACCGCGGCGGGGGCGTCGGCGCGGCGGCCGGCGGCGACGTAGAGCTGCTCGAGGAGGGCGGCGGCCTCGTCGGCGGCGCCGGGGTGGAACTCCCAGGGCTCGGCCCAGGAACGGTCGAGGAGCATCAGGCGCAGGGCGGCGCCGGAGGTCTCGCGGAGCAGGTCGCCGACGAGGACCAGGTTGCCGGCGGACTTGGCCATCTTCTCCCCTGCGATCCCGACCGTCCCGGCGCGCAGCTCGCGGCGGGCGAAGGGGGCGGCACCGGTGGCGGCCGAGGCCATCGCGACCTGGTAGGCGTGGTGCGGGAAGGCGAGATCGGCGCCGCCGGCGAGGACGTCGACCACCCCGCCGAGGGTCGCGAGCGCCATCGCCGCGCACTCCGCGTGCCAGCCCGGGCGGCCGGGGCCCCACGGGCTCGGCCACGCCGGGTCGCCCTCGCCGGAGGGGCGCCAGACCGGGACGTCGTACGGGTCGTCGCGCAGCGGGTCCGACGGGTCGTCGCCGTTCGCGGCGAGCAGCTCCAGGCCACCCTCGCGGGCCAGGCCAGCGCCCCGGAAGTAGACGAAGCCCTCCCGCTCGTAGGCGGCGCCGGCCGCGAGCAGGGCGATCGCCAGCCGCACCACGTGCGCGACGTGGTGGCGGGCGTGCGGGGTGTGCGTCGGCGGCCGGACGTGCAGGGCCGCCATGTCCCGCTCGACGTAGTACTCCTGGGTCAGCCCGAACTCGTCGAACGCGCGGCCGCGCTCCGCGGCGATCCTGGTGAGGACGTCGTCGACGTCCGTGACGTTGCGGGTGACCACGGTGTCCACACCGGTCATCCGGATCACGCGGGCCACGACGTCCGCCCAGACGAAGGTGGCGGCGTGGCCGAGGTGGGTGACGTCGTACGGGGTGATGCCGCAGACGTACATCCGCGCGGGCACGGTCAGCGGGAGCGCCGCACCGCCGAGGCGGAGGATCTCACGCGGGTCCGTGACCGCGCCGGGGCGCGTGTCGTCGTCCGGGGACAGGTCGATCGTCGACACCATGCCGTCATGGTGCCATCCGGCCCCCCGGCTCAGCCGTCCTCGGGGTCGACCACCCTCGCGACGGTCGCGGCCATGCGGAGCGAGCCGATCGCCGTCGGGTGGAAGGCGAAGGGGGTGGCGAGTCCCTGCAGGTCCGGGCCCATGCCGTCGCTCCCCGGGCTGCAGAGCAGGCGCAGCTGCGGCTCCGCCACCGTGAAGCCGTACTTCTGCGCGCCGGTGCGCAGGACGGCGTTGAGCTGGTCGTTGCGGTCGGTCAGCAGGTCGATCTTGTCCTGGGTGAGGCCGACGGCGTAGGCGGGGCCGCGGGCGTCCGGGCAGGCCGGGTCGGTGTTCGGCGGGAAGGCGTCGTAGGAGGTCATGACGATCACCTGCGGCTTGTCCGGCAGCTCCGCGAGATCGGCCAGCAGCGCCGCGTAGTCCTGGTCGAAGGCGCCCATGCGGTAGTCGAACTCGCCGCGCGTGAGGTTGTCGTCGCAGGTGGGGACGCCGTAGCAGTAGCGGATCAGGTCCGACCAGCCGACGTCGTTGGGCCCGATCGCGACCACCACGAACTTCAGGCCCTGCATCTGCTTGAGCAGGGCGACCTGGGCGGGGACCTGGACCGGGTCGTCGGCGGAGCCGCGCTGCTGGGGGCCGCGCAGGCCCTGCGCGATGGTCGCGCTGGGGCAGGCGAGGTTGCGGACGGCGCCGGGCACCATGGTCGCGAGCTCGGCGGCGAGGGAGTCGGCGCTGCGCTGGCACGCGACGTCGTCGCCCTGCGGGTTCGCGACGGGCGGGCCCCCGACCCGGGCCGCGCGGGAGTCCCCGATCACCGCGCCCTCGAAGCCGAAGACCGCGGGGCCCACCGGCGCCGGCGTGACCTTGGTGCCTCCCACCAGGTCCGACAGCGAGCGGACCTGCGCGAGGCCGCGCATCGTGCCGGTGTAGGCGAGCGCGCCGCACGCACCCCACGCGACCAGCGAGACCGTGACGGCGAGCAGGGCCATCCGGCCGATCGTGCCCGAACAGCGGTGCCAGACGTCCGCGACGGTGACGTGCTCGCTGGCCTTCTCGCGGCGCAGGATGCCGAGGACCCGCAGGCAGCCGACGAGTGCGGCCGCCGCGAGGGCCGTCCCGACCACCCCGAGGGTGCCGAGCAGGTACCAGTTGACGAAGCCGGTGCGCAGCTGGTCGACGGCCTGGCCGGTGGCCTCCGAGGAGCGGGCGGGATCGAGGGCCTTGGCGGCGGCGTCGTTGCGCTGGACCGGACCCATCACGATCTGCGGGCGCAGCGGCCCCACGACCTGCAGGCGCGGGATGTCGAGCTGGGTGTTGCCGATCTGCACGAGCCGGGCGGGGCCCTCGACCGACAGGTCGGGCGCGCGGGCGCCGACGGCGATGTGCTGGCCGAGGATCTGCAGGTCCTGGTCCGGGGTCAGCGCGATGGTGAGCGGGATGCCGGCGAGGACGCAGATCGCCAGGAGCAGCAGGGTCGGCCAGGTCCGCAGCTCGCGGACCAGCGCTCTGGTCCGGCCGGGCCGGGCGGCGCGCGGGTGGGCGCGCTCGCGGGTGACGACCATGGACGGGCTCCCCTCGCCGTACCGGTTCGCTCGTGTACCGATCCAGATGATGAGTCGTCGGCCCGCGGGTGCCCATACTGCGAACAGGGGACGTGCGCGATCGGGTGTGCCCGGGATGGCGGATTGCGCTCGCGGCCGGACCCGCCGAGGGCACCCTCGCGCTCGCGAGGGTGCCCTCCGGGCGGGCGGCCGATCAGGTGGTGAGGTCGTAGACGGTCTGGCCGCCCACGGTCTGCGCGGTGAAGGTCGCCGCGACCCACGCCGCGATCTGCGAGCTCGTCGAGTCGGAGCCGCCGCCGGGGCTGCCTCCCTGACCGCCGCCGACGTAGTAGTGGATCCTGCCCTCGGCGACGTACTGCTGGAACTGCGCCAGGGTTACGGCGGAGTCGGAGCCGCCCCAGCCGCCCGTCGACATCACCGCGGTGCCGGAGGCGAGCTCCAGGGAGGCCGCGGTCTGGGAGCTGGTGACGGCGGCGGACCAGGTCGAGTCGGTCGAGGTCAGGAGGGCGGTGAGCGCGGAGGAGGTCTGGCCACCCATCCCGCCGCCGGCGCCCCCGCCGGCCCCGTCGGGCGCGCCGGTCGGCGCGGTGCCGGACGCCGTGCCCTCGGTACCGGCGGTGCCTGCGTCGCTTCCGGCGGCGGCACCGCTCCCGTCAGCGGTGCCCGAGCCGTCCGGCATCCCGGACCCGCCGGGGACGCCGCGGCCGTCGCCGAATCCGCCGGGCCCACCCGTCCCGCTCCCGCTCGCCGAGCCGAAGGAGCTGGAGGTCGTCCCGACCGAGGGAATGCTGCCCGTGTGCGCGACCGACGCCGTCGCCACCGCGTACGCACCGGTGCCGAGCAGCCCGGACAGGACCGCCACCACGACGAACCGCCGCGCCCAGGACCCTCGTGAGTGGGAATCGTCGCCGGAGCGACTATTGCCACTCACGGCTACGAGGGCCGCACCGAGCAGGGCCAGGGCGGCGACGGGCCAGCGCAACCACGTGAAGCTCTCGGAGCTGGCGGCGAGCAACGCGAACGACCAGGCGCCGGTCGCGAGAACCGTGGCGGACAAGGTGAGGCGGGCCCAGAGGGCGCAGCGGCGGGTCCACAGTGCACGGCCGCCGACCGCGATCGTGCCGGCGATGCCCGGGGCGAGGGCGACCGTGTAGTACGGGTGCATCGTGCCGCTCATGAAGCTGAGCACGAGGCCCGTGACGACCGTCCAGCCGCCCCAGAGGAGCAGGCCGGCGCGGGTGCGGTCGGTGCGCGGCGCCCGCCGGGTGGCCCACAGGCCGCCGACCAACAGGATCAGCGCCGCCGCGAGCAGCCAGGACACCTCGTAGGCGATCTCGCCGGTGAACAGCCGCGTGATGCCCGCGGAGCCGCCGAAGCCGGTGTTGCCGCCGCCCCCACCGCCCCCGCCGCTGCCGCCGACCAGGCGGCCGATCCCGTTGTAGCCCAGGGCGAGCTCGAGCAGGGAGTCGGTGGTGGAGCCGCCGATGTACGGACGGCTGTCGGCCGGCCAGATCTCGACGAGCGCGATGAACCAGCCCGCCGACACGACCATCGCGGCGAGCGCGGCACCGAGCTGCAGCAGTCGCGTCCGCAGCCGGGGGGCGCCCGCGACCAGGTAGACCAGCCCGAGCGCCGGGACGACCAGCAGGGCCTGGCCCATCTTCGTCAGGAAACCGAAGCCGATCGCCGCGCCGGCGGCGACCAGCCACCAGGTCGAGGACCTGACCGTGGCGGCGTCGATCGCGCGGGACACCGTCCAGGCGCCGACGACCAGCAGCAGGACCAGCAGGGCGTCCGGGTTGTCGAAGCGGAACATCAGGACCGCGGCCGGGGTCAGCGCGAGCGCGGCACCGGCCAGCAGCCCGGCGGCCGGACCGGCCCACCGCTTGACCGTGGCGTGCAGCAGCCCGACCGACGCGACGCCCATCAGCGCCTGCGGCACCAGCACGCTCCAGGAGGAGAAGCCGAAGATCCGCGCCGACGCCACCATCACCCAGAGCGCGGCGGGCGGCTTGTCCACGGTGATCGCGTTGCCGGAGTCGAGCGAGCCGAACAGCCACGCCTTCCACGACTGCGTGCCGGCCTGCACGGCAGCGGCGTAGAACTCGTTGGACCAGCCCGATGCGGACAGGTCCCACAGGTAGAGGACGGCGGTCGCGGCCAGCAGGGCGAGCAGCGCCGGGCGGGCCCAGCGGGGATCCCCGGCCGGGCCGCGCCAGGCGGTGCGCAACCGTCCCGGGGCGGGCGGATCGGGGCTCGGCGGCCTGCTGACGGGCGGCCGGACCGGGGTCGCGGTGCTCATCGGACGCGCCGGCCGGGCGGGGGCGTGGTCATGGGGTCTCCCGAGGGGACGAGGGCTGGTCTCCCCCTAGCTTCGGGAGCCGCTCTGTCGTCGTCCTGTTCGTCCCCTGTGCGCGTGCTGTGCGGCGGAATCTTCTGCACACGACAACCGTTATCATCTACGAGAGCGACCGAGACCCAGGAGGATCCGATGCGCACCGACATCCACCCCACCTACGAACCCGTCGTCTACCAGGACCGGAGCACGGGGGACGCGTTCCTCACCCGCTCCACGGCCACCTCGTCGGAGACGATCGAGTGGTCGGACGGGAGGACCTACCCGCTCCTCAAGGTCGACATGACGAGCTACTCGCACCCCTACTGGACGGGCGGGACCCGGGTTCTCGACGCCGCGGGGCAGGTCGAGAAGTTCAACCGGCGGTACGGGAAGCGGCGCTGACGTCGCAGATGTGTGATTCGGCCTCCGAAAAGGGCCGACTCGCGGGGTTGGGGGGGTCAGGGGCGGATACCGTAGTCCGTGTCGGGGGCGGGGAGGACGACTCGGGGGAGGACCTCCTCCGGGTCGCCGAGGCGGTCGATGCGCGGCTTCCACTCCCGGGGGTAGCCCAGGGAGACCTCGAGGAAGCGGGTGCCCTCCTCGTAGGTGACCCGGGGGATGTGCAGGTGGCCGTAGACGACCGCCGCCGCGCGGTAGCGGACGTGCCAGTCCGCGGTGGCGGTCGTCCCGCACCAGACGGCGAACTCCGGATGGCGCAGGACCCGCGTGGGCAGGCGGGTCATGGGCCAGTGGTTCACCAGGACGGTGGGGAGCTCCGGGTCCAGGGCGTCGAGGCGGCGGCGCGACTCCGCGACCCGGGCCGCGCACCACGCCTGCCGGGTCGGGTACGGGTCCGGGTGCAGCAGTTGCTCGTCGGTACAGACCACGCCGGCCCGGTAGGCGGCCTCGAGGCCCTCCTGCGGCGTCTGCCCCTCGGCGGTGAAGCTGTAGTCGTACAACAGGAACAGCGGCGCGACCACGTGTCCGGCGAAGACCGGGAACGGGTCCTCCGGGGTGAGCACGCCGATGTCCCGGCAGCGCTCGACGAGGTGCCGGTAGCGGTGCTCGCCGCGCAGGTCGACGGGGTCCTTCGTGCGCGTCCACAGCTCGTGGTTGCCCGGGACCCAGATCACCTGCGCGAAGCGGCGGGCCAGCGCCTCCAGGGTCGCGATCGTGTCGCCGACCTGCTCGGCGACGTCGCCGGCCACGATCAGCCAGTCCTCCGGCTCCCCCGCCAGCCGCTCGGCGACGGCGCGGTTCTCGGGATAGCGGACGTGCAGGTCGCTCACGGCGAGCAGGCGGGACACCCCATAGATCTACCAAAGACCCTGGGCATCCGAAGTTACCGGGAGTAAGTTCGGGGCCATGGCGGGTTCGCGGGGAGTACGGCGGGCGGTCCGGTGGGGGCTGCGACACGGGCTGCTGCGCCGGATGCTGCGCAGGCAGCAGCGGGCCGGGGAGCTCGGGTCGAAGCTGATGACGGATCCGGTGGTCATCGCCGATCCGTATCCCTTCTACGACGAGCTGCGCTCGCGCGGGCGCCTCGTCGACACCGGGCTGCTGCACGCCACCGTGGACCACGAGCTCACCACGACGGTGCTGCGCAGCCCGGACTTCGTCGTCGGCGGGCGGATGCCCGAGAACCTCCCGGGCGCGATCCGGCTCGCCCTGCGGATCGGCGGGAGCTGGGCGCTCGGGCCGGCCCAGCCCCCGTCCATGCTCGCCTCGGACCCGCCGGACCACACCCGCTACCGCAAGCTGGTCACCCGCGCGTTCAGCGCCAGGAAGGTGGCGGCCCTGCGGACCCGCGCCGAACAGATCGCGGACGAGCTGCTGGACGCCATGGCGCAGAAGGGTTCCCGGGCCGACCTGGTCACCGACTACGCGGCGCTGCTGCCCGCCATGGTGATCGCCGAGATGCTCGGCGCACCGCCGGCGATGCGCGACCAGTTCCTCGCCTGGGGCGAGGGCGCGGCCCTGTCGCTCGACGCCGGACTGTCCTGGTCGGACTTCCGCCGCTCCGAGCGCGACATCGACGCCCTGCACGCCTGGATGCTCGGGCACTTCGAGCGGATCCGCCGCGATCCCGGGGAGGACATCCTCTCCGCGCTGGTCACCGCGCACGACGACGACGGCCGACTCACCGAGGACGAGCTGTCGTCCATCGCGATGCTGCTGCTCGCGGCGGGTTTCGAGACCACCGTGAACCTGATCGGCAGCGGGGCGGCGCTGCTGCTCGAGCACCCGGAGCAGCGCGCGCTGCTGCACGCCTCGCCGGAGCACTGGGGCACCGCGATCGACGAGATGCTGCGCTACGAGTCGCCCGTGCAACGGACCGGGCGGGTGGCCGTGAAGGACCTCGAGCTCGGCGGGATCCCGGTGAAGCGCGGGACCTTCGTGATCACCCACCTCGGCGGGGCGAACCGGGATCCGGCGGTGTTCCCGGAGCCGCACCGCTTCGACATCACCCGGGCGGAGGCGCACAAGCACGTCGCCTTCTCCAGCGGGATCCACTTCTGCCTCGGCGCGAGCCTCGCCCGGATGGAGGGCGAGGTGGCGCTGCGCGCGCTGGTGGAGCGCTTCCCGGACATGAGCCCGGCCGGCGACCCGGTGCGGCGGCGCACGAAGCTGCTGCGGGGGTACGAGCACCTGCCGGTGGCGCTGCACCCCGCTACCGTGCGCGCGTGAGCGAGCGTGCGAGTGCGATGAGCGGTCTGGCCGGAGAGCAGTACCTGTTGCTGACGACGTTCCGGAAGGACGGCACTCCCGTCCCGACCGCGGTGTGGGTCGCCCCCACCGACGACGGCCGGATCGGCGTCTGGACCGTCGCGGACTCCGGGAAGGTGAAACGGATCCGGCGGTCGCCGCAGGTCGAGGTGGCCGTCTGCGACCGGCGCGGGAAGCCCCTCGGGCCGGCCGTCGCCGGCACCGCGGAGATCCTCGACGCCGCCGGGACCGAGCGGGTGCGCAGGGCCGTGGCGCGCAAGTACGGCCCGCTCGGGCGTATCACCGTGGGCACCAGCCGGCTCTTCCGAGGTGCCGGCGGCACGGTGGGCCTGGCGCTGACCACCTGAACCGCCCTCCTGGGCCGTGTGGGTGATCACGGCCAGCTGCTCGCAACGCCGAACGGCCGCCGGGCGAGTCCTCCTCATGCCGGTGCGCGAGCGCGGGCGGAGGGGGGCGAGTGATGGGGAACGGGTGGACATGGCTGCGGCAGGTGTGGCGGAGCAGGATCGACGCGATGGCGCCGACGCCGATGCCGGCGCCGGACCGGGACGCGCCGACGCTCGGTGCGCCCGGTAGCAACCAGCGCAAGGAGTGGGTGCGGCGCTACTTCCGGCCGACACCGCCGCGGTGGGACTGGGTCCGCGGCGTCCGGCTGATGCAGGCCGGCACGGTCCTGCTGGTACTGGCGCTGGTCCTCTGGCCGCTCGGCAGCTGGCCGTGGGCGGCCGGGGTGGGGATCCTGGCGGCGGTCCTCTGGGTCTCCGGGTTCACGATGTGGCGCAGCTACCACTTCGGCTTCGAGTTCGCCGAGGCCAAGCCCTCGGGCCGGCTGCTGGACCGGACGCTCGACGCCGACCTGCGCCGCGCCGCCCGCGAGACGCTCGAGAGGTTCGGACTGGCGCCGGCGGAGCTGATCCTGCACGCGGACGAGGTCCGGCCCGGCGCCACGCCGGTCCGCCCCGAGCGGTGGATGCCGCTGGTGCTGGTCGGCCCGTCGGCCGACGCCCGGCACCGCACGGACTTCGACGACGGGATCCGCCGGTTCACGGCCTACTCGGTCGCGGTGATCTGCGTGGCGCAGAACTACGTGGCGATCCGGACGTTCGTGCTGGACCTGGCCGCGGGCTCGGGCAAGGACGTCGACACGCACGAGTACCACTTCGACAACATCATCGCCCTGCACACCTCGACGCGGCCGGCCAGGGAGCTGGCGGCGCGGGAGGTGCCGGGATTCGGCTTCGGGCGCAAGGCCCCGCTCGTGTCCTGCGACCTGGAGATCTCCGCGACGAACGACGCCCCGGTCGTGGTGTCCACCGAGACCTCGCAGAAACGGCCGGCCGAGCTGACGATCCCGGTGACGGTCGCGGACGTGCTGCCGATGCTGTCGGCGCTGCTCTGCCGGATCCCGGGAACGGCCAAGCAGGGCGACCTCGCCGGCGGGCTCGGGCACCTGCAGCGGTCGGTGGTCGGGCTGGAGGCGACCGTCGACCGGGGCCGCGGGTCGGTGGAGCACGAGCTGCGACGGGTCGCGGCGGCCGCACAGGCCGGCAACGAGCAGGTGGCGCAGGCGTTCGCCGCGGCGTTCGCGGACACCTCGGCGAGGATGTCGGCGATGGCCGGATCGGTCGACACCCTCGCCGTCGGTGCCGGCGGGATCGGGGCCCGGATCGACGCGGGTGTCGACCGGGTCGTGGCGAGCGTGGGCCGGGTCGGCGAGGCCGTCACCGGCACGGGATCGGTCCTCGAACGGATCGGGGCGGACGTGCAGGAGCTGCGGGAGGCCGCGGCGTCCGCCGGACCGGTGGTGCCCCACGGCCCGTCGATCAGGATCCGGGGCCTGCTCGTCGGACGACTCGAGCGCGGCACGGTCGTCGCGGAGGTCCACGTCGGGACGCCGGCGCACGACGTCATCCCGCTCGGCGGGCCGCAGACGTTCGACACCGGCGACGGCGAGGTCGCCGAGACCGCGGAGCTCATGGTCGAGTTCGCCCCCGCCGACCATCCCGCGCCGCCCTTCCGGGAGCGCTGGACCAGCCCGTCCGGACCGGACGTCCAGGTCCTCCACACCGCCCGGATGCCGATCCGCGACGGGCTGACCGGGCTGGTCCGGGTCCGGCTCTACGCGTTCGGTCACTTCGTCGTCGCCACCGACGTGCTGATCGAGGAGCAGGAGAACGAGGCCTGACCGGCGTGTCCGCCGAACTTGAGTCGCACGATCGGGTACTACTCGCACCCGGGGCGACTGCCGGGAGGCGCGATGGGTGTGCTGCTGCGCGGGCGGACCCGGCCGCGGCCGTTCGTGCCGGGGCAGCGTCGGGGGCCGGTCCCGGCAGGGCGCCCCGGGGTCGTCCGCGGCGACGGGCCGGTCCGAGGTGGCGCGTCGTCGCCGATCGGGACCACCGCGCGGCGGGGCGGGCCGTTCCGGGCGTTTCGGTCGGGTCCGCGGGCCGGACCGGACCGGCGGACGGTGGCGACCCGGAACGGGTTGTTCCGTGGGGTCGGCGCCGAGCGGGTGCCGGCGCTGCTCGCGGCGCTGGTGCTGGGGCTCGTCGCGCCGTTGGGGGCGGTCGGGCCGCACGATCCCGTGACCCCCGCCGAGGAGGTCGCCGCGGCGCAGGACGCGCCGCCGGCCGCGCAACCGGCACCGGTGTCGTCGGCCAAGCCGGTGGTGCTCACCGACATCCCGCTCGCCGGACCCGGGGACCGGCGGATCGCGCTGACCTTCGACGACGGCCCCGATCCGAAGTGGACCCCGCAGGTGGTGAACGCCCTGGTGAAGTACGGGGCCAAGGGAACCTTCTGCATGGTCGGGTCGCAGATGGAGAAGAATCCCGAGGTCGTGTCCGTCGTGGTGAACGCGGGGATGCGGATCTGCGCGCACTCCCGCACCCACGACGAGCAGCTCGCGAAGCGCGACCCGGCGACGATCGAGGCGGAGATCACGGACGTCGGGAACCGGGTGCCGGGCACGCCGGTGACGTACTTCCGCGCGCCCGGGGGCAACTGGGACAAGCAGATCCTCGACGTCTCGGTGGCCCACGCGATGCAGCCGCTCGGCTGGGCGGTGGACCCGCGGGACTGGTCGCGGCCGGGGACGGACGCGATCGTCGCGGCGGTGCAGAAGCAGGTCAAGCCCGGCGCGGTGATCCTGCTGCACGACGGCGGAGGCACCCGTTCGCAGACGGTGGAGGCGCTGGAGAAGCTCCTCCCCTGGCTCGCCGCCCAGGGCTACACCACCGACTTCCCCTGATCAGGCCCTGTGCGCGCGGAGCGCGCCCGGACAGGATGGGCGGATGCAGCCCACGGAGCCGTCGGATCCCGACACCCCTGTCGCCGCCAATCCGGTGTTCGGGGACGAGCCGATCACCGTGCCGCGGTTCGAGCTGTCCGACGGCGGGCTGAACCCCGCCGTCGCGTACCAGATCGTGCACGACGAGCTGATGCTCGACGGGAACGCGCGGCTCAACCTCGCCACCTTCGTCACCACGTGGGAGGAGCCGCTGGCACGGCGGCTGATGGCGGAGTCCTTCGACAAGAACATGATCGACAAGGACGAGTACCCGCGCACCGCGGACCTGGAGCAGCGGTGCATCCGGATGCTCGGCGACCTCTGGCACGCGCCGGACCCGTCGGCTGTACTGGGCTGTTCCACGACGGGCTCGTCGGAGGCCTGCATGCTCGGCGGGCTCGCGCTCAAGCGACGATGGCAGCACCGGCGGCGCGCGGCGGGGCTCTCCACCGAGAAGCCCAACATCGTCATGGGCATCAACGTGCAGATCTGCTGGGACAAGTTCGCCAACTACTGGGACGTCGAGCCGCGGCTGGTGCCGATGGACGGCCACCGGCTGCACCTGGGCGCCGCCGAGGCCGCCGCGCTGTGCGACGAGAACACGATCGGCGTCGTCGCGGTGCTGGGGTCCACGTTCGACGGCAGCTACGAGCCCGTCGCGGAGATCTGCGCGGCGCTCGACGCGCTCGAACAGCGGACCGGGCTCGACATCCCGGTGCACGTCGACGGGGCGTCCGGCGCGATGATCGCGCCCTTCTGCGATCCGGACCTGGTGTGGGACTTCCGGTTGCCGCGGGTGGCGTCGATCAACACGTCCGGGCACAAGTACGGGCTGGTCTACCCCGGTGTGGGGTGGGCGCTGTGGCGAGACGCCGACGCCCTGCCGGACGACCTCGTGTTCAAGGTCAACTACCTCGGCGGCGAGATGCCGACCTTCGCGCTCAACTTCTCGCGGCCCGGCGGCCAGGTGATCGCCCAGTACTACCAGTTCCTGCGGCTGGGCCGGCGCGGCTACCGGCGGGTGCAGCAGACCTGCCGGGACGTGGCGACCTCGCTGTCGGCGAAGATCGCCGCGCTCGGGCCGTTCACGCTGCTCACCGACGGGTCGGAGCTGCCCGTGTTCGCGTTCACGGTGCGGCCGGACCAGCCGTTCTCGGCCTTCGACGTGTCCGCGGCGCTGCGGGAGCGGGGCTGGCTCGTGCCCGCCTACACGTTCCCGAAGAACCGGGAGGACATCGCGGCCCTGCGGATCGTGGTGCGCAACGGGTTCAGCCACGACCTCGCCGGGCTCCTCCTCGACGACCTGGGCCGGGCGCTCGAGACGCTCGGGAGGCAGACCGGGCCGCAGCGGGGGCCGGAGACCGCGGGCTTCGCGCACGGCACCGAGAAGCCGCCTGCCCGGTAGCCCTGGTCCGCGACCCTGCCGACCGGCGCGCCACCCGTCGCGGGCCGACCGGCGCGCTACTCCGTGGCGAGGGCGACGCCGAAGCCGAGCAGCGCGGTGCCGGTCGCGGCGTCGATCGCGCGCCGCACCCGCCGGCTGGCCAGCCAGCCGCGCACCCGGTGCACCACGACGATCAGCGCGAGCAGCCACACCGCGCCGAGCGCGGCGACGGTGTAGGCGAGGACCAGCGCGTCCCAGGTCGTCGTCACGCCGGGCACCAGGAACTGCGGCAGCACCGACAGGTACATGATCAACACTTTGGGGTTCGTGACGTTCGAGAGGAAGCCCTCCCGGAAGCGCCGGAAGCCCTGGCCCCGGCGCTTCTCGACCAGCTCCGCCACGCCGGAGTAGTCCCCACGCCACGCCCCGCGCAGCGCCTGCACCGCCAGGATCAGCAGGTACGCGACGCCGGCCCAGCGCAACGTCTCGAACAGCGGCCGGGAGCTCGCCACCAGGACGCCCAGCCCGAAGGCCGCGGCGCTGCCCTGCAGCAGGTTCCCGGCGACGATGCCCGCGCCGGCGATCAGCCCGCCGCGCCGGCCCCCGGACAGGGCGTTGCGCAGCAGGACGAGCGTGTCCGGCCCGGGGGCCAGCACGAGCAGGACGGCGATCGCCAGGTAGGTGCCGTAGGAGCTCCAGGTCACCGCGTCACGCTAGGCCGCGTCAGGAGAGCATGTCCACCGCTCTGCGGGCCTGGATCTGGACGTCGTCGTGGCGGGTCCGCAGCTCCTCCTCGTCGGGCCGCTCCCCCATGTGGCCGGCCTGGTAGCGCGTGTAGACGCCGGCGCCGATGCAGGCGAACCGCCAGCGCGCGAAGGCCTCGAAGTACGTGCTCTGCGCGGCGATCCGCTCGCCGCGGCCGGACTTCTCGGCGTAGCGGGCCACGATCTCGTCCCGCTCCGGCCAGCCCTCCAGCACCGTCGGGCCCGCGGTGATCCCGGGCACTGTGTCGCCGGGACGCCCCCACGAGGCCAGCAGGTAGCCGAGGTCGGCGAGCGGCTCCCCGATCGTCGCCAGCTCCCAGTCGAAGATCGCGGCGACGTGCCCGGCACGGTCGAAGGAGAGGTTGCCGGGGCGGTAGTCGCCGTGGGCGATGACCTGCTCCTCGTCCGCCGGCTGCCGTGCGGTGAGCAGGTCGTGGGCCGTGTCGAGCGCGGAGAGGTCCTCGATCGACGACTCGTGGGCCTGCCGGTGCCAGCGGCGGAGCTGGCGCTCGAGGTAGCTGCCGGGGCGGCGCAGCCTGCCGAGGCCGACGGCGTCCGGGTCGACGGCGTGCAGCTCGGCGAGGGTGTCCGCGCAGGCCAGACCGGCGGCGTGCCGCACCGCGAGGGGCATGTCCGCGCCCGCCTCGGCGTCCCCCAGGACCTGACCGTCGACGAACCGCATGAGGTAGAAGTCCGCGCCGATCACGTCGTGGTCCGCGCAGAACGCCACCGGCACGGGCACCGGGACCGCGGTCGGCGCGAGCGCGGCGATGAAGCCCCACTCGCGGCCCATGTCGTGCGCGGTGGCGAGCACCCCGCCGGTCGGCGGACGGCGCAGCGCCCAGGCCACCCCGTTCGCGTCGACGATCCGGTAGGTGAGGTTCGAGTGGCCGCCGGAGATCCGCTGCACGGTCACGGGCCCGTCCCCCGCCGTTCCCACCGCGACCTCGGGGACCTCGGCCCGCAACCACTCCGTGAGCGCCTTCGCCGGCACTGCGTCGGCCCCAGCGCTGTCCCCGGCGTCGATCCCGGTGTCGATCCCGTCGTCCATCCCCCGATCAAACCCCGTCGGGGGCACCCCTGCCTACCGGCAGCACGAGAGCGGTGAGGAGACGGGCCGGTTCGGCCGCGGGATCCGCCGTCAGACCGCTGTGGACGGGGCCGGGGCGGATCACGGTGCTGCGCGCCGCGGTGAGCCGGCGGAAGCGGCGGCCGAGGTCCTCCCCCGCCCCGGGCCCGGACGCGGCGAGCGCGCCCTCGGTGCGGCGGTCCGCCCGCGGGGCGGCGGGGACGGCGCAGATGTCCGCGGCGACCGCGAGGGCGGCCTCGATGGCGTCCGCGTCGGCACCGGGGTCCAGGGCGCGCAGGCGGTCCCGGTCGAGATGGACGGCACCGCCCAGGAAGTCCCTCGCCCGGCAGTAGACGAGCACGCCCGCGTTCATGGTCTCGCCGCGCTCGGGGCGCGGGACGACCTGGATCACGGCGTACTCGTAGACGACCCGGCTCACGTCGCCGCCTTCGGGAGCCGCGCGGCCAGCCAGGCCGGCGCCTTGCCCTCGCGGGTGACCGGCCGGGGGCGGCCGGCCGCCGCGGCCTCGCGCACGCCGGGCAGCCAGGCCACCCGGGCCGCGACCCGCGCGGTGAGGATGTGCGCGTAGGCCGCCCGGACGTCGTCCGGGCCGGCGAACCCGGGCTCGTCGGCCAGCCACTCGTCCGGCACCGCGGCGGCGGCCGCCCGCACGAGATCGGTGGTGACGAGCGGGGCGAGGGCCGCGTCGGCGGCGTCGAGATCGGGGTGGGAGCCGAGCAGGACGTGATCGGAGGCGTCGAACGCCCTGGTCGCCGTGGTTTCGACGAGCCGGCTCGCCGGCGTATCGACGAGCCCGCCCGCCGGCGAGTCCGTCCGGGACCACCCGTGGTGGAAGGTGAGGGTGGCGCCGTGGTCGATCAGGTACGGCGCGCGGTGCCAGAGCAGCATGTTCGCGTTGCGCCAGGAGCGGTCGACGTTGCCGACGAGGGCGTCGAACCAGAGCACGCGGCCCGCGAGCTCCGGGCCGGGATCGAAGGCGAGCGGATCGAAGTCCAGCGCGCCGGGCAGGTAGTCGAGCCCCAGGTTGAGCCCGGGTGAGCGGCGCAGCAGGTCCTGGACCTCCTGGTCCGGCTCCGCGAGCCCGAGCTCCGGATCGAGCTCGACGGTCACCAGCTCCGGGACCGGCAGGCCGAGGGCGCGGGCGAGCTCGCCGCTGACGATCTCGGCGACGAGCACCCTGCGGCCCTGCCCCGCCCCGTGGAACTTCACGACGTACGTGCCGAGGTCGTCCGCCTCCATCAGGCCGGGCAGCGAGCCGCCCTCCCGCAACGGCGCGACGTACCGCGTGGCCGTCACCTGACGCAGCACCGGTCCTCCTCCGACGTGGGTCCGGTACCGATCATCCCCTGCGGCACCACCGCTCCCGACAGAGCGTGCGACACCCCCGCCACGGTCGCGTGGTGGCGGGGGTGTCGCGGGTGCTGCTGGGGTCTCAGGCGGTGGTGCTCCTCCCGCTCTCGCCGCTGTCGCGGCCGTCGGTCTCCGGCTCGTCCCAGGCCGGGGACTCGCTGCGGGCCCGCTCGGAGTTGCGGGAGGCCTGCACGAACGCGGCGGCGATGCGGGACTGCGGGGTCGGGGCGACGTAGGCCGGGTCCGCGTAGCGGGCGTACTGCGGCTGCGGGGTCTCCGAGAACTGCGGGGCCTGCGCGGGCTCCTCCTCGCGGGGGGCCTCCTCCCACAGCGACACCGCGGGGGCGGCGGAGCGGGCGGACTCGAAGCGGGGCTGGGCCGCGGCGTGCTGCTCGGCGGCGCTGCGCACGGCCGCCGGGACGGCGCTGCGGCGGGGCTCACCGGCCGGCGGGGTGGCCGGCGCGCCCTGGCCGTAGCCGGGCTGCGCGGCGGTGCCGCCCTGCGGGGCGGTGCTGCTCTGCGAGGCGGTGCTGCTCTGCACGGCGGTGCTCTGCAGGGTGGCGGGCCGGTACGAGGCGTCGCTCGGCCGGGCCGGGAGCGGCACCGACGCCGGCTCCACGAGCTGGACGGCGGAGCGGGCCTGCTGCCGGCCCTGGAGCGCGCCGTGGTGACCGGTGCCCTCCACCGACGCGGTGCTCAGGGAGGCGCTGCTGCGGACCGGCTGGTGGCGGTCCTGGCCGTCGGCCGGGCGGCTCTGGACGGCGAAGCGGTTCGCGACCGACGGGGCGGGGCGGCCGAACGCGCCCTCGTCCTGACGGGCCATGCCGAACTGCGGCTCGTCCCAGCGCGGGGCGGGGTGGCCGGCGTAGGCGCGGGGCGCGGGCGAGACCGGGACGCCGGACGGGTCGGAGGCGACGTCCACCGGCGCCGGCACCTCCTCCTTCCGACGGTCGAACAGGAGGTGGTCGAGGCTGTACTTGCCCGGCCCGAACGCGGCGATGGCCAGGCAGATGCCCGCGATCATCGCGACCAGCTCGAAGCCGTTGTTCTTCACGAACACGCCGTTGGCGCCGTGCACGAAGAAGATCGCGCCGTACATGACGAAGGCGATGCCCGCGGCGGCCCAGGGCACGAAGATGCCGGCGGCGAGCAGGAACGAGCCCACCAGCTCGACGACCAGGGTGAACGCGGTGGCGACGATCGCCAGGGGGATGCCGAAGTTCGTGAACTGGTCCGTCGCGTTGCCGAAGCCCTGCTGGACGAACGTCAGCCAGACGTGGGCGAGCATGACGAACGAGATCGTCAGGCGGGCCACGAGCACGAGAACGTGCTTCAGTGGCTCCGGAATGGTGCGGGACATGAACATCGGAGGCTTCTCCTGACTGCGGGTCGTCGGCAAACCGCGGTGAGTGACGACGCTAGACCGAAGTGCGGCACAGGCTGGGCCGAACAGCGGTGGTTGCGGTGGTTCGTCGTCCGCACGCGATGAACGTCACGTGCGAGCCACTCACAGGGGTAACGCTTCACGGCGCGAGTGGTTACGCACCGTTCGCCTCATCGACTCTTCCGCTGATCCCGCGCGGGCGACCACCCGTCCGGGCGACGACCGGTTCGTGGCTGGTCACGACGGTCGGTCAGGATTGCCAGGTCAGGAGGGGAGAATTTCCCTCCAGCGCTTCGTGGCCGCCCGCCCGGGCGCGATGTCGGCCAGTCCGCGCAGCCCGCCGGCGTGGCTGATGCCGGCGGCCGCGCCCGCGACGCCGAGCACGCCGAAGGCGATGTCCACGACGGACGGATCGGGCGCGGGCATGCCGTTGGGCTTGACAAACGTGATCTTCTGCAGTTCGCCTCCGGCGCGGAGCTTCACACCGCCGCCGAACCAGTACCAGGGGTACGTCACGTCCGTGATCTCGGCGAGCGGCACGTCGAAGGAGGTCGTCTCCCCGTCGGTGAAGGTGATGCGGACGCCGTCCGTCGCCAGGTAGCCGGGGCGGTTGCGCAGGCCGCCGATGATCCACGCGGGGCTGGTCAGAACGGTCATGGGGTCCTCCTCGTCGGTGGACCTCCAGCACACCGTCCACGCGCGGCCCGGGACAGGGCACCGCCACGACACCCGATGTTCGTGGTGGCCACACCCCGGGCGGGGCATGATGTCCGCCGTGACGATTCCCCGGGACATCACCGCGACCGCCGAGTGGACCGCGCTGACCGAGCACCACGCCGACATCGGCGAGCGGCACCTGCGGACGCTCTTCTACCAGGACCCGGGCCGGGCCACCGCGATGACGGTCCAGGGCGCCGACCTGCTCCTCGACTACTCCAAGCACCGGATCACCGGCGAGACGCTGCCGCTGCTGGTCGCGCTGGCCGAGGCCGCGGGGCTGCCGGAGCGCATCACCGCGATGTTCTCGGGCGAGCACATCAACACCTCCGAGGACCGCGCGGTGCTGCACACCGCGCTGCGGCTGCCGGCGACCGCGTCGCTCTCCGTGGACGGGCAGGACGTCGTCTCGGACGTCCACTCCGTCCTGCGCGCGATGGGCGAGTTCAGCACGAGGCTCCGCGACGGCGAGTGGACCGGCGCGACGGGACAGGCCATCCGGACCGTCGTCAACATCGGGATCGGGGGCTCGGACCTCGGGCCGGTCATGGCCTACGAGGCCCTCAAGGACTACTCGGACCGGGACCTCGAGTGCCGCTTCGTGTCCAACATCGACCCCACGGACCTCTACGAGAAGACCCGGGACCTCGACCCGGCGACCACGCTGTTCGTGGTGTCCTCCAAGACGTTCACCACGCTGGAGACGCTCACCAACGCGCGCAACGCCCGCACCTGGCTCGTCGATGGGCTCGATGACGACACAGCGGTCGCCAAGCACTTCGTCGCGGTGTCGACGAACGCAGAGAAGGTCCGCGAGTTCGGCATCGACTCCGCGAACATGTTCGGCTTCTGGGACTGGGTCGGCGGCCGGTACTCCGTGGACTCCGCGATCGGGCTGTCGCTCATGATCGCGATCGGGCAGGAGGGCTTCGCGGAGTTCCTCTCGGGCATGCACGCCGTCGACGAGCACTTCCGTTCCGCTCCGCTCGCGGAGAACCTGCCGGTGATCTCCGGGCTGCTCAACGTCTGGTACACGAACTTCTTCGGCGTCGAGACCCACGCGGTGCTGCCCTACTCGCAGTACCTGCACCGGCTGCCCGCCTACCTGCAGCAGCTGACCATGGAGTCCAACGGCAAGTCCGTGCGCGGCGACGGCACCCCGGTGACGACGGTGACGGGCGAGATCTTCTGGGGTGAGCCGGGCACCAACGGCCAGCACGCCTTCTACCAGCTGCTGCACCAGGGGACCCGGCTCGTGCCGGCGGACTTCATCGGGTTCGCCGAGCCGAACCACTCGCTCCCCGGCGAGGGTGGGGCGGACATGCACGACCTGTTCATGTCCAACCTGTTCGCGCAGACGGCGGCGCTGGCGTTCGGGAAGACGGCCGACGAGATCTCCGCGGAGGGCACCCCGGCGGACGTGGTGCCGCACAAGGTGATGCCGGGCAACCGCCCGACCTCGACGATCCTCGCGCCGAAGCTCACGCCGTCGGTGCTGGGGCAGCTGATCGCGTTCTACGAGCACCAGACCTTCGTCGAGGGCACGATCTGGGGCATCGACAGCTTCGACCAGTGGGGCGTGGAGCTGGGGAAGGTCATGGCGAGGCAGTTCGGCCCGGCGCTGTACGAGAAGGACCCCGACCTGAGCGCGCTCGACTCCTCCACCACGGCCCTGATCACCCGCTACCGGGAGCTCCGCGGCCGCTGAGCCTGAGTGAGCGAACGGCGCTCTCGCTCACTAGGTGTGAACGAGGGCGCCGTTCGCTCATCGGCGGCGGTGGGGCGGGGCAGCGGGGCGCAGGGCTCGCCCCGCGGAGCCGGTTGAGCGAGCGGCACTTTCGCTCAGTAGGTATGAGCGAACGCGCCGTTCGCTCATCCGTCGGGCAGAGTGGCGGGGTGCGGCGGGCGGTTCTGGTCACCAGTGCGCTGGCCGTCGTGCTCGTGGCGGCCGCGGCGGGACTGGTGTGGGCGGCCTTTGCGGGGGTCGGGCCGGCTGACGAGGACGCGGCCGCGCTGTCGGCCGCGATCGACGTGCGGTCCGGGGGGCTCACCACCGCGGCCGTCGTGGTCACGAACCTGGGCAGCACCCTGTCGATGGGGGTCGTGGCGCTCGTCGCCGGGGCGTTGCTGGTGTGGCGGGGGCGGCGGTTCGAGGGGATCTGGCTCGTCGGGACGGCGCTGACCGCGAGCGCGGTGTTCACGCTGGTCAAGCGGTTCCTGGACCGGCCGCGGCCCCCGGCGGCCGTGCGGCTGCTCGACGTCGGGAACGAGTCGCTGCCCTCGGGGCACGCGACCATGGCCGTGGCGGTGATCGGGGCCCTGGTGGTGCTGGCCTGGCCGCATCTCGCCGGCGGCTCGCGGGTGCTCGTGGCCGTCGCCGCCGTGGTGTGGGTCGTGCTCGTCGGGCTCACCCGGGTCTATCTCGGGGTGCACTGGTGGAGCGACGTGCTGGCCGGCTGGGCGACGGGTGCGGCGTGGCTCGCCGTGTGCACCGGGCTCCTGCTGCGGGCACGATCTTCACGATCGTGACGCTGTCGGGCTAATCTCACCACGGAGCGCAACCGCGGGGAGGCCTGGTGGACGGCAGGACGGCGCTCCAGCACGCCCTGGTGAGCATCCCCGTCCCCGGCGCTCCCCCGCGGATGACCGAGGCCGGCGCGGCCGTCGGGCTGTCCTTTCTCGACTCCGCCCTGCGCCTCAACCACGTCCGCCGGCTCACCGAGCGGCTGACCGTCGTCGACCACCGGGTGGCGCACCGGGCCACGCAGGTCGACGTCAGCCTCCGGATGCTCGACGACGGGCAGCTGCGCGCCACCGACCTCTCCCGCCAGCTGCGAGGGCGGAGCGCGAACGGCGACGGCGCCATCTGGGTCCCCGTCGCGCTGCTCCCCCGGTCGACCGCCGCACCGATCGACATCCGGGACGCCACCGGCGCCAAGGTGCCGCGACTGACCGGCCACGAGTCCGGCGAGCTGGTGGCCGCGGGCCTGTTCCGGCTGCTCAGGGGCATCCTCGACACCCTGCCGGACGCGACCGGCGACACGGACCTGCGCCGCCTGCTGACCCGGGCGCACGAGGCGGAGTGGCTGGTGCAGCTGGCCATCCAGCGGCTGCTCACCGAGCGACGGACGCCGCTCCTGCCCGGGCGGCGGTCCGCACCCGAGGGGGTGGTCGAGGGGCACGGTGCCCAGAACCGCGCGCTCGCGCAGCGCGTCCTCGACAAGTACGCCGACGTGCTCGCGGACTACTTCGAGCTGTTCGACGTCGCCCTGGACAACGACCTGCTGATCGTCGCGCTCGACGGCGGGGTGGACGAGCACCTGCTCACCTACGAGACACCGCTGCACGTCACGGAGGAGGCGACGCCGCGGCGGCGCGCGGGGCGGCTGCTGCGCTCGGCCTCGGAGGGCTACTCGCTGGAGTACCGCAGCCACATCTCGCCGGGCATCCCGGCGTACCACCTGGTCGTCGACACCGAGCCGGGCGTCGACATCGCCCGGATGTTCCTGTCGACGGACGCGGACGCCCGGACCGTCGCCACGCTGCGCCCGGACCTGCAGATGCTCGCCCGCCGGCTGGCCGACGAGCGACGCTCCCCCGGCGGCCGCGGCCAGAACAAGATCCTCGAGCTGCAGACCCAGACCACCCTGCGCACCCTCGCCGACCTGGTCCGGCGGCGGCGCTGGGAGTGCGCGCAGGCCGGGCTGCCCGCGCCGGACGAGCGCATGATCGCGTGCACCACGCTCGGCCGGCTGGCCGTGGCGGGCGAGGGGGTGCGCACGCGCGGCGGCACCGTGGACAGCTCGATCCTGCTGCACCCGATGCTCACGCCGGCGGTGCTCGACCAGGCCGCGGACGAGCTCGTCGCCGAGGAGATGGCGCACGACGTCACCCTGGAGAACGACCCGAGCACCAGCCGCGCCCACGCGCACTGGCGGGGCCCGACGACCACGGCCGGGCCGACCGCCGGGGCTCCCGTGCAGGTCATGGCCTCGATGCAGATGCGGGACACCACCTCCGCGGGCCCGCGCAGCGTGCGGAGCTACGCCCTCGCGGTGGCCGCCGCGGGATACCTGCTCGCCGCCTTCCTGGCGGACTCCGTGTGGCCCTTCGGGCCGGGCTCGACCGCCGCGCTCTCCCGGATCCAGGACGCGGACGCCGTCGTCTCGGTGCTGCTGCTCGTGCCCGGTTTCCTCTACACGCGGCTGCCGATCGCGCACCGGCACACGGTCGCGGGGCATCTCCGGACGCTGCCGCGGCTGGTGGCGGCGGGGTGCATCGGGATCGTGGCGGTGGTGGCGCTCGCCATCGCCGCCGGGCTGCCGGGCGTCCTGATCCAGATCGCGTTCGTGGCGATGATCGTGCTGCCGCTCGCCGGGGCCGGGCTGCTGCTCTACCGACGCTCGCCGCTGCCCGAGACCGGGGAGCTGGTGCGGATCGGCGCGCCGCGCTGGCTGCACGCGGGCGCGGTGGACCGTTCTCCGGCCGACGCCCGGTTCTACACACCGTTGGGGGGTGAGCGGTGAGCGAAGGATCCGGCACAGCGCCCACGCGCAGCGCGGAGCTCGCGCAGCGAGCGAGAGCGGCAAGTGTGCCCATCGGATCGGGGACGCTGGCGGACCTCGCGCGGGCCGGGTACCGGGTGCTCGACGAGCCGTCCATGCAGGTCGACCTGGAGATCCACCATCGGGCGGACCGGCCCGGCGGGCTCGCGGCGGTCCTCGCCGGGCTGCCCGAGGGCGTGACGTTCTCGGAGCTGCTGTGCGCGGGCAGCCACGGGATCGGGTTGATCGCCGGGACCCGCACGGGCGGCAGTGCCGATCGGGCCGGGGACCCGCACCACGGCCCGTGGCTGGAGCGGACCGCGCACGACGGGCAGACGCTCTCGTCGTTCCGGGGTGCCGACCGGCCCAATCTCGCCTTCCGCCAGGAGTTCGCGGACCGGGTCGAGGGGATCATCGTCGTCGAGGACGAGCCGAAGAAGATGCTGCTCCGGCACGGGCTCGCGGTGCTGGACACCCTGGTGCACGTCGCGGGTACGGCGGTGCGCGCGGGCGGTGCGCCGCTGCTCGTGCTGCAGTGCCCGGCGCAGCTGCCGCCCACCAACACCTACGCCGACGGCGGGGAGACCGGAGGGCGCGCCGGGGACGCGGCCCGGTCGTCGTCGCTCGCGGTGCGGTTCGAGATGGCGCTGCCCTCGCCCGGGGTGGAGGCGCGGCTCGACGTCGCGGACCGGATCGCCTCCTGGTGTGCGGACCGCGGGCTGGGGCTCTGGCTGCGCGACACGCGGTCCGGGTACCGCGCGGGCAACTGGTTCTCGGTGCTGCGCCACGACCGGCCGCGCGCCCGGCGCGGCTACCGGCGGGCCGCGGACCGGCAGCGGTCGACGGGCAACGCCGCGGAGGGCTGCGTGCCGGTCACCCTGGTCGGGCCCGCGCGCTCCGGCTCCACCCACGCCGTCCTGTCGTACCTGGCGCAGTTCCCCGAGCTCGGGGTGGTCGGCTGCACGATGGTGCCGCTGGGCGGGCTCGCGTTCCTGACGCTGCAGCTCGCGGTGAACGGGGCCTCGCGGCAGCGGCTGTTCGCGCTGAACGGGCAGCTCGACGCGTCCCGGACGTCGGCGGCGGCCGAGGACGTGCTGCGCCGCCTCGTCCCGCTGCTCCACCGCGACGAGGCCCCCGAGCCGCAGGAACACCTGGTCGGGCGGGCCACGGACTACCAGATCGCGGTCGGGCCGGCGCTGCCCGTCGTCGCGGACAACACCGTGCGGCGGGTGCCGATCTGGGTGTCCTGGCAGCTGCAGGACGTCCCGACCGGGGTGCGGCTGCCGGTCCGCGCGCTGCACGAAGCGCTCCACGCGGTGCGGCTCGGGGAGGGGGACCCGGCCGTCGAGTACCTGGTGAGCCGGGAACGCGGGGTCTCGCAGCTGCGCGGGAAGGGCAAGCTGGCGGTGTCGAAGAACGTGGTCGAGCGGCTGTACCCGGGGCGGCGCGGCACCGAGCGGCTGGCGGCCGAGCTGGTCGACGCGTGGGGCGCCGCTCTCGAGCGACTGGGACATTCGGTGCGGCCCGGGGAGCTGTCGGTGTCGGAGCACGAGTCGTGGTTGGGGCGGGGAGTTCCGCTCGGCTAGTGCCTCGTCGAACACCGCGGAGCACCCGTCGCTAGCGCTGTTCGCTGCTGCACCACCAGGTGGAACGGCCGCCGACGGTGCCGTGGCGCATCTCGGCGCCGCAGCGGGGGCAGTGGCCGCCGGGATGGCGGTGCTCGATGACCTCGCCGGTGTGGACGCCGCCGTTCTCGATCGCCGCCTGCAGGGACTTCTCGAGGTTGCGGTAGAGACGGTCGAGGTCCTTGCGTTCCAGCTCGTCGGCCGGGGTGGCGGGGTTGATCTTCGCGCGCCAGAGGGTCTCGTCGGCGAGCAGGTTGCCGACGCCGGCGAGCACGGTCTGGTCCAGCAGCCTCGCCTTGACGGCCGTACGGCTCCTCGCGATCCGCGTGCGGAACTCGGCGAGCGTGATGTCCTCGGCGTCGGGGCCCAGGTGGTCGATCCCGGGATCGAGCCGGACGCGGCCGAGGCGGCGCTTGTCGAAGAGACGGAACCGGCCGCCGTCGGCGAACACGATCGTGAAGCGGTCCCACTCGGGCTTGCGCGGTGCGCGATCGGACCGTGTCACGTCCCGCCCACCCACGCCGCCGATCCGCTCGCCGTCGGAGTCGGTGACGATCACCCGTCCGCCCATGCCGAGGTGGACGCCCAGGGTGTGGCCGGTGTCGGTGTCGCACCACATGGTCTTCCCGCGCCGGTGCGCGGCGGTGAGTTTCCCGCCGACCAGGGCCCGCGCGATCTGGCCGGGCGGGTGGGGACGGCACACCCACTCGTCGTTGTCGTCGACGGAGCGGATCTCGCGGTCGGTGGCCAGTTCCAGGACCTTCCGGGCGGTCTCGACCTCGGGGAGCTCGGGCACGGCGTCCAGTCTGGAACACGGGCGCGGGCACCGCGCGTTGATCCCGTTCGTGATGCGGGTACGGGCGCCTGAGCTGCGCGGACGTCGATGGCTCAACACCGGCGGGGTCGCGCCGGACCTGCGGGGCAAGATCGTCCTGCTGGACTTCTGGACCTTCTGCTGCGTGAACTGCCTCCACGTCCTCGACGAGCTGCGACCCCTCGAGGAGGAGTTCGGCGACGTCCTTGTGGTCGTCGGGGTGCACTCACCGAAGTTCGCGCACGAGGGCGATCCGGCCGCCGTCGAGGCCGCGGTGGAGCGGTACGGGGTCACCCATCCCGTGCTCGACGATCCCTCCCTGACGACCTGGGACGCGTTCGCGGCGAGGGCATGGCCGACGCTGACCGTGATCGACCCCGAGGGGTACGTGGTCGCGCAGATGGCGGGCGAGGGGCATGCGCACGGGCTGCGGGTGCTCCTGTCCTCGCTGGTCTCGCGTTTCTCGACCGTCCTTCGCCGCGGGGACTCGCCGTACGTCCCACCGCCTCCGCCGTCGACCTCGCTGCGGTTCCCGGGGAAGGTCGTGGCCCTCCCCGGCGGAGCCGGGTCCGTCGTCACGCCCGGCGGGTTCCTGGTGTCGGACACGGCGCACCACCAGGTGGTGCTCGTCGATGCGTCCTTCGCCGAGCTGCGGCGGTACGGGAGCGGGGTACGCGGGGAGCCGTTCTCGGAGCCGCAGGGGCTGGCGGTGCTGCCGCCGTCGGTCGCCTCGGTGGTCGGGTACGACGTGGTCGTCGCGGACTCGGTGAACCACTCGCTCGCGGGGCTGCGGCTCGCCGACGGGATGGTGACACGGGTGGCCGGCACGGGCACGCCGCTGCGGGAACGGGTGCTGCCGGGGGCGGCCGCCGTCGAGCTCTCCACGCCGTGGGACGTGGTGTGGTGGGAGCGGGGTGAGCCCGCCGCCGCTGTCGGGGAGGGCGGGGTGGACGACGCTGCCGGGCCGAGCGGCGCTGCCGGATCGAGCGGCACTGCCGGGCCGAGCGGCGCTGCCGGGCCGAGCGGCGCTACCGGGCCGGGCGCTGCGGGGGCGGGTTTGCGTGGGGTGGTCGCGGTGGCGATGGCCGGGACACACCAGATCTGGACGTTCGACCCGCTGACCGGGGAGGTCGAGGTGCTGGCCGGGACCACCAACGAGGGGCTGCGCGACGGACCCGTCTCCGATGCGTTCTTCGCGCAGCCGTCCGGGCTCGCGGTCTCGGACGGGACACTGTGGATCGCGGACTCCGAGACCTCCGCCGTGCGGTCGCTGTCGCTGTCGTCGACGCCGCAGGTCAGCACAGCGGTCGGGCTCGGACTGTTCGACTTCGGCTTCCGCGACGGTCCTGCCGACTCGGCACTGCTGCAGCATCCGCTGGGCGTCGCGGTGCTGCCGGACGGCTCGATCGCGGTGGCGGACACGTACAACGGCGCGATCCGCCGCATCGCCCACGGCCGGGTGACGACGCTGGCCCGCGACCTCGCCGAGCCGAGCGACGTGCTGGTCGACGGCGACACCCTCGTGGTGGTCGAGTCGGCCGCGCACCGGCTGGTCCGGCTGCCGATCCCGGCGGGAGCGCAGGTCGACGCGGGCGCCCACACGGTGCGTCGCTCCCCTGTGGACCTCGCGCCCGGCCCGGTGTCCCTGCGGATCGACTTCACACCGCCGACGGGCCAGCACCTCGACACCCGCTTCGGCGACCCGACCGTCCTTACCGTCGAGGCCTCCCCCTCGTCGCTGCTGCTCTCGGGTTCCGGCACCGCCCCCGGCCTGGCCCGATCACTGTCGTTGGCGCCGGGCGAGGGGGTGCTGTCGGTGAGCGTCGCGGCGGCCGCCTGCGACCTCGGCGACGCGGTCTTCGCGGCCTGCCACCGCTACCAGCAGGACTGGGGTGTGCCCGTGCGGGTGGTGGAGGGGGCGCCGTCGGAGCTGGTCCTGGACCTGCGGGCCGTCGACTCCTGAGCCCGGTGATCACCGCTTCGGACCCGTCCACGCCGTATTCGGCGCCGATGGGTCCCGGGCGGTGATCGTCGTGGCGCCTGATCGGCCGCAGTGACCGAGGAGCCGCCAGAACTGGCGTGGTTCGGTCACAAGTGCTGATCATGGAGAGGCGGAGGTGCTGTGGGACAAGGGTTCCGCTCCGTGCCGATACTGCTGATCGTCGCCGAGGCACTGTGACCGACTCGCGACAGGGATTCGCAGCCTGAGGCTGCACCCCTCGCCGGGAGGGCGAGTTCGAATCCGGTGATCGAGGCCTGTGTCCGCTGGACCGCCACATGTGGCGCCTTCCAGACAGAAGTTGATGATCATGGTGAGGCGCGCCGCGACCGGGCCGCCGGCGTCCCGCCGCCCGGGGCTCAGCTGGGTCGGGGGGCCTCGGCTCGGCAGTGATCGCCGTTTCGGACCCATCGACGCCCTATTCGGCGCCGATGGGGTCCACGACGGTGATCACCGGTCAGGTGAGGGTGGTGAGGGTCCAGGCGCCGTCGGGGGATGGGGTGGCGAGGGTCAGGGTGTCGGGGTCCAGGGTGGCGACGCGGGCGGCGAGGGCGTCGCCCGGGACGGTCGTGGTCGTGGCCGGGTGGACGGTCCTCGGGGTGGCGCCGTCGAGGGTGAGGGTGAGGTCCTGGGGGATCGTGCCGTCGGCGAGGACGAGGAGCTGGATGCCGCCCTCGTCGAGCAGGGCCGCGGTGCCCCGGGCGGGAAGGACCGGGCGGCCGGAGGCGTCGAGGCGGGCCGCGACGACGGGAATCGTGCCGGTCGGTGTGGTGAGGGTGCCGACCTGGACACTCGGGTCGGCCGGGTCCGAGCCTGCCGGGACGGCCCCGGACGGCGCCTGCGCGGCGACCGACCCGGCAGGTGCGGGCAGAGCGACGGCACCGGCGAGGGCCGCAGGTGCGGGGGCGACCTCGGGTCGGTCGCCGCCGGCCTGACCTGCGGGGGCTGGGGCGGGCCCGTCGAGACCGGCCGGAAGTGCGGCGGCGGGGACGGCGGGCGGGGCGGCCTGCGGACCTGCGGCGGGCGGGGCGGCGGGCAGAACTGCGGCGGGCGGGGTGGCGGGCAGAACTGCGGCGGGCGGGGTGGCGGGCAGACCTGCGGCAGCGGGGGCGGGAGCGGGCGAGGCGATGGCCGTGGGGGCGGTCGCGGCCGGGTCTTCCGTGGCGGGCAGGGCGGCCGTGGCGGGCAGGGCGGTCGGGTACTGGTCGGGCAGGGTGAGCGACGCCCGGGCGGGCGAGGCGGCGGCCTGGCCGGAGCCGGCCGACCAGGCGGCGAGGAGGGTGGAGCCGAAGGAGCCGGACCGGGCCGGGGCGGCGGCCGGGGTGCCGGACGTCGTCGAGGCCTGGTGGTCGGCTGCCGCCATCGCCGCGGCGGCGGTGACCCGCTCCGCCGGGAGGGTCGAGGCGGGCCTGGTGCGCGGGCCCAGCGGCGCCTTCGGGGCCTCGAAGATCCGCGGGGCGGAGCTCGTGGTGAGCGGGGTCGGGAGGTACTCCAGCAGACCGCTGGTCGTGGGGCCGGAGGCGGCGGGGCGGGTGGCGCCGAGGTAGTCGTCGCCCCGCCAGCGGTAGTAGGAGGTCTGGACGGGTTGGCCGAAGGTGGGTGCGTTGACCATGGTGGCGTCGCCCAGGTAGAGGCCGACGTGGTGCACGGCGGCGGAGGTGCCGTAGAAGACCAGGTCACCGGGCTGCAGCGGCGCGTCGGCCGGGACGTGCGGGCCCGCGACGTACTGGGCGTGCGCCGTGCGCGGGAGGGTGATCCCGGCGGCGCCGTAGGCGTAGGTGGTGAGGCCGGAGCAGTCGAAGCCCTGGTCACCGGCGGCGGGGCCGTTGCCGCCCCACTCATAGGGGACGCCGACCTGGGACAGCGCGGCGTCGACGGCGGCCTGGGCGCGGGCGTCCGGCAGGGCGGTCGTGAACTCCGCCGGGGCGGGTGCGACCGGGGGCGCGGGATCGGTGGGCCCGCCGATGTTCTCGATCGTCCAGGGCAGCACCGACTCCGCCGTGGGCGCGACGGTCCGCATCACCGGGACGAGGGCAGCCGCCGTCGCCAGCATGGCCACGAAGAGGAGCCACACCGCGATCACCAGCAGTCGGGGCCGCCGGGAGCGCTGGATGCCGCGGTAGCGGACCGGGAGCACGGCAGTGTGTCCGGAACGCGCCTGCTGGTCGACGACACCGGGGTGCGTCCGCGGACGAGCGGTCGGCCGGATGCCCGCGAACACGCGCCGGCCCACGTCGACAAGGCCTTCCGGGCGACGGGCACGCCATCCGGCGGCCCGTGCACAGAACCCTCCCTCCGCCGACAGGACCTTCTCGACGCGTTCGATCAGCGAGACCGCAGGCCGCCGGCGAGCCGGCTCGCCCAGCCGCGGGCGAACCGGCCCGACGGCGAGGGCGGGCGACCCACCGTCCCCGGTCCGGGAGCCGTCCCCCGCACCGGACCCCATGGTGACCACGCCCGGCGCAGCGCCACCGTGCTCGGTGCCGGCACCGCGCTCCGCAGCGCCACCACCCCCGTCCCGCGGGCCGGCCGGATCCCCGCCGGGGGGCGCGGTGTCGGGGAACGCGGTGTCGAGGAGCGCGGTGTCGAGAGGACAGGGATCGGCGTGGCGGGCGGGGCGCGCTTCCGACCAGCGGTGCGCACCCCGCTGTGCCGGGACGAGCACCTCCGGGACCGCTCCCCCGTGCCCCGCGCGATGCCGCCCCCGCGCGCTCACGGTCCGCGATCCCCGCTCACGTAGCGCCATCACGTACTCCCCCGAACAGCCGTACGACTTCCCGGGGAAGAGCCTCGCCGACACGCGCCGCTACCGGTATCACACAGCCGGGCACCACTGCGTCACGAAAGAGGGAACACGCGCCCCACCGGCACCAGGAGCATCACGCTCGGAGCCAGGCCAGCACCGCCATCACGCGCCGGTGGTCGTCCCCCGACGGCGCCAGGCCGAGCTTGGTGAAGATCGACGAGATGTGCTTCTCCACCGCCCCCTGGGTGATCACCAGCTCGCGGCCGATCGCCGTGTTCGTCCGCCCCTCCGCCATCAGGCCGAGCACCTCGCGCTCCCGCGGTGTCAACGCCTCGACCGGGTCCCGCCGGCGCCGGTGGGTGAGCAGGGCGGACACGACCTCCGGATCCAGGACGGTGCCGCCCGCGACCACCCGCGACAGCGCGTCGGACAGCTCGTCGAGCCGCGAGACCCGGTCCTTGAGCAGGTAGCCCACGCCCCCGCCGGCCGCGAGCAGGTCCGCCGCGTAGGACTCCTCGACGTACTGGGACAGCACCAGGATCGCCGTGTCCGGCCAGGACGCGCGGATCGCCAGCGCCGCCCGCAGCCCCTCGTCGGTGAACGACGGCGGCATCCGTACGTCGACCACCGCGACCTCCGGGCGGTGCGCCGACACGGCCTCGACCAGCGCCTCCCCGTCCCCCACCGCGGCGACGACCTCGGCCCCGGCCTCGTCGAGCAGGCGGATCAGCCCCTCCCGGAGCAGCAGCGAGTCCTCGGCCAGGACCACCCTCACGACGGCCCCGTCCCCCGGCCCACCGCACCCGGCCGTACCGCGCCCGCACTCACAGCGCCCGGCCGCACAGCGCCCGCCCGCACAGCACAACCACCCTCACAGCACGACCACCCTCACAGCACGACCACCCTCACGACAGCTCCTCCAACCCGGCCAGCGGGATCCACGCGCGGACCACCGTCGGGCCGCCCTCGGGGCTCGTCACGTCCAGCCGCCCCTCCACGGCGGACAGTCTCTCCGACAGCCCCGACAGTCCGTGGCCCTTGCCGAGGTGCGCGCCGCCGACGCCGTCGTCCGTCACGCTGACCACGAGCTCGTCGCGCTCCGGGCCGACCTCGACCGACGCGTGGGTGGCGCCCGAGTGCTTGGCCACGTTGGTCAGCGCCTCGGTGACCACGAAGTACGCCGTGTTCTCGACGGCGGCGGCAGGCCGGTCCCTCAGCGTCACGTCGACGCTCACCGGCACGGTCGAGCGGGCGGCGGCCGCGGCCAGGGCGGCGCCGAGGCCCCGGTCGGCAAGGATCGGCGGGGCGATCCCGCGGGAGAGCGCGCGCAGCTCGGCGAGGGCCTCGTGGGTCTGGGCGAGCGCCTCGGCGATCAGCGGGCGGGCCCGTTCGGGATCGTCGTCGAGGCGCCGGCCTGCGGCTTCGAGGTCCATCGTGAGCCGGACGAGCCGCTGCTGGGGTCCGTCGTGGATGTCGCGTTCGAGCCGGCGCAGCGTGGCGGCCTCGGCGGCGACGGCGGCGCGGCGACCGGCGGCGAGCTGTTCGGCACGGGCGCGCAGGGCCGCGTTGCGGTTCGTCAGCAACCCGCGGGCGACGCCGGCGCGGACCGCCACCAACGTCCGGACGACGAACGGCAGCGACAGCAGCATCCCGACGCCGAGCGCGGTGTTGAGCGCGACGTCGCCCACCCGCGACGCACTGCCCGTGATCAGGTCGAACAGGCCGTTGTAGTCCTGGTCGTGCGGGAGCGACCACTCCCACAGGGGGTACAGGGCGGCCCCGAGTCCGCCGACCGACCACACGACGCCGACGATGAAGGCCGTCAGCCGGACCGGGAACCCGATCACGGCGTGCAGCAGGTCCCGCCAGCTCTGCGGGTCGACGACCCGGCCGAGCAGCCCGATCGCGCCACGCCCGCGCCGGGGGCGGTAGTGGTGCGGCGGCAGCGGGCGGCCGAGGACCCGCTCGGTGGCGCGGCGCTCGACGTCGGCGAGCCTGCGGCAGAGCACGAACGTGAAGGTGAGGATCGGCAGCCCGACCCACACGACGAAGGTGGAGACGCCCGCGGCGAACCCGGCGATCGCCACCACGAAGGCCACGATGCACAGCGGCAGGCCGAGGACGAGGTAGCGCAGGCCCCCCAGGACTCCACGCGCCCGGGGGACGGTGACGGGCCCGGGGACGGTCTGCTCGCTCATGTCCCCCACCCTCGCCCCTCGCGGCGCGGCCCCCCAGCCTGCGCACTCCCGTCCTCAGGGTAGGGCGCACCCCACCCCCCGGACGCCACGAGGGCGGAACCCGAACGGGTTCCGCCCTCGCTGACGGGGGGGTCAGGAGATCACGCGGCGACGGGCTCCTTGGGGGTGTCGGCCGCGCTGCGCAGCGCGACCTGCTGGATCACGAAGGCCGCGACGATCGCGACCACCGCGACCACGGCCGCCCAGAGGAAGGCGGTCTGCACACCGCTCGTCACGGCGGCCTGGAAGGCCTCCCGGACCGGCGCCGGCAGCTGCGACAGCATGGCCGGGGTGAGCTGACCGCCGGTCACCTGGCCGCCGCCCGTGGCACCGAGCCGGTCGGTGAGCGAGGAGGTCAGCCGGGCGGTGTAGAGCGTGCCGAGCAGCGAGACGCCGAGCGAGCCACCGATCGTCCGGAACAGGGTGGCGGCACCGCTGGCCGCGCCCATGTCCTTGCGCCCGACGCTGTTCTGGACCACCAGCATCGTCGTCTGCATCAGGAAGCCCATGCCGATGCCCAGGACCACCATGAACAGGCCGCTGGTCAGCTGGGTGGTGCCCAGGCCCATCGTCGAGAGCAGGCCGAGCCCGGCCGCCATGAAGAACGAGCCGACGATCAGCAGCACGCGGAACCGGCCCGTGCGCGTCACCAGCTGGCCGCCGAGCAACGAGGTGACCAGCATGCCGCCCATCAGCGGGAGCAGCAGCAGGCCCGAGCTGGTGGCCGAGGCGCCCTGCACGATCTGCTGGTACTGCGGCAGGAACGTGACGGCGCCGAACAACGCGAAGCCGGTGAGGAAGGTCAGCGCGATCGCCGCGGTGAAGTTCCGCGAGCGGAACAGCCCCAGCGGGAGGATCGGCTCGGCCACCGTGCGCTGCGACCGGATGAACAGGACGGTCGCGACGACGGCCAGCACGCCCAGCCCGACGATCTGCCACGAGGCCCACGCGTACTCGGTGCCGCCCCAGCTCGTGAACAGGGTGAGCGAGGAGATCGCGACGGCCAGCAGGCCCGCGCCCCGCCAGTCGATCTTCGCCTGCCGGCGCACGGCCGGGAGCTTCATCGTGAACCAGATGACGACGAGCGCCAGGATGCCCAGCGGGATGTTGATGTAGAAGGCCCAGCGCCAGCTCAGGTTGTCGGTGAGGAAGCCGCCGAGCAGCGGGCCGCCGATGAACGCGATCGGCATGACCGCGGCCATGAGGCCCTGGTAGCGGCCCCGGTCGCGCGGCGGGACGATGTCGCCGATGATCGCCATGGCGCCGACCATCAGGCCGCCGGCGCCGATGCCCTGGATGGCCCGGAAGCCGATCAGCTCACCCATGTTCTGCGCGAGCCCCGACATCGCCGAGCCGATCAGGAAGATCACGATGGACGCCATGAACACGCCCTTGCGGCCCCACAGGTCACCGAGCTTGGCCCAGATCGGCGTGGCGACCGCCGTGGCCAGCGCGTAGGCCGTGACCACCCAGGACAGATGGGCCAGGCCGCCGAGCTCGCCGACGATCGTCGGCATCGCGGTGCCGACGATCAGGTTGTCCAGCATCGCGAGCAGCATGGCGAGCATCAGCCCGCCCATGATCGTGTAGATCTCGCGGGGGGTGCGCTGGCGCGGCTCCTCGAGCGTGTCGAGCACCGCCTGCTCCCCCTGCGTGATCGGTGTCGTGGTCGACACCGCTGCGCGGTGCCGTCCGGTCGTCTCCGTCATCCCCGTCTCCGTTTCCCCCGCACTAGTCGGGCGGCTGGTAAGTTACTTGCCGACAGGCTAGCACGACTCGCTAGCCGGTCGACAAGTAAGATGGGTCACGATCGCCGGGGGTCCCGGCCGGGAGATGAGAAGGTGACGCCATGACGGCAGGTGATGTCCGGACCGACGAGCGGCGCACCGACACGCGCGGGCAGATCAGGCAGGTCGCGCTCGAGCTGTTCGCCGAGCAGGGGTACGACAAGACCTCGCTGCGGGAGATCGCCGAGCGCCTCGGCATCACGAAGGCCGCGGTCTACTACCACTTCAAGACCAAGGAAGAGATCCTCGCGACGCTCTTCGACGAGCTGGTCGCGGGGCTCGACGAGCTGATCGAGTGGGCGGGCACGCAGGATCCCGGCCCCGACCTGCGGGCCCGGATCCTGGGCCGCTACCAGGAGCTCCTCACCGGGGGTTCCGCGGACAACCTGATCCGGTTCGTGCAGGAGGGGCAGGCCTCGCTCAAGGACCTGGCCGCGGGCGCGCAGATGCGGGAGCGCTTCGGCGCCCTGTCCCGGCTGCTCACCCCGCCGGACGCGACGGTCGCCGAACAGCTGCGCAGCCGCCTCGCCCTGGTCGCCCTGCACATGGGCGCCTTCGCCGGCAGCCACGGGGACCCGCTCGTCGCCACCCCCGAGGAACGCCGCACCGCCGCCCTCGAGGTCGCCCGCGACCTGGCTCGATGAGGGTCGGCTCCGCCCCCTCGGCGGAGCCGACCGTCACGACCGGTCCCCGACACCCTCCGTCCCCGTCACGCCGACCCCGACCGCCGGGGGTCGGTCATCGCGAGGGCGACCGTCCTCACGAACCGTGGCGACCCGGGCCCTTCCGGGCGCCGCGGACCAGGCGGCCGGGCAGGGCGTCGGTCGCCTCGCCGTCGGCGTAGGTCTCCTGACCGGCCACGATCGTGTGCCGGTAGCCCTCGGCCCGCTGCAGCAGCCGACTGCCGCCGGCGGGCAGGTCGGCGTGGTTCTCCGGGCGGCGCAGGCGCAAGGCGGCCATGTCGATCACGTTGAGATCGGCCCGGTAGCCCGGTTCGAGGACGCCCCGGTCCCCCAGCCCGACCGCCCGCGCGGTGTCCCTGGCCTGCTGCTGGATCACGTACTCCAGGTCGAGGCGCTCCCCCGCGCGGTCACGCGTCCAGTACTCGAGCAGGGTGGTCGGGAAGCTGACGTCGCAGATCGAGCCGACGTGCGCGCCCCCGTCCGACAGGCCCGGGATCGTGTGCGGGTGGCGCAGCATCTCGCCGACCGCGTCGAGGTTGCCGTCGGTGTAGTTGGTCACGATGGCGTAGAGCATCCCGCCCCCCGCGAGGATGTCGTAGGCGAGCTCCACCGCCTCGCGTCCCTCGGCGGCAGCGCGGTTCACGATCGACGTCTCGGGCGCCGGCTCGTACTGCGGGGGGTCGGTGAGCTCGTACATCAGGTGGTACATGTGGATCAGCTTGCCGCCGAGCCGGCCGAGCTCGGCCTCCTCGGTCTGCGCGGCCAGGATCTCGGCGCGCAGCCCCGGCTCGCGCATCCGCGCCGCCTTCTCGGCCGGCGTCAGGTCCGCGAGGCGACGCCAGACGGGGTTGCGCATGAACGGGTGGAGGGTGTTCCCCAGCCCCAGGATGAGCCCGACGGCCCGGGCCGCGACCTGGCCGCGGATCTCCAGACCGTCCGCACACGCCTGCTCGAGGAGCCGCAGCAGCGTGCGGTGCCGGTCGGGGAAGGGCGGGAACTGCAGGAGCGAGAACGAGAGCGGACGGCCCGAGGCGATCGCCATCTCGCGGAGCAGCCCGAACTCCTGCTCGGGATCGGAGAAGTCGCTGACCAGCTGCAGCACCCCGGTCCCGGTCTCCCCGACGGCCCGGGCGATGGCCACGAGCTCGTCCGCCGCAAGGCCGTAGGACGGGGTGAGCTCGCCGTCGATCGACTTGTGGTTCAGCGTGCGGGAGGTCGAGAAGCCCAGCGCACCCGCCCGGACCGCCTCCGCGACGAGCTTCGCCATCTGGGCGATCTCGTCGGCCGTCGCCTCCTCGTGGGCGGCGGCACGCTCCCCCATCGCGTGCACGCGCAGCGCGGCGTGCGGGACCTGGACCGCGAGGTCGACGTCGTAGGGCCGGGCGTCGAGCACGTCGAGGTACTCGGGGAACGTCCGCCAGGTCCACGGAAGGCCCTCGTGCAGGGCGACGCCGGGAATGTCCTCGACCCCCTCCATCAGGTCGATCAGCCGGTCACGGTGCTCGGGGAGCGCCGGCGCGAAGCCCACCCCGCAGTTCCCCGCGACCACCGTGGTGACCCCGTGCCAGGAGGACGGCTGCAGCCGGGACGTCCAGGTCGCCTGGCCGTCGTAGTGGGTGTGGATGTCGACGAAACCGGGCGCGACGACCGCACCGTCCGCGGTGATCTCCCGGCGGCCACGGCCGGACACGCGCCCGACCTCGGCGATCGTGTCCCCGATGACGGCGACGTCCGCGGTACGGGGTGGGGCGCCGGTTCCGTCGTGGACGGTGCCGCCACGGATGACCAGGTCGAATTCGGGCATCCCTCTTCATAGCCCGGAAACTGTCGGTGGGGGAAGGCATGCTGCGCCCATGACCACCGATCAGCGCACGACCTCCTCCTTCTCGATCACGCCGACGGGCGCCTTCTCCCTGGCCGAGGCCGGGTCCTTCGGGCACGGGGCCGAGCCCTCGGGCGACTGGCCGGGCGCCCACGCCTTCACCGGCGGGGTGCTGCGGCTGGCGTTCTGCACCGACGACCTGCGGGGCCAGGCCGGTGTGGCCGTCACCCAGGACGCCCGGGGGGTGGTCCACGGCGAGGTGAGCGGGCTCGATCCGGGGGCCGATGTGGGCCCCGTCCGCGACCAGGTGGCCCGGATCCTGTCCCTCGACGGCGACGGCGAGGGGTTCGCCGCCGTCGGGGAGCGGGATCCGCTGGTCGGCCGCCTGCAGGCGGCCGCACCGGGGCTCCGTCCCGTGCTCTTCCACAGCCCGTACGAGGGCGCGCTGTGGTGCGTGATCTCCCAGCGCTGGGGGCGCGGGCAGGCCCTGCGCGCGCGGGAGCGCCTGGCGCGGGAGCTCGGCCGGGTGATCGAGGTGGACGGCGAGCCGGTCGCCGCGGCGCCCACACCGGAGGCGTTGCTGGCCGCGGAGCGGCTGTCGGGGCTGCCCGAGGTCAAGCAGGAGCGGCTGCGGGCCGTGGCCCGCGCGGCCACCGAGGGGGTCTTCGATCCCGTCGCGATCCGGGAGGGCGAGCCCGCCGAGGTCGAGGCGCGGCTGCGGACGGTCCCGGGGATCGGCGCGTTCGCGGCGGGGTTGGTGCACCTGCGGGCGTCGGGGGTGCAGGACGTGCTGGTCGACGGCGAACCGCGGCTCGCGGCGCTGGTCGGGGCCGCCTACGGGCTGGGCGGGCCGGCCGCTCCCCGGCAGCTCGCGGAGATCGCGGAGGCCTGGCGGCCGTACCGGACGTGGACGGCGGTGCTGGTCCGGGCGGCGGGGCGGCGGCTTCCCGAGCTGGCGGATCTTCCCGACGCGGGACCGCCGGGGCGGGCGCCGCGGCGCGGGCCGGCCCAGGAACCGTTGGCGCTCATCAGCTGACCATCCCCGTGGCGGCGGGGGCCGGCGGGGAGCAGGCTGGGTGCATGAGCGAGAGCACCTGGGCCGAGGTCGACGACTACCTGGCCGCCTCCCTGCTGCCCACCGATCCCGTGCTCGACGCCGTGCTGGCGGCGAACGCGGAGGCCGGCCTGCCCCCGATCGACGTCTCCCCCACCCTGGGCCGCTACCTGACGCTGCTCGCCCGGATCGCGGGTGCCCGCCGGATCCTCGAGATCGGGACCCTCGGCGGGTACTCCACGATCTGCCTCGCCCGGGCGCTGCCGGCCGGCGGCAGTGTGGACGACGGCGGCGTGAACGGCGGCCGTGTGAACGACGGCGTGGCGGACAGCGGTGTGGTGACCTGCGAGTACTCGCCGAAGCACGCCGAGGTCGCGCGGGCGAACGTGGACCGGGCGGGCGTCGGGGGGCTCGTCGAGATCCGGGTCGGCGCCGCGCTGGACACGCTGCCCTCCCTGGAGGGCCCGTTCGACCTGGTCTTCGTCGACGCGGACAAGGAGAACAACGCGGCCTACGTCGAGCACGCGATCCGGCTCGGGCGGCCCGGCACGGTCGTCGTGGTGGACAACGTGGTCCGCGACGGCCGGGTGGCCCGGCCCTCGGACGATCCGCGGGTGGAGGGGACCCGGCGGATGTTCGCCGCGCTGGAGAAGGAGGACCGGCTCGACGCCACGGCCCTGCAGACGGTGGGCCACAAGGGGTACGACGGGTTCCTGATCGGGGTGGTGCGGTGAGGGGGTGGCCTGACGAGCGGCGTGGCCCCGCTGTTCGGGCTGCACGGGTTCGGGCTGCACGGGTCGGTGCGGTGCGAGGGCGTCCGGCCCGGTGATCGGCTAGCGTCCGGGCCCGGGACGGTGAGAGGAGCTGCGGTGGAGGCCGACGACCTGAGGCACGTGCTGGAGTCCGTCCGGGAGTTCCTGCGCGCCGAGGTGGTCCCGCTCGAGGAGCAGATCGAGGAGCAGGACGCCATCCCGGAGTCTGTCGTCGCGCAGTGCAAGGCGATGGGGCTCTACGGCTTCGCCATCCCCGAGCAGTACGGCGGCCTCGGCCTGGACATGGTCGAGGAGGTGCAGCTGGCCATCGAGCTGGGCTGGACCAGCCCGGCGCTGCGCTCGCTGTTCGGCACCAACAACGGGATCGCCGGGCACGTGCTGCTCGAGGGCGGCACCGAGGAGCAGAAGAAGGCCTGGCTGCCGCGGCTGGCGTCCGGGGAGGTCACGGCGTCGTTCGGGCTCACCGAGGCGGACGCGGGATCGGACCCGTCGTCGCTGCGCACCGCGGCGCGGCGGGACGGCGACGGCTGGGTCCTCGACGGCGCCAAGCGCTACATCACCAACTCCCCGGTCGCGGACGTGATCATGGTCTTCGCCCGGTCCGATCCGGCGGCGACGGGTTCCCGTGGGATCTCCGCCTTCCTCGTCCCCCGCGACACCCCCGGGCTGTCGGTCGGGCCGAAGGACAAGAAGATGGGCCAGCACGGCGCGTGGACCGCGGACGTGGTGCTCGACGGCGTGCGGGTCCCGGCGGATGCGGTCATCGGCGGCGAGGAGGGCGTGGACCAGGGCTTCCGGATCGCGGCCAAGTGCCTGGCGCACGGTCGGCTGCACATCGCGGCGCTGTGCGTCGGGATCGCGGCCCGGCTCGTGCACGAGACCGTGGAGTTCGCGAAGACCCGGGAGCAGGGCGGGCGGCCGATCGCCCGGTTCCAGCTGATCCAGGGCCTGGTCGCGGACTCCGTCACCGAGTACCGGGCCGGGCGGGCGATGGTGCTCGACGCCGCCCGGTCGTTCGACGACGGCAGCGACCGGATCGCCGGGCCGTCGGCCGCGAAGTACTTCTGCTCCGAGATGGTCGGGCGGGTGGCGGACCGGGCGGTCCAGGTGCACGGCGGCGCGGGCTACATGCGCGGCGTCACCGTCGAGCGGCTGTACCGGGACGTCCGGCTCTTCCGGATCTACGAGGGCACCAGCCAGATCCAGCAGGTCATCGTCGCCCGGGACGCCCTGGGCCCGGCCGCCCGCGACTGAACCCCGAAACGTGCGCTATGGAGCCATAACGCACGTTTCGGCGTGCAGAACCTGCGTTATGGAGCCATAACGCACATTTCCGGGGTGCAGAACCTGCGTTATGGAGCCATAACGCACATTTCCGGGGTGCAGAACCTGCGTTATGGAGCCATAACGCACTGTTCGAGGGCGAAAGCGTGCCCAAACGCGCGGAAGCCCGCGCCCTGAGGGCGCGGGCTTCCGGGAACGCATGGGTCAGTGGCTGGCCGGGCGGATGTGGTACTCGAAGACCAGCCCGCCGATCGCGATGATCAGCAGCACGCCGCCGATCACGATCAGCCACCAGAAGAAGAAGGCCAGGGCGACGCCCAGGATCGCGGCGCAGAACGCCACGCCCAGCGGCCAGTAGGAGCCGGGCGAGAAGAAGCCGACCTCGCCCGCGCCGTCGGACACCTCGGCGTCCGGGTTGTCCTCGGGCCGCTCCTCGAGCCGCCGCGACACGAACCGGAAGTACGTGCCGATGATCAGCGAGAGGCCGCCGACCAGGAACAGTGCGGCGATGCCCACCGACTCGTGGGTGAGGAACGTGTAGGCGATCGCCGCGACGAAGAAGAACGCCGTGAGGATCTCGAAGATCCGGGACTCGACCTTCATCGGTGCTCCTCCCTCAGTTCCCGACGGCGGGATTGCCCGCGTCGACGGTCTGGGCGGCCTCGGCGCGCTGGCCTCGGTCGGTGAACGGGTACGTCGTGACCGCCTCGGGGGCGCACCACTGACCGCAGTTGAGCTGGGTCAGCGCCTCCTGGGCGCTGTACGGCACACCCGTCGCGGGGTTGTTCTGCTTGCGCAGCGCCATGTACCGGTTGTACAGGTCCGGGTTCAGGGCCCTGACCTCGAAGTTCATCGACGCGTGGTAGGTGCCGCAGAGCTCCGCGCAGCGCCCGACGAACGCGCCTTCGGACTCGATGCGGTCGATGACGAAGACGTTGTCCGTGTCGTTCTTCTCCGGCATCGGGAAGACGTCCCGCTTGAAGAGGAACTCCGGCACGTAGAAGCTGTGGATCACGTCGTTGGACGAGATCGTGAACTGGATCGACGTGTTCGTGGGGAGCACGAGCAGCGGGATCGTGTTGGACGTGCCGATCGTCTCGACGGGCTTGCCGTTGGCCGCGACGTCGTCCGGGTACTGGAACTTCCAGTTCCACTGGAAGCCCGTGACGTCGACCTTCATCGCGGCCGGCACGTCCTTGTCGACGTACTGCTGCACCGCGACCGTGAAGCCGAAGAGGACCGCGACGATGATCGTCGGCACCACGGTGAAGACGATCTCGACGGGCAGGTTGTACTGCGTCTGGCGCGGGACGGACTCGTCGTCGCCCTTCTTCTTGCGGTGGAAGGCCACCGCCCAGAACATCGCGCCCCATGTGATCACGCCCACGACGAGGGCGGCGATGGCCGACCAGGTCCACAGGTGGCGCATCTGGGTGGCCTCGGGCGTGACGCCCTCGGGCCAGCCGAACCGGATGACCTCCTGCACCGAGCAACCCGCGAGCAGCGGCATCGCCAGCAGCCCGAGCGCGGCGACCTTGGCCGCCCGGACGTATCCGGTGCGACGGGACCGGCCCTGCACGGTCCTGCCGTGTCCGGCGCCGGCCGCGCGAGCTCCGCCCCCGTCTCCACGGTCGGCTACGCGAGCTCCGCCTTCGGCGCGCTCCGATCGGCCCACTGCCCGCCGCCTTCCCCTCGTCCGCGTGGTGGTGTCGCCACGCCGTTCACACGTTCTGACCTGCGTCTTTCCTGGGAAAGACCCGGGTTCGGGTGCCCGGTCCACACGTTCGGGACGGGACGGACCTTCGACCACGTGTAGAGACTAGCCGAGCAGATCGGCCCGTCGCGCCCCCGGGGTCGCGCGGAACACTCCCCGTACCCGTCCGGGGGTTGCCCGCACGGCCTCGGCATACTGACTCGCTGTGTGCGGACTCCTGGGACTGCTGACCGCCGGGGCCGACGCGGCCGACCGGACCGGGCCGATCGCGGCCGCCCTGCGCTGCCAGCGGCACCGCGGGCCGGACGAGAGCGGCACCTGGAACGACGACGACGTGGTGCTGGGCTTCAACCGGCTGTCGATCATCGACGTCGACAACTCGCACCAGCCGCTGCACTACCAGGGCGAGCGGTACACGATCGTCTTCAACGGCGAGATCTACAACTACCTCGAGCTGCGCGAGGAGCTCGCGGAGCTGGGCGCGGAGTTCGCCACCGAGGGCGACACCGAGGCCGTCGTCGCGGCGTACCACCACTGGGGCGCCGACGCCGTCTCCCGGCTGCGCGGCATGTTCGCCTTCGCGATCTGGGACGCCGAGGAGAGGCTGCTCTTCGTCGCGCGGGACCCGTTCGGCATCAAGCCGATGTTCCTCGCGACCGGGCCGACCGGCGTGGCGTTCGCCAGCGAGAAGAAGAGCCTGCTGGAGCTGGCCCCCGAGCTGGGCATCGCCGGTTCGGACGAGCTCGACCCGGCCGCCCTGCAGCACTACCTGATCCTGCAGTACGTCCCGGAGCCCCAGACGCTGCACCGCGCGATCGGGCGCATCGAGTCGGGGACCTACGTCACGGTCCGCCCGGGCGAGAAGCCGATCGCGTACCGCTACTTCACCCCGCAGTTCCTGTCGCTGCCCAGCCACGCCCCGGCCAGCGCCGAGGCCGAGCGGATCGTGCACGGCGAGATCACCGAGGTGCTGCGGGACTCCGTGGCCAAGCACATGCGCGCGGACGTCACCGTCGGCGCGTTCCTCTCCGGCGGCATCGACTCCACGGCGATCGCGGCGCTGGCCAAGGAGCACAACCCGGACCTGATCACCTTCACCACCGGGTTCGAGCGCGAGGGCTACTCCGAGGTCGACGTCGCGGCCGAGTCCGCCGCGGCGATCGGCGTGCGGCACGTCGTCCGCACGGTGAAGCCGGACGAGATGATGGAGGCCCTGCCCCTGATCGTCTGGTACCTCGACGACCCGGTGGCCGATCCCGCACTCGTCCCGCTGTGGTTCATCGCCCGCGAGGCCCGCCAGCACGTCAAGGTCGTGCTGTCCGGCGAGGGGGCCGACGAGCTGTTCGGCGGCTACACGATCTACCGCGAGCCGCTGTCGCTGGCGCCGTTCGAGAAGGTGCCGGGCTCGCTGCGCCCGCTCCTCGGCCGGGCCTCCCGCCGGCTCCCCGAGGGCATGCGGGGCAAGGACCTGCTGCGCCGCGGCTCGCTCGGGCTCGAGCAGCGCTACTACGGCAACGCCCGCATCTTCCGGGACGACCAGCTGCACGAGATCCTGCGGCAGTACGATCCCCGCGTCTCGCACACGGACGTCACCTCCGGGCACTACGCGGAGTCCGAGAAGTGGGACCCGGTGGCGCGGATGCAGCACGTGGACCTGTTCACGTGGCTGCGCGGCGACATCCTGGTCAAGGCCGACAAGATGACCATGGCCAACTCGCTGGAGCTGCGGGTGCCGTTCCTCGACCCGGAGGTCTTCCGGATCGCCTCGGCGCTGCCGCTCGCCCAGAAGATCACCAGCGGCTCGAACGGGACCACGAAGTACGCGCTGCGCGGCGCGCTGCGCGACATCGTCCCGGCCCACGTGCTCAACCGCCGCAAGCTCGGCTTCCCGGTGCCGATCCGGCACTGGCTGCGCGACGAGATGTACGACTGGGCGCGCGCGATCATCCGGGACTCCGGCGCGGGGCACCTGGTCGACCTGCCCGCCGTCCAGCGGATGCTCGACGCGCACCGCTCCGGTCCGGTCGACCACAGCCGCCGGATCTGGACGCTGCTGGTCTTCCTGATCTGGTACGGCATCTTCGTGGAGCGCCGGATCACCCCGGAGATCCCCGAGCCGGCCTACCCCGTCCGCCTGTAGCAACGCTCGCGAGCGCGTCCGCCCGGGCGCCCGCGAGTCGGCACTTTCGGGAGCCTGAGACACACGCTGACGACGCGTCGTCAGCGTGTGTCTCGGCCTACCGGCTCTGTCCGATGGCGGGCTCCGCCCGCGCGCCGACTCGCGGGGCGAGGTCGGGTCAGGCGGGGAGGGCGGGGGCGATCTCCGCGGCGGCCTCGGGGCCGTAGGCGCCCGCGAGGCGGGTCAGGGCGGTGTCGCGGTCCCAGCGCCACTCCTGCGGGCCGTCGGTCTCCAGGACGAGGACCGCGACGAGCGAGCCGAGCTGTGCGGCGCGCTCCAGGGACAGGCCCTGGGCGGTGCCGGCGAGGAAGCCCGCGCGGAAGGCGTCGCCGACGCCCGTCGGGTCGACCTTCGCGGTCTCCGGCACCACGCCGACCTCGAGCGCGATGCCGTCCCGCCCGACGATCTGCACGCCCTTCTCGCCCAGGGTGGTGATCCGGATCTCGACCTTCTCGGAGACCTGCTCGGCCGTCCAGCCGGTCTTGCGGAGCAGCAGCTCCCACTCGTAGTCGTTCGTGAACAGGTACGCCGCGCCCTCGACGAGCGAACGGATCTCCGGGCCCTCCATGCGGGCCAGCTGCTGCGACGGGTCCGCAGCGAAGGCGTAGCCCCGCGCCCGGCACTCCTCGGTGTGGCGGACCATGCCCTCGGGGTCGTTGGCACCGATCAGCACGAGGTCCAGCCCGCCGACGCGCTCGGCGACCGGGGACAGCTCGATCTCCCGGGCGCGGGCCATGGCGCCGGTGTAGAACGACGCGATCTGGCGCATGTCGTCGTCCGTGGTGCACACGAAGCGGGCGGTGTGGACGTCCTCGCAGACGTGCACGCCCGAGGTGTCCACGCCGTGGCGGTCGAGCCAGGAGCGGTAGTCGGCGAAGTCCGCGCCCACCGCGCCCACCAGCACGGGGGCCTGGCCGAGCATGCCCAGCGCATAGGCCACGTTGCCCGCGACCCCGCCGCGCTTGATGGTCAGCTCGTCGACCAGGAAGCTCAGCGAGATCCGGTCGAGCTGGTCCGCGACCAGCTGGTCCGCGAACTTCCCCGGGAAGTGCATGAGGTGGTCGGTGGCGATGGATCCGGTCACGGCGATGCGCACGTCGGGAGACCTTACGTCAGGAACGACGAAAGCCCCCGTTCGCGTGAACGAGGGCCTCCGTGACGTACGACGCAGCGTGTGACTCAGTTGAAGCTGTCACCACAGGCGCAGGAGCCGCCCGCGTTGGGGTTGTCGATCGTGAACCCCTGCTTCTCGATGGTGTCGACGAAGTCGATCACCGCGCCCTGCAGGTACGGCGCGCTCATCCGGTCCACGCCGACCTTGAGGCCGGAGAAGTCCCGGAAGAGGTCGCCGTCGAGCGAGCGGTCGTCGAAGAAGAGCTGGTAGCGCAGGCCCGCGCAGCCACCGGGCTGGACGGCGATGCGCAGGTGCATGTCGTCCCGACCCTCCTGCTCGAGCAGGGTGCGGGCCTTGACGGCGGCGGTGTCGGTCAGCTCGACGCCGTGGGTCTCCTGGGAGACGCCGGCCTCGACGGTGTTCTCGACGGTCATGAACTCCTCCAACAGCGCACGAGACGGAACTGTTCCCGGTTCCGCGACCCATAGTAGGCCCTTCCCGCGTCCGGGTCGGGTGTGGCCGGGTCGGGTGAGGCGGATCACCCGCCACCGATCAGCGACCCCACCGGCCCGCGACCTCCGCGGCGAGCGCCGCGAGGGTGCCCGCCGGATCGGCCATCGAGGCCTCGACGCCCCCGGCGTGCTCGGAGACCGAGTAGGCGGCGTCGACCCCGGCGGCCGCGGCCTCGCGCCGCCCGACCGTCACCTGCCCGGCGAGCACGACGCACGGGACGCCCCGCTCGGCCGCCCCCGACGCCACCGCCGTGATCAGCTTCCCGCGCAGGGACTGCCAGTCGAAGCTGCCCTCCCCGGTGACGGCGACGTCGGCCGCGTCGAGCGCGGCGTCGAGCCCGAGCAGGCCGCGGACCAGCCCCGCACCGGACTCGACCCGCGCACCGAGCGCCAGCAGCGCCGCACCGAGCCCCCCGGCGGCCCCCGCGGCGGCCTCGTCGCGGACGTCGCGGCCGAGGGTCGCGAGGACGTCCGCGAACACGGCCAGCGCGGCGTCCAACTCCTCGACCGTGGCCGGGTCGGCGCCCTTCTGCGGCCCGAAGACGGCGGCGGCCCCGTGCGGGCCCAGCAGCGGGTTGTCGACGTCCGAGGCCGCGACCAGCGCCATCCCCACGTCGGGGACGCCCTCGAACCGGGCGCACCCGGCCAGTGCCGCGCCGCCGTCGGGCAACGGGGTGCCGGTGGCGTCGACGGGGACGGCGCCGAGCGCGGCGAGCAGGCCCGCGCCGCCGTCCGTGGTCGCGGAGCCGCCGAGGCCGATCACGGCCTCCGTGCAGCCGGCCTCGCGGGCGGCGCGCAGCAGTTCACCGACGCCGCGGGTCGTGACGGTGCGCGCGGTGTCCGGCGTGCGCCGGGCGCGGGGCACATGGTGCAGCCCGCACGCGGCGGCGGACTCGAGGTAGGCGCGCTCCCCCACCTGCAGCCACGGCGCCCGCACCGGCTCGCCGAACGGGCCCGTGACCTGCGGTTCGTGCAGGATCCCGCCCAGCCCGGCGTGCAGGACGTCGACGAAGCCGGTGCCGCCGTCGGCCAGCGGGAGGCGGCTGATCACGGCGTCCGGACGGGCCCGCAGCCAGCCCTCCGCGATGGCGTCGGCCGCCGCCGTCGCACTCAGTGTTCCGCCGAAGGAGTCCGGAGCGATGACCACGCGCACACCGCGCACGGTAACGCCCGTAGGCTGTCGACCTGTGAGGTTCCTGCGCCGCGCCGACAACACGCCAGAGGACACCGCTGTGTCGGAGCAGGACGAGCGCAAGCCGCTCGATCCGCGCTGGACGCAGGGCAAGGGCAAGCCGACGCCCAAGCGGCGGGACGCGCAGACCGTCCGCCGCGGCCCGGCGCCGCCCCCGCCGAAGACCCAGCGCGAGGCCTCCCGCCTGGCCAAGGAGAACCGGCCGAGCAAGGACGTGCGGCGCGCCCAGGCCGCCGACCGCCGCGCCCGGATGGACGCCGGCGACGACCGGGTGCTGCTGCCCCGCGACCGCGGGCCGGTCAAGGCCTACGTGCGGGACGTCGTGGACTCCAAGCGGCACCTCATGGGCCTGTTCATGCCGCTCGCGGTGATCGTGCTGATCTCGGTGCTGCTGCCGATCCCGTCGATCCAGCAGTACCTGAGCCTGTTCAGCCTCGTCGTGCTGGCGGTGATGGTCGGCGAGGGTGTGCTGCTCGGGATGCGGACCACCCGGGCGGCGCGCGCCAAGTTCCCCGAGGAGCGGATCAGCGGGCTGGGCCTCGGCTGGTACACGTTCACGCGGGCCAGCCAGATCCGGAAGCTGCGCGTGCCCAAGCCGAAGGTGCAGATCGGGGCCCCTGTCTGAGCACGCCGAACGGCCCGAGACGGCTGGTCCTCGGCGGGACCCGCTCCGGCAAGTCCGCGTACGCGGAGGACCTGCTGCCCGCCGCCGCGCCGGTCCGGTACGCGGCCACCGCCCGTCGGTACCCGGGTGACACCGAGTGGGACGCGCGGATCGCCCGGCACGTCGCCCGCCGCCCGCCGGCCTGGGTGACGGTCGAGGAGCCCGACCTGGTCGCCGAGCTCGCCCGCCCCGGCCCGCTGCTGGTCGACGACCTCGCCACCTGGCTCACCGGCGTGATGGACGACGCCGGGGCGTGGGAGGGGCCGTCGCCCGCGGTCGGCGCGTCGGTCGCCGCCCTGGTCGCGGCGGTCGCGGCCGCGGAGTCGTGCGTGCTGGTGTCCGCCGAGGTGGGGCTGGGGATCGTCCCGGAGTCGCGGTCGGGCCGGCTGTTCCGCGACGAGCTCGGCGCCCTCAACGCGGCCCTCGCCGCGGTGTGCGACGAGGTGGTCCTGGTGGTGGCGGGCCTGCCGCTGGTACTGAAGCAGCCGGACGGTAGGAAGAGCGGGTGAGCGAGACCCCCGCCTTCCCCGCCGTCCCCGTGCCCGACCTGGAGGCGCGGCGCGAGGCCGTGGCCCGGTACGCCGCGCTCGCCGTCCCCGCGGGCGGCCTCGGCGTGCTGGCCGACCTGGGGCTCTGGCTGGCCTCCGTGCAGGGCGCCTGCCCGCCGCGCCCGCCCGCGCGGGCCCGGGTCGTCGTGGTCGCGGCCGACCACGGGATCGCCGCGGCCCGCGTCTCCGCCTACCCGGCGGAGGTCACGGCGAAGCAGGTCGCCGCCACGCTCGAGCAGTCCGCGCCGGTCGCGATCGTGGCCACCGTCGCGGGGGCCTCGGTCCGGGTGGTCGACGCCGGGCTCGACCGGGAGTCCGTCCTGCCCGGTCAGGAACGGTTCCGGGTGCGCCGCGGGAGCGGCCGGATCGACCGCGAGGACGCCCTCACCGAGGCCGAGGTCGAGGCCGGGCTGCGGATCGGGCGCGCGCTGGCGGACGAGGAGGTCGACTCGGGCGCGGACCTGCTGGTGCCGTCCTCGCTCGGGGTCGGGGCGACGACGGTGGCGTCGACGCTGGTCGCGGCCGTGACGGGGGCCGAGCCGGTCGCCGTCGTGGGCCGCGGATCGGGCATCGGGGACGACGCGTGGATGCGCAAGGCCGCCGCGATCCGGGACGCGCTGCGGCGGACCCGCGACGACCGCCGTGACCCGCGGGCGCTGCTGCGGATCGTCGGCGGCGCGGATCTCGCCGTGCTCACCGGCTTCCTGCTGCAGGCCGCGCTGCGCCGCACCCCCGTGCTGCTCGACGGCCTGGTGGTCGGCGCCGCCGCGCTGCTCGCCGACGAGCTGGTCCCCGGCGCGCACCAGTGGTGGCTCGCGGCGCAGCACTCCCCCGAGCCCGCGATGACCCTCGTGCTGCAGCACCTGCAGCTGGTCCCGGTGCTGGACCTGCAGGTCCGGCACGGGGACGGGACCGGCGCCGTCGCCGTCCTGCCGCTGCTGCAGTCCGCCGCCCGGCTGCTCGGGGACACCGCCACCGCGGAGGCGAGCGGGATCCTCCCGATCCGCGCCGTCACGGGATGAGCAGGCCCCGCCGCGCCGGGCCCCCGAACCAGCCGCCGCCCGAGTCGGGGCGTGGCCCCGCGCGAGTCGGGAGCCGACCCGCCGCGAGTCGGGGCGTGGTTCCCCGCGAGTCGCGGTGTGGGTCGCGAGCCGGGGTGGGGTCCGCCGCGAGTCGGGAACCCCCGTTCCGCACGTGTGCGGCAGTCGGGATGCGGGGCCGTCGGTGAGGTCGCTGGCGCTGGCCCTGAGCTGGCTGACCGTGCTGCCGGTCCGGGCCGGGGCCCCGGCCGAGGGGCAGGCCGCCGGGGCGCTGCGCTGGGCCCCGCCGGTCGGCGCCGGCCTCGGGGCGGGCGCCGGGCTCCTGGTGTGGGGGCTGAGCACGGTGGGCGTCCCGGCGCTGGTCGCGGGCCTGCTCGCCGTCGGGTTCCTGGCCCTCGCAACCCGCGGGATGCACGTCGACGGGCTGGCCGACACGGCCGACGGGCTGGGCTGCTACGGCCCGCCGGAGCGGGCGCTCGCCGTGATGAAGGACGGTGGCGCCGGGCCGTTCGCGGTGGTGACGCTGCTGGTCGTGCTCGGCGTCCAGGCCGGTTCGCTGGGAGCGCTGGGCGGCTGGCACGCCGTCGCCGCCGCGGCGGTCGCGGCGGCCACCGGGCGCGCGGGGTTCACCTGGGTCGCCCGGCACGGAGTGCCCGCCGCCCGGCCGGGAGGGCTGGGCGCGCAGGTCGCCGGGTCGCAGCCGCCGTGGGTGCCGGTGCTGTGGTGGGTGGTACTGGCGGCCGCGGGCTACGCACTCGCCGGCTGGTGGGGTCCGGGCGCCGTCGCCCTCGCCGCGCTGCTGACGATCGGGCTGTCCGCCCACACCGCCCGCCGGTTCGGCGGGATGTCCGGGGACGTCCTGGGCGCCGCGTCCGAGCTGGGAACGGCCGCGGTGCTCCTGGTGCTCGCGGCAGCGGCCTGACGCCCGCCCGGCGGGCGGTGCTCAGAGGGTGGTCATCCAGCCGTGGGAGTCGTGGCCGGTGCCGCGTTGGATATCGGTGAGCAGCTCACGCAGGCGGGTGGTGATGGGGCCGGGCTCACCGTCGGCGACCCGGACCTGCTCGACCGTGTCGCCGTGGGCGTACTTCACGCTGCCGATCGGGGTGATCACCGCCGCGGTGCCGCAGGCGAACACCTCGGTGATACTGCCGTCCGCGCAGCCGGTGATCCACTCCTCGGCGGAGATCCGGCGCTCACTGACCTGGCAGCCGATCTCCTTGCCCAGCACCAGCAGCGAGTGCCGGGTGACACCCTCGAGGATGCTCCCGGACAGCTCAGGGGTGAGCAGCTCGGTCCCACCGAGGACGAAGAACATGTTCATGCCCCCCATCTCCTCGATCCACTTCTTCTCCGCCGCGTCGAGATAGGCGACCTGCGCGCACCCGTGCTCGGCCGCCTGGGCCTGCGGCAGCAGCGACGCCGCGTAGTTCCCGCCGCACTTCGCGGTCCCGGTCCCGCCGACCGCGGCGCGGGTG
>NZ_BAAAQK010000031.1:0-1685 GCF_039531635.1 Pseudonocardia ailaonensis | reverse complement strand
GGACCTCCTGGTCGGAGGTGTAGTCCTTGGCGGTCTGCTTCTCGTCGGTGTGCGGGACGAGATCGAGGCCACCGATGGACGGGAGACCGAGGTCGGTGCTCATGCCATCGCTCCGTTGGTGGTGCCGGTGCTGGTACGTGCGCTGGTGTTGGGGTGGGTGCCGGTGAGGTAGTCGAGGAACACGTCCTGCAGCTCCTCGGCCTTGAACGGCAGCCCGGAGACCTTGGTGTAGCTCTTGGCGTCGACCAGGAACTTCCCGCGCAGCAGCAGGACGAGCTGGCCGAGGTTCATCTCGGGGACCAGCACGGTCTTGTACCTGCGGAGGATGTCGCCGAGGTTGGCCGGCATCGGGTTGAGGTTGCGGATGTGCACGGTGGCGATGGCGTGGCCCATCCCGCGCACCCGGCGCGCGCCGGCGACGATGGGGCCGTAGGTGGAGCCCCAGCCGACGACGAGGACCTCGGCCTCGCCCGACGGGTCGTCGACGACCAGGTCGGGGACCTCGATGCCGTCGATCTTGGCCTGGCGCAGCCGCATCATCCGGTCGTGGTTGTCCGGGTCGTAGGAGATCGAGCCGCGCCCGTCGGCCTTCTCCAGGCCACCGATGCGGTGCTCCAACCCCGGGGTACCCGGCACCGCCCACGGCCGGGCCAGGGTCTCGGGGTCACGCAGATAGGGCCAGAACTCCGCGGACCCGTCCGGGGCGTTGGGCTCGGTCGCGAACCCGGGATCGACCGGCTCGAGGGTGGAGGCGTCCGGGACCTTCCACGGCTCGGACCCGTTGGCCAGCGCCCCGTCGGAGAGCACCATGACCGGGGTCCGGTACTTCACGCTCATGGCGGCGGCCTCGACCGCGGCGTGGAAACAGTCACCCGGCGACTGCGGGGCGATCACCGGCAGCGGCGCCTCGCCGTTGCGGCCGAACATGGCCTGCAACAGGTCCGCCTGCTCGGTCTTGGTCGGCAACCCCGTCGACGGCCCGCCGCGCTGCACGTCGATGACCAGCAGCGGCAGCTCGAGGGCGACCGCGAGACCGATGGTCTCGGCCTTCAGGGCGATACCCGGGCCGGACGTGGCGGTGACACCCAGGACCCCGCCGAACGAGGCGCCGAGGGCGGCGCCGACGCCGGCGATCTCGTCCTCGGCCTGGAACGTGGTCACACCGAACGCCTTGTGCTTGGACAGCTCGTGAAGAATGTCGCTCGCGGGCGTGATCGGGTAGGCGCCGAGGAACACCGGCAGCCCGGTGACCCTGCCCGCCGCCACGATCCCGTAGGACATCGCCGTGTTCCCGGTGATCTGCCGATACGTGCCCGGGGCGAGTTTGGCCGGGGCGACCTCGTAGGTCACCGCGAACGCCTCGGTGGTCTCGCCGTAGGCGTGCCCGGCGCGGAAGGCCAGGATGTTGGCCTCGGCGATGTCGGGGCGCTTCGCGAACTTCTCCCGCAGGAACCGCTCGGTGCCCTCGTGCGGGCGGTGATACATCCACGACAGCAGGCCGAGGGCGAACATGTTCTTCGCCCGCTCCGCGTCCTTCTTCGACAGGCCGGTCTCCTCCAGGGCACCCCGGGTGAGGGTGGCCATGGCGACCTCGTGGACCTGGAAGTCCGACAGCGACTCGTCCTCGAGGGGGTTCTGCTCGTAGCCGACCTTGGTCAGGTTCCGCTTCGTGAACTCGTCGGTGT
>NZ_BAAAQK010000030.1:0-1667 GCF_039531635.1 Pseudonocardia ailaonensis | reverse complement strand
GGACCTCCTGGTCGGAGGTGTAGTCCTTGGCGGTCTGCTTCTCGTCGGTGTGCGGGACGAGATCCAGCCCGCCCAGGACCGGCATGCCGAGGTCGGTGCTCACGCGGAGGTCTCCATCCGGACGGACGCGGCGAGGGACAGCAGGTCGAGATGCTCGAAGAACACGTCCTGCAGCTCCTCGGCCCGGAACGGCAGCCCGGAGACCTTCGTGTACGAGACGGCGTCGACGAGGAACTTCGCGCGCAGGAGCAGGACGAGCTGGCCCAGGTTCATCTCCGGCACCAGCACCCGCTCGTAGGAGGCCAGAACCTCACCGAGATTGGCCGGCATCGGGTTCACGTACCGCAGATGCGCCGTCGCGACCGACCTGCCCGCGGCCCTCACCCGCCGCGCCGCGGCTTCGATCGGCCCGTACGTGGATCCCCACCCCACCACGAGAAGTTCCGCCTGCCCGCCCGGGTCCGACACCGCGAGGTCGGGCACCGAAATGCCGTCGATCTTGGCCTGGCGCAGGCGCATCATCCGGTCGTGGTTGTCCGGGTCGTAGGAGATCGAGCCGCGCCCGTCGGCCTTCTCCAGGCCACCGATGCGGTGCTCCAACCCCGGGGTGCCGGGCACCGCCCACGGCCGGGCCAGGGTCTCGGGGTCACGCAGATACGGCCAGAACTCCCCGGACCCGTCCGGGGCGTTGGGCTCGGTCGCGAACCCCGGATCCACCGGCTCCAGCGTGGAGGCGTCCGGCACCTTCCACGGCTCGGACCCGTTGGCCAGCGCCCCGTCGGAGAGCACCATCACCGGGGTCCGGTACTTCACGCTCATGGCGGCGGCCTCGACCGCGGCGTGGAAGCAGTCACCCGGTGACTGCGGGGCGATCACCGGCAGCGGCGCCTCGCCGTTGCGCCCTAACATGGCCTGCAACAGGTCCGCCTGCTCGGTCTTGGTCGGCAACCCGGTCGACGGGCCGCCGCGCTGCACGTCGATCACCAACAACGGCAGCTCCAACGCCACCGCGAGACCGATCGTCTCGGCCTTCAGGGCGATACCCGGGCCGGACGTGGCGGTGACACCCAGGACCCCGCCGAACGAGGCGCCGAGGGCGGCGCCGACACCGGCGATCTCGTCCTCGGCCTGGAACGTGGTCACACCGAACGCCTTGTGCTTGGACAGCTCGTGAAGAATGTCGCTCGCAGGCGTGATCGGGTAGGCGCCGAGGAACACCGGCAGCCCGGTGACCCTGCCCGCCGCCACGATCCCGTAGGACATCGCCGTGTTCCCGGTGATCTGCCGATACGTGCCCGGCGCCAGCTTGGCCGGGGCGACCTCGTAGGTGACCGCGAACGCCTCGGTGGTCTCGCCGTAGGCGTGCCCGGCGCGGAAGGCCAGGATGTTGGCCTCGGCGATGTCGGGGCGCTTCGCGAACTTCTCCCGCAGGAACCGCTCGGTGCCCTCGTGCGGGCGGTGATACATCCACGACAACAGGCCGAGGGCGAACATGTTCTTCGCCCGCTCCGCGTCCTTCTTCGACAGGCCGGTCTCCTCCAGCGCACCCCGGGTGAGGGTGGCCATGGCGACCTCGTGGACCTGGAAGTCCGACAGCGACTCATCCTCGAGGGGGTTCTGCTCGTAGCCGACCTTGGTCAGGTTCCGCTTCGTGAACTCGTCGGTGT
>NZ_BAAAQK010000029.1:7591-129941 GCF_039531635.1 Pseudonocardia ailaonensis | reverse complement strand
CACCCACCAACGCCCTCAGGAGCTTGACGAACCATAGGAGCGTCCCCGTGAGTGGCGATAGTCGCCATAGCGACTATCGCCACTCACGACAGGGATCAGCGGTCGAGGTGGTGCTTCGGGTCGTCGATCTCGACCTTCTCCTTGCGGACGGTGCCGGAGACCGTCCGGTCCTCGGTGACCGTCTCCGTGTTCAGCCGCACCCGCTCCACGGCCTCGGTGGTCGTGCCCACCACCGGCTTCTCCGCGTGCAGGGTCACCTCGTGCTCGGCCTCGCCGATCGTCGCCGAACCGGACCGCCCGTTCTCGATCGGCTCGCGCTCGAGGGTCACCTCCTCGTGCGTCACGGGCACGGTGACCGTCTGCTGCTCGGTGACGACGTACTTGCGGAGCCGGACGCGGCCGGCCTCCTCGGTCTCGGTGCCCACGCGCAGCCGCTCCTCGGAGCGGGTCATCGCGTCGTCGGCACCCCGGCGGCCGGTCCCCGCGGAGGTGTCGGCGGACCGGCCGTCGTGTCCGGTGTGGCCGTTCGCGCCGTAGTGGCGGCGCAGCTCCTGCTCGTCGGAGGCGTCGAGGTGCTCGGCCGTGTCGCCCATGTGCGGCGCGTCCTTGACCTGCGCCTTCTCCACCGAGAGCGCGACGTCGCCACCCTTGACGTCCGCGCCGTCGAGCGGGACGAAGCTCTCCTTGGTGCCGAACAGTCCGGTGTGGACCGTGGCCCAGGTCGGCGCGCCGTTGCGGTCGTCGACGTAGACCTGGCCGATCTTGCCGATCTTCTCGCCGCGGGCGTCGAACGCCTGCCGGCCGATGAGGTCCTGGGTCATCTTCTCCGTGATCACTGCGGTGCTCCTTCGGACGTTGTGACGGGACGTCCGAGGGATGGACGGCACGGGCGGCGGCTACCCGCACCCGGGCACCTCTCCCGTCCATCGAGTGATCATCCGTGGCCGCGGGTCCCTCACCCGGTGGCCGGAACGATCACCGGGGGTGTGCGCCCGCCGCCCGGCGGGGGACCGTCGGACGTGACCCGGAGTTCACGGCGCCGTCACGGCACCCGGCGCCCCGCGCGGCGAGAGTGGGACTCCCGCGAGGAGGGACGACCATGCTCATCACCGTGATCAACCCCAACACCACCGAGTCGATGACGGCGACGATCGGCCGGGCCGCGGAGGCCGCCGCCGGGCCGGGGACGCGGGTCCGCGCCGTGACCCCCGCGATGGGCCCGGTGTCGATCGAGAGCCACTACGACGAGGCGCTCGCGGTGCCCGGTGTGCTCGCCGAGGTCACCGCCGGCGAGGAGCTCGGCACGGACGGCTACGTCCTCGCCTGCTTCGGCGACCCGGGCCTCGACGCCGCCCGCGAGCTGGCCCGCGGTCCGGTCGTCGGGATCGCCGAGGCGGCTATGCGCACCGCCTGCTACCTGGGACGGGGCTTCTCCGTCGTCACCACCCTCGGCCGCACGACGGGCCGGGCGGCCGACCTCGCCGAGCACTACGGCGTCGCCCGGTTCTGCCGCGGGATCCGCGCCTGCGAGATCCCCGTCCTGGAGCTGGAGGACCCGGCCTCCGACGCCCGCGGGGTGATCACCGAGGAGTGCCGGCGGGCGGTCGCGGAGGACGGGGCGGACGCGATCGTGCTCGGCTGCGCGGGCATGGCGGAGCTCTGCGCGCACCTCTCCGCGGCCGTCGGCGTCCCCGTCGTCGACGGCGTCGCGGCGGCCACCCGGACCGTCGAGACCCTCGTCGCGCTGGGCCTGCGGACCGGCGACCGCGACGAGTTCGCCAGCCCACCGGCCAAGCGCTACACCGGGATCCTGGCCCCTTTCGGGGCGGAATGTTGACGGCAGATTGACGCCCGGGACGGTCTCGTGAAGAAACGCGATCTTGCCGGGAAACGCGTCCGGAGCGACCTACCGTCGTCGCACCGACCCAGCACGAGAAGGGCGCGCGCATGTCCGAAGCGATCGAGACCGGGACACCGGTCGCCACCAGCGGGACCCCGGGCGAGGTGAAGGCCTCCTACGACGACCGCCTCACCAACGAGGATCTCGCGCCGCTCAAGAAGCAGACCTGGAAGTCCTACAACTTCTTCGCCTTCTGGATGTCGGACGTGCACAGCGTCGGCGGGTACGTCACCGCCGGCTCGCTGTTCGCCCTCGGCCTCGCCGCGTGGCAGGTGCTGATCGCGCTCCTGGTCGGCATCGTGATCGTCTACTACCTGTGCAACCTGGTGGCGCGCCCGTCACAGGCCACCGGCACGCCGTACCCGGTGATCAGCCGCTCGGCGTTCGGGGTGCTCGGGGCCAACGTCCCGGCCATCATCCGCGGGCTGATCGCGGTGGCGTGGTACGGGATCCAGACCTACCTCGCGTCGCAGTCGCTCGTCGTCGTCATCCTCAAGCTGTGGCCCGGCGCCGCCCCGCTCGCCGACGACACCACCGGTTTCGTCGGGCTGTCGGCCCTGGGCTGGATCGCGTTCCTCGGCATGTGGATCGTGCAGGCCGTGGTGTTCTGGCGCGGCATGGAGGCGATCCGCCGGTTCATCGACTTCTGCGGCCCGGCCGTGTACGTCGTGATGTTCCTGCTCGCCGGTTACCTGGTGATCCAGGCGGGCTGGTCGAACATCGACCTCAACCTGTCGGAGAACCTCGTCAGCGGCTGGGGCGTCGTCCCGATCATGTTGGGCGCCATCGCTCTGGTGGTCTCGTACTTCTCCGGCCCGATGCTCAACTACGGGGACTTCGCGCGCTACGGCCGCTCCTTCGCCGACGTGAAGAAGGGCAACTTCCTCGGCCTGCCGCTGAACTTCATCGTGTTCTCGCTGCTGGTCGTGGTCACCGCGGCGGCGACGGTCCCGGTGTTCGGCAGGCTGATCGACGACCCGGTCCAGACGGTCGCGCAGCTCGACTCGACCTTCGCCGTGATCCTCGGGGCGCTCACCTTCATGATCGCGACGGTCGGCATCAACATCGTCGCGAACTTCGTCTCGCCCGCCTTCGACTTCTCCAACGTCAACCCGAAGAAGATCAGCTGGCGGATGGGCGGCATGATCGCCGCCGTCGGCTCCGTACTGATCACGCCGTGGAACCTCTACTCGAGCCCCGAGGTCATCCACTACACGCTGGACTCGTTGGGCGCCTTCATCGGCCCGCTGTACGGCGTGCTGATCGCCGACTACTACCTGATCAAGAAGCGTCAGGTGGACGTCGACGCCCTCTACACGCTCAGCCCGACCGGGAAGTACCACTACACCAAGGGCTACAACCCGGTCGCGATCGGCTCCACGGCCGTCGGCGCCGTCGTGGCGATCCTGGTCGTGCTGCTCGGCTCGTCCTCGGCCGCGGCCTACAGCTGGTTCATCGGCGCGATCATCGCCTTCGCCCTGCACTGGGCGATCTCCCGCCGCACCGTCCCGGCCCCCGCCGCCGCCTGACGACGTGAGCGAACGGCACCTTCGTTCATATCTAGTGAACGAGGGTGCCGTTCGCTCATCCGGCGGCCTCGGGAGCGAACGGCCCCCTCGCTCACCAGGTGTGAGCGAAGGTGCCGTTCGCTCGTTCTCCTCAGCGGGGGGACCGGTGGGGGCGGCGGGCGAGGGCGGCCAGCTCGGCCGCGTCCGCACCCGTCGCCTGCTGCACCCACTGCTCGTCGAGCGCGCCGCAGTCCGTGCCGCGCAGCAGGAACCCGGCGAGCGCGGTGGCGGTGGCGGGCTCGTCGAGGAAGCCGGAGTCCGCCCGTTCACGGTAGGCGCGCAGCCGCGCCACGGCGGAGTCCGCGGAACCCCGGAAGAACCCGAAGACGGCGGCGAACCGGCTCGGCAGCTGCGCCGGATGCAGGTCCCAGCCCTGGTAGAAGCCGCGCTCGAGGGAACGCCGGACGAGCCGCCCGTGCAGCGTCCACGCCGCGCGGATCTGCTCCGCCGAGCCCTCGGGCACCACGTTCGTGGAGCCGTCCGAGAGCCGGACGCCGGTGCCCGCCGCCGCGACCTGCATGACCGCCTTCGCGTGGTCCGCGACCGGGTGCTCCATGCTCTGGTACTCCGCCGCGATCCCCGTCGAGGCCGAGTAGTCGTACGTGCCGTAGTGCAGCCCGGTGCAGCGCCCGCCGCCGGCGGCGATCATGCCGGGCAGCGGGGAGGCGCCGTCGGTGCCGATGACGGACTGCGGCGTCTCCACCTGGATCTCGAAGCGCAGCAGGCCGGCGGGCAGGCCGCACTCCTCCTCGATCGCCGCCAGCACCGTGACCAGGGCGGAGACCTGCGCCGTCGCCGTCACCTTCGGGAGGGTGACGACGAACCCGGCCGGCACCCCGCCGTGTTCGCAGAGCGCCTCGACGAACCGGACGAGCGTGCGCACCCCGCGCCCGCGGGTCGCGCCCTCGAAGCTGCGGAAGCGGATCCCGGTGAACGGCGAGGCCGTCCCGGCGGCCACGGCCGCCCCGAGCTCCGCGGCGGCGCGCTCGGCCTCGGCGTCCTCCTCGGCCCCCGGGCGCACGCCGTAGCCGTCCTCGAAGTCGATCCGCAGGTCCTCGACGGGCTCGGCGAGGAGCTTGGCCCGCACCCGTTCGCGCAGGTCGGCCGCCGCCGGGCCCCAGCACGCCCGCATCTCCGCGTCGCCGCGCGCGTGCTCGTCGAACACCTCGCAGGCCCGCACGCCCCAGTCCGCCACGGTGCCGCGGTCGAACCGGTCCGCCGGCACGTAGACGGTGTGGACCGGCTGCCGGGTGCCGGGATCGCCCGGGTAGGCGGCGGCCAGCCCGGCGTCGACCCGGGCCAGGTCACGGTCGAGCCGGGCGGCGAGGGCGTCGGCGAGATCGCTCATGGGGAGATCGTGCCCCAGCAGGCTCTCCCGGGGGCGGAGGAGAGCACTCGACGTGAGCGTCCCGCGCCACTCCCGGTGGCCGACGCCGGCCTACGCCGCGGCCTGGTCGCCCGGGCGCTGGTGGTAGCGGTCGACGTACACCTGGCCGGAGAGCTGGGCGATGGCGTCCATGATCTCGTCCGTCACGGCGCGGCGGATGGCGGCGGAGCCCTCGAGCCCGTCGTAGCGGGAGAAGTCGAGCGGAGCCCCGAACCGCACCTCGACGGGCGCGAGCCGCGGGATCTTCTTCCCGACGGGCTGCACCCGGTGCGTGCCGATCAGCGCCACCGGCACGACGACGGCGCCGGTGGACAGCGCCAGGGACGCGACGCCGGTGTGGCCGCGGTGCAGCCGGCCGTCGAGCGAGCGGGTGCCCTCCGGGTAGATGCCGAAGGCACCGCCGGCGCGCAGGACCGTGCGGCCCGCGTCGAGCGCGGCGAGGCCTGCCTTCGCGTTGCCCCGGTCCACCGGCACGTAACCCAGCGCGGTGAGGAAGCGGGCGACGAAGCGCCCCTTCAGGCTGCGCGACGTGAAGTACTCGGCCTTGCCGAGGAAGGCCACCGGACGCGGCGTGACCAGCGGGATCACCGCGGTGTCGACGGCGGCCCGGTGGTTCGCCGCGAAGATCACCGGCCCCGTCGCCGGTACCCCGCCGGCCCCCTTCACCGTCGGCCGCCAGATCATCCGAACCAGAGGTGCGAGCACCCATCTGATCAGGAACTGCATGCCTGTCGATCCTCTCCGAGACCGTCCGCGCCCGCCACGTCGGCGCCCGGACCAGTCTCCCCCACCGCGTGTGACGGCCAGGTCACCGGGGAGGAACGTACCGACGACGCGCGGTGATCGGTTCCGCCAGCCGAGGGAGGGCGGTCCGATTTGTCCTGATCGCTCCGTGACGCCGTCCGCCACCGTCGGTGCCGGGCGCTAGTCTCGGAGCCGATGCAGCGGCGTCCGGGCGAGTCGGCGAACCGTCGTGGCGGACCCCGCCGCGGCGCTCGCAGCTCCGGGGCAACCCCGGGGTGCACCTCCTCCGTGCGGCATGTCGTCCCGCGCGCGTCGCCCTGCTCCGCAGGAGGGCAGGCGCGCGGCGGACGGGAACCCAGGTCGGCCGGGCGCCGCCGCATCACCACCGAGGCCCGCGCGGCCCTGATCCGCTCCGCCGCGCCCCGGTGCGCACCAGCCCGGTCAGTCGCTGCCCGGTCCGCCGGCACCCGTGCCACAGGCATCCGTGCGACAGGCACCCGTACCGCAGGCGTCCGTGCCACAGGCATCCGCCCGACCACCTGTCCCGCACCGAGCGCCCGATGAGCGAGGCGACCGGCCCCGGGGACCCGGAACCCGCACAGCGGGGGCAGCACCCGGACCCGACCCGCCCGGACACCGAGGCCGACAGCCGGGCGCCCGACCCCACACCCTCCGACCCTCCCTCGCCTGCCGAGGTCGTGCTCCGCGCCCTGCTGACCGTCCCCTGGGAGCGCGGGCGGATCGCACACGCCCTCGCCGAGCCGCTCGGACGCAGAGCCGAGGAGTTCGCGACCCGGCTCGTCGAGACCTGGCCCGAGGCCCCGCGCGGCACCCACGCCGGGCTCGTCGCGGAGCTGGAGCGGATGCTGGCGGTCCGCCGGCGGCTCGTCACGCCGGACCCGGAGCCGCAGTGGCGGTGGGCGGTCGCCCGCTGGTCCACGGTGGACCAGCTCGCCGCCGGGCTGGACCTGCGCCCGGGTGAGGCCGAGTGGTTCGCCGATCCCGGCGGCTGGCTCCGCCGGGCCCCCGAGGGCCGGCTGCACCACTACCGCGGTCTCTGGCGCGTGTCCCCGTCCGGCACCCCGCGGCTGCTGGAGTCCCCGGCCCCGCGCCTCGCCGAGCTGCAGCGCCGGGTCCGCCGGCACGTCCTGGACCGGATCCCGGTGCACCCGGCCGCGCACGGGTTCGTCCGCGGCCGCTCCCCCCACACCCTGGCCGCCGAGCACGCCGGCCGGCGGATGGTCGTGCGGGTCGACGTCGAGGGCTTCTTCACCCGCATCGGCCCGGCCCGCATCGCCGGCCTGTTCCGCACCGCCGGCTATCCCGCCGCCGTGGCCGACGTCCTGGCCGGGCTCCTGGTGACCACGACCCCGCGCGCGGTGCTGCACCGCGCGCCGGGCACCCCGGGCGACGCCCGCCGCCGGCTCCTCGACCGCCTCGCCCTGCCCCACCTCCCGCAGGGCGCACCCAGCTCCCCGGGCACCGCGAACGTGCTGGCCCACGGCCTCGACCACCGCCTGACCGGCCTCGCCGCCGCCGTCGGCGCGACGTACGGCCGCTACGCGGACGACCTGGTCCTCTCCGGCGACGACCTCCCCGTCCACGGCCTGATCCGCCGCGCGGCCGAGATCGCGGCCGACGAGGGCTTCACCCTCCGCCCCGAGAAGACCCGGATCATGCCCGCGCACCACCGCCAGCGCGTCACGGGTCTCGTGGTCAACGGCGACCGACCGGCCCCCTCCCGCAAGGACTACGACGACCTCCGCGCGCTGCTCCACAACTGCGCCCGCACCGGCCCCGACGCCCAGAACCGCGACGCCCACCCCGCCTTCGCCGACCACGTCCTCGGCCGCATCGCCTGGGTCGCCTCCGGCCGCCCCCACCGCATGGCGCGGCTCCGCCACCTGTTCGACGCCTGCGAGTGGTGATGCCGTCCGGGGGGCCACGAGCTGTCACACCCCCCACCGAGCTGCGACGACACCGTCACGAACGGGCCGCCTCGCGGAGGGCGGCGAGCGCCTTGTCCACGGTGTCCGGGTCCATGCGGTCCCGCGGGCCCACGAGGTTCAGCGCCGAGGGCGGGCCGTCCCCGGACAGCGGGAGCGGCACCGCGACGGCCAGGGCCCCCGGCACCGTCTCGCCCGTGCTCGTGGCCCAGCCGCGGCGGCGGGTCAGCTCGATCTCCTCGAGCAGCTCGGTACGGGGCAGGCCCCACGCGTCCGACGCCGGGAGGTCGACGATGCGGTGCACCTCGTCCGCCGGGAGCTGGGCGAGGATCGCCTTCCCGGCGGCGCCCGCCGTGAGCGGATAGGTCTCGCCGACGCCCGAGGTCACCCGGATCCCCTGGCGCGACACCTCTTCCGCGATGCAGACGCGCCGGTCCCCGACCCGGATGTGCAGGCTGACGGTCTCGTCGAAGCGGTCCCGCAGCGCGGCGAGCAGGGCGCCCTGGTGGCCGTTGACCCGCGTCTCGCTCATCAGGCGCGCCAGCCGGAGGATCTGCGGGCCGGGGCCGTAGGCCTTGCCGGCGCCGTGCCGGGCGAGATACCCGTTGCCCTCCAGGGCTTTCGCGATGCGGTGCGCCGTCGGGACCGAGACCTCGATGACGGCGGCGATCTCCGTGGCCGTCATCGTGGTGCGCTCCGCGGTGAACGCGGAGAGCACGGCCAGCGCCCGGGTGATCGCCTGGGACCCGCGCGGGGAGGTGCCGTCGTCCATCGGTCCCCCTTCCGTCCGCACCGATCCTCGCACCGCCTTGACGCATCTGATGATGGCCTCCTAGCCTCGTTTTGCACAGCGTGAAATGCGATTCCACGATATGAAACAACTGGCGCTCGACGAAGAGGTCCGCCATGAGCAGTGGAACGACAGCCCTCCGCGACGGAGAGGTGCTCGCCCGGTTCGACGACGTGAGCGTGACCTTTCCCGACACGGCGGGCCGCCCGCTGCCGGTGCTGAGCGGCCTGGACCTGGAGATCCGGCAGGGCAGCTTCACCGCGATCGTCGGGCCCAGCGGCTGCGGGAAGACGACGATCCTCAACCTGCTGGCGGACGCCATCGAACCCACCTCCGGCACCGTGACGATCGGGGGCGAGCCGCCGGGGAGCGGTGCCGCCCGCGCGGGCTACCTGCTGGCCCGGGATGCGTTGCTGCCCTGGCGGTCCGCCCACAAGAACGTCGAGCTCCCCCTCGAGCTGCTCGGCACGCCGGCGGGCGAGCGGCGCCGGATCGCGGCGGCGCTGCTGGAACGGGTCGGGCTCGCCGGGTACGGGGACCATGCCGTGAAGGCGCTCTCGCACGGCATGCGTCAGCGCGTTTCGCTGGCCCGGATCCTCGCCTACGACCCGGACATCATGCTGCTCGACGAGCCCTTCAGCGCCCTCGACGCGCAGACCCGGATGAAGGCGCAGGAGTTCTTCCTCGAGGTCTGGGCCCGGGACCGCAAGACCGTCGTGCTGGTCACCCACGACATCCAGGAGGCCCTGTTCATGGCCGACGAGGTGCTCACGTTCTCGCCCCGCCCGACCCGGCTGCTGCGCCGGTTCACCGTGGACTTCCCGCGCCCCCGCGAGATCGAGGACCTGCGCCGGACGCCGGCGTTCAACGAGATGTACGACGAGATCTGGCGCCTGCTCAAGAGCGACGTCGAGTACTGAGGGGGACCGGATGACCCAGCTGGACGTACCGGCCACGACGACCCCGCCCGACCTGCCCGACCGGCGCCGCCGCCCGCGCGCAGAGACGGTGCGGGTGTTCGTCCTGCGGGTGCTGCTGCTGGTCGTGATCCTCGGGGTGTGGCAGTGGGTCGGCGGCCTGTCGAGCCACAACCAGTTCTTCTACAGCCAGCCCACCGAGATCGTGGCGTCGCTCGGCACCCTGCTGACCTCGGGCACGTTCTGGGTGGACCTGCGCTACACCATGATCGAGACCCTGCTGGGGTTCCTGATCGGCGGGGTCGCCGGGGTGGTCATCGGCTTCGCGCTGGCGTTCTCCCGCACCGCGTACCGGGTGATCGACCCCATCATGAACGCGCTGAACTGCCTGCCGCGCATCGCGCTGTCGTCGCTGTTCATCCTGTGGTTCGGGCTGGGCATGGAGTCGAAGATCGCGCTGGCGATCAGCCTGGTGTTCTTCCCGCTCTTCCTCAACGCCTACCGCGGCGCCACCACCGTCGACGCCGACCACGTCCTGCTCATGCACACCTTCCGGGCCTCCCGCCTGGAGCTGGTCCGCAAGATCACCCTGCCGGCCACCGCACCCTGGGTGATCACCGGCGCGAAGCTCGGGATGGCGCAGGCACTCGGCGGCGCCATCATCGGCGAGATCATCGCGTCCCAGCACGGCCTCGGGGCCGCGCTGAACACGGACGCGCAGGCCTTCGCCACCGGTGAGGAGTTCGCGATCCTGCTGGTGCTCATCGTGATCGCCCTGATCTTCAACGGCGTCTTCACCGTGCTCGAGAACCGCACGTCCGCCTGGCGCTGAGCGCCTTCTCACGACACGAGGGAGTGTCACCATGCGCCGAACACGCCTGTTCGTCGGGGCGGCCGCCGCGCTGCTCGCCCTGGTCGCCGCCTGCGGGGGCGGCGGTTCGCCCGCCCCGGCGGCGTCGGGAGCCGGGGGCAGCCCGGTCCCGGTGACCATGACCTCGTTCAACGGCAGCTTCGCGAGCCTGTCCGTGTACGTGGCGAACCGGAAGGGCTTCTTCGCCCAGCACGGGATCGCCCCGAACTTCGTGACGGTCACCAGCGGCAGCGCCGCGATGCAGGCCATGCTCTCCGGCTCCGCCGACATGGCCAACGTCGCGATCTTCGAGGCGCTCACGGCCGCGGCGAAGGGCGAGGACGTCAAGTACATCGTCGGGGCGGCCACCGGCTCCTTCGGCGAGCTCGTCGTGGGCAAGAACGTGCCGCTCGCCCACGAGCAGGCCGGCTATCCCGCCGTCATCCAGGACCTGAAGGGCAAGAAGATCGGCGTCTCGTCCAAGGGGTCGGCGACCTACTACGGCCTCGCCTACGTGCTGCAGCAGGCCGGGCTGAACCCCGACACCGACGTGACGATCGTGCCGGCCGGCGCGCTGTCCGCCCAGGTCGCGGCGCTCGACAGCGGCCAGCTCGACGCCTTCATGTCCCAGGAGCCGGTGACCACCCAGGTGACGACGTCCGGTGACGGGCGCGTGGTGTTCTACCAGTACCAGGGCAACCGGCCGCCGCTGCTGGACAACCTGATCACCAACGGCATCTCGACCACCGACAAGTACCTCGCCGCCAACCCGGCCGCGGTGAAGGGTGTGCACGACGCCGTGGCCCAGGCCGACGAGTTCATCGCCGGGCTGGACCAGGCGGGCGCCACGGACCTGGCCGACGTGGTCAGCCCGGACTTCCCGGGGATCGACAAACCCGTTCTGGCGCAGGCGATCGAGCACTACCAGAAGCTGTACTCGGCGACCATGACCAAGGCCGGCGTCGACGCCGCGAACCAGCTGCTGATCGAGAACGGCGTACTCAAGACCCCGGTGGCCTACGGGGACGTCGTGTCGGCGGAAGCGCAGTCGCAGTGACGTCCGAGCCGATTCCCGAGCTCACCATCCTCGCCGAGTACTGCGTCGCTCCCGACGACGCGATCCTGGGCGCGCCGGACGAGGAGCGCTGGGCCTGCGCCCGGCTGCTCGACGGGCTGGCGGTGCTCTCGCACGGCAGCCGCACACCCGTCGCAGCCGTCGCGCGGTCCACGCTCCCGACCGGGGGGGACGTGCTGGCCTGGCCCGATCCGGGACCGCTGCGGGCGGACGACGCGGCCTTCCAGCTCGGCGTGTCCGCGTTCGCGGAGAACTACGCGGACACCGGGCTGGGCTCGGTCGCCCACGTCAACTCGATCGTCGTCCCCGCGCTTCTCCTTGCCGCACAACGGCGTCCGCTGTCCGGGCGGGCGGCACTGGCGGCGCTGGTCGTCGGCTACAACGTGATGGAGTGGGTGGGCGGCACGCTCAACGGCGGCCGCCCGCGGATGGCCCACCAGCTGCGCGGGTTCCGGCCCACGCCGTCGGCCGGCCCGCTCGCGGCGGTCGCGGTGCTGGCCCGGGTGACGGGCTGTTCGGTCGCCGAGACCGCGAACGCGCTCGCCCTGGCGTGCTCACAGGGCGGCGGGCTCCGGCCCTCGACGGCCTCACCGACATCGGCCATCCGGATCCAGTCCGGGGAGGCGTTGCGCCGCGCGGTGCACACCCTGGATCTCGCTCGCGCCGGGATCGTCGCGCACCCGGACATGCTGCGCTGCCCCGGGGGCTTCTTCCCGGCCTATGCGTTCTCGGAGCCGGGGCCGTACCCGATCCCGGTCGCCGGCGAGCCCGGCGACCTGATGACCCGGGTCTCGATGAAGCTGGAGTGCACGCCGCACACGCTCGTCACCATGCTCGACGCGGCCCGCGCGATGCCGGACCACCCGGGCGAGGTCGAGTCGGTGACGGTCCGGGTTCCCGCGCAGCACAACGTGATCTCCGGTGGGGACAAGGCCTACCCGACGACGTTCGCCGAGGCGGTCGGGCACGTGCCCTACTGCATCGCGCTGGCCATGTGCACCGGCTCGCACCTGTTCCCCCAGGTCATCTCGGACGGGCTGGCGGACGCGGCGGTCCGGGAGCTGACGGGCCGGGTGCGGCTGGTCGTGGAGGACCGGCTCACCGCGCTGTTCGACGACGACCCGGCGTCCTGGCCGGCCGTCGTCGAGGTGCGGTGGGCGGACGGGACGGCGGACGTGGTGGAGATGAAGGCGCCGGAGACGACGCAGTGGACGGCCGACGAGGCGCTGGAGCACGCGGCGCTCAAGGCCGTGGCGCTGCTGGGGGTGGGGACGGTCGGGGGTCTGGTCGCGGAGTTCGCCGGGGTACCGGGGTGGCCGGACCTGTGGACGGCGGTCCGGGGCCACGCGCTGGGCGGTGCGGCGTGATCGACCTGGGATACGTGGGCACGGGCGCGATCGTCACCGGAGGGACCCGCGGGATCGGGCGGGCCGTCGTCGAGCTGCTGCTGGCGCAGGGGGCGCGGGTGCTCGCGGTCGGCAGCCGGGAGGCGACGGCGACGCAGCTCGCGGCCGAGATCGACCATCCGGGGCTGGTCACGGCGGCCCAGGACATGCGGGAGCCGGACTGCGGGGAACGCCTGGTCGCGGAGGCCGTCGGCGCGTTCGGCGGGCTCGATCTCGTCGTCAACAACGCGGCGGCCTTCGGCTACAAGCCCCCGGCGGAGCTGGGCCGCGAGGACTGGGTGGAGCTGTTCACTCTCAAGGCGCTGGGGTACTGGTCCCTGGCACGGGCCGCGACCCCGGCGCTGGTGGAGCGGCGCGGCGCGATCGTCAACGTCTCCGGGGTCGCGGGGATCGTCGCCAGCCCCGACTCGGCGAACGTCGGCGGGGTCAACGCGGCGGTGATCAGCATGACCGAGTCGCTGGCGCGGTCCCTTGCGCCGCAGGGGGTCCGGGTCAACGTCGTGTCGCCGGGTGCCACGGACACGGACCGCTTCGCCACCCGGACCGCCCTGTTGGCCGAGCGTGAGTCGCTCGACGCCGGGGCAGCGCGGGCGAGGCTCGCGGAGTCCGTGCCGGTCGGGTTCCCGGCCGATCCCGCCGAGCTCGCGCTGGTGATCGCGATGCTCGGCGCGCCGGCGCTGCGGTCGGTCACCGGCGCGCACGTCGTCGTCGACGGCGGCGGCACTCTCGGAGCACGGAGGCGGACATGAGGGCAGGACCACTCGACGGGATCCGGGTCCTCGACCTGACACTGTGGATGGTCGGGCCGTGGGCGGGCTCGCAGCTCGGCGCGCTCGGGGCGGACGTCCTGCACGTCGAGAAGCCCGGCACGCCGCCGGAGGCGCTCGGCCGGGTCCCCCCGACGATCGGCGGCACCTCGATCGGCTACATCGCCTGGAACATGAACAAGCGCGGGCTGGGGCTCGACCTCAAGGATCCCGACCACGTGCGGACGGCGCTCGACGTCGTCGAGAAGTGCGACGTGTTCCTCTCCAACATGCGCCCGGGCGTCGTCGACCGGCTCGGGCTCGGGTACGAGGCGGTGGCCGCGCGGAACCCGGCGATCGTCTACTGCGACGTCAACGGCTGGGGGCACGTCGGGCCGATGTCCGGCTCACCCGGCTCGGACGGCGTGCTGCAGGGCTACTCAGGCTTCTGGAGCCTCAACGGCACCGACGGGGAGTTCTACCGGCACTACACCCAGCTCGACTCGAGCACCGGCAACCTCGCCGTCGTCGGGATCCTGGCCGCGCTCGCGCACCGCCGCCGGACCGGGGTGGGGCAACGGGTCCGGATCTCGATGCTGCGGGCGGCGATGGCGCTGCAGGCCGTACCACTGGGGCTCACGCTCGCCGGGGAGCGGCTCGGGGCGAAGGGCGCGGCGAGCCAGCTGACCGCTCCCGACGACGTGTTCACCTGTGCGGACCGGCTGCACCTCGGGGTGTCCGTGACGTCGGAGGAGCAGTGGCGGGCGCTGTGCGGGGAGGTCGACGGGCTGGACCGTCCGGAGTGGGGCACCAACGAGGGCCGGCTGGCCGATCCCGCTCTGGCGCCGGCGCTCCGTGCTGCGTTCGCCGCACGCAGCAGGCCGTACTGGTTGTGGCGGCTGCGGAAGGTGGGCGTGCCGGTCGCCTATCCGCTGACCTTCGACGAGCTGCGCAGCCACCGTCAGGTGGAGCGGTTGGGGCAGTTGTCCACAGTGGACACCCACACCTGGGGACAGGTCACGACCGGTGGGTCGCCGTGGCGGTTCTCGGGTCACGACACGCACTGGTCGTCGCCGCCGCTCGCCGGTGAACACACCGAGGAGATCCTGAAGGAGCTGGGGACGTGAGCGAGTTCGCGAGCGAACCATCGGCCCGGCGCGAGCTCGCGGGCGAACCGTCGGCCGGGCGCGGTCCGCTGGCCGGGGTCACGGTGCTGCAGGCCGCCGACGGGGTGGCCGCGCCCTACTGCGGGATGCTGCTGGCGGACCTGGGCGCCGAGGTGACCGTGCTCGATCCCGAGGGCGACCGGACGCGGGGCTGGCGGGCCGACGGACTCGTCTACTCCCTGCTCAACCGGGGCAAGGGGGTCGCGGAGGGCGCGACGGGCCACGACGTCGTCCTCGTCGACACGGACTCCCTCGCGCGCCGTCCGGAGCTCCGCTCCCACGTCGAGGCGCCGACGGGGATCAGCTGCCGGTTCTCGCTCTTCGGGCCCGACGGCGGGTGGGGCGACGCTCCGCTGTCGGAGCTGGCGGCGCAGCTGCTGTCCGAGGCGACCTCGTCGGTCGGCGACCCGGGGCATCCGGGGCGGGCCGGCGTCGACATCGGCTCGACGTACGCCGGGATCTTCGCCGCGCAGGCGATCTGCGCGACGCTGGCGTGCGGCACCGAGCCCGAGGTCATCGACGTCTCGACCGTCGGCGCGCTGCTGACCATGCGGTCGACCCTGTGGGTGGCACTGTCCAATCCGGACGAGTGGTGGGGCTTCCACCTCGACAGCTACACCCGGCCGCCCTTCCGCGGCTACCGCTGCGCGGACGGGGCGATCTACTTCGACCTCCGCTTCGCCGCGTCCGTGGACTGGGACGCGCTCGTCACCGAGCTGGGGATCGCCGACGTCCGTGACGATCCGCGCTATCCCGCGCTGCTGGTGCAGGGCGCCGGCCCCACCGGCCGGTACGCCGACGAGGCGCGGGAGGTCTGGGAGCGCGGCTTCGCCGGGCGCACGGTCGCCGAGGTCACGGCGCTGCTGAGACGGTACGAGGGCAACGTCTTCCCGGTGCTGGAGTACCCGGCGCTGCTGGCGTCGGAGCAGGTGGCGGCGGTGGGCGCGGTGGTGCCGGCGACCGCCGGGGTGCCGGCGCACATCGCGCCGCCCTGGGAGTTCTCCGCGACGCCGCTGGAGCACGACCCGAGCCCGGCCCCGTGAGGGTCGATCCGGAGGAGTGGACCGAGCACCGAGGGGACCCCGTGTCGATTTCCGCACAGCTGGCCGAGTACCTCGCCGGGGCGGCCGACGCCGCCCTGCCGCCGGACGTCGAGGAGAAGACCGCGCTGCACGTCCTGGACACCCTCGCGGCCGGGATCTCCGGCTCGCGGCTGACCGCCGGGATTCGCGGGCAGGCGTACGCCGCGCGGCACCCGACGGCGGGCGGGGTGCCGATCTGGGGCACGGCGCTGAAGGTCGACGCCGGGGTCGCGGCGCTGGCCAACGGCATGGCCGCCCACGCCGACGAGACGGACGACTCGCACGCGCCCTCGATCAGCCATCCGGGCTGCGGGGTCGTGCCCGCGGCTCTGGCGCTCGGGCCGGAGCTCACCCGCGAGCACCTGTTCCGGGCCGTCGCGGCGGGGTACGACGTGGGCACCCGGCTCAACCTCGCCACCGGCACCGCCGCGTTCCGGGACCAGGGCGCCCGCAGCAGCCACGCCTTCGCGAGCCTGTTCGGCGCGGTCGCCGCCGGGGCGGTGGCGCTGCGGCTGCCGGCGGAGCGGGCGATGGCCGCGCTGTCGTACGGGACCCAGCTCGCCTCCGGCGTCACGACCTGGCTGCGGGACCGCGCGCACGTCGAGAAGGCCTTCGTGTTCGCGGGGATGCCGGCGCACAACGGGGTCCTGGCCTGCCGGATCGCCGACGCCGGCTGGGAGAGCGTCCCCGATCCCTTCGACTCCGCGCCCAGCTTCTTCGGTGCCCACGCCGAGAACCCGCACCCCGGACTGCTGGTCGACGGCCTGGGCACCCGGTTCGAGGTGATGGCCACCACCATCAAGAAGTACGCCGTGGGCTCACCCGCGCAGGCCGCCGTGCAGGCCGCGGAGGATCTCGTGCAGCAGGGGATCGTGGCCGCCGACGTCACGGCGATCGAGATCCTGTTGCCCGCCAACGCCGCCCACGTGGTCGACGGCCGGGACATGCCGGACGTGTGCGTGCAGTACCTGGTGGCGGGCACCCTGGTCGACCGCGGCTTCGGCTTCGCCATGGCGCACGACCACGCGCGTATGGAGGATCCCGAGATCCGGGCGCTGTGGCGCCACACCCGCCTCGTCCCGGACGAGGCGACCAGCGGTACGCGGGCCGGGACCGTTCGCGTGCGGATGCGGGACGACCGGGTGGTGACCGCCGTGGTCACCGACGTACGGGGGACCGCGGAGAACCCCATGACCCGCACCGAGATCGTCGCCAAGTCGGAGGATCTCCTGGAGCCGGTCCTGGGCAGGAACCGCACCCGGGAGCTGATCACGCAGGTCCTGGACGGCGATCCGTCGGCCCGGCTGGCCGCTCTCGGGTGAACCACCGGCTCGCGGCGGGCCGGAAGAGGGCGACCAGGGCGGCGGCCACGGCGAGGACGTGGACCGCCCGGAGCGTCACGATCACGAGCTGGGAACCCGTTGCGGCAGCGAGGAAGTCGGGGATCGAGCCGCCCGCCGCGAGCCAGCGGACCGGCTCGACCAGGAGCGACGCCGTGCCGATCACGCCGAGCAGCCCGGCCACCGCCCAGCGGACGGCGTTGCGACCGCTGTGCAGCGCCATCACCAGCAACGCGAGCGCGGCATAGATCAGGTAACGCGCGGCCAGGGCCGCCGGTGCGGGCGGGTCCGGGGTGAGGAGGTGCACGAGTGACTCGGCGATGCCGCAGCCAATCGCGGTGAACCACAGCGCGATCGACATCGTCACGGCGGGCGGGGCGTCGGCGTGGGCGTCGCGGACCAGAGTCTCCATGGGGGACAACGGTCCGCCGCCGAGCGCACCCGATCGATCCGGCAGGCCCCCGTTCCCGGTGGTGGTGCAGGCCCCAGGGTCGGGGAGCACTCACAGGGTTATTCGGTTGCGGGGCGCGCCGTACATCGGGATGCTGGTCGGGACATGAGGCACTGACACCCCCTGCGCCCGCGACCGCGGCTTCGTGCCCGGCGGGCGGGAGATCCGTTCTCTCGGTGGTGTCGTATGTCTGCACTCGTCTGCCATGACCTCGTCCGCACGCTGGGTACCCGGCGGGTGCTCGACGGCGTGTCGCTCGTGGCCTCGCCCGGCCACCGGATCGGGCTGATCGGCGAGAACGGCTCCGGGAAGACGACGCTGCTGCGGCTGCTCGCGGGGGCGGACGAGCCGGACGGCGGCTCCGTCGAGCGGCCGCCCGACCTCGGGTTCCTGCACCAGGAGATGCCGTACGACCCCGCCGCGACGATCGCGGACGTCGTCGACGACGCGCTGCGGGAGGCCCGCGAGGACCTGCGCGAGCTCGACCGGCTCGGCGCGGCGATGGCCGACGACCCGTCGCTCCTGGAGGCGTACGGGGAGCGGCTCGAGCGGGCCGAGCTGCACGCGGCGTGGGACGCGGACCGCCGGGCGTCACTCGTCCTCGGCGGGCTGGGGCTCGACCTACCCCGGGAACGGCCGCTCGGCACGCTCTCGGGTGGTCAGCGCGGTCGGCTCGCGCTGGCGGCGCTGCTGCTGCGCCGGCCCGCCGCGCTGCTGCTCGACGAGCCCACCAACCATCTCGACGACGCCGCGGCGGCGTTCCTGGAGGAGGAGCTGCGCGGGATGGGCGGGGCGATCCTGGTGGCCAGCCACGACCGGGCGTTCCTCGACGCGGTGTGCACGGACGTCGTCGACCTCGATCCCGCGGTGGACGGGCCGATCCGCTACGGCGGCAACTACACCGCCTACCAGGCCGAGAAGCGCGCCGAGCGGGAGCGGTGGGAGCGCCGGTTCGCCGAGGAGCAGGAGGAGCTGGCCGGGCTGCGGGTGCACGCCGGCACCACCGCCCGTCGCGTCGGGTTCGACCGGCCGATGCCCGACCGCGACAAGATGGGGTACGGACGGCGGGGCGGGCGCGTGGAGAAGCAGGTGTCCAGCCGGGTGCGCAACGCGCTGCGCCGGATCGACGAGCTGGAGCGCGACCAGGTGCGCAAGCCGCCGGAACCGTTGCGGTTCAGGGCCTCCGCCCTGGCGACGGCCGCACCCGAGGGGCTGGTGGTGTCGCTGCGCTCGGTGCACGTCCCGGGGCGGCTCTCGCTGGAGCGGCTCGACCTCACCGCCACGGACCGGCTGCTGGTCACCGGGCCGAACGGGGCCGGGAAGTCCACCCTGCTCGCGGTGCTGGCCGGAACGCTCCCGGCGGAGGGGGACGTGCGGCGACGCGGGCGGCTCCGGGTCGGGATGCTCGCGCAGGACACCGTGTTCGACCGTCCTGATCGGACGGTCGCGGAGACCTGGGAGGCGCGCCTGGGCGCGGACGCCGTACCGCTCGCGTCCCTGGGTCTGGTGGCACCGCGGGACCTGGGGACGCGGGTCGGGGAGCTGTCGGTGGGCCAGCGTCGCCGGCTCGCCCTGGCCCTGCTGATCGCGGACCCGCCCGAGGTCCTGCTGCTCGACGAGCCGACGAACCACCTGTCGCCCAGACTCTGCGACGAGCTGGAGGAGGCGCTGGGCACGGGCCCCGGAGCAGTCGTGGTGGCCAGCCACGACCGCTGGCTCCGCGACCGCTGGCAGGGCCGCACGCTGCACCTCCCCGGATGAGCGAACGGCACTCTCGCTCACTAGGTATGAGCGACGGCGCCGTTCGCTCATCGGGAGGTGGCAGTGAGCGAGCGGGCCGTTCGCTCACTAGGTATGAGCGACGGCGCCGTTCGCTCACTCGCTGATCAGAGTTCGGCGTGGAGGGCGTCTCTCGCTTCGGCTCTCGTCAGGCCCGTCGCCTGGAGGAGGTCGATGGCGAGGGAGCGGAGCTGGGCGACCATGACCTGCTCGGACATCGCGAGGGCGGTGGGTTCGCCGAGGACCGGGGCGTCGCGGACCAGGTCCAGGATCTGCGGGCGGGCGTCGGCCCGGTCCCCGCTGCCGACCTGGGCGGTCAGGGTCCGCACGGCGCGGCCGAGGTGGTCCACCGCGTCGGCGAGCCGCTCGCCGGTGGGCTCCTCGTCCTGCAGGGCCGTGAGGGCGCGGCGGGCGAGGACGCGGGTGTTGCGGAAGGCGTAGTCCGTGCGGGCGGCCAGCTCCGCGAAGCGGGCCAGCTCGGCGCGGTGCGGGCGGCGCAGCGGCGCCAGGCTGATCACCTCGCGGCCGGACTGCACGGCCGCGCGCAGCTCGTCGACCAGCGGCTGGCTGGCCCGGGCCCGTTCCAGCGCCGCGACCGCGGCCTGCTCGTCCCGGTCCCGCAGCGCGCCGGCCACGCCGAACAGCACGGCGGACAGCTCGTCGAGCGCCTTGCGGGACTGGCGCACCACCGGGCCGAGCGGGTGCGAGGGCAGCACCACCACGATCAGGATGCCGACGGCGCCGCCGATCAGGGCGTCGACCCAGCGGTCGATGCCGCCGGACTGGCCGGGCGGGAGCAGGGTGGCGACCAGCACGGCGTTCGAGGCAGCCTGCGCGACGATCAGGGTGCCGCTGTCGGTGAACACGGCGACCGCCATCGCCAGGGCCACGACCAGCCCGATCTGCCAGACGCCCGTCCCGATGGCGGACACCAGCGCGTCCCCCACCGCGACACCGACGCTGACCCCGACGACCAGCTCCGCCGCCCGCCGGACCCGCTGCCCGAGGGACGCCCCGAGGCTGAGCACGGCCGCGACCGGCGCGAAGAACGGCTGCGGGTGCCCGACCAGGTCGTGGGCGACCCACCAGGCCAGGCCGGCGGCGAGCGCGCACTGCACGATGGGCAGCGCGGCGGCCCGCAGCCGCCGCGCCCCCAGGTCCAGCCGGGTGCGGACCCGGCCGGCGAAGCTCACACGCCCAGTTCGGCGGCGGCCCGCGGGTCCGACTCGGTGAGGAAGTCGCGGATCCGCTCCACCTCGTCCGTCTCGCCGATCGCGTCCGCCGCCCGCAGCAGCGCCGCGAGGGCCCGCAGCACGCCGCGGTTCGGCTCGTGCGACCACGGGATCGGGCCGAAGCCCTTCCACCCGTTGCGGCGCAACAGGTCCAGCCCGCGGTGGTAGCCGGTGCGGGCATAGGCGTAGGCCGCGACCGCCTGCTTCTCGGCCAGCGCGTTCTCGGCGAGGATCGCCCAGGCCAGCGACGACGCCGGGTTGGCGGCGGCGACGTCGGCCGGGTCCTCGCCCGCCTCGAGCGCGGCCGCGGCGGGATCGATGGGAAGGCGGGTCGGCTCGGGGCCGAGCAGGTTGCCGTGGGTCATGGCGCCCAGCGTGCCACCCGGCCCCGCCGGGCGATCAGCCTGCCAGGGCCTTCCCGGCCGACCGCAGCGACTCGCACGCCTCGACGACGCGCTCGGACATCCCGACCTCGGCCAGCTTGCCGTAGGAGCGCGGGTCGTAGGTCTTCTTGTTGCCGACCTCGCCGTCGATCTTCAGCACGCCGTCGTAGTTCGAGAACATGTGCGCCGCGATCGGGCGCGTGTAGGCGTACTGGGTGTCGGTGTCCACGTTCATCTTGACGACGCCGTAGCCGAGCGCCTCGTGGATCTCCTCCAGCAGCGAGCCGGAACCGCCGTGGAACACGAGGTCGAACGGCTTCGAGCCCTCGGGCAGGCCGAGCTTGCGCGAGGCGACCTCCTGGCCCTCCTTGAGGATCTCGGGGCGGAGCTTGACGTTGCCCGGCTTGTACACGCCGTGCACGTTGCCGAAGGTCGCCGCGAGCAGGTAGCGACCCTTCTCGCCGCCGCCCAGGGCCTCGACGGTGCGCTCGTAGTCGCCGGGCGCGGTGTAGAGCTTGTCGTTGATGTCGTGGGAGACGCCGTCCTCCTCGCCGCCGACAACGCCGATCTCGATCTCCAGGACGATCTTCGCCTTGGCCGCCTCGTCGAGCAGCTCGGCCGCGATCTTCAGGTTCTCCTCGAGCTCGACCGCGGAGCCGTCCCACATGTGGGACTGGAACAGCGGGTTCCGGCCCTTGTCCACCCGCGCCTGGCTGATCGCGATCAGCGGCCGGACGTAGGTGTCCAGCTTGTCCTTGGGGCAGTGGTCGGTGTGCAGCGCCACGTTCACCGGGTAGGAGTCCGCGACGACGTGGGCGAACTCGGCGAGCGCGGTGGCGCCGGTGACCATGTTCTTGACCCGGGTCCCGGAGAGGAACTCCGCACCACCCGTGGAGACCTGCACGATGCCGTCGCTGCCCGCCTCGGAGAAGCCGCGCAGGGCCGCGTGCAACGTCTCGGAGCTGGTCACGTTGATGGCCGGGTACGCGTAGGCACCGCTCTTGGCCTTGTCCAGCATCTCGTTGTAGATCTCGGGGGTGGCGATCGGCATCTCTCGAGCCTCCTCGGGTCGTCTCGTCCGTTTTCGTCGGCGCCAGTATCGCCCACCCGGGGCGACGCACGGAGAGGCCGATGTCACGCTCGATAAGGTGGCGGCCGTGACGGTCGGGGACGGGGAGAACTTCGAGAGCGCGGTCGAGCGCACTCTGACGAAACTGCGGCGGATCGACTCCCGGCCCGATCCGACCGTCGAGGCACCGGCACCCGCGGCGCCCGACTCCCCGCTCACCCTCGCGGACCTCTACCGGGACCACCGGATGCGGCTCGTGCGCCTGGCCGTGCTGCTGGTCGACGAGCCGGCCACCGCGGAGGACGTCGTGCAGGAGGCGTTCACCGGGCTGCACCGGCACTGGGGTGGGCTCCGGGACGAGGCGGCCGCCGTCGCCTACCTGCGCACCGCCGTCGTCAACGGGTCCCGGTCGGTGCTGCGCCGGCGCCGCACCGCGCGCGAGTACGTGGCGCCGCACCAGGTCACGGCCCGCTCCGCCGAGTCGCTCGCGATGCTCTCGGCCGAGCACCAGGCCGTCGTCGACGCGCTGGGCACGCTCCCGCCGCGACAGCGCGAGGTCCTGGTGCTGCGCTACTACGGCGGGCTGTCCGAGGCGGAGATCGCCGAGGCGGCCGGGATCACCCGCGGGACCGTGAAGTCGACGGCCAGCCGGGCGCTCGACACGGTGGCCCGTGTGATGGCCGAGCGGTCGGGTGGAAGATAGACCCGTCATGACGAGTCCCGGAGTGCCGCGTCCCGGTCACGGCGAGCCCGCCCAGCGGCTCGCCGAGGCCCTCCACGCCCAGGCCAGCACGCACTCGTCCGCCGGGGTGCCCCGGCCGCGGCCGCCGGCGCCCGGGCAGGATCCGGCGCTGCGCCGGCAGATCGCCTGGGCGCTCGCGATCGCCCTGCTGGCCGGTCTGGTGCTCGGTTGCGCGATCGCGCTGGTGTCGCTGCTGTTCCCGGGGGTCCTCCCCACCGTCGGCTGACATCGGAGCCCGGTACCGTGGGATTCGTGACGAGCTACGCCACGACCACCCTCGCCCTCGGTCCCTCGTGGCTGAAACCCGATGTGATCATCGACTGGCTGGGGCCGTGGGCACTGCTGGGCCTCGCTCTGATCATCTTCGCGGAGTGCGGCCTGCTCCTGGGTTTCTTCCTGCCGGGCGACTCCCTCCTGTTCACCGCCGGGCTGTTCGTGGCCGCGGCCGCGAGCGGCCAGCCGGGGATCCAGACACCGCTGTGGCTGGTCTGCCTGATCCTCGTGGTGGCGGCCTTCGCCGGCAACGTCGCGGGGTACTACATCGGCCGGGCCGCTGGGCCCGCGATCTTCGACAAGCCGAAGAGCAAGCTGTTCAAACCCGAGCACGTCACCAAGACGCAGGGGTTCTTCGACAAGTACGGCAACCGCGCGATCGTCCTCGGACGGTTCGTGCCCATCGTCCGCACGTTCATCACGGTGATGGCCGGCGTGGGCAGGATGGAGCCGAAGCGGTACTTCACGTACTCCCTGATCGGGGGCGTGGCCTGGGCCGCGGGTGTGACCGTGCTCGGCTACTTCCTGGGCCAGTTCGACTTCGTGAAGAACAACATCGAGCTGATCCTGGTCCTGGTCGTGCTGCTGTCGGTCGTGCCCATCGCGATCGAGTTCTGGCGGGCGCGCCGGGAGAAGCGGCACGCCGCACCGGCCGGTGCGGCGGACCTGGATCCGGACGCCACCGTCCAGCTGCCCGTGGTGCGCCCGCCGCACCGTCCCTGACCTGGAGGAGCCGTGCGCGAGACGGTCCTGGCCTTCGACCCGTTGGGGTCCGCGGGTCCGCTCACCGTCTGGATCGTCGTCCTCTCGTTCGTGTTCCTGGAGTGCGCGTTCGTCGTCGGGCTGTTCCTGCCGGGCGACTCGCTGCTGATCGCGGCCGGGGTCGTCCTCGCCGCCCACCACCAGGAGCTCTCGGCCTGGCTGCTCTCCGCCGCCGCGGTCCTCGTCGCCGTGGCCGGCAACCAGGTCGGCTACCTCGTCGGGCGCTACACCGGCACCCGGATCAAGACCCGCCAGGGCGGCCGGATCCTCACCCGCGCGAACCTCGACCGGGCCGGCCGGTTCCTGGACCGCTGGGGCTTCTGGTCGATCGTCGTGGCCCGCTGGGTGCCGTGGATCCGCACCCTCGCCCCGACGATCGCCGGCGCCGCCCGCATGGACAACCGGAAGTTCGTACTGGCCAACCTGGTCGGCGGGATCGTCTGGGTGCCCACGCTGCTGATGATCGGGTACTACGGCGCCGGGCTGCTCGACGAGATCCCGTGGGTGCGCCACGTGGCCGTGATCGGGGCGATCGCCTTCTTCGTGATCGGCACGGCCTACGGGCTGTTCCGGTACGTCCAGGAGATCCGCAAGCCGGTGGACGAGGACGAGCCGGCCCCGGCCGCCGATCCGGGCCACTGACCTGTATCTGCGGAACGCGACCCGTGCGCACATCGCGCATTTCGAGGATTTTCGTCCCGCAACGGTGGCCCTAGTGTCCGAGGCATGCCAGCGCGCGTCGAGATCGTGCCCGATGCCCCCTTCACCCTGCTCGCCGAGGAGCAGGCCGGCCTGAGCGGCCTGCCGATCGCCGCGGCCGGCACCACGCTCTTCGTGGCGGACACCGCGTTGGTGAACGCCGACGATCCCGCCCTGGCCGGGATCCTCGCGAGCCGGCCCGACCTCGTCCTCGAGACCTTCGACCTGCCCGAGCCGCCGCCGGGCGTCGACCGGTCGCGGCTGCGCAGCACCGAGGGGATGCCGCGGCTCGGCCGGCTGCGCTTCCCCGGGGCCGCGCAGTCCGTGGCCCCCCTCGCCGACCTGCTCGACGAGGACCTCGCGGTGAGCTCGGCACGGGCGGCGGGCACCCTCGCCGTGCTCGCCGACCTCGCCGCACAGGGCCTCCGGGTGTCGCCGGACGTCGTCGGCACCCTGCCGGCCCTCCCGCCGTCGAGCAGCTCCGAGCAGAACGGCTCCGACGCCTACCGGCGCCCGGAGTTCACCGGGCCCACCCAGATCGCCCGCGCCTGGCAGCTGGTGGACGCCTACCGCTCCCTCAACGGGCCGATGGCCGCGGTCCAGATCGGGGTGATCGACAGCGGCTTCTGGCTCGACGCCACCGGCATCCCGCTGGGCAGCCCGCCGTGGCTGCGCGCGCCCGTGCAGCAGTGGGACCTGGCCGCCGACCGCCCGCCCGCCTCCGGCGCCGCCGGACCCACGCCGTGGCACGGCACCGGGACGGCGGCACTGGCGGTGGCGCCGCACGACGACATGGCGGGCATCGCCGGGGTGGGCGGCACGGTCGCCACCCCGTTCCTCTTCCGGTGCGACCGCTCGGTCTCGCAGATCATCCGCGGGGTGCAGCTCTGCACGGCCTGGGGCGTCGACGTGATCAACATCAGCATCTCGATGCAGGTCGGACACTTCGGCCCGTTCGACAGCTTCCCCGACGACGACTTCAACGACATGTTCAGCTGGGCCCGCCGCAACGGCGTGGTCATCGTGGCCAGCGCCGGGAACGACGGTGCCGAGCTGCCCGACCTCGACCTCCGCCCGCAGACCCGTACCCCCGGGGTGATCACCGTGGGAGGCCTGAACGGGCCGGCCGCCACCACGGCGATGCCGGAGTCGAACTACGGCGTCTCGGTCGACATCTGGGCGCCGGGCCGAGACGTCCGGATCGGACCGGACCCGACGTCGGCCAAGAGCCAGAAGGTGGCCGGGACCTCGTACTCGTCGCCGATCGTGGCGGGCGTCGCGGCGATGCTCAAGGCGATCGACTTCCGCCTGGACGTCGACGCGGTCCAGCAGATCCTGCAGGAGACCGGCTGGGTGGGCACCGACGGCCGGGTCACCCGGGGCGTCGACGCGGCCGCCGCGGTGTGGAAGGTGATGGGCGGGCGGCTCCCGGACGACGGCCGCGAGCCCAACAACAGCCCCGGCGCCGCGGTGCCGTTGCTCACCGACGGCGCGGGCGGGCTCGTGCCCAACACGATCGGCTCCATCGCGCTCTCCGCCCGCGGGGACCAGGACTGGTACCGGTTCGACGTCGCCGAGTTCAGCACGCTCGACGTGACGCTGGACGTCGCGACCGGGATCGGGCCGGCGTTCTGGCGGCTGGAGCCGGAGGACCCGAACGCGGCGGTCTCGACGCTGCGGCTCGGCGGCGACGACGCCCACCAGACCGGGCACGCCAACCGCGTCCCGCCGGGGCGCTACCGGATCGTGGTGTCCGGCGGGCCCACCGTCTACGACCTGCGGGTGGCCCTCACCCCGCGCCCGATCTCCGCCGACGACTTCGAGGACAACGACACTCCGGGGACCGGCACGCTGATCCAGCTGCAGCCCACCGGGCCGATCGACCCGCACGTCATCGCCCAGGGGCCCGGCACGTACGACCTGACCCTCGACACGTCGTCCGACGTGGACTACTTCCGGGTGGAGGACGTGCCGCGGCCGTCGGGGCACCGGAAGTCGCTGGTGATGGTCGGGAACGCCGACTCGCCGGTCGAGGTCACGGTGATGACCTACGACGGCAGCCGTCCCCTGCGCACCGGCACCGGGGGACACGACGCCGTGGTGCTGAACCTGGAGCCACCGAAGTGCCTGGTGCGGGTGCGGAGCACCACGGGTGTCCGCACCCGGTACTCGATCACCTTCGACTTCATGGTCGACGTGACGGTGCTCCCGCCGATCGACGTGAAGACGCTGCCCGGAGGGCCCTAGCGTCCTCGCTCGACCCGGGCCGCCGCTTCGAGGAGCATCCAGCCGCTGAGCTGCACGGACAGGTCGCTCTCCGGGGTGCCGGCCGTCGCGACGCGGGCCGGGCGGCGCCAGTCGTGGGCGAACGTGGGGCCCTCCGCGCGGTGCGCCCAGACCGACTCCGCGCTGGCCAGCACGAGCTCGCGGGCGTGGGGAAGGTCGGGTCGGCGGACCGCGGCGTCGGCGAGGTAGCGGGCGAGGATGCCGTTGAACAGGCCGCCGTCGCCCCCGTCGTCGTAGCCGCCGATCACACCGCCGGGGCCGGCCAGGTGTTCGGCGGTGGCCTCGAGGACCCGGCCGGCGCGCTCGGCCCAGCGCGGGTCGCCGTCGCGCTCGGCGAGCTCCACGCAGGCGCCGAGGTAGACGCCCTGGCAGTAGGTGTACGTGGTCGCGGCGACCTCCCGGACGGCGCCGGTGGCGTCGAGCCGGATGCCGTCCCTGACCAGCCCGGACGCCGGGTCGACGAGGACATCGGTCATCCAGTCCGTGAGCGCGGTGGCGCTGCGGACGTCTCCCGTGCGGGCCAGCAGGATCGCGGCGGGACCGTTGGCGGGGGCGTTCTTGAAGTCGTCGCCGCGGCGCCACCAGATGCCGCCGCCCCCGTCCGCCGAGTGCCCCTCACCCAGCCGGGTGGTGATCGCCGCGACGGCCCGGGGGCCGGGGCGGGTACGGAGGCCGGCGCGCTGCACCGCCAGGCCGAACCAGGCGATGTCGTCGAAGTAGTCGTTGGTCCAGCGGCCGAGGTTGCGGATCCGCACGCCGCGGACCATCCCGGCGATCGCCGCCGCGCGCCGGACGTCGGGGGCCCTGAGCTGGGCGTCGACCAGGCAGTCGAGCAGGTGGGCCTGCCACCAGTAGTGCCAGGGGCCGAGCACCCGCGCGCCGGTGCTGCGGATCCGGCCGATCCGGGTGCCCGGCAGCGCGCCGCCGATCCGGTGCAGGAACCGCCGGGTGACGGCCCGCTCGGCCGCGGCGGCGCGTTCTGTCCACAGGGTGCCCATCACGACGATCCTCGCAGAGATTTTCTGTCGGGGGTCGGGCCTACCGTGCGGCGCATGAACCCCGAGATGCCTCCCGAGACCTCCGCCGCCCTGCTGCACCGCATCGAGCAGTACGAGACCTGGCAGCGCGAGACCATCCGCCGGTTCGGCTGGGCGCTGCAGGCCGTGGAGGGGGACGCGGAGGGGCCACCGTTCGTCTACACGGTCGGGTTGTCCGGCTTCGAGCATCCGGAGCTGATCGTCTTCGCGGTCTCGCAGACCGCGGCCGGGCGGCTGCTCAACCGGCTCGGCGAGTACGTGCGCTCGGGAGGGCGGCTCGGGCCCGGGGACACCGTGGGCCTCCCGGAGGGCCGGGTCAGCCTGCTGTCCTTTCCCGACGCGGCGGGCTGGCTGCTCGGCGCGCAACGGCTCTACCGGGTCGACGGCGGGCCGCCGGTCGCGGCGTTGCTGGTCGTGCCGGACGAGGGCTACCTGCCGGAGGAGGGGGAGGACGGGCAGTGCGCGTGGTGCGAGTGACGGCGGAATCCGTGGGATGCCCGTCGTTGACGCCATCACGACCGGGGGTCACCGTGGAGGCATGACACATCGCGTGGTCCTCCCGGTGTTCGACGGCGTGCAGCCGCTCGACGTCGTGGGACCGCACGAGGTGCTGCGCATCGCCACCCACTTCTGCCGCGCCGCGGGCCGGCCAGGCGGGTACACCGTCGAGCTGGTCGGCGAGCGGCCCGGGCCGGTGCGCTCCGAGACCGGGCTCGCCCTGGTCGCGGAGGGGCCGTTGCCGGCGGGGCCGATCGGCACGCTGCTCGTGCCCGGCGGCGGGGGTGCGCGCGAGCAGCCGGTGGGTGGCGGGATCGTGCCGTGGGTCCGGGAGATCGCACCACATGCCGAACGGATCGTGTCCGTGTGCACGGGCGCGTTCGTGCTGGCCGCGGCGGGCCTGCTCGACGGCTGCCCGGCCACCACGCACTGGCGCTGGACCGGGCGGCTCGCCGCCGAGCACCCGGCGGTCGACGTGCAGCCGGACGCGATCTGGGTGCGGCACGGGCGGATCTGGAGCTCGGCCGGGGTCACCGCCGGCATGGACCTCGCGCTGGCGCTGGTCGAGGAGGACCTCGGCGCGGACATCGCGCAGGCCGTGGCCCGTGAGCTGGTGCTGCCGGTCCGCCGTGCGGGCGGGCAGAGCCAGTACGCGAGCCCCGTGTGGGCGCCGCCCGCACCGCGGCCGTCGGTGCGCGAGGCACAGGACCTCATCCACGCCGATCCGGCCGCCGACCTGCGGGTGCCGCTGCTCGCCGGGCGGGTGGGGATGAGCGAACGGCACTTCGGCCGCGAGTTCACCCGGCTCGTCGGCACCCCGCCCGGGGTGTACGTCGAGCGGGTCCGGGTCGAGGCCGCCCGTGGGATGCTCGAGGCGGGCGATCTCACGGTCACGGCCGTCGCCGCCCGCTGCGGGTTCGGCTCGGCCGAGACGATGCGCCGGGCCTTCCTCCGCCGCCTCGGGGTCGCCCCCGACCACTACCGCCGACGGTTCACCACGACGTCCCGCGCTGGAGGGCTCACCGGCCGCTGAGCAGGCCGAGCGCCGTCCGGGTGCTCCGTCGACCTCTCTGCCGGACCGTCCGGCCCGCCCGCCCCATTCCACCGACCTGCGCACCGCAGGCCGGCGATCCCGTCCGTCCGAAGGAGCTCCGATGCAGGTCGCGATCCCGCTCTACCCCCGCCTCACCGCCCTCGACGCGATCGGCCCCTACGAGGTGCTGCAGCGCGTGCCCGACTTCGAGATCGTCTTCGTCGGGGCCGAGCGCGGGGAGGTCCGCACCGAGAACGGGATGCTCGGCCTGACCGTCGACGCCGTGTTCGCCGAGGTCCCGCGGCCGGACGTGATCGTGGTGCCGGGCGGGATCGGCAGTCGGGAGCAGGTCCGCGGCGGCGCGCTCGTCGACTGGGTCCGCGCGGTGCACCCGACCACCCGCGCCACCACGTCCGTCTGCACCGGGTCGCTGATCCTCGCCGCCGCCGGCCTGCTCACCGATCTCGATGCCACCACCCACTGGGGTGCGACGGAGCTGCTCTCCCGGTACGGCGCGCGGCCGGTCCGGCAGCGGGTGGTGGCGCACCCGGCGCAGCGGATCGTCACCGCGGCAGGGGTTTCGGCCGGGATCGACATGGCGCTCGCCCTCGTCGCGCAGCTGGTCGACGAGACCGCCGCCCGGGCCGCCCAGGTCGGCATCGAGTACGACCCCGAGCCGCCCTTCGACGCGGGCCACCCGGAGAAGGTCGGGCCGGACGTCCTGGGGCGGATCCGGGAGTACGCGGGGATGCGGTCGTGATGCCCGCTGCCTCCGGGGACCGGGCGCGACGACCCCGCGATGCTGCTCTCGCCGGGCCGCCCACATGAATCATGCTGCCGGCGGTGCTCCACCGCCCGGCCGAGCACCTCGGGCACTGCCCTGCCCCGCAGGAGGGCAGCTAGACGAGCACGTCGATCCCGCGGTGGTCCGGCTCGACGCCCTGCACGAGGAAGGTGTCGCTGTCGGAGTTGCGCAGGCGCAGCGGCAGGATCTCCTGATAGGCGGGCGAGCCGTACCAGGCGCGGGCCTCGTCCAGGGTCGGGAAACCGATCACGATCAGCACCCCCGGGAACTCGCCCTCGAGGATCTGCGGCAGGTCCCCGTGGACCACGAAATGCCCGCCGAAGGGCGCCAGGGTGGCGTCGATGCGCTCCAGGTACTCCCGGATCTCGGGGGTGCGCTCGACCCGGCGCATGTGGGCGACGGCGTAGGCGGTCATCGTGTCCTCCGGTGTTCTCGCTGGTGGGACCAGCATCGGCCGGATCGAGGCGCCGGTCGATGACCTCGGAGGTAGTGATCCCGGTCATCGCCCCTTGCTGAGTCTCTCCTGACAACGCAGAGTGAGTTGCAGGGAAGAACTCAGATCGAGGAGGATCCGATGCGGGACGCGGTGATCGTCGAAGCGGTACGCACGCCGGTCGGGAAGGGCAAGCCCGGCGGCGCCTATGCCGAGGTCCATCCGGTCGAGCTGCACGCGCACGCCCTGCGCAGCGTCGTCGAGCGGGTGCCGGGCCTGCGGCCCTACGAGATCGACGACGTCATCGGCGGCGTCGTGGGCCAGGTCGGCGAGCAGAGCGGCAACACCACCCGGTTCGCCGCCCTCACCGCGGGCTTCCCCGAGTCGGTGCCGGCGACGACCGTCGACCGGCAGTGCGGGAGCAGCCAGCAGGCGCTGTCGTTCGCGGCGCAGGGCGTGATCGCCGGGGCGTACGACATCGCGGTGGCCTCGGGCGTCGAGTCGATGAGCCACATCCCGATCGGCAGCTCCGCGGACGTCGACGGCGCCCGTCAGGACGTCGCCGGGCCGGCGATCTCGCGGATCTACCCCGGCGGGCTCATCCCGCAGGGCGTGAGCGCCGAGCTGATCGCGCGGAAGTGGGGGCTCTCGCGCACCCAGCTCGACGAGTTCGCGGCGCAGAGCCACCAGCGGGCCACCACGGCCTGGGAGCAGGGTTTCTTCACCGGCCAGGTCGCGCCGCTGAAGGTCACGCACGCCGACGGCAGCGTGACCCAGCTCGACCGGGACGAGACGATCCGCCCCGGCACCACCGTCGAGACCCTCGCCGGCCTGCGCCCCGCCTTCGCCGACGCGCGCTGGACGGAGCGGTTCGGCGACCTCGACTGGAAGGTCACGGCCGGCAACTCCAGCCCGATCAACGACGGGGCCGCCGCACTCGTCGTCACCACGTCGGAGATCGCGGCGCAGCGCGGCTGGCGCCCCCGCGCCCGGATCCACACCGCGACCGCGGTCGGCGACGACCCGATCCTCATGCTCACCGGGATCATCCCGGCCACGGCCAAGGTGCTGGCGCGCGCCGGGCTGACCATCGACGACATCGACGCCTTCGAGGTCAACGAGGCCTTCGCCTCCGTCGTCCTCTCCTGGCTCGCCGAGACCGGAGCCGACCCGGCCAAGGTCAACGTCGACGGCGGCGCGATCGCGATCGGCCACCCGCTCGGTGCGAGCGGCGCCCGCCTCGCGACCACGCTGCTCGGCGTCCTCGAGCGCACCGGCGGCCGCTACGGCCTGCAGACCATGTGCGAGGCGGGCGGCACCGCCAACGCCACCATCATCGAGAGGCTCTGACATGGACATCGCCGGCAGCAGCGCCCTGGTCACCGGGGCGAACCGCGGCTTCGGCCGCGCGCTCGCGACGCAGCTCGTGGAGCGCGGCGCGAAGACCGTCTACGCGGCGGTGCGCGATCCCGCCACCGTGACCGACGACCGGCTGGTCCCGATCCGGTTCGACGTCACGGACGCCGAGTCGGTGCGGCGGGCGGCCGCTCAGCTCGGAGACGTGGATCTCGTGATCAACAACGCCGGGATCGGGGGCGCGGGATCGCTGCTCAGCGGGGACATCGAGGGCGGCCGCGCCGTGCTGGAGACGAACTTCTTCGGCCCGGCCACGGTGATCCGCGAGTTCGCGCCGGTCCTGGGCCGCAACGGCGGCGGCGCGGTGGTCAACGTGCTGTCCGTGCTGTCGTGGCTGACCTCGCCCTCCTTCGGGGCCTACGCGGCCTCGAAGGCGGCCGCCTGGTCGCTCACGAACTCGGCGCGCGCCGAGCTGCGCGGACAGGGGACGCAGGTGCTCGGGGTGCACGTGGGCTTCATGGACACGGACCTGATCGCGAGCATCGACGCCCCGAAGCTGGACCCCGCCGCCGTCGCCACCCAGGTCCTCGACGCCCTCGAGTCCGGCGCGGAAGAGCTCTTGGCGGACGACCTGAGCCGAGAGATCAAGTCCCGCCTCACCGGCCCGCCCTCAGCCCTCACCACCTGACACCCCGCGAGTCGGCACTTTCCGTAGGCCGAAACACACGCTGACGACGCCACCCCCGCCGCCGAGATGAACCTCAGGGCGATTCGATCATGGTCGAAATCGCCCTGAGGTTCATCTCGGCTCGGGTCACCAGGCCTGGTCGAGGTCGGCGTGCTGCCGGATCCACGTGTGCAGGGTGATCCCGGCGGCCACGCCCGCATTGATCGAGCGGGTGGAGCCGAACTGGGCGATGGAGACGAGCACGTCGGCCGCGGCCCGGGCCTCGGGCGTGAGGCCCGGGCCCTCCTGCCCGAAGAGCAGCACGCAGTCGCGCGGGAGGGCGGCGGTCTCGAGCCGCACCGACCCCTCCGTGTTGTCGACGGCGACGACCGCGAGCCCGTGCTCCCGGGCGAAGGTCGCGAGGCCGGCGACGGAGTCGTGGTGGTGGAGCGTCTGGTACCGGTCGGTGACCATGGCGCCCCGCCGGTTCCAGCGCCGCCGTCCGACGATGTGGACGGCCGAGGCGGCGAAGGCGTTCGCGGTACGGACGACCGTGCCGATGTTGTGGTCGTGGCCGAAGTTCTCGATCGCCACGTGGAAGGGGTGCGCCCGGGTGGCCAGCTCGGCGACGACGGCCTCGCGGCGCCAGTACCGGTAGGCGTCGACGACGTTGCGGCGGTCGCCGTGCTCGAGGAGCTCGGGATCGTAGCGGGGGTCGTCGGGGAGGGGGCCCGGCCACGGGCCCACCCCGACCTGCCCCGGGACCGCCCACTCGGTCGCGCCGGGCTCCTCGTCGCTCACCCCGGACATGATCCCGGGCGACGTCGCCGGTGTGTGTCTCGGCCCCGGGCACGCTGCTCATGGCGTCCCCGGCGGGTGTCTCGGCCTCGATCCTGCTCGATGCCGACCGCGCCCGACATGCCGACTCGCTGTTCTCCAGGGACGTCGCAGATGTGTGTTTCGGGCTACCGAAAGTGCCGACTCGCGGGGTGTGTGGGCTCGGGCTGGGATCGCGGGGGCTCAGGGGCGGAAGGACGCGGTGTGGGTGGAGGCCCAGGTCGCGAAGGTGGTGGCGGGGGTGCCGGTGATCTCCTCGACGAGGGTGTTCGGCCGCGCCTCCCACTCCATAGCGCCCTTCAGGATCGTGTCGACGTACCACTGCGCCTGGTCGCCCATCGTCCGGCCGAGGACCTCGACCGCGCGGTCCCGGCTCACGGTCTCGAAGCGGAGCGGGGTGCCGAGGGCGGCGGCGATCCGGTCGAGCAGGTCGGTCCGCGTGAGGACCTCGGGGCCGGTCAGGGGGTAGGAGTGGCCCCCGTGGCCCGGGGTCGTCAGGGCCGCGGCGGCGACGCGGGCGATGTCGTCCATCGCGATCGGGGTGCTGCGCCCCTCGGGCCACGGCTCGTGCACCGCGCCGTCCGCGATGATCTGCGGGGCCCAGCTCACGGTGTTCTCCATGAAGTCGCCGGGCGAGAGGTGTGTCCAGTCGAGGCCACTCGCCTCGACCGCCTTCGCGACCCCGCCCCACCAGCTCTCGTGCTCTCCGGACAGGTCCACCACGTACCCGACGCCGGCCTCCCGGGCGATCCGCAGCACGTCCTCGACGGTCTCGGGCGTCGGCGCGAGGTAGGCGGCCGTCACGCCCTCGAATGCGGCGGGCAGGGTCTCGACGCGGCGCAGGTATCCCTTCGCGACCTGCACCTGGGCCGGGAGTGCGGCGCGGGCGGGGTTCGTCGTCAGGGCCCGGACGTCGGTCGCCCCGCGCGCCAGCAGATGGTCGACGACCTTGCGGCCGATGTTGCCGGTTGCCCCTGTCACCAGGATCGTCATGGAAGACACGGTACACCGTACGGAGATCGTGGGCTCACCGAACAGCCGGGCCGGCGGGCGTCGCAGATGTGTGTTTCGGGCTCCCGAAAGTGCCGACTCGCGGGGTTGGCGAGCCGGCACTGCCGGGCTGGTGAGGCGCTGGTGAGGGTTACGGGGCGGGTTTCGCCGCGGCCGTGGAGCCTTCCTCGCGCTCCCGGATCGGGGGCAGCGCCAGGCGGACGGGGGCGTGGGCGCGGTGGGCGCCGGCCGCCGCCGAGTGGTACTCCTCCAGCTGGGCCAGGAACTCCGGGTCCGCGTAGATGCGGCCGTCGAGGGTCACGCCTTCGCGACCGCTCAGCACCGCCTCGACGTCCTCGCCGGTCAGGGTCTTGTGCGTCTCCAGCGCGTGGGCGATGGCGAGCACCGACGACCGGTTCTCGGTGAGGATCTCCTCGGCCTTGTCGAGCAGGGTGGCGAGGTGGTCCTCGATGCGGTCCGCGAGGGCGCGGCGGAGCATCTTCTCCGTCTCGCCGTCCTTGCCCGGGGCCCCCTTGCCGCCGCCGGGCGAGCCGACCTCGAGCCGCCGGGCCGAGGAGTACGACGAGACCGTCGCCCCCATGCCCCAGAAGCCCTCCATGAACGAGGCCACGGTCGTCGCCGACTCGAGGTCGCCCGAGACCCCCGAGGAGGAGTCGCCGTCGAAGAACATCCGCTCGCCGGCGAGCGACGCCAGGGACACAAGGATGTCCGCCTCGTACTCCGAGCGCCAGCGGGTGAACTGGTCCTCCGGCGGGATACTCGCGACCATGCCGAGGTAGTCGCTGCCCTTCTCGATCGTCGCCAGGTCGATCTCCATGTGCTCGCGCACCCGGTAGGCGACGACGGCGTGGCAGCCCTCGTGGACGGCGACGGCGTGCCGTTCGCGTTCGATGTACTCGACGTCCTCCGGAGGGCCGAGCTCCTTGAGCTGTTTGGCCTTCATGAGGTCCCGGTAGGTGATCACCTCGCGGCCGTCCCGGATGGCGGTGATCAGGCCCTCGTTGACCAGGTCCTTGATCGTCGCGCCGGTGGCGTACGGGGTGATCGTGGCGAGCTTGTCCAGGTGCTCGTCCGTGATCTCGTGGGGAACCTTGTCGAGGTAGCCCTCGTACGTGCGGATCCGGCCCGCCTTGGACGGGTAGCCGACGCGGTAGATCCGGTCGATGCGGCCCGGCCGCAGGAGCGCCTCGTCGAGCGACTCCGGCATGTTCGTGGCCATCATGACCAGGATCCGGTACTTCGGCGGCGCCTTCGGCCGCATGCCCAGGGCCCGGCGCCCCCAGCGGTTGAGCAGGCCGCGCGGCTTCTTGAGCCCGGAGAGCTCGGTGAGCAGGGCCTGCAGCGTGCCGCCGCCCCCACCCCCGCCACCCTGCATCCCGCCCATCATGAAGCGGCTGCGCGTCTCCTCGACGGGCGGCGCCTGGGACATCGAGTCCCGGAACAGCAACGACTGGGTGTCCCGGGAGAGGTACGAGAAGCCGTGGCAGCCCGAGCCGTGGAACGGGGGCGGGGTGAAGCCGCGCGGCGCCCCGCCGGGACCGGTGCCCGCGAGCGAGCCGCGGTTGCCCAGCGCGTCCGCCTCGTCGAAGAAGACGATCACGCCGCCGTAGCGCAGCGAGAGCTTGCGGAGCTTCCGGAACAGCGACTTGACCTTGAGGATCCCGACGCCCATGAACATGTTGATGAAGGCGCCCGGGTCCACGAAGACGTACGGCTTGCCGGTCTCGCCCGCGACGGCCTCGGCCATCAGCGTCTTGCCGGTGCCGGGCGGGCCCCAGAGCAGGATGCCGCCGGGGACGTAGCCGCCCTTGGCCTCGATCTCGTCCGGCTTCTCGAGGAACATGATGTTCTCGCGGATCCGGTTGACCACGTGGTCCTGGCCCCAGACGTCCGTGAAGCGGGTCTTGATGTCGTCCGGGTAGTAGGTGTCCACGCCGCCGCGCGAGAGCAGCCAGAACAGCCCGATGAACTGGAACGCGACGAAGAAGAACGCGAACGCCAGCTGGGCGATGAAGGGCAGCGCCTGCCAGATCAGCGCGGGCGCCTGGAAGACCGCGAGGAACGGCGAGGTGGCCAGGGCCGCGCCGGCGACGAGGGCCACCAGGACGATGAGGGCCGCCCACTTGACCACCCGGGCGATCCGGAACCGGGTCCAGTCCGACCAGCGGCGCTTCATCATCCGGTCCGTGCCGCCGAAGACCTTCTGCGTCCAGAACACGTGGTACGCCGACCAGCGTTCGGACACGAAGAAGTGGATCTGGCGCAGCAGCTCGAGGCCGGCCAGCCAGATCAGCCACTGCGTCTCGTACACCTGGATCTTGAAGGCGTCCGAGAACGTGATCAGCGGGTTGTCCGCCACCTGCGACCAGACGACGATCAGGAAGGCGACGACGAACAGCAGGAGCAGCTTGCTGCGGTCCCACCAGGACGCCTTCTTGCGCCGAGCCTCGACCTTCTCGGCCGGCGGCTCGTGGTGCGCCTCGGGCGCGTCCGGCGGCGGAGGGCTCCCGGGCATCCCCGGGTCGTCGATGATGGTCATGGGCCCTCCCGAACCGTGAAGGAGTTGACGACGTTCTCGATCTCGGACTGCCGTTTCTGGAAGCAGTCCGAGGAGCAACGCGCCATCGCGAAGTACAGCTTGCTCGCGTCGTCGTTGAGGTAGCCGACCTGGTCGAAGACCTGCGGGTCGCCGTTGTTGATGCGGTAGGTGTACACGGAGTGCACGCCGCGCACCCCGTCACCCGGGGTGAGCACCTCGTCCGCGACGAGCTGGAAGCCCGTCATCCCGCTGCTCTGGCCGCCGAGCTGCTGGGTCTGGCGCGCCGAGTCCGACACCGGGTTCATGAAGTCCCGCACGGTGTCGAGCGAGGCCTGGCCGCGCGACTGCGCGGGGATCGCGAGCACCGCGACCAGGATCGCGGGCGCCGCCGCGGACTCCCCGATGAGGTGCGAGAGCGAGGGCTGGGCGTCGGAGTCGTACGCCTGCACCCACGCGCCCTGCGACGAGTCCTTCGCCGCCTCGACGCCCAGCTGCGCCTTCAGCTCACCGGGATCGACCTGCCGCCAGGTGGTCGGGACCTTGAGATAGGTCCGGTCCCCGGAGTTGGTGACGTAGTTCCACGACGGCGCGCCACAGCCCGCCACGAGGGCCACCACGAGCCCGGTGACGGCCATGAGCAGCGTTCTCGTGTGCCCACGACCGGATCCGGGTGGCCGCGTGCGTCCCACCATCGAGTCTCCCCCCGCCGTGACTGTTCCGTGACCTTTGAGTATGCGGCACGAAACGGCTCGGACACTGCACCGTTCAGGTTGCGAAGAGATTTCGTCCCCGGATCTCCTCGCGTGGCGCCACCGTAAGGGCACCGCGCGCCGGCCGCCTCGCGCGGGCGCCGGACGCGTCCGTGCATCGTGCGCCGTGCGGCTACGGACCGTCTGCCAACGGTGGCGTTGCGCGACCAAATGGCGCCACGGGCACCCCAACCTGAAGGGGTTGCTCGGCGATCAGACCAATTGGGCGCGCGTTCGGAGTCATTCGGGCCGCAGAACTGCCGTCGAACCCGCCCCCGGCACCGTCGCCCGGTGCCACTCTCAGCTTGCGCACCCCGACCCCGGGCCGCTGCCTACCTTCGCCGCCGTGGAACGGACGACGGTCTCGGACTCGCCCTCGAGGGGCGCCCGCCGGGCATGGGTGACGGCGCTGCTGGTGGTGCTCGCCGGCCCTGCCCTGGTGCACCTCGCGCAGTCCGAGCCGCTCCCGTTCTGGCGCCAGATGTCCGTGGTGACGGGGCTCGTCGCGCTGTCCGCGCTGGTCTGCGCGGCTGCATTGCCCTCCCGGCTGCGGGGTCTGACCAGGGCCTTCGGCATCGAGACGGTCGTGGGGCTGCACCGCCAGCTCGGCATCCTCTCGGCGGTGCTGATCGCCGCGCACCTGGCCGCCGTCGTCGCCGCCAACCCGGCACAGGTGGGGCTGCTGGCCGTGCCGAGCGCCCCGGGCCGGGCCAAGGCGGCCGTCGGCGCGAGCATCGCGCTCGCCGCGCTCGTCGTCCTCGCCCTGCGCCGCCGGCAGCGCTACGAGGTCTGGCGCTGGCTGCACCTGCTGCTGGCCGTGCTGGTGCTCGGGCTGTCGGCGCTGCACGTGCTCTGGCTCCGGCACCTGGTGACGGACGCCGTGATGGGGCCCGTGCTCGCCGGACTCGGCGTCCTGGTGATCGTCGTGTTCGCGATGCGCTGGTGGGGACGCGGGATGCTCGACGCGGGCGGCGAGTTCGCCGTGCAGGCGGTGCGGGCGGAGAACCCCACCGTCACCACGCTCGTGCTGGCGCCGACCGGGCGGCACGGCGGGCTGCGCTTCTCGCCCGGCCAGTTCGCCTGGGTGCGGCTGCAGCGCTCGGCGGTCGAGGAACACCCGTTCACGATCGCCAGCAGCGCCCACGATCCCGGGCACACCGAGTTCACGATCCGCGGCACCGGGGACTTCGCGTCGTCCGTACGGGAGCTGCGGCGCGGGCAGTCGGTGTGGGTCGACGGGCCGTACGGCTCGTTCACCTGCGACTCCGTGCCCGCGGCGGGGCTGGTGCTGATCGCCGCGGGCGTCGGGATCACGCCGATGATGAGCATGCTGCGCACCGCCGCCGACCGGGGCGACCAACGCCCGCACCGGCTCGTCTCCGTGGCCCGGGACACCGGCGACCTGCTGTTCCGCGACGAGCTCGCGATGCTGCGCCGGTACCTGGACCTCGAGGTCACCGAGGTCCTGCGGCGGCCCTCCGGGCCGTGGGCGGGGCACACCGGCGAGGTCGACGCCGCCCTGCTCACGGGCGTGCTGAGCACGCTCGATCCCGATGTCCGCCACGACTACTTCCTCTGCGGGCCGCCGGCGATGGTCGCCGACGTGCTCGCCGCCCTGACCGCCCTCGGCATCCCCGACGACCGGATCCACACGGAGCAGTTCGACATGGCCTGACCCCCGCACCACCGGTCCCGCTCCCCCTCGCGACCGGTCCCCACCCGGCCACCGGCCGGCTGCCCACGCTCCCCCGCAGGGCCGCTCCCCGAAAGGTCCCCCCGATGCTGCACCGCATCCCGCGCTCCGTGCGCTGGGCGCTCCTCGTCGCCGTGCTCGGCGCCGTGACCGTGTCCGTCGTCCAGTCCTGGACCAGTGCCGCCCCGGGCACGGGCGGCTGGACCCAGACCCAGTGGGGCCCGATCGGGCCCGCCGACCGCGACTTCCTCGTGAAGGTCCGCCAGGCCGGGCTCTGGGAGATCCCGACCGGCCAGCAGATGGCCCAGCAGGCCACCAACCAGCAGGTCCGCGAGACCGGACAGCACCTCGCCGAGCAGCACACCGTGCTCGACCAGCTCGACCGCGACGTCTCCGACAAGCTCGGCGTCCAGCTGCCCAGCCGGGCCAGCGACCAGCAGATCGCGTGGATGAACCAGATCTCGTCCACCACCGGCACCGACTACGACAAGGTCGCCGTCCAGCTGCTGCGCCAGGCCCACGGGATCGTGCTGCCGGTCGTCGCCACCACCCGGGTGGGCACGCGCAACGAACTGGTCCGCCAGTTCGCCGACACCACGTTCCAGTACGTGACCGGGCACATCGCGATGCTCGAGGCCACCGGGCTGGTCGACTACTCGGCCCTGCCGGAAGCGCCCTCGCCCGGGATCTTCGGCGGCGGCACCTCCCCGGCGGACATGATCGTGCCGGTGATCGTCTTCCTGGCCGCGGCCGGCGCGGCGGTCGGCCTGCTGGTCACGCTGCGGCGGGGACGGCGCAAGCCCCCGGCGGTCGCCGCCGCGGCCACGGGCAGCCAGCTCGCGGCGCTGCACTCGCCGGCGGTCGTCACGGTCCCCGCCCCGCGCGACACACCGGACCCACCGGCGTTGCCCGGCGGCTCCCCGGCCGGTCACCGCAGGCGGCGGGGTGACACGGGTGGGATCCCGGTGGTCGACGTGCTCGACGAGCGCGCGGGCCGGGTGTCCGACACGGGACGGACCCGCGCGACGACGGACTCCGGGCGCTACCGGGCCGTCTCCGCCACCGACCGGTCCCGCGCGGTCACCGACACCGGTCGCACGCGGGCGGTCACCGACACCGGCCGCACCCGGTCGGTCGAGGACTCCGGGCGCTACCGGGCGTCCGCCGTCGACGAGCACCCGCCGGTGTCGGGCCGCTCCCGGGCCACCACGGACTCCGGGCGCTACCGGGTCCCGGCCGAGCCCGGCCGGCGCCGGCGCGGCGACACCCGCGCCGGGGGCGTCGAGGACACCGGCAGCCACCGGGCCCGCACCGCCGACTCCGGCGGGTACGCGGCCGTTCCCCGCCGCCGGCGCGCCTCCGACTCCGGAAACTTCCGCTTCGACGACCTGCTCGACCCCCAGGACACCGGGGCGCACTCCTCCGGGCGCGGCTCCCGCCGCCGCTCCTGAGCACGACCCCCACGGCTCCCCAAGCCCCGACACCGAGGATCGACCGACGATGGACCCCTCACGTTCCACCCGGCTGCGCCGGGTCCTGCTGACCACCGCCGCGGCGGCCGTCGTGGTGCTCGTCCCCACGGCCTGCGACCAGGCGATCGCCGCGGACCGCATCCCGACCGGCCCGAACGCGGGCCAGCAGAGCGGCCAGTACACCGGCCACTCGGGACACACGGCGGCCGCGTCGACCACTGCCGCGACGCCGCAGGGCGGTGCCCCGTCCCCGGGTGCGCCCGCCTCGCAGGCCGCCCAGCCCGGGGCCGCCCAGCCCGGGTCGGCGCAGCCCGGGTCGGCGCAGTCCTCCGGGGCCGCACCGTCCTCGCAGGCCGCGCCCTCCTCCTCGGCCGCCGCGCCGCCGTCGTCGCAGAGTGCGGCGCCGTCCTCCTCGGCCGCGCCCGCGCCGAACCAGCCCAACAACGGCCTCGAGGTGCTCGCCCGGGACTGCAGCAAGAGCGATCTCCCGCCGCACACCGGCTTCCAGGTCGCACCGGCCTGTGTGGACACCGAGTTCGGTGAGGTCGGGGCGGCGAACAAGAACCCGTCGCTGCTGATCACGGACGCGCCGACGAGCGTCACGGCCGGGCAGGCGTTCCAGATCAAGGTCAGCACCCGCAACCTGGTGCGCGACCGGTTCCTGGGCGCGGCGGCAGGCGGCTACTACCTGGAGTCCTCGCTGCTCGACGGCAACGGCATCCAGCGCGGCCACTTCCACACGGCCTGCCGGATGCTCGCCGACGAGAACCTGGCACCGGTCTCGGGGGACAAGCCGGCGTTCTTCGTCGCCACCCAGGACGGCTCGGGCGGCGCCACCCCGGACACGGTGACGATCGACGTGACCGGCCTGCCGTCCAAGGGGATCGCGCAGTGCGCCTCCTGGGCGGGCGACGGCTCGCACCGCATCCCGATGATGCAGCGCGCCGACCAGACCCCGGCCTTCGACGCCGTGCGGATCACCGTGAACTGATCAGAGGCCGAGGTCCGCGAGGCCGAGGAGCGCCCGGTACTGGGCGCCCTCGGTCTCGATCGCTTCCCTGGCGCCGGTGTCCCGGTCGACGACCGTGACCACGCCGGCGACCGTGGCGCCCGCCTCGCGCACCGCGCGGACCGCGGTGAGCACCGAGCCGCCGGTGGTGGAGGTGTCCTCCACCACCAGCACGGTGCGGCCGGCGATGTCCGGGCCCTCGACGAGCCGCTGCATGCCGTGTTCCTTGGTGGACTTGCGCACCACGAAGGCGTCGACGGGCGCGACCGACGGATCGGCGGCGCGCTCGGCCTCAGTGGCGTGCAGGACGGCGGTGGCCACCGGGTCGGCGCCCAGGGTCAGCCCGCCCACGGCCGTGTACTCCCAGTCCGCCGTCAGCGCCCGCAGCAGCCGGCCGACCAGCGGCGCGGCCTCGTGCTGCAGGGTGACCCGGCGCAGGTCGACGTAGTAGTCGGCCTCCTTGCCCGAGGCCAGCGTGACCTTGCCGTGCACCACGCCGAGCTCGCGCACGAGCTCCGCGAGCCGCAGCCGGTCGGTGTCGAGATGTGTGCTCATTCCCCGCGTTCCCGTTCGAAGGTCGCGACCAGCCGGCGCATGACCCGCCGCGGCAGGATCCCCGCGACGCCGCTGATCGCCTTGTACTGCAGGCTCGGCACGGACAGCACCCGGCCGTCCGCGAGATCGGACAGGCAGTCGTCGACCACCCGGGAGGCCTCCAGCCAGAGTGGACCGGTGCGGGAGCCGACGTCCATGCCCGCCCGTTCGTGGAACTCGGTGCGCACGAACCCGGGGCACAGCGCGAGCGCGCGCACGCCGGTGCCGGTGAGGGTGGCCGCCACGCCCTCGGTGAACGCCGTGACCCACGCCTTGTCCGCGGTGTAGGTGGAGCCGCTGCCGGGCAGGAACCCGGCCACGCTCGACACGTTGACCACGGCGCCGCGGCCGCGGTCCACCATCCCCGGCAGCACCGCGCGGGTGAGCTGCAGGACGCTGGTGACGTTGAGCTCGAGCTGGGCCTGCAGGTCCTCGGGCGAGGTGTGCAGGAACGACGAGCGCTGCCCCATCCCGGCGTTGTTCACGAGCAGGTCGACGGGCGCGACGTCCGGATCCGCGAGCCGGCGGATCACCCGGGCCCGCTGGGCGGTGTCGCTCAGGTCGGCCGGCAGCACCTCGACGGACACCCCCGCCTCCCGGTACCGGGTGGCGGCCTCCTCGAGCCGCTCGACGGTGCGGGCGACGAGCACGAGATCGCGCCCCTCGGCCGACAGCCGGTCGGCGAACGCGGCCCCGATGCCCGAGGTGGCACCGGTGATCAGGACGGTGGGCACGCCGCGAACACTAGTCGTCCGCGGCCCGGCGGATCACTGCGAGCGGGGGTGAGCTCCGTCCACCGCGTGCTCGAAGGCGGTCGCGACCTCGGCGAGATCCGCCAGCAGGTCCTGGGTGCGCTCGGGGTCCGCGTCGACGGGCGCGGCGGCGAGCACCCAGGAGTCCTCGGCCCAGAGCAGCTCGATGTCCTGGCCCACCGCGTCCGCCGCGTCGGCGAGCCGGGGGGTGAGCAGGGGGCGGATGGTGTCCGCGTCGGAGACGAACGAGTAGCGCTGGCCGACCGGCTCCAGCAGGTCGAGGCCCGCGCCGTCCCGCTCGGGGAGCGGCGCGGTGGGCAGCCGGAGCTCGACGGCGGCGGGCAGCGACTCCCGCAGCTCGACGCCGACGACGACGGCGTGGACCGTGCCCTGCTGCTCGTGGTCGAACACCACTCCGTTGCGACCGCCCTCGGGCGTGGGCACGGTGCCGCTGGCCAGGTTCCGGGCGATCCCCGGTCCGCCCTTCTGGACGGTGCCGTAGTGCCAGCGGCTGGTCAGCACGGGGTCGCTCTCGTGGAAGTCCCAGTCGTGCAGGGCGGCCCAGCGCTTGCGGTCCTTGGCGCCCCCGGTGGGCGACGCGGCGGGGCGCCCGCGGTCGGCGACGAGCAGTGCCACGCCGACCAGCAGCGCCACCACGGCGATCACGAACCAGACCCACGACGGGATACCCACGCGGGCGACCCTATCGCCGCTGGCCGGGAGAGTGCGGGAACGCCACGATCACCCGACCGGTGATGTCGCCGAACGGCGCGAAAGGGACCGGCGGGCTCTCGGTGACGTTCCCGGGTCAGTTCCGCCCGTCCGTCCACCCGTCGAGCGTGGCGGCGGCCTTGCCGGTCTCCTTCCCGACCTCGACCGTGGCGTCGACGGCGAGACCGTGGAGGTCGTTCGCGTGGTCGCCGCCGAACGGCTCGGTGATCCGCCGGGCTCCGGCGACGCCGACGCGCTCGAAGGCCTCACCGACCTCGTCGGCCGAACGCAGGGACGTCCCCAGGCTGATCCGGCGCTTGCCCGCGTCGTCGAGGTGGGACCACACCGCCCTGGTGTTCTCGATGTCCGCGCGCATCCTCCCGATCCAGGACACCGACCTCGCCAGGTGCTCCATGAGCTCGTCGATGCGCTGGACGATGCGGCGGCCGAGCGAGACGGCCTCGATGACCGTCGGGGCCACGGCGACCGCGAGGAGCAGGCCGGCGCTGAGGATCGCGCCGATCGCCCACTCCACGATCCGGGCGACGAACTCGGCGACGGCGTCCCGGATGAGCGAGCGTTCGACGCCGATCAGCCCGGCCGTGCGGACCACTTGCTGGGCCAGCGCGTCGCAGGACGCGGCGAGCTGCGCCAGCGCCTCGGCCTCGCGGTGGGCGGCCCCGGCCGCGGCGTCCACCGCCGTACCGGTCCAGCTGCCCACCTGCGGGTTCGCCCTCGCCCTGGCCTCCGCCGCGAGCGCCTGCGCGCCCCGGTGCCAGTCCTCGGCGCCGGCGACGATCCGGGCCGGGTCGCCGGCGAGCCAGTCGAGGGGCTCCCGCAGGAAGGAGATGTGTTCGATCAGCCAGCCGGCTGCCGACCGGAGTCCCTCGCCGACCGGATCTCCCACGAACTTCAGCGCGTCCAGCCCGGCCCCCGCCGCGGCGGCGGCGATGCCGAACGCGTCCTGGTCGAGGATCGCCGAGCCGAGGTCGTAGCCGCTCGACGCGGGGCCGGCACCGTCGAGCGGACCGGCGGCCTCCTCGGCGGTGGGGACGAACGTGCTGGTCATCACGGTCATCGCCCGGGCCTCCGGGCCGCCCGTTCCAGGGCCAGGGCCTGCGAGAGGTCCTCCTCGCGGTAGGCCGCGGCGGAGGCCCGGACCCGGGACGCGGAGGCGAGCAGGCCTCGTCGGGCGGCCTGGATCCCGGACACCGCCCGGGCCGACGCGTCGATCGCCGCGCCGGCGAACAGGCGCCCGACCACGCCGTAGGCGTCGGCGGACAGCGGGACGTCGACGGGGGTGTCCGAGGCGAGGTTCTGCTCGGACCGTTCGAGAGCGGCGGCCCGGGTGTCGAGGGCGTCGGGGTCGACGCGGAACCCGGTCATCGGTTCAGCAGGGGGCCGAGGGCCTCGGTTGCGCGGCGGGTGACCTCGGCGGAGGCGCTCGCGGTGGTCGAGACCACCAGGGCCGCCAGGCGTTCCCGGCCCAGCGCCTCCGCGGTGGGGCCGAGCACGAGGCCGGAGAGGGCGCCGGTCCTGTCCACGGTCGCGCTCACCGCACCGTCCGGGCTGGTCACGGTCGCGGTGAGGCCGTCGATCTCGGCCTGCGCCCGCTCCGCGCGCTCGCGCAGGTCGTCGAGGCGGCGGCGGTAGTCCTCGAGCCACACGGCCCCGTCCGGCTGGTTCCCGTTCATGGGCGCGGACCGTACGGAGCCGGCGCCGGTCCCGAGGGCGATTCCGGGAGACCTGTTCACCATCGGGAACCGGCCCGAACGGTCGTGAGTGGCGATGGTCGCCAGGGCGACCATCGCCACTCACAGGGTCACAGGGCTGCGGGGATGCCCTTGCCGACGACCAGCCCGCCGGTGCCGCCACCGGCGGTCGGGTCGAGGTCGACGCGGACGGTGTCGCCCTCGCGGACCTGCCCGGCAAGCAGCTCCTTGGCCAGCTGGTCGCCGATGCTCGACTGCACCAGGCGGCGCAGGGGCCGCGCACCGAAGACCGGGTCGAAGCCGTTCATCGCCAGCCACTCGCGGGCCCCGTCGGACACCTCCAGGGTCAGGCGGCGCTTGGCCAGGCGGGTCCGCAGGACGTCGAGCTGGATGTCCACGATGTGGGTGAGCTCCTCGGTGGACAGCGCGTGGAAGACCACGACGTCGTCCAGCCGGTTGAGGAACTCGGGCTTGAAGTGCCCGCGCACCACCGACATCACGGCGTCCCGGCGGCCCCGGTCGTCGAGCGACGGGTCCGCGATCGCCTGGCTGCCCAGGTTGGAGGTCAGCACCAGGATCGTGTTGCGGAAGTCCACGGTGCGGCCCTGGCCGTCCGTGAGCCGGCCGTCGTCGAGCACCTGCAGGAGCGTGTCGAAGACGTCCGGGTGGGCCTTCTCGACCTCGTCGAACAGCACCACCGTGTACGGGCGGCGCCGCACGGCCTCGGTGAGCTGGCCGCCCTGGTCGTAGCCGACGTAGCCGGGAGGGGCACCGACGAGACGAGCGACGGAGTGCTTCTCCGAGTACTCGCTCATGTCGATGCGGACCATGGCCCGCTCGTCGTCGAACAGGAACTCGGCGAGCGCCTTGGCCAGCTCCGTCTTGCCGACGCCGGTGGGGCCGAGGAAGAGGAACGACCCGGTGGGCCGGTTCTCGTCCGCGATCCCCGCGCGGGCGCGCCGGACCGCGTCGGACACGGCGCGCACGGCCTCGGCCTGCCCGACGACGCGGCGGCCCAGCTCGTCCTCCATGCGCAGCAGCTTGGCGGTCTCGCCCTCCAGCATCCGGCCTGCGGGGATGCCGGTCCAGGCGCTCACGACGTCGGCCACGTCGTCCGGGCCGACCTCCTCCTTGAGCATGACCTCCTCGTGCTTCTCGGCGACCGCGACCTTCTCCGCGAGCTCCTTCTCCAGCGCGGGGATCCGGCCGTAGACCAGCTCGGACGCGCGCGCGTAGTCGCCGTCCCGCTCGGCCCGCTCGGCCTCGCCCTTGAGCCCCTCGAGCTGCTCCTTGAGCTCGCGGGTGGCCTCGATGGCGCCCTTCTCGTTCTGCCAGCGGGCGGTCAGCGCGGAGAGCTCCTCGCGCTTCTCGGCCAGCTCGGCGCGCAGGGCCGCCAGCCGCTCCACGGAGGCGGCGTCGGACTCCTTCTCCAGCGCCATCTCCTCGATCTCCAGCCGGCGCACGGAGCGCTCGACCGTGTCGATCTCGACGGGCCGGGAGTCGATCTCCATGCGGAGCCGGGACGCGGCCTCGTCGACCAGGTCGATCGCCTTGTCCGGCAGGAACCGCGCGGTGATGTAGCGGTCCGACAGGGTGGCGGCGGCGACGAGCGCGGTGTCCGTGATCCGGACGCCGTGGTGCACCTCGTAGCGCTCCTTGAGGCCGCGCAGGATCCCGACCGTGTCCTCGACGGACGGCTCGCCGACCAGCACCTGCTGGAACCGCCGCTCCAGGGCGGGGTCCTTCTCGATGTGCTGGCGGTACTCGTCGAGCGTGGTGGCGCCGACCATCCGCAGCTCGCCGCGGGCGAGCATCGGCTTGATCATGTTGCCGGCGTCCATCGCGCCCTCGCCGGTCGCGCCGGCACCGACGATGGTGTGCAGCTCGTCGATGAACGTGACGACCTCGCCCGCCGAGTCCGTGATCTCCTTGAGCACGGCCTTGAGCCGCTCCTCGAACTCGCCGCGGTACTTCGCGCCGGCCACCATGGACCCGAGGTCGAGGGACACGACGCGCTTGCCGCGCAGGGACTCCGGGACGTCGCCGGCCACGATCCGCTGGGCCAGGCCCTCGACGATCGCGGTCTTGCCGACGCCCGGCTCGCCGATCAGCACGGGATTGTTCTTGGTGCGCCGCGACAGCACCTGGACCACGCGGCGGATCTCGGTGTCCCGCCCGATGACGGGATCGAGCTTGCCCTCGCGGGCCCGCGCGGTGAGGTCCTGGCCGTACTTCTCCAGCGCCTGGTAGGTGCCCTCGGGATCGGGGCTGGTCACCCGGGACGAGCCGCGGACCTTGGTGAAGGCCTCGCGCAGCGCCTCGGGGGTCGCGCCGTGCCGCTTGAGCAGCTGGGCCACCGAACCGCCCGCCTCGGCCAGGCCGACGAGCAGGTGCTCGGTGGAGACGTACTCGTCCCCCATCTCGGTGGCGAGCTGCTGGGCGGCGGTGATCGCCCCGAGCCCCTCGCGGTTGAGCTGGGGGGCGCTGACCGTCGAGCCGGCGGCCGACGGCAGCCGGTTGCCGAGCTGGGTGAGCTCGGCCCGGACCGCACCGGCGTCCGCCCCGACGGCGGCGAGCAGCGGAGCGGCGATCCCGTCACCCTGGGCCAGCAAGGCACCGAGCAGGTGGGTGGGACCGACGTCCGGGTTCCCGGCGAGCGCGGCGGCCTGGGCGGCCGCGGAGATCGCCTGCTGGGTCTTGGTGGTGGGATTGAAGGAATCCACCTCGTCGTCTCCTCGGATCGTGAGTCTCCGGGGCCATGGTAGCCCCGTCGCTAGGGACAACGGCAGGAAACTTGAGTCTGTTCCACTCAAGGAGAAGTTCTCTGGATAATCGACGGCGATGAGCGAGCGTGCGAGCGAACCATCGGCGCAGTGCCCGCGCGAGGCGCCGACCGAGCGGAGCGAGGGAGAGCGTTGAGCGATCCGCTTCTCACGAGCCTGCTCGCCGCGGTCGAGGCCGCGCCCGACGACGTGCCGCTCCGGCTGCACGTCGCCGAACTGTTGCTGGCCCGCGACCGGGGGCCGGAGGCGCTGCAGCACTGCAGCGCCGTGCTCGCCCGCACCCCCGGGGACGCCACCGCGCTGGCACTGCTCCAGCGGATCACCGCCAAGCTGTCCGGGATCTCGGACACCCGGCCGCTGCCCACGGTGCATCCGCCCACCGAGCCCTTCCCGATGCGCGCGCTGCCGGCCCCCACCGGGAACGACCCGGGCGCGTTCGACTGGGCGGGCGCCGAGGAGCAGCTCAAGGACGTCTCCCCGGCGCCGGCCTTCGTCACCGGGGATCCGGTGACCGAGGAGGTCGAGCGGGCCGAGCGCCCGTCCGTCCGGCTCGCGGACGTGGCCGGCATGGAGCAGGTGAAGGAACGCCTCGAGCTGGCCTTCCTCGGCCCGATGCGCAATCCCGGGATGGCCCGCGCCTTCGGCAAGGCCCCCGGCGGCGGGCTGCTGCTCTACGGGCCGCCCGGCTGCGGCAAGACGTTCCTGGCCCGCGCGGTGGCCGGCGAGCTGGGCGCCGGGTTCACCGAGATCGGGATCGCGGACGTGCTCGACATGTGGGTCGGCACCTCCGAGCGCAACCTCGCGGCGATCTTCGCCGCGGCCCGGCGCAAGGCACCCCACGTGCTGTTCTTCGACGAGGTCGACGCGCTGGGTCAGAAGCGCAGCCACCTCACCCACAGCTCCACGCTGCGCAACACGGTGAACACGCTGCTCGCGGAGATGTCCGGCGAGAACGAGGGCGTGTACGTCCTGGGCGCCACGAACCACCCGTGGGACATCGACTCCGCGCTGCGCCGCCCCGGCCGCTTCGACCGGATGCTGCTGGTCCTGCCGCCGGACGAGCCCGCGCGCGCCGCGATCCTGCGCGGCCGCCTGGAGCAGCGGCCGGTCGAGGGGATCGACCTGGCCCGGCTGGTGAAGGCCACCGAGCACTTCTCCGGTGCCGATCTCGTCCACGTCTGCGACACGGCCGCCGAACGCGCGCTGGCCGACTCGATGCGGACGGGCCGGGTGCGGCCGCTGTCGATGAAGGACCTGCTCACGGCGGTCAAGGAGATCCGGCCGAGCACCGGGCCGTGGTTCGCGACGGCGCGCAACGTGGCCCAGTTCGCCAACCAGGACGGCGGGTACGACGAGCTGGCGGCGTACCTCAAGAAGAACCGCCGGCTGTGAGCTCCGCCGCGGCCCGCGCCGAGCGGCTCGGCCTGCTGGGCCGGGTCGAGGAGGCGGAACGGGTCGCACGCGAGGGGCTGGCGGAGGCGCCGGACGATCCGGAGCTGCTCGGCGCGCTGTCCGCGACGCTGCTGCGCGCGAAGCGGCACGACGAGGGCCTGGCCGCGGCCGAGGCCGCCTGCGCGGCGGCTCCCCGGGCCGAACGGCCGCACCGGCTGCGGGCCCTGCACCTGTCGATGCTCGGCCGCCATCCCGAGGCGGTCGAGGCCGGGCACCTGGCGGTCTCGCTGGAGCCGCACGAGCCCGCCGCGGCGCGCGCCCACACCACGGTGCTGCAGCGCGCGGGGCGGCTGGCCGAGGCGCTGGCGGAGGCGCGGCGGGTGGTCGCGCTGATCCCCGACGAGGCCGCCGCGCACCTCGTGCTGGCCGACGTCGCGAGCGACGCGGGGGACCGGAAGCTGGCGCGCGCCGAGTACGAGGCCACGCTGCGGATCGACCCGGAGAACGCCGCGGCGCGGCACGATCTCGCCCTGCTCGACGCCCGCACCCGCCGGCCGGCCCGGGCACTGGCAGGCCTGATGGCGGCCGGGCGGCTCGATCCGGCGATGCCGGAGGTCATGCGGACCGTCGTGGTCGTGCTGTGGCAGCTGTCCTGGCGGTTGCGGATCTGGTTCGCCCTGGTCACGGTGGTGGCGCTCGCGCTCTCGGCCGATCCCGCGGCGGCGCGGATCACCGCCGCCGCCGTGCTGGCGACGACCGGGGGCCTCGGCTGGTGGACCGTCCGGGACCTGCCACGGGGGACCGCCGCCGTGGTGCGGCGGGCGGTGCGCGGCGACCGGCCGCTGACCGTGACGTTCGTGACGCTCGCGCTGTGCGTGCTGGTGTACGTCGCGGTGCTGGTCACCGGGGTCGGGGCCGCCGCCGCGGGGGTGTGGCTGATCCTGGTCGCCCTGGGCTGGATGACGCTCGGCGTGCGCCTCGTCCGGAGGACCCCGCGTCACCCGCACCGGTGACTCTGAGCTAATCTCCCGCCACACACCGTGCATGTTGTGGAGGACGCATGGCCGCCGTCACCCTGGTCCCGCCGCTCGATCAGGGGACGGAGGAGCTGCCCGCCGCGCGCAGCACCCGCCGCACCGCGCAGCTCGTCCGGCGGATCCGCACGGCCACCGCACCGTACTCGGACCCGCTGGCCCGCCGCTTCCACGCCGAGCTCTTCGCCCGCGTACCGCGCAGCCGCCACCTCTTCCCGGTGTCCCTGGCGGGCGCGGAGGGCCTGCACGCGATCCTGTACGCGCTGGAGTGCGTCGACCGGCGGGACGACCTGTACTCGGCCCTGCACGCCCTCGCGGACGATCCGCGGCTCGCCGGACTGGTCGTCACACGGGAACGGGACGTCGACGCCTCGCTCGTCGCCGCGCTCGGCGCGCACGCGGGCGAGGAGTGGACGGCCGAGGGCGAGTGGGCGGTGCGCGAGGCGTTCCGGCTGGTCGCGGGCGCGCTGCGGACGATCGCGCCGGCCCGGGTGCCGGAGGTGCGGCACGCCGAGGTGATCGCGCACCGGCGGATCGGCTGGGACCTCGCCGTCCTCACCGTCCGGCCGGAGCGGCCGCTGGCCTACCGGGCCGGGCAGTACCTCGATGCCGAGACCCCCCGCCGTCCGCAGCTGTGGCGGCGGCTGTCGCCGGCCAACGCCCCCCGCGCCGACGGCACGATCGACTTCCACGTGCGCGCGGTCGAGGGCGGCTGGGTGAGCCGCTCGATCGTGGCGCACACCCGGCCCGGGGACGTGTGGCGGATCGGCTGCCCGCGCGGGCGCCTCGTCGCCGACGCGGCCGGCCCGGACCTGCTGATGGTCGCCGGGGGCACCGGGGCCGCGCCGGTGCTCGCGATGGTGGAGGAGCTGGCCCGGGCACCGCGCGCACCCCGCGTGGACGTGGTGGTCGGCGGGCGGACCTGGGCGGACCTCGTCGCGTTCCCCGCGCTGCGCCGCCTCGCCGACACCCATCCCTGGCTGCGCGCCGTCCCCGTCGTGGAGGACCCGGCGGACACCTCCGGGGCCGAGCACGGGACCGTCGCGGACGTCGTGACCCGGCAGGGGGCCTGGGCGGACCGGAGGGTGCTGCTCAGCGGCTCACCGGCGATGATCCGTGCCACCGCGGGCCGGATGCTCGTCGCCGGCACCCCGCTCGACCGGCTCGTCTACGACCCCTTCACCACCCGCGAGTGGCAGTAGGCCCCGTCAGTCCTCGTCAGTCCTGCTGGACCTGGTCGATCGACGCGTTCGTCCCCGACTGGTCCCAGCTGGGCCAGATCGGGAACAGCGCCATGGCCGCGGACACCAGCAGCGCCACGACGAGGAGCCGGCGCCCGGGCGGGCCGTCGGCGTGCCGCGGCGCGGGGATGATCACGGCGTCCCGCCGCAGCAGCACCAGGCTCGCCACCATCGCGACGAACGCGAAGCCCCACCAGCGCCGGTAGTCGTCCCCCACCGCGCTGAGCGCCAGGGCCCCGAACCCGTAGAGGCTCAGCAGCGCCAGGGCCCAGCGCGGGTGGACGTGGCCGAGGTACGTCCAGAGCAGGCCTGCGGTCAGGGCGTAGCAGCCGCCCAGGACGACCGCGCAGAACAGGATCGTCAGCGGCGCGATGCCGGCGGTGTGCACCAGCGCGTCCCGGGTGGTCTGGCCGAGCGCGGAGATCGAGTTCTCCTCCGACCGGGACAGCGGGATGCCGGCCGCGGACGCGCGCTCCATGATGGTGAGCAGGGTGCCGACGCCCGGGCGCACGACCAGCGAGGCCGCGGCCAGCGCCAGACCCGGCAGCACGGCGAGCGCACCCCAGCCGACCCGCTCGGCCGTGGTGCGGCCGAGCCGGACGGCGGCGAGCAGCGCGAGCGGGCCGAGGAAGGTCAGGGAGATCTCGAGCGACCCCACCCCGACGACGACGGCGAGGGAGATCCCGAGCACGCGCAGCAGCGGCACGGTCCGCCGCCTCGCCAGCAGCACGACGGCGACGACACACGCGACGACGATCGCGTCGTACCGGCCGCGGTTGATCACCGCGAGGGTGAGGGTGAACGGCGAGGCCAGGACCAGCGCCGCCACGACCACCCGGTCCTGCGGCGAGGGGGTCGCGCGGACGGCCGCGACCGTGAGCGCGGCGAGGGCCGCGAGCACCAGCAGGACGAGCAGGACCGCGACCACCGAGGCGGCGAACACGCCCGGCGGGCGGCCGAGCACCGCCTCCAGGACCGCGCCGGGGAGCCCGCGTCGCACGAAACCGTCGCGGTAGGAGACCCAGTAGGCGCTGGCGTTGTAGAAGCCGGCCATCGTGTCCGGGGCGAGCGCCCCGAGGCCGAGCCACTTGAGGCAGTACAGCGCCGTCCAGCCGAGCACCGGCGTGACGACCCACAGCTCGAGGGCGGTGCGTGGCCGGAGGTCGCGCAGCCTGCGAGAGGGCCGGCGTACCCCGGTCTCCGTGATCACGTCTGCTGAAGCGGCGCGACCCCGACGCGCGTTACGTGGCGAGAGCCCGGGATGTGCAGGATCACACCTCAGTCTCCGCGGAGCTCGATGCTGATCTGTTCGGCGTCGAGGTTCTCCAGGGCGACCGTGAGGGCCGAGGCGGCGAACACGCCCTCGCCGCGCGCGATGATCAGGGTCTCCCGCTGCGCCTCGATCATCTCCAGCCGCAGCCGGCGGAAGTCGGCGGGATCGGGGCGCTGCGCCTCGTCGGCCGTGCGCTCCAGGAACTCCGCGATGAGCGGGTGCGTGCGGTACCGCTCCATCACCTCGATGCCGGCCACCCGCATCCGGGCCTCCAGCTCGTGCCGCTCCGCCGCGAGCTCCTCGGGATCGGGCGCCGACGGTCGCACCAGCCGGACGAACCACGCCAGCGTGCCGCCCTGGATCAGCAGCGACGCCGAAGCCACCAGGAACGCCACGAACACCAGCAGCGACCGCAGCGGCATGTCCTCGGGCAGGGTCTGCGCGGCGGCCAGCGTGACCGCGCCGCGCATCCCCGCCCAGACGATCACCGCACCCTCCCGCACCTTGATCGGCTCGGCGAGGAGGTAGTCGATGTCGGCGATCTTGAGCTGCAGCCGGTTGCGGAAGCGCTCCGCGCGCTCGGGATCGTCGAACTTGCCGGTCCGGCCGCGGAACTCGAAGGACTCCCCGACGACGACCTTCTCGCCCATCCCCTCCAGCTGGGGCCGCAGGTTCTCGCTGCGGCGGGCGTAGCGGGACTGGATCCCGATCAGCGGCGTGACGAAGGCGGCGCGGACCAGGATCGTCAGCGCGAGCGCCAGGGCGGCGAGCCCGACGCCGCGCAGCACCGAGCCGCCGTCGTCGCGGAGATCGGCGACGACGGTCGTCAGCTCCAGGCCCATGATCAGGAAGATCGCGCCCTCGAGGACCAGCTCGACGGTCCGCCAGTTCTGCCGGTCGGCCAGCCGGTTCTGCGGCGACAGGTACTTGATCGCGCCCTGCCCGGTCACGAGCCCGGCCACCACCGCCGCCACCAGGCCGGACCCTCCCAGCTGTTCGGCCGGGACGGAGGCCGCGAACGGCAGCACGAACGACAGCACCGTGCTGACGGGCGCCTGCCGCACCCGGGCCCGGACGATCAGCCCGATCTTGCCGACGACCAGCCCCACCACGACCGCGACCACCACCGCGATCGCGAAGTCCGCGAACACCCCGCCGACCGAGACCGAGACGGCCGTGGCGGCGATCGCCGCGCGCAGTACGACCAGCGCCGTGGCGTCGTTGAGCAGACTCTCGCCGTCGAGCACCGTGGTGATCCGCGGGGCGACGCCGAGGCGCCGCACGATGGAGGTGGCCACCGCGTCCGTCGGGCTGAGGATCGCGCCCAGCGCGAAGCCGCCGGCCAGGCCGAGACCGGGCACCAGCAGGTGCAGCACCACGCCGATCACGGCCGTCGACGCCACCACGAGCAGCACCGACAGCCCGCTGATCACCCCGAAGTCCCGGCGGAAGTCCATGGCGGGCATGGAGACCGCGGACGAGAACAGCAGCGGCGGCAGGATTCCGGCGAGGATCCACTCGGGGTCGACCTCGACCCGCGGGACGGCCGGGACCAGGCTGACGAGCAACCCGACGACGACGAGGACGAGCGGCGCCGCGACCCGGATCCGGTCCGACAGCATGGAGGCCACCGCGATGGCGACGAGCGCCACCACGCCCACGACGAGGAACTCCAGTCCGGAATGCACGCACGGAACGGTACCCAGGTCGCGACCGGCTCCCGTGACGGATACCGTGCGCCGCGTGAGCGAGAACGTCGTGGTCGTGACCGGTGTGGACCCGAAGCAGGCCCTCGAGGCGCTGCAGGGCCTGGAGCTGGTCGAGGTCCGGGCCGCGGCGGTCGTGCACCGCGCGGCGGACGGCACGCTGACCCTGGATCACGAGACCGGGGACGCGGTGAGCTTCGCGGACCGGCACCCGCGCCTCGGCGCCTTGATCACGCTGCTGCTGAGCCCGGTCGACACGCTGCTCTTCGGCAACCAGCTGGTGTCGCTGTTCGGCGCGACGGAGCAGACCGCCGAGGAGCTGGCGGTGGGCCACCTCGCCCAGGCCGTCCCCGCCGGCAGCAGCGCCCTGATCGCCGACGTGGTGGAGCCGGACGAGGAGCTTCTGAACCAGGCGGTGGGCGGCCGGATCACCCGCCGCCCGTACGCCGACGTCGAGCGAGAACTCTCCGCCCCCTGACCTCGCGTCATGGAACCATAACGCGGAAAAAGGGGCCTCGAAATCGCGCTATGGTTCCATGGTGCGTCAGGGTTCGGGGCGCCTGCGGGGTGCTCTCGGCTGCCAGACCACGACCTGGGCGCTGCGGTCCACCGGGACCAGGTCCCGGCGGTAGGTCTGGTGGATCATGCTCGCCGCCTGCTCGGCGGCGGCGTGGGCGGCCGCCAGCTGCTCGTGCAGCTCCGCGACCTGTTCCCGCAGCTCGTCGACCAGCTGCTCGAGCTCGATGATCCGCTTGACCCCGGCGAGGTTCACGCCCTCCTCCTGGGAGAGCCGCTGCACCTCACGGAGCAGCGCGATGTCCCGCGCCGAGTAGCGCCGGCCGCCGCCGGGGGACCGGCCGGGGCTGACCAGCCCCAGCCGGTCGTAGCTGCGGAGGGTCTGCGCGTGCAGGCCCGACAGCTCGGCGGCGATGGAGATCACGAAGACCGGGGCGTCCTGGCTCGCCCCCGGCGGGAGCGGGCCCGTCTCATCGGCCATCGCGCGTCACCTCCTAGCCGTTCTTGACCTGGGCTCCCGCGAGCAGGTCCGCCCGCGGGTCGAACGACTTCGTCGCGTCGACGTAGCCGGCGAGCGCTGTCGCCGCCGCGTCGTCGAGCCGTTGCGGGATGGCCACCTCGACGGTGACGAGCAGGTCGCCCGTCCCCTTCTTGGCCGGCACCCCGCGGCCGCGCACCCGGAAGGTCCGGCCGCTCTGGGTCCCCGCGGGGATCTTGAGCGAGACCGTGCCGTCGAGCGTGGGCACCGTCAGGGTCGCACCCTGGACCAGCTCGGGGAAGGTCACCGGGACCTTCAGCGTGAGGTCCTTCGCGTCCTTCGCCGAACGGCCGAAGAGCGGGTGCGGGGAGACGTTCATCTTCACGTAGAGGTCGCCCGCGGGGCCGCCGTAGCGGCCCGGCTCGCCCTTGCCGGCCAGCCGGATGCGCTGCCCGTCGTCGACACCCGCCGGCACCCGCACGGTCAGTGACCGCACCTTGGTGCTCACGCCGTCGCCGTGGCACTCGGGGCACGGTTCGTCGATCACCCGGCCCGTGCCGCGGCAGTCCCGGCACGGCTCGGAGAACGCGAACGCGCCCTGGCTGCGGCTGACCACACCGGCGCCCGAACAGGTCGGGCAGGTGTGCGCGCCGGTGCCCGGCTTGGCGCCGGAGCCCCCGCACGTGTCGCAGGTGCCCGGCGAGGACAGCTGCAACGTCATCGTGGAGCCGCGCACGGCGTCGTCGAACGAGATGGTCAGCGAGCTCTCGACGTCCGCACCGCGCTGGGCGCGCTGCGTGCCCGCGGCCGGGCCGCGGTTGCCGAAGAGGTTGCCGAACAGGTCGCCGAGGCCGCCGGCCCCGCCCGCGCCCGACCGGGAGCCCTGACCGAACAGGTCCCCCAGGTCGTTGACGGAGAAGCCGCCCTGGCCCCCCGCGGGGAAGCCCCCGGGGAAACCACCGCCGCCGGTGAAGCCGCCGCCACCCGCGAAGAGCTTGCGGGTCTCGTCGTACTCCTTGCGCTTCTCGGGGTCGCCGAGCACGCCGTACGCCTCGGACACGGACTTGAACCGGGCCTCCGCCTTGGCGTCGTCCGGGTTGGCGTCCGGGTGCAGCTCGCGGGCGAGCTTGCGGTACGCCTTCTTGATCTCCGAGTCCGACGCCGTGGACGAGACGCCCAGCTCACGGTAGAAGTCCTTCTCGATCCAGTCGCGCTGGGTCATCCCGCCTCCTTCCTACTGCTCTTCCGCGGTCGGGTCCGGCCGGTCCGCCACGGTGACCATGGCGGGCCGCAGCACCCGGTCGGCGATCTTGTAGCCCTGCCGGAGCACGGCCGTGAGGATCGTGACCGTGGGCCCGGGGGCCTCGGCGGGCTCGTGCTGGACGGCCTCGTGCAGCGCCGGGTCGAACGGCTCGCCGTCCCGGCCGAAGGACTCCAGTCCCAGCCCGGTCACCACGTTCGCGATCTTGTCCCCGACGGCCTTGAACGGGCCGGTCAGGTCGCCGTGCTGCTCGGCGCGGGCCAGGTCGTCGAGCACCGTGAGCAGGTCGTTCACGAAGGAGACCTTCGCGCTGACCAGCGTGGCCTCGCGGTCGCGGTCCACCCGGCGCCGGTAGTTGGCGTACTCGGCCTGCACGCGCTGCAGGTCGTTGGTCCGCTCCTCGAGCTGCTTCTCGAGGTCGGCGATGCGCGGGTCGTCCAGCTCGATCTCGGGCTCGTCGGGTGTGGGCGGAGTCCCGGGGGGAGCGGCGGCACCCTGCTGAGTGCCGCCCACTCCGTCGTCCCCAGGAGTCCGGACCTCCCCGGTCAGGGGGTCGATCCGGCGCCGATCGGTGAAGCGGATCGGCTCCTCCTGCTCCCCCTCCGGGCCCGGCCTGCGGTCGGATCCGTAGGGAGTGCTCACTTGTCCTTCTTCTCCTCGTCGTCGACGATCTCGGCGTCCACGACGTCGTCGTCCGCGGCCTTGGAGCTGCCCGCGTCCGCACCCGGGGCGTCGCCCGCGGGGGCACCCTCGGCGCCCGGCTGCTGGTAGAGCGCCTGGCCGAGCTTCTGCGACTCGGTGGCCAGCTTCTCCATCGCCGTCTTGACCGCCTCGGCGTCGGTGCCCTTCAGGGCCTCCTTCACCTCGTTCAGCCCGGACTCGACGGACTCCTTGACGTCCGCCGGGACCTTCTCGGCGTTGTCCACCAGGAACTTCTCGGTCTGGTAGACGAGCGTCTCGGCCTGGTTGCGGACCTCGGCCTCCTCGCGACGCTTGGCGTCGTCCGCCGCGTGCGCCTCGGCGTCCTTCATCATCCGGTCGATCTCGTCCTTGCCCAGGGCGGACCCGCCGGTGATCGTCATGTCCTGGCTCTTGCCGGTGCCCTTGTCGATCGCGGTGACCTTCACGATGCCGTTGGCGTCGATGTCGAAGGAGACCTCGATCTGCGGGACGCCCCGGGGGGCGGGCGGCAGGCCGGTCAGCTCGAACATGCCGAGCTTCTTGTTGTAGGACGCGATCTCACGCTCGCCCTGGAAGACCTGGATCTGCACGGACGGCTGGTTGTCGTCCGCCGTCGTGAAGATCTCGCTCTTCTTGGTGGGGATGGTCGTGTTGCGCTCGATGAGCTTGGTCATCACGCCGCCCTTGGTCTCGATGCCCAGGGACAGCGGGGTGACGTCGAGCAGCAGGACGTCCTTGACCTCACCGCGGAGAACACCGGCCTGCAGGGCGGCGCCGACGGCGACGACCTCGTCCGGGTTGACGCCCTTGTTGGGCTCCTTGCCGCCGGTCAGCTCCTTCACCAGGTCGGTGACGGCGGGCATGCGGGTGGAGCCGCCCACGAGCACCACGTGGTCGATGTCGCCGACGGAGATGCCGGCGTCCTTCACCACCTGGTTGAACGGGGCGCGGGTGCGGTCGAGCAGGTCCTGCGTGATGCGCTGGAACTCGGCGCGCGAGAGCGTCTCGTCGAGGAACAGCGGGTTCTTGTCGCCGTCCACGGTGATGTACGGGAGGTTGATGGTGGCGTTGTTCGAGCTGGAGAGCTCGATCTTCGCCTTCTCGGCGGCCTCGCGGAGCCGCTGCATGGCCATCTTGTCCTTGGTCAGGTCGATGCCCTGCGCGCTCTTGAACTTGTCGACGAGCCAGGTGACGATCCGCTCGTCCCAGTCGTCGCCACCGAGGTGGTTGTCGCCGTTGGTGGCCTTGACCTCGACGACGCCGTCGCCGATCTCGAGCAGGGACACGTCGAACGTGCCGCCGCCGAGGTCGAACACCAGGATCGTCTGCTCGGTCTCGCCCTTGTCCAGGCCGTACGCCAGCGCGGCCGCGGTGGGCTCGTTGACGATGCGCAGGACGTTGAGGCCCGCGATCTGGCCGGCCTCCTTGGTGGCCTGGCGCTGCGCGTCCTCGAAGTAGGCGGGGACGGTGATCACCGCGTCGGTGATCGGCTCGCCGAGGTAGGACTCGGCGTCCCGCTTGAGCTTCTGCAGCACGCGCGCGGAGATCTCCTGCGTGCTGTAGGTCTTGCCGTCGATGTCCGGGGTCTTCCAGTCGCCGCCGATGTGGCGCTTCACCGACCGGAACGTGCGGTCCGAGTTGGTGACGGCCTGGTTCTTGGCGGACTGACCCACGAGGACCTCGCCGTTGCGGGCGAAGGCGACCACCGACGGCGTGGTACGCGCGCCCTCGGAGTTCGCGATGACCGTCGGCTCGCCGCCCTCGAGGACAGCGACGACGGAGTTGGTGGTCCCGAGGTCGATGCCGACCGCACGAGCCATGGTTGTTGCCTCCGTGTAGTTCACGTGTTACTGCGTTCTGGGGTGACCGCTGTTGAGCGGATCTGGCTCAAGTCTTGCGATTCGAGCTCGCGCCGTCAACCCGGCCTTGAGCCTGTCTCACTCAACTTGCTGACCGGTCCAACGAGCACCCCCGCGGAGTTGTTCCCGCTCGGCTCAACTTGCCCCGTATCCCGCTCTCTAGCGTCTTGCCTAGAGACGGCTAGGCGGGGCGATCGGGCACCTCGTCGCCCGGGCGGGGCAGCGGGTCCTCCACGGGCGCGAGCACCCGGTGGGTCCGCGGGTCCGCGACCGGGGAGCCCTCGGCGTCCCGGTACTCCAGGCCGCCCTCGGGATCCAGCTCGGCGACGTAGCCGGCGGCGGCGAGCTGCTCCTCGTCGAGGTCGACGAGGACCTCCCAGCGGCTGGGGACGACGCGGTAGTCCGGCCAGCGCAGGTGCCCGTAGGCCTCGTGCAGGTCGGTGAGCAGGCCGGCGAAGACCTGCTGCCAGCGCAGCGGCATGGCCTCGGCGAGCGAGCGGGGCACCACCAGGTAGTCCGGCCCGGCGCCGGGCGCGGGGCGGTCCAGGTAGTCGGCCAGCGGCGTGGTCGAGCGTGGGGTGGATCGATTCGGACGGGGGTCGTCCGGGCGGGCCATGTCGTGCTGCTCCGGTCGGGTCTGGGCTGGTCAGGCGGTGTTCGAGGGGGTGCCCGGACGGGTCGCGAGCGGCACCAGCTCCTTGTAGTCCCAATTTACCGGCTGCACCCGCACGTTCTGTCCGCTGTAGGGCGCTTCGACCATCTGGTCGTTCCCCATGTAGAGGAACACGTGGTGGATGGTCGTCGGGTCGCTACGGTCGTAGGCGTAGAACATCAGGTCGCCCGGCTGCGCGTCGCGGACGGGGACGTGCCCGCCGGCGTTGAACTGGTCCCGGGAGACACGGGGGAGCTTGATCCCGGCGGACTCGAAGGCGCGCAGCATGAGCCCGGAGCAGTCGTAGGTGTTCGGGCCGGTCGCGCCCCACACGTAGGGCTTGCCGACCTCGCCGAGCGCGAAGTCGATCGCGGCCTTGGCGACCCCGGGCGGCAGGTTCGCCGACGGGCTGCCGCAGCCGGTGGGATTGGCGACGTCGCCCACCTGCCCGACGAGCGAGGCGGCGAGCCCCTCCCACTTGGCATAGGCGTCGGGGAACGCGGAGCGCTGGACGATCTGGGCGGCGACGGTGACCGGCTGCTGGTCCCAGTTCGGCACCTGCAGGAGGCGGTCGTAGAAGGTCCTCGCGCTGTACTGCGGATCCGTGACCTGCGCCGGCGTGCCCCAGCCCTGCGACGGGCGCTGCTGGAACAGCCCGAGGGAGTCCCGGTCCCCGTAGTTGATGTTCCGCAGCGTCGACTCCTGCATGGCGGTGGCGAGCGCCACCAGCCATGCGCGCGGGGGTGCGTTCAGCTGCTTGCCCACCGCGATGATCGTGGCCGCGTTCTGCCGCTGCTCGTCGCTCAGGGTGTCGATCGTGGCCCCGGCGACCTGGGAGCCGTCCGAGGTGTTGATGCCGGCGTCGCACGCGCCCATCGAGTACTGCTGCTGGCCGGAGTTCGACGAGAACGCGAAGAACCCGACGGCCAGGAACACCACCAGCGCCACGCCGATGGCGATGAAGGGCAGGAACAGCCGCAGCGGGCGCAGCAGCCGCATGTCAGACCCGGTCGTAGCCGGAGACGCGCCAGCCGGCGGCCGTGTCGACCAGGGTGACCTTCAGGGTCACGACGTCCGTGGGGACGTCCGCGGTGACCGACGCGGGGGACACCTTCGTGGCCGTGGCCGGGCCGGTGATCCGGGTGGCCGGGATGTTCGCGGGGTCCACGTTGGACAGGGTGGGGAGGTACTCGTCGGTCGTGTAGGGGCGCAGGCCGGCCAGCCACTGCGCGTTCGTCATGCCCGCGGGGTGGTTGGCCCAGGCCGCGGTCCAGTTCTGCGCCATCTGCAGGGCCGAGGCCGGGGCCTGGTTCACCGGGAGCGTGGTGGGCGTGAGCGGGGCGACCGGGGGCAACGCGGTCGGTGCCGGGGTGGACGGGGCGCGGGTGGGGGCGGCGCCCGTGGTGGGCTGCGCGCCGAGGATACCCGGTCCGGGATCCGGGCGGGTGGCCCCGATGACCAGGCTCACCCCGATGACCAGGGCGAGGACCACGACGGCCGTGACCGCGAGCCGGGCCGGCGAGCGCAGGGGCCAGCCCCACACCGCCCGGTACGCGGCCGCCCTCCCGCGCGGGGACCTAATCGGCACGGCGGGCCGTCCCGGTGGGCCGGTAGATCCGGTAGATCGGCTCGCCGTCGACCAGCTCGGCGTTCACCCGGCGGACGGGCCGGGAGGGGGCGGAGTCGGCGCGGCGGTAGATCACGCGCTCGTCGATCTCGCCGGGGTCGCTGCGGGACGGGATGCCGCCGCTCGCGGCCGCGGCCGTGGATCCGCCCGCGGGCAGGGCCGGGCGGCGCGCGGCGGGGATGGAGGCGCTCCCGCCGGCGACCTCCGCACGACGGCGCGGGGTGCGGGCTCCGGGGCCGGCCGCGGTCGCCGTGGCCTGGTACGTGGCGTACTCGGCCTCGGGCCGCACGGCGTCGGGATCCGAGCCGGGCCCGGAGCCGTGGCGCTCGCTCCACCAGCGGCCCTGACGGTCCTCCGGCTCGGCCCCGCGCACCCGGTGCCAGACCCGGGACATCGGCCCGCCGCCGACGGACGGCACGATCCCGCCGAACTGCTCGCGGGTGAGCGACACCATGGACACGAGCCGGCGGAACGGGCGCGCGACGGCCCACAGCACGACCGTCACCACGCCGGTGACCAGCAGCGCGAGCCAGAGGTCGATGCCGGCGCCGGGCCGGAACAGCGACACGACGAGCAGCGCGTGCAGCCCGGCGAGCGCCCCCACGATGATCGTGTTGACGATCGCGGCGCCGGCCACGCGCAGCAGCGCGGGCAGGATCTCCGGCTTCAGGATCGCGACGACGGCGATGGCCGGGGCCGTCATCACCATGAGTCTGAGCAGCAGCATCGCGACCAGCACCAGCACCTTGGAGAGCAGCTGGAACAGCGCGATGCACAGCGCCTGGACCACCGCCAGCACGCCGACGCCGACCCGGCTGCCGGAGGTGCCCTGGAAGTAGGTGTACCGGTCGCCCATCTGGCCGGCGATGGTGGCGAAGTCCGTCTTCTTCTGCTGCGCGAGCTCGGGGGTGTCCTTGCCCTCGGCGACCTCGTCGATCGTGAAGGTCTGCGCGCGGAGCAGGTTCCGTCCCAGGTCCTGGGCCTGCGGGACGTCCGGGGAGCCGAAGTCGCCGCGCAGCCAGTTGCGGTACACGACCTGGTCCACGAGCACGGTGGGCAGCGTGTCCTTGTCGCCGAGGCCCACCTGCGAGAGGAAGCCCTGCTGCATCTGCGTGACGCCGTCGAGCAGCAGGGAGTCCGCGGCCTTCGCCCAGTTCACGGGGGCCAGGTAGGCCGCGCCGGCGAGCACCAGCGCGCCGAGGGCGAACGCGGCCCGTTTCGTCTGGGTGGCGAGATCGCCGCGCATGGCCAGGACCAGCAGGATCACCGCCAGGATCACCAGCGCGACGCCGATCCACACGGTGAACACGGAGTCGTACATGGCGCGGGTGGCGTTGGTGATGATCTGGTCGAGCGGGTCGAGGAGCGCCCCACCGTCGGCGATCAGGTAGTGCGCCCAGTTGACCCCGCCCACCGCGAACTTCGCGACGTTGAAGGTCTGGTTGCCGAGCCAGGTGTCGGTCGTGGTCGAGGGGTTGAGCACCCCGCCGCCGCAGCCGAGGTCGTAGTTGTGCCAGGTCATGCCCGAGTAGCCGACCTCGCGGTACACGCTGCCGGGCTCGCCGCCGTCGGGCCGGGGCGGGTCGAGGGACCCGACGAGCCCGGTGCCGGGACGGTCGGGCTCGGGACTCTGCTTGCAGTCGAACCCCTGCGCCACGGCGGGCGAGCCGACGAGAGCGGAGCCGAGGACCACGGCGAACACGAGCAGCAGCGCCGCCCCCCGCCCCCGCTTCCGAGGCGCCCGGCTCGGGACGCGCTCGCCGCTCCGCCCCCACTCACCGCCCCGCCCGCGTTCGTCGCCCTGCCCGCGTTCGTCGCCCCGCCCGCGCTCGTCACCCCGCCCGCGCCGGAGTCGTCCGAGCGTCGAGATGAACGTCAGGGCTTTTCGATCATGGTCCGGAGCGCCCTGACGTTCATCTCGGCGGGGGCGGAGGCCGCGCCAGAGGGCGCAGAGCAGCACCAGGACCACGGCCGCGAGCCCGGCCGCCCCTCCCGGTAGCGCGGCGGCGTTCACCGCCCGCCCTCGTGGGGGGCGCCGCTGCGGGCGCCGGGGTTCGCGTAGGCGCCGTGGTCGGAAGCGCCGTGGTCGGATGCGCCGGCGTCCCTGCCGTCCCCGTGCGGCCCGCCGCCGGGGGCGCCGTTGCCGGGGGCACTGTGCGCGCCGGACCCGGGACGGGGGCCCGGGGCGGGTGTGGCGACCTCGCCGTCGGCGTCGAGCTCCGCCCAGCCTTCCTCGAGGTCGTCGAGGAGCTCGAGCTGGGCGGCGTCGACACCGTCCACATCGGACCCGGCGTCCAGGCCGACGACCTGCACCCCGCCGTCCCAGCCCGCCACGCCGGGGCCGACGCGCGTGGCGGCGCCGGTGCGGATCTCGGGGGCGGAGAGGTCGATCTCCGTGTCCTCGTCCAGATCGATTCCGCCGGGGGGCACGGTCGCCCGTGGGGCGGCGGGGCGCGGCTCGTCGGGGGCCCGGCCGGCCTCGCCCGGCAGCATCGGCACGCCGCTCACCGCGACCCGGTTCGCGTCCGGGTTGGTGTCGAGGGCGTCCCGGACATGGTCCAGGTGGGGGGCTTCGAGATCGATTCGGATCTTTTCCACACCACCGTGCCCGTCGGCGAACACGAACTGGCGCGGGGTGTCGTCCGGGCGGTCGTCGTGGCGGGGGCGCGGGGACAGCGTGCCGAGCATCTGCTCGTAGCCGACGCCGGTGGGCACCCGGAGCAGGCGCAGGGCCTCGGTCTGGGCCTCCTCGTCGTCCGTCCGGCCGACGAACACGGCGTTGACCAGGGACGCGAAGCCGCTCACCCGTAGCAGGTCGCCGGCCAGCTGGGAGGCGAACAGGGCCCGGACGTTGAACTTGCGGGAGTCGCGGGCGAGCCGGTCGATCAGCACCTTGCCGGTGGGGACCTGGGAGAGGAAGTGCGTCTCGTCCAGGGCCACGCCCTTTCGGAGGTTGCGGTCCGCGTCGTAGATCGTGCGTTGGGTGAGCCAGCTGGCCAGGTTGAGCAGCTCGACGGCGAGGGCCTCGTTGTCCGTCCACTCCTCGCGCGGGCTGCCGGGGCGGGGCAGCGTCATGCCCTGCATGGTCAGCACGGTGAGGCGGTAGTCGCGGTCCGCGGCCCACGGGTCGTCCCGGCTGGTGTCCGGGAACAGCAGCGCGGCCTGCGGGAGCTCGCGGCGTTCCTCGAGGAAGTCCGCGACCACGCCGGAGTGGTCCTCGCCGTCGCGCTGGTGGCGGCGCAGGGCGTCGATCACCAGGCCGGGATGGCGGTCGGGGGCGCCGCCGACCTCGCGCACCGCCCTGAGCAGCACGATCCGGGTGTGCGGCAGGCGTGCGACGTCGTACGGGAGCAGGCCGGTGAGCACGTCGAGCACCAGGCGGCGGCGGGTGGCCGCGGCCAGGGACTTCTCGCGGCGCCAGGAGCGCTCGGGGTCCTCGTCGTCCAGGAAATGCTCGGGGCGCGGCTCGGCGACCACCCGGTACGGGTTGAGGATGCCGGGATCGGCGCGGAGCAGGTTGATGTGCCGGCTGAAGCTCGCCAGCTCGGGCAGGCGGGTGAGCTCCGCCAGCGGGCCGGACGGGTCGAGCACGGTCCAGCGGGCGCCGGCCCGGAGCGTCTTGTAGACGATCAGGCCGGTCAGGAACGACTTCCCGGAGCCCAGCCCACCGACGACGGCGGTCAGACCGGAGGCCCGCCGGACCTCCTGCGCCAACCAGGGATCCCACGCCACCGGCCGTCTCGTCGCGGTGCAGGTCTCGCCCAGCATGATCCCGCGCCGGTCGCCCACGGACGCGGTCGCGGCGGGTACGCCGGCGGCAGCCCAGGTCACCGAGCCGCGGCGGCGGTAGGCGCTGGACGCCAGCTGCTCGCCGGGGATGAACTCGCGGGCGTAGCGGTACTGCGCCTCCGGGTGCTCGATCTGCACCTTGGGCGAGTAGAGGTCGAGCACCTGCTGGGCCTGCAGGATCGCCTCCGACTCGTCCCGGCCGGAGACGGCGATCCGCCACCAGCCGTAGAGCCGGGTGTTGAGCTGGGTGAGCCCGCTGGTCAGCTCGTCCTCGACCTCGAGCACCCGGTCCGCCTGGCGGGCCAGCGACATCGGGGGATCGAGGTCGTGGTCGTGGGTGTAGTGGCGGATCTGGCTGCGCACCTTGCCCATCTGGCGCTGCAGCTCCCCCGTCACCTCCTCGGGCTTGCGGACGTACATCCGCGCCGACCACTCCACGGGGAAGGGGAGGCGGTCGCTGTGCTGCATCCACGGGTCGTCGATCTCCGGGATGCGCAGGCCCTCCATCAGCCCGATCGACAGGACGGCGACGTGCCGGGACACGGCCTGGCCGCGCACCCGGCCGGTGACCTGCACGGTCGGGGCGTAGGGCTCCTGGTGGAGCTCGACGCCGTCGGTGAAGGCCGCGAGGTCCTCCTCCTCCCAGCGGGTGACGCCGACGGGGACGTTGGAGAGGCTGCGCGGCGCGGGCAGGCCGAGGGCGACCGAACGGTGCATCAGCCAGGACATGTCCGTGGCGCTCGCCGGGACGCCGTCGAGGCCGGGGCCGGAGACCAGGGCGTCGAGGTGGTTGAGCTCGGACTCCAGCGCGGAGAGCTCGGCCCGCACCGCCGCGGGCACGACCCTGCCGAGGACGGGTGCGGCACGCTCGACCCAGCGGTCGATCATGCTCCGCCCGGACACCTCGACGCCGAGGAAGACCTCCTTGTCGCTCATGGACAGGCCCATGAGGTGGCGCTGCTCGCCCTCGAGGAAACCGTCCCAGCCCAGGGCGCCGGGGACGTCCGGCATCCGGCCCAGGGCGTTCTGGTCGAACGACTCGGCCCACATGTGGACGGGGTAGGGCCGGGTGGTCACGCGCAGGTGCAGCCAGCGGCCCTGCAGCTCGCCGAGCTGCGCCGCGATCTGGCGGATGAGGATCTCGCGCTGGCCGTCGGAGCGGAAGCTCCAGGCCTGCGGGGAGAGCCGGTACCAGGCCATGACCTGGGTGCCGGTGCGGGTGACGTGCCCGTCGATGCTGCGCAACGCGATCGTCGGGCTGAACTTCGGGAGCTTCCCCTCGCCGCTCAACGCGCGCCCGGCCGGGCGGCGGCCGTCGCGGTACGGATCGCGCGTGTCACGCGACGCCATCGCGGCGGTCCTTTCCGGTGGCCCGCCGCTCGGCGGAGGTCTTCCACGGCTGGGGCGCGGGGCCCTGGTCGCGGCGCCGGACGGGGGTTCGCACGGGCGGGGGCTGCCGGCGCCCGGTCTCCTGACGCCCCGTGTCCTGGCGGCCCGTGTCCTGGCGGCCCGTGTCCTGACGACCCCAGTCCTGGCGCCCCGACTCCTGGCGGCCCATGCCCTGGCGGCCCATGCCCTGGCGGCCCGGGTCCTGGCGGGAGGGGTCCTGGCGGGACGGCGCCCGGTGCGGCGCGGTCTCGCGGGCGGGGATCCGGCGCGGGGTGGCGCGGGGACCTGCGGCGCGCTCCCGGTCCTGGACGTCCGCCCGCACGACCGGGCCCTGAGCCGGGACCGTGGTGACGACGGGGACCCGCTGCTGCGGCTCCGGCCGGGTGGGCGGGCCCGACGCGCCGCGGCGGCCGGGCAGTCCCCGCCGGCTCCGGACGTGGGCGAAGCGCACCGGACCGCCGGCCGGGGCGCGACGCCGCCGCGGGCCCGTCACCTCGTGCCGGAACAGGGCTGCGACCTGCCCCAACGGGCGTTCGTAGTCGATCCGCTTGCCGAGGAACCGGGTGAGCACCACGGTGAGCACCAGGGACCAGGCGACCGAGAAGAAGTCCAGCCCGATGCCGATCCGGCGCTGCAGGAACATGATCACGACCATGACGAGCAGGCCGAGGCCGTAGCTGACGTACCGCGCGCGCCACGGGAAAGTGGCGCGCGGCGGCCCCAGCCATACCGAGTCGACCCGGTAGACCTCGTCATCGGTGCGGACCAGCATCGCCTGCGTCAGCCCACGATGAGGTTGGCGAGGAAGGCGCCCACCCGGGGCCCGTTCCCGGACACCGCGATGCCCAGCGCGACGAGCCCGATGATCAGTCCGATGCTGCGTCTGGCCACGCCCGCGTTGTCCCCGCGGCCGCCGATCCAGAGCAGGATGATGGCGATTCCGAGCAGGATCAGCGGAACGATGTTGTTCTGGATCCAGCCCTGTAGGCCGTTGGTCGTCAGGTCCTGGGCGTACCAGAGGGCCGTCGCCCCCGGTCGGCTCATGACGGCTCCTTCTCCTACCGTGGTCGACGGCCTCGTACCCAGCCGCCCACCTTACGGACGCAACCGCACCGCACGGTGCTGGCGAGCAGCATGGCACCCGAACGGCTCCGGGTGACCACCGACCGTGAAGACGTACCCCTTGATGGGTGAGGGTGGCGTGAAACACAACCCCGTGTGACCGATTCCTCCCCGGCGCGGTGATCCCGCTCTCAGAAGGTAAGCCTCACTCGCCCGCCCCACGAGCCCTTCCACGATTCGGGTGTGCCACGTTGGTGCTCGTCACGACGCGAACGCCCTCGTGGATGACCTATTCTCCGCGCACGCAGTCGTATGTCGCGGAACCGCCAACGAGGCCTCGCACGGACCTACTCTCCAGTAACCGGCGGCCGGCCTCCGGTCGGAGCCATGACAGGGAGGTTCGGTCCGCATGACCTGGGTGCAGTGGGTGCTCGGCATCATCACGCTGGCGTCGCTGGTGGTCGCCGTGGTGCTGGTGTCCCGCACCGTGGCGAGGATGATCGCGATCATCAGGCTCGGCCAGCCGGACTCCTCGCGCAACGGCCCGTTCGGCGCGCGCACGAGGACCATGCTGAAGGAGGTCCTCCTCCACACCCGGATGATGAAGTGGACGCACGTCGGCGTCTTCCACTGGCTCGTGATGGTCGGCTTCGGCGGGCTGATCCTGGCGCTGGTCGAGGCCTTCGTCGAGGTGTGGGACCCGCACTTCCACCTGCCGATCATCGGCGAGTGGGGGCCCTACTCGCTGTGGGTGGAGATCCTCGGCGTCGGCACCATCGTCGGCATCGTGCCGCTGATCATCTACCGGCAGGTGCAGAACCCGCGCCGGCTCGGGCGGGAGTCGCGGTTCTACGGCTCGCGGATGGGCCGGGCGTACTTCGTCGAGTTCATCGTGTTCCTCGAAGGCGCCGGCATCCTGATCGTGCGCGGCGCGAAGGACGCGCTTGGCTACTTCGACGTGCCGTTCTGGTCCGCCCCCGTCTCGATGGGGCTCGGCGCGATCCTCCCGGCGTCGACCACGCTCGTCAGCGTCTTCGCCGCGGTCAAGGTCCTCTCGGCCATGATCTGGCTGATCGTCATCGCCGCCAAGCCCACCATGGGTGTGGCGTGGCACCGGTTCACGGCGTTCTTCAACATCTACTTCAAGCGCGAGGCGGACGGGCGCAAGGCGCTCGGCAACGTCAAGCCGATGACGTCGGCCGGTGTGGTCCTCGACCTCGACGAGGCGGACCCCGAGAAGGACGTCTTCGGCGTCGGGCGCATCGAGGACTTCTCCTGGAAGGGCCTGCTCGACTTCACCACCTGCACCGAGTGCGGGCGGTGCCAGTCGCAGTGCCCGGCTTGGAACACCGAGAAGCCGCTCTCGCCGAAGCTGCTGGTCAACGCGCTGCGCGACCACGCCTATGCCAAGGCCCCGTACCTGCTGGCCGGCGGCCGCACGGACGTCTCCGGCGAGGAGGTCGGGATCACGGGCGACGGCGCCGAGGCGCGCCTCGCCGCGATCCCCGCCGCCGCCCGGGCCGAGGCCGAGCGCCCGCTGATCGGGACCGCCGAGGCGCTGGGCGTCATCGACCCGGACATCCTGTGGTCCTGCACCAGCTGCGGCGCCTGCGTGGAGCAGTGCCCCGTGGACATCGAGCACGTCGACCACATCGTCGACATGCGGCGCTACCAGGTCATGATCGAGACCGAGTTCCCGTCGGAGCTCAACGGGCTGTTCAAGAACCTGGAGAACAAGGGCAACCCCTGGGGCTTCAACCAGAAGGACCGCCTGGCCTGGGCCGAGGAGCTGCCCTTCCCGGTGCCCGTCTACGAGGGCGAGCTCTCCGCGGACACCGAGTACATCTTCTGGGTCGGCTGTGCCGGCGCGTTCGACGACAACGCCAAGAAGACGACGAAGGCGACCGCCGAGCTGCTGCACCGCGCCGGCGTGAACTACGTGGTGCTGGGCTCCGAGGAGACCTGCACCGGTGACCCGGCCCGGCGCGCAGGCAACGAGTTCCTGTTCCAGATGATGGCGCAGCAGACCGCCGAGATGCTCAACGCCGTGTTCGAGGGCCGCGAGCCCGGCACGCGCAAGATGGTCACCACCTGCCCGCACTGCCTCAACTCGCTCTCGCGGGAGTACCCGCAGCTCGACGGGCACTACGAGGTCATCCACCACACGCAGCTGCTGAACAAGCTCGTCCGCACGGGCAAGCTCGTCCCCGTCGCGGACCCGGACTCGTCCAAGCAGGTCACCTACCACGACCCCTGCTACCTCGGCCGGCACAACGAGGTCTACGAGGAGCCGCGCGAGCTCGTCGCGGCCGTCGGCACGCTCACCGAGATGCCGCGCCACGCCGACCGCTCCATGTGCTGCGGCGCCGGTGGCGCGCGCATGTGGATGGAGGAGCGGATCGGGCAGCGGATCAACATCACCCGCACCGCCGAGGCCATCGACACCCTCGACTCGGTCGGCGGCGCCGGCACCATCGCCGTCGGCTGCCCCTTCTGCCGCACCATGATCGGCGACGGGCTCACGGCCAAGCAGGCCGAGGGCGTCGGTGAGGGCGTGGTCGTCCAGGACGTGGCGCAGATGCTGCTGGCGTCGGTCCAGCGCGGCGACTCGGCCGTCACGGTCGGGACGCCCCCGGTCACGGCTGGGGACGCGTCGGTCACGGCCGGGGACGTGGAGCAGACCACGGCCACACCACTGACGGAGAACACCCCGGCGACCGCCGCCTCCGCGGGGGCGGCCGGTGCGGCGGGGGCCGTCGCGGTCGGTGCGGCAGCGGCCGCTGCCGGTGCCGCCGCCTCCGGGACGAAGGCTCCCGAGGCCTCCGAGGACGAGGTCACGACCGCGGCGAACGATGCCGCCGTCGAGGCCTCGGCTCCTGCTGCTCCTGCCGCTCCGAAGGCCGCGCCGCCGAAGTTCGCGGTGCCCAAGGCGGCGAAGGCCGGCGCTCCCGCCTCCGCTGAGGAGGCCCCGGCCACGTCGGGTGGGGCGACGTTCTCGGTGCCGAAGGCCGCCAGGCCCGGCGCCGCCAAGGCGGCACCGAAGTCCGCGGGGGCCGAGGAGTCGGCTCCGTCGGAGGCGGCTGCTCCGGCTGCTCCGGCCAAGGCACCGGGGGCGAAGTTCGCCATCCCGAAGGCGGCGAAGGCGGGGGCGGCCACGCCGGCCCCGGAGTCGTCCTCGTCCGATGCGCCGTCGGAGGTCGCTCCGGCCGAGGGCGCTCCGGCCAAGGCTGCCGGGGGCAAGTTCACGATCCCCAAGGCCGCCAAGCCCGGCGCGGCCAAGCCGGCGGCCGCGGCTCCAGCCGACACCACGGACGCTGCTGCGGGTGCCGCTCCGGCCGCGGAGACGGCGGATGCTGCTCCGGCCGCCGAGACCACGAACGTTGCTCCGGCCAAGGCCGCGGGCGGCAAGTTCACGATCCCCAAGGCCGCCAAGCCCGGCGCGGCGAAGCCGGCCGCCGCGGAGTCGGCCGCGTCCGGCACGCAGGCCCCGGAGGCATCGGCGGCCGACGCTCAGGGCGGTACGGCCCCGGCGGAAGCCGCGCCGGCGAAGGCCTCGGGTGCGAAGTTCACGATCCCCAAGGCTGCCAAGCTCGGAGGGGCCAAGCCGGCCGAGCCCGAGCCGGCGGCGACACCGACCGAGGCCGCGCCTGCCGAGGCTGCGTCGGGCGGGGCTGCGTCAGGCGGGGCTGCGACGGACGGGGCTGCGACGGGCCAGGCTGCGGCGGCCAAATCGGCGACCGCAGCGTCCGACGCACCCGCCGCCGAGAAGCCCGCCGCTCCGGAGCCGGTGCCGGGTCGCCTCACTCCGAAGTTCGCCCTGCCCAAGAAGGCAGTTCCGGGGAAGGCGAAGCCCGCGGCGGCCCCGGCCGCTGCGGCATCGTCCGAGGCGAGCGAGGCGTCGGCGACCGCTGACGCCACGGCGTCCCGGAGCGACGCGGCGGACGCGGCGCCGTCCCCGGCCGCGTCCGCAGGCGCTCCGTCGACCAGCGCTGCGTCGACCAGCGCTGCGTCGACCAGCGCTGCGTCGACCAGCGCTGCGGCACCGGAACGCGGAGAGCCGGAGCCCGCGGCGGCGGACAGCGCTGGCAACGGAACCGCGACGACGGCGGCCGAGCCGGCGAAGGCAACCTCCCGTGCCGAGGCCCCGCCCGCTGTCCCGGGCCGCCTGACGCCGAGGTTCGCCCTGCCGAAGAAGGCGGTGCCCGCAACGGCGAAGCCGGCAGCGGCGCGGGCCGAGACCTCGCCCGCCGACTCCGCACCGTCGGCCGCCGAGGCCGCACCCCCGGCGGACGAGTCCACTCCGGCGGCAGCCGAGCCCCCGTCAGCGACCGCCGAGGCCGCATCGCCCGCCGCCGACGCCGCGGGGGCCGCCGGGGCCGCGGGAGCTGCGTCGTCGGCCGCGACCGGGGCGACAGCTGCCGAGCCGGGCGAGGCATCCGCCGGATCGGCGAGCACGACGCCGGAGACGAGCACGAACGGCTCCGGGGCCGCCTCGGAGAACGGTGCCGCGGCGTCCCACGGGAAGCCCGCCGGGGCCGCGGACTCCACCACGGAGAAGCCCGCGGCCAAGGAGGTCCCGCCCGCTGTGGAGGGCCGCCTGACCCCGAAGTTCGTGCCCGCGCGCAAGGCCGTCCGCAAGTCCGGCTGACGGTTCCTCGTACGGCCACGGCCCCGCGACCGCCCGGTCGCGGGGCCGTCGTCGAGAGATTGCGAGCGAGCCGCTCCACAGCGCCCGATGCACCGCAACCAACGTCACGGCGCCGCGCACCCTGCCGACCCGGTTTCAGGGCGTGGTGCAGGGTTTGAAGCCCGCGACCCGCCAGATGACCTTGGACGGCTCGTCGGTACGGACCGTCTCGATCACGCCCACGGTCGGGACGGCGCGGCCCCAGGCCGTGGCGCAGCCGTTGACCTCGAGGATCGTGCCGGAGGGTGGGGGCGGGCCGTTCGAGCCCGTGGCACGCGGGGTGGCGGTCGAGCTCCCCGCGGGGACCTTCGCCGAGGCGGCGGCCACCGCGGCGGTGCAGTCCGCGGTGCCGGTGGCGGCGGTGAGCTGGGCCTGGGCGGGGGCGTCGAGGAGGCGGCAGATCGCCTGGGTGTCCAGCGGGCTCAGGCCGTCGTTCAGCTTGCTCAGGACGAGATCGGGGCGGTCGTAGCCGAAGCCTTCGCGCATCTGGGTGCCGGCCTGTTGGGCGATCTCGGCCTCCTGCTGCCGCACCTCCGACGCCCGGAACTGGTACCCGACGAACGAGACGATGCACAGCACGACGCCGGCCACCGCCACCGGCCAGCGGGGCAGCCGCAGCAGCCCGGCGAGCAGCACGCCGATGCTCACTGCGAAAGCCCAGGACCAGGGGTTGTCGCGGGTCTCCAGGACGAGCCCGGCGAGGACCGCCAGGCCGGCGATGTGCCAGGTCCAGCCCTTGGTCAGGCGGTCGAGCCGGAGCAGCGCCAGCAGCACCAGCACGACGAACCCCGCCGCGAGCGGGAGCCACCAGCGGCCCTGCGGGTCGACGTAGAGGAAGCCGTAGAGCAGCAGGATCGCGGCGGCGATGCCGAGCCCGACCGCACCGCGCAGGCTGCGGGGCCGGAAGCGGGCGCGCTGCTTCCGTTCGGGCTCGGGGACGCGCCGCCGGTCGGCGCGCTCGCCGGGCGGTGGAGGGGCATCGGGTTCCCGGGCCGCGAGCTCCCTGCGGGAGCGACGGGTGCCCTGCCGCCAGGCGGGGAAGGTCCCGGGGCCGTCCTGCCGGCGGGCGAGGCCGGCCTGGCGCCCGGCCCCGGCGGTGTCGGCGTCGCTGTCGAGGTCCGGATCGTCGTCCCACACGTCCGGTCGCCGCCGGCCGGACCGCCCCTCCCGATCGGCGAGGCCACGACCGGCACGGTCCTCATCACTCCGGTGCCCGACGGCCCGGCGCTCGTCGGCATCGTCCTCGGCGGCCCGGCCACCGTCGTGGTCGACGTCCCCGAACTCGTCGTCGTCCAGGTCCGGGACGTCCTGCTCAGCGGCGTCCCACCCGTCGTCGTCCCACCCGTCGTCGCCCGGGCCGGAGTAGCTCCGGGCGGAGGTGCGGTACCCGGGACGGTCCGGCACCGGATCCTCCCGGCCGGAGTGCTCCCGGGCCGAGTGCTCGCGCGCTGCGGGGCGGTAGATCTGCTCGTCCGGGTCGTCGACCCAGCTGTCGTAGGCGGGGTTCTCGCGCTCCTGGCGCGTGCTCCCTCGACGCCAGCCCTGGAATGGCTCCTCCGGCGGCACCTCCACGGGACCGCTCTTGCCGTGACGGAAGACCGGGAAGGAGTCGTCGCGGACTCTGCGGGAGTCGAGCGGGATGATCTCCGCGCCCTCGTCCGGGGAACGCCCGTGCCGCCCTCGCTCCCAGGCGGAGGGCTCGTCGTCGGACGGGTCGCGGCGCACCATCGCGAGCCAGGGTAGCCATTCCGGCCCGGGACCGGGGCCGAACGCGCGGATCCCACCCGGCGAACGTCCCCCGTCCCGCGACGGCTGCGCAGCACCGACGGCCCGACGAGCGGCGCCGACCCCGCCCGAGTACCGGATCGGTGGCACGACGCGGGCAGGACCACGGACCGGGCCCACGGCCGGTGTCGCACGGTCGAGCGACCGACACCGCCGCCTCGCGAGAGGTCGAGGGAGACCCGCACCCGACCGGCCGCGATCTACCGAGATCGCACATTCGGCCTACCGAAAGTGCCGACTCGCGGGGAGGGGGCGGTGAGGGTGGGGTCGGTCAGAGCCAGCCGTGGTCGCGGGCGTGTTCCAGGGCCTGTTGGCGAGTGGGGGCGCCCAGCTTCTGCATGGCGGAGGACAGGTAGTTGCGGACGGTGCCGGCGGAGAGGTGGACGCGGGCGGCGATGTCGCTCGCCGTGCCGGACGGGCCGACGTCGCCGACGCTGCGGAGGACCTCCAGCTCTCGGTCCGTCAGGGGGCAGTCCTCCGTGGTCAGGGCGGTCATGGCGAGATCGGGATCGACGTAGCGGCCGCCGCCGTGGACGCGCCGGATGATGTCCGCGAGCTCGGCCGCGGGGGCACTCTTCGTCACGAAACCGCGGGCGCCGGCCGCGAGGGCGCGGCGCAGGACTCCGGGGCGGGCGTGCCTGGTCAGGATGATGCAGCGGACCTCGGGGGCGTGCCCGGCGACCCACTGGGCCACCTCGGCGCCGTCGAGGCCGGGCATCTCGACGTCGAGCACCGCGACGTCCGGGACGTGCTCCCGGATCGCCGCCACCGCCTCGTCCCCCGTCCCCGCCTGCGCGACCACGCGCAGGTCCGCCTCCAGGTCGAGCAGGGCGCCGACCGCGCCGCGGGTGAGCGACTCGTCGTCCGCCAGTACGAGACGGATCACGCGCCGAGCACCGCTTCGAGCCGGTAGCCGCCGTGGCCGTCGGAACCCGCGGCCAGGCGGCCGGTGTGCTCGTCGAGGTACCGCTCCAGGCCGGCCAGCCCCGTGCCCGTCCCGTCGCCTGGTGAGCCGACCCCGTCGTTGGTGACGACCAGACGGTCCGCGCGGATCTCGATGGTGCAGCGGGTGGGCTGGGAGTGGCGCAGCACGTTCGTCATGGCCTCGCGGAGCACCCGGCCGAGGACGTTGCGCGCCGCCGGATCGACCGCCGACGGGTCGCCGCGCACCTCGAGAGCCACTCCGGCGGACCCGAGGACGGCCCGGGCGCCGGCCAGCTCGACGGTGAGGTCGGTGTCGCGGGTGCTCCGCACCAGGGCCCTGACCTCAGTCAACGACTGCCGGGCCACCTGCTGCACCTCCTCCATCTCCGCCTTCGCGCGCGCGGGATCGGCCTCCTGCAGCCGTGCGGCGAGCTCGCTCTTGAACGCGACGACCTCGAGGGCGTGGCCGAGGATGTCGTGCAGGTCGTCGGCCAGGCGGAGGCGTTCGCGGGTGGTGGCGAGCTCGGCGGCGGTGCGGCGGGAGTCGTCGAGGTCGCTGACGGCCTTGAACCACCAGAGCCGCTCGACGTCGAGCACCCACATGCTGGCGACGTAGAACGCGGCGAGCCCCGCCCCGATCCACGGCGACACGGTCCCCCCGGAGACCCGCGGCGCGACCTCGACCCCCACGAAGTAGCCCGCGACGAGCACGACGGCGGTCGCGCCGAGCACCCATACGGCGATCGCGCGGGCCCGGCGGGCGACCACGACGTCGCCGAGCAGGATCCCGGACGCCACCGCCCACACCCAGCCCGCCCACGCCGACGCGATTCCCACCAGCGCCAGCGCCAGGCCGACCGCGCAGGCGGCGACCGTGAACGCCGTTGTCGCGGGGACGCCCGACGCACGGATGTGCTGGCGCATCCGCAGCACGTGCAGCGCCACGGCGGCGAGGAACAGCGGGATCAGCGCGGCGAGCCAGCCGGGCCCCGGGAGCCCCGCGAAGACGATCATCGCGGGCGCGAAGAGCAACCACGCCGCCGTCAGCACCAGGCCGATCCGGGCGAACCGGCGTGCCGCCCTGACCTGCCGTTCATCCCGGTCCACGCCGGAACCGTAACCGAGCTCCGGGCAGACCGCCGGAAACGGATGACAGCTGTCATGCCGGGCGGTGCGGGTGTCAGCCGGACCCGTGACGGCGGCGCCTACCGAGGGGCGCCCCCGGATCGGCACGGTGGGAGCCATGACGCAGACAGCCATCAGGACCGAGACCGCCGTGACCGTCCGCGATCTGCACGTCCGCTACGGGGACTTCGAGGCCGTCCGGGGGGTCGACCTCGAGGTCCGGCGGGGGGAGGTGTTCGCGCTGCTCGGCACCAACGGCGCGGGCAAGACCACCACGCTCGAGGTGATCGAGGGCTTCCGCAGGCGCAGCTCGGGCACCGTGTCCGTCCTGGGATTCGATCCCGGCACCCAGCGCGGCCCGCTGCGCGACCGGATGGGCATCCAGCTGCAGGAGGGCGGGTTCGTCGAGGAGATGACGGTCTCCGAGACGCTCGACCTGTGGGGGCAGCTCTCCGCGCGCGACGACCGGACCGGCCGCCTGCTCGACCGGTTCGATCTCGCGCATCGCAAGGACGTGCGGGTCTCGGCCCTGTCCGGCGGGGAGAAGCGCCGCCTCGACCTGGCGACGGCGGTGTGGGGCAGCCCCGATCTCGTGATCCTCGACGAGCCGACGACCGGGCTCGACCCGGGCGCCCGCCGCCGCACGTGGGACGCCATCCAGGAGCTGCAGGAGGCCGGCCGCACGGTGCTGCTGACCACGCACTACCTGGAGGAGGCCGAGGCGCTCGCCGATCGCGTCGCGATCATGCACGAGGGGCGGCTGGCGGTCTCCGGGACACTCTCGGAGATCCTCGCGAGCCGCCCGGCGGGGTTCTCGGCGACCCTGCCTCCCGGCGTCACGCCCCCGCCGGGCGTCGACGGACCGCACGTCCAGATCCACACGGACGACCTCCAGCGGGACCTGACGGCGTTCCTGACCTGGGCCGCGGCGCACGACGTCGAGCTCACGGACCTGCGCGCCGCGCCGGCCTCGCTCGCCGACATCTACCACGCGATCCGGGAGGAGAGCTGACATGAACCGAGTCGCCGCACTGACGTTCGCGGAGCTGAAGCTGATCGTCCGCAACCGGACACTGCTCGTCTCCACCCTGATCATCCCGCTCGGGCTGGGCCTGTTCATCACCTTCACCGGCGGGGTGAGGGACGCCGGGCCCTACCTGCTCGCGATGCAGCTCGTGTTCGTGCTGGGCATGGGGATCTACGTCTCGGCCACCCAGACCCTGGTCGCGCGCCGGCAGTCGCAGGTGCTCAAGAGGCTCCGGACCAGCGGGATCTCCGACTCCGGCCTGGTGACGGCCACGATCGCCCCGACCGCGATCCTCGCCCTGGTGCAGTTCGTGGTCTTCGCCATCTTCGACGTCGCCGCGGGCGTGCCCCTGCCGTCGTCGCCCTGGTTGATCCTGCTGGCGCTGGTGGGCGGCCTCGCGCTCGTCATCACCGCGGCCCTGGCCACGACGATCGTGACGCCGGCCGCCGAGCGCGCGCAGATCACCACGCTGCCGCTGTTCTTCGTGATGATCGGGACCGGGATCGTGCTCGCGATCCTGCCCCTGGAGGGGTGGTTCCAGGCGCTCGCGCTACTGCCCGGCGGCATGATCGGGACGTTCGTCCAGGCCTCGTTCGGCGGCGGGTTCCCGCTGCTCGCGCTGGTGTCACTGGTGCTGTGGCCGGTGCTGTTCGGGATGCTGGCGAGGCGGCACTTCCGCTGGGACGCCCGGGCCTGATCTCCGGCGGCCGTCCTCGAGAGGGTCCTCCGGGGACATCGTTCGAGATCTGACCGTCAGATGCCCTGACGGTCAGGTCTCTGCGCTTTCCTAGCGAGTGGTGTCGGCCCGGTGGAAGTTCTGCCAGGCCCGGCTCGGCGTCGGGCCACGCTGGCCCTGGTACTTCGAGCCGACGCCCTCGCTGCCGTAGGGCCGCTCCGCCGGGCTGGACAGCCGGAACAGGCACAGCTGGCCGATCTTCATCCCGGGCCACAGCGTGATCGGCAGGTTCGCGACGTTCGACAGCTCGAGCGTGATGTGCCCGGTGAAGCCCGGGTCGATGAAGCCCGCCGTGGAGTGCGTGAGCAGCCCGAGCCGGCCGAGGCTCGACTTGCCCTCCAGCCGCCCGGCCAGATCGTCCGGCAGGCTGACCTGCTCGAACGTGCTGCCCAGCACGAACTCACCGGGATGGAGCACGAAGTTGTCGCCGTCTGCCGTCTCGACCGCGCTGGTCAGCTCGTCCTGCTGCAGCGACGGATCGATGTGCGTGTACTTCGAGTTCTGGAAGACGCGGAAGAAGCGGTCCAGCCGCACGTCGATGCTCGACGGCTGCAGCATCGCCTCGTCCCAGGGATCCAGCCCGAGGCGCCCGGACTCGATCTCCTTGCGCAGGTCGCGATCGGACAGGAGCACGGGAGAACCCTAGCCGGGAAGGTCTCCGGGGAGGTCGAGAGGGGCACGCAGGCGGGGTGCTAGAGTCGCTCAAGCGCACTGCGGATGTAGTTCAATGGTAGAACATCAGCTTCCCAAGCTGAATACGCGGGTTCGATTCCCGTCATCCGCTCTCCACGCAAAGGCCCAGCTCAGAGTGTGTCCACACCGGAGCCGGGCCTTCGTCGTTCCTCGATCGACATGGCTCGCGTGCCCTCAGCCCGTTCCGTGCTCCTCGACGAGCTCCGCGAGCCCCTCGGCGATCCGTCCGGCGGCCTCGGTGTGCGCGACGTTGTAGGAGATCAAGGCGCCGCCACCCTGCGGCGTGGGCGGACCACGCCGGCACCGTTCGGCTCACCCGCTCCTGCCTGCGGTCCGCTCGCGGCCGGCGGCACCAGCTATCCGGCCCTGCCCACCGTGACGACGACGATCCGACCGTCGGGATCGGTCAGCTCGTGCTCACCTTCGGACAACCGGGCCGAGGCAGGCACGGTCAGCCCGAGCCGCAGACGTCCGGTGCTCCGCTCAGCGGTCGCCGGATAGATCTCCAGCACGAAGCCGCGCTCCAGCTCCGCGGCGTAGTGCACCGGCCCTGAGCCGTGCTGCTCTCGCACGAGATCCAGACCGAGCGCCGCGTAGAAGTTCCGACAGTCGTCGAGCCGCTCGGTGTAGCAACAAGACCGAGCTCGGCGGGCCGGATGCGCCACTACTGCCCGAGGAGAGCATCCCCGCCGTCGTCGATGTCCTGGACGCCCAGGCCGGCGCGCCGGGCCTGCAGTTCCTGGACCGCCACGGCGATGTGGTGCCCTGGTAGACCCGGTCAGCAGCACGCGGGATCGAGGATCGTCCCCCGCCACCCGGTACGGCCCACATCCCGCCGCGACGAGCCAGGGCGTGGTGCTCGTGCCACACGGTTCCGGCCCCTCGCCGGACGACCCAGGTCGCGGCGACGTCGTCGTGGACGTCGTCGTGGACGTCGAACGCGACCGCGGCGAAGCGTCCCCGCCGGGACAGCCGCACAGGATCGGCCGTGAGACCGCGCTCGATCAGCCGGACGCCCGGGAACGGCGATCGTCAGGTCAGCGGCGCGCTCGGACCACCCAGGCCGCGGAGTCGTAGCGGACGCCGTCGGGGCCGTGGTGGGCCTCCATGTCCTCGCGCAGGGCGGCGGTGGCGGTGGCCGGGTCGTCGAGGGCGGCCAGCATCCCGGCGAACTGGCCGGCGATGAAGGTCGCAGCGGTGTCGGGGTCCGGGCCGAACCACATCGGCTCGGCGACGGCGTCGAGCTCGACGTCCCGCAGGCCCGCGGCGCCCAGGACAGCGCGGACGCGGGCGGGGTCGCCGAGGGAGAAGGCGCCGGGCTGGGTGGGGTCGACCTCGCGGCCGGGGGCCAGGACAGCGCGGAAGGTCCGCATCCATTCCTGCTGCTCGTAGGCCTGCCAGACGAGCAGGGCGAGCCGGCCGTCGGGGCGCAGGGCGGTGGCGAGGTTCGCGAAGGCGGCCACCGGGTCGTCGAAGAACATCACGCCGTGACGGCTGACGATCACGTCGACCGAGCCCGGTGCGAAGGTGTGGGTCTGGGCGTCGGCCTGCAGGAACATCGCGTTGACCACGCTCTCGCGGGCCGCGCGCTCGCGGGCGAGCCGGATCATCCGGCGGGACAGGTCGACGCCGGTCGCGGTCGCCGCGTGCCGGGCGACGTCGCGGGTGGTGCGGCCGGTGCCGCAGCCGACGTCGAGGACGTGCTCACCCGGCCCGATCTGCGCCCCGGCGAGCAGGTGCGGCTGGTAGGCGGCGACGCAGGCGTCGTAGCGGTCCGCGTTGGCGACCCAGTAGTCGCCGGTCTCGCCGTCCCACTCCTGGCGCTGGGCGGCATTCGCTCCGGGCTCGATCACGACGTCGAGTCTGCCGGGTCGCCGGGCCGCTGTCGTGACCCGGTCAGGCCGCGGCCACGACGGCGCTCAGGGCGAGCGCGTCGAGGACCTCGACATGGGTCCCGGGCACACCCACCTCCACCAGCACCTCGCCGTCGATCCGGCACACCGTGAAGGTGAAGAAGGAGCAGCAGGCGGACTCGCGGGCCGTCAGGTCCCGGGCCGCGGCCTCGGCGTCGCCGTCGAGAACCAGGAGGAGACGGTCGGGGGCCGCGCGTTCCACCGACCGCAGCGACGCGGCGAACAGGGCGTCGAACTCGGCGAGCCGCAGGGGCTGCGCCGGGACCGGGAGGGTGCAGGACTGCGGGACCCAGGACATACCTGGACCAACACCGGGGCGTGCCCGATGATTTCCGCCGCCCGTCGCGGGGGCGTGGCCGGGCCTGACATCCGTCACGCCCGGATCGTGACGGGCGGGCCGGGCCGGGCCGCGCTCGCCACCCCACGCTGGGAACCATGAACACCACGGCGCACCCGCCCCGCGAGCTGCAGCGCGTGATCACGCTCCTGCTGGTCAACCTCGGCCTCAGCACGATCCTCGCGCTGCTGTTCCTGGTCTTCCACAACGCCCTTCTCGACCACCAGATGGCGCACCTGGGGCTGCCGGCCGGCGCGGACGTCGAGGGCGTCCGGGCAGGGCTGAGCGCGGGGCTGTGGTCGCGCGTGGCCGGCGTCGTGATCATCGGCATCGTCTACGTGTTCCTGCTGCGCCGGATCCGCGAGGGCCGGCGCCGGGCCTACATCCGGGTCCTGATCATCTCGGTGGTCAGCCTGGCCGGCATCGCGTACCTGATGACGAGCGGGCAGTACCCGGTGTGGGTGGACGTCGAGCAGGCGATCCAGGCGGTCGTGCTGATCGCGCTGCTCTGGGCCGTCACCCGGCCGGCCGTGCGCGCCCACTTCAGCTCCGGTCGAACTCCTTCCGCAGGCGGACCGGTGCCCGGTCCCGCCACGCGTCGGTGATCATCTCGGTCAGCCGCTCGCGGTCGATCCTCGTCAGGTCGACGAGGATCGACCCGTGGCCGTCGTAGTGCGGGGTGGTGAAGAAGGCCGGATCGCCGGCGGCGAGCAGGGCCTCCTTCTCGTCGAGCCCGCAGCGCAGCATCAGCCCGCACTCGGCTTCGGTGCGCAGCCGCGCGAAACCCTTGCCCTTCACCTTCAGCGCGGGCGTGCCGTAGGAGGTCGACACCTCGACCCCCGGCAGCCCCGATGCGATCTCGACGACGTCGTCCCAGGTCATGGCCCCATCCTGACGGCCGGTGCGTCCCCCTGTCGTGGACGAAACGGATCTCAGCCGGGGGTGTTCGCGGCGAGGAACTCCGCGACGGCCTTCTGCGCGAGCGGGATCGAGTCCTCGTCCTTCCACTGCTCGACGAGCGTCGCGCGCGGGGCGACGCGGGCCAGGGTCCGCGAGGCGACCTGGGGATGGAACTCGTCGTTGCCCATCAGGACCAGGATCGGCACGGGGAACTCCGCCGCCTGCGCCTCGGAGACGGACCACAGGACGTCGTCGCCGCCGTAGAGGTTCTCCCGGAACCCCGCCAGGTCCTGCGCGTCGGCCTGCTGCTCGGCCGCCCAGCCGTCGAACATCTCGTGGAAGCGGTCCCGGTTGCCGTCGAGGCCGATCGGCTGCAGCGCGACGGCGGAGGCGATCCGTCCGGGCGCGGTGCGCAGCAGGTTCGCGATGAACGCGCCGCCGATGCACATGCCCATGACGTGCGCGCTCTCCACGCCGAGATGGTCGAGCAGGGCGAGCTGGTCGGCGGTGTAGGTGTCCCAGCCGTCCGTCGCGCGGATCGGGCCGGTGCTGCCGCCGCCGGCGTTGCGCTGGTCCATCGCGATCACCCGGTACAGCGGGGAGAGCGCGTCGACCGGGTTCCACGGGGCGCGCTTCCAGACGTCGATCGTGGACCGCATCCCGCCCGGGGCCAGCAGCAGGACCGGGAAGCCCGACCCGCTCTCCTCGTAGTGGATCGTGCCGCCGGGATGGTCGAACGTGGGCATGGGGGCGCTCCTCAGCGAACTGGTCGGCTCAGCGAACGGGACGACGTCGCCGACGACGATGCCCGACCGGCGGTGCGGGCGCATTGGCGAGCACGACGACGCCGGCCACCGCCACCGCCAGCCCGGCCCCCAGCGGGATCCACCATCCCGGCCGCACGGGGTCGCCGAGCAGCACGATCCCGACCAGGCCGGGCGCCAGGACCTCGGTGGTCGCGAAGACGGCGGTGACGCTCGACAGGGAGCCGAGGACGAGCGCGCGGGAGTACGTCGAGATGCCGATGATCCAGAACAGCGCGATCAGGTAGGTGGCCGGCTGGACGGCGAGCGCCGCGACGTCGAACCCGTCGGGGGTGCGCAGCGCGCGGACCGACAGGGAGGTCCCGCCGAAACCGAGGCCGGCGATCAGCGAGAGGGGCCAGGCCGCGGCGAGCCGCCAGACGGCGATCGCGGCCACGGCGAGCACCGCCACCGCGGCCCCCAGGACCACGGACACGACGCCGGTCAGGTCCGACGCGGCCTCCCCGCCCGCGCTGGCGGCGACCGCGGCGAGCCCGAGGACGCAGGCCCCGACGGCCACCCGGTCGATCACCCGCAGCCGGACGCCGTAGAGCAGCCAGGTCGCGACGGCCGTCAGCGCGATCGCCCCGCCGATCAGCGCCTGCACGGCGAAGACCGGCAGGTGTCGCAGGGCGACGACGGTGCAGGCCCAGCCCACGCCGTCGATCAGCAGCCCGGCCAGGTAGAAGGGCCGCAGGACCAGATGGCGCGGCGAGCCGTCGTTCGCCGCGGCCGACTGGAGCAGACCCGCGCCGCAGTTCAGCACCATCGCGCACAGCGCGAAGAGCAGACCCGTCAGCACGGGCGCGGCGCGGTCACGGGCACCTCACCACCGTGTCACGGCGGCGGGCGCCGGGCAGCTCACGTCCGGGCGTGATCCGCGGCGGGCTTCGACTCGCGCTGGGTGGGGACCTCGTAGAAGCCGCTCATCAGCCCGCCCACGGCGGGGCCCTCCACGTAGCGGGACGCGCGGGTCTCGGCGAGCCGGGCCCGGGGGCGCTCCGACAGGTGCACGGCGAGCAGGACGAGCCCGGTGCCGAGCAGCGCGGGCACCCCGAACACCAGCACGGGCCAGTCGAAGGCGAGATACGCGACCACCACCGCCGCCGTCTCGAGACCGATGACCAACCCCGCCAGCCGACCCACAGCGGACCCTCCTCGCACGAACGACGGGCACCCCCTGCGCCCGCCCCGACCGACTATCGGTGCGGGAGGCCGAAGCGTCACGCGGAGTGCGCGAGCCGAGACGCAACCGAGACCCGGACCGGGTGACGGGCACACCGGGATGAACGGGAGGTGTCACGCGGGCGGACGAGATCAGCACCAGTGCTGTCGGGGACGATCGGAACAACAGTGGTGCTGATCGAAGCCCTCGCGGGTGAGATGAACGTCAGCCACGTCCGGGTGGGGTCAGGACGTGGCCGAGGTTCATCTCGGCGGTGGGTCAGGTGGTGGAAGGGACGCCGGCGGCGGAGGACGGGCCGGATGCGGTGCTCGGGCCCGAGGCGACGGGGGGCGAGCTGGCGCCACCCGCGGGGGGCGTGGTGCCGCCCTCCGTGGTGCCGGTCCCGGTGCCCGTGCCGGTCCCGGTGCCAGTTCCGGTGCCGGTCCCGGTGCCCGTGCCGGTCCCGGTCCCTGTCCCGGTGCCAGTTCCGGTGCCAGTTCCGGTCCCCGTCCCCGTCCCCGTTCCGGTGCCCGTGCCCGTGCCTGGGTCGGTCGTCCCGGTGCCGGTGCCGGCGGGAGGAACGCTGCTCGTGCCACCGGCCGGAGGCGGGACGACGGGGGCCCCAGCAGACGGAGCGACAGGAGCACCAGCGGCCGGGGCGGGCTTGGCCCCTGCGGCCGGTGCCTGGGCGGGGACGCGGCCGTTGCCTGCGGTGGAGCCCGGGTTGGTGGCGGCCCCACCACCCGTGGCGGCCTGGGTGGGGTCGGCCGGCGGTGCTTCCGCGGAGGGCGCGGCAGGGGCGTCGGAGGGCACCGAGACGGTGTTCATCCCCCCGACCCCGCTGGTGGTCGTCGGGGTGGCGGCGGGCCAGAACACGGCGGCCAGGACCACGGCGGCCGCGGCGAGGCCGCCGCCGATCCCGACCAGCAGGCCGACCGGGAGCCGGCGCGGCGGCGGCTCCGACTCGTACTCCCAGTCCGGGACCACGGGGCCGTAGGAGGGCATCCCGGGGCGGGGCGGGGGGCCTGCGGGGCGACCCCCGGCGGGGCCCCCGAAGCCGCCGGACCCACCGGGCGGAGTGAGTGTGGTGGTCGAGGAGGAGAAGGCGGACGTGGCGGCGGCCATGTCGACCGGGGCGCCGGGCGCGAGCGGCAGCGACCCGCCGCCCGCCAGGGCCGTGGCACCGGCGAGGGCGACACCCCCCGCCCGCGCGGGCGCCGCGGCGGCGGTGCCCGGGATCGGCGGGATCACCACGGCCGGCCAGGAGGCGCTGGGCCGCGGCGCGACGGCCAGCGCCGCGCCCTTCGCGATCGCGTTCTTGGGGTCCGTGTCCACCGCGACCGGACGGCCGATCTGCTCGGACACCAGCTGCGCCACCAGCGGGACCCGGGAGGACCCGCCGACCAGCAGCACGCGGTCCAGGGACTCCGCGGTGAGCGCGGCGGAGGCGACGGCGCGGCGCAGGGCGTCGACCGTCTCGTCGATGCGGTCCCGGATGCCCTCCTCGAACTCGCTGCGGTGCATCCGGACCGAGCCCCGGTAGCCCGGGAGCAGCACGGGGACGGTCACCTCGGTGTCCGAGGAGAGCGCCTCCTTGGCCTCGGTGCACTCGCGGCGCAGCCGGCTGACGGCGGCGAGGACGGCCGGATCGGCGTCGTCGAGCTCGGCGAACGCGGCGGGCGCGCCGGCCACGACGTGGTCGAACACGACCTGGTCGAAGTCCACGCCACCCAGGTGCTCGAGCCCCTCGGGCCGCCCGCGCAGCCCGAACAGCGCGCGGTCCCCCTTGTGCACGACGGCGGCGTCGAACGTGCCCCCGCCCAGGTCGTAGACGGCGATGGTGGAGCCGGCCGGGACCCGCTCGGCGGCGGCGTACTGCATCGCGGCGGCCTGCGGCTCGGCAAGGAAGGTGACCGTGAGGCCCTGGTCGGCCAGCGCGCCGGCGAGCAGCTCCTGCTTGTGGCTGCCCCAGGACGCGGGATGGGTGACGGCGATCCGCTCGGCGGGCCCGCCCTCCTGCGCGGCGACCTTGTCGACGATCCAGCGCACCAGCCGGGCGCACAGCTCCTGGGGGGTGAAGGAGCGGCCGCCGACGACCACGGGGGTGGAGTCGCCGACGCGGCGCTTGAACTCGCGGACCACGCGGTCGGGGTCGGTCACGGCGCGGCGCTCGGCGGCCTCACCGACCAGCACCGAGCTGTCGGGGCCCAGGTAGAGGACGGAGGCGACGTCCATGCCGCGGCCGGAGAGCGCGACCATCTCCGGGGCCACCCAGCCCTCGCCGGAGCGGACCACCGCGGCCGCGCTGTACGTCGTCCCCAGGTCTATGCCGAGCTGGTAACCCATGCTGTGTCCCCCCGAACAGTCCGGCAGCCGCGCAGGTGCCGTCCCCCAACGCATCGGCGTGGACCGACGCGGCGTTATCAATGCTCCCGCGCGTACCCGCGACACGATCGGGTGACCGGGGGTCCGGCCCCGTCGCCCGTCCCCTAAGCCCCCACCCCGGAACCCCCAACGGCCCCGCCGGGAACCGTGGGCGTTCCCCGATGGCGACCGGCGCCCCCGGCCCTAACTTTCTCGTCAACGCACCGCGGGGCCTCCGCCTCCGGCACACCCACAGACACACGGAGCACCTCATGACCCTCCTCGAGTTCATCCTGAAGCTGGTCGGCAACGACGCGGACGCCGCGGACCTGCAGGACGCCTTCAAGCACAACCCGGAGGCCACGCTCAACCAGGTCGGCCTCGGCAACCTGACCGCCGTCGACGTGCACGACGCCATCGCGCTGGTCCAGGACAACGACACCGTGTCCTTCGACCGCAACTACGACTCGGGCTTCAAGGGCCTCGCGTCGCTGCACGCCCCGGCCCCGGAGGCGCACCACGAGGCCGCCGGCCACAAGGGCGCGGTCGAGTACATCAACAAGTACGTCACCCACACCTACGTCGACGACCGCGACACCACCGTCGACAACTCGGTGAACCAGAACATCGACACGCACGGCGGCGACCTGCGCCAGCACTTCGACAACCACTCCGTCACCGCCTCGGGCGACGGCGCGGTCGCGGCCGGCGGCAACATCTCCGCCCCCGTCACCACGGGAGACCACAACGTGGTCGGCAACGGCAACCAGATCTCGGGCGAGGGCTCCACCACCGCCTTCGGCTCCGGTGACGCCACCAGCACCAACGTCGGCCACGACCTGACCATCGGCCAGGGCGCGGCCTTCGCGACGGGCGGCACCGCCGGGGTCGACAACTCGGACAAGTCCGTCCACGACTCGTTCAACTCGAAGTCGGACTCGAGCATCAACAACTCGGGCAACGACTCCAGCGACCACTCGAGCCACACGTGGACGCACGACGAGAGCGACAACAGCACCCACTTCAAGCTGGACGACCACTCGGACAGCAGCCAGCACACGCACGTCGACACCACCACCGACAACTCGGTGTCGGACTCGCTGAACACGCACATCCACCTCTGATCCCCACGGCCGGGCGGCGGGTTCCCCGTCGCCCGGCCGGGTGATCCCCCCGCCGCCGGCCCCCGTACGGGGCGGTTGCGGACCCTGGACGATCCCCGATGACCCATCCGGCGGAGCGCCCTAGCTTCTTCCTCAGCACCAGCGACGCCGGCGGACCCAGCACTCGGGAGCCTCGGCGAAGGCCACTCCCGACCTAGGAGACGTACGACATGTCCTCCCCCTCCGCCCTGATCCAGGTCCTGCTCGACCTGCTGAGCGACCCGGCCACCGCCGCCGAATTCCAGGCGAACCCGGCCGACTTCCTCGCCAAGTGCGGCATCACGGACGTCTCGGCCGAGCAGATCCACGACGCGATCGCGCTCATCGACGACGACTCCGCCCCCCACAAGGGCGGTCACGACGCCCCGCACCACGGCGGCCACACCACCCCGCCCCCGCCCCCGGCGGACCACTCGCACGAGGCCGCGGTCAAGTACCTCAACACCTACGTGTCGAACTACTACGTCGACGACCGCGACACCACGATCGACAACTCGATCAACCAGAACATCCACACGGGTGGCGGCGACGTCAACCAGAACTTCGACAACCACTCGGTCGTCGCCTCCGGCGACGGCTCCGTGGCGGCCGCGGGCAACATCTCCGGCCCGGTGACCACCGGCAACGGCAACGTGGTGGGCGACAACAACCACATCTCCGGCAACGGGAGCACCACGTCGTTCGGCGACGGCGCGGCCACGAGCACCAACGTGGGCGGCAACGTCTCCGTCGGCGACGGCGGCGCCTTCGCGACCGGCGGCACGGCGCGGGTGGACAACTCGGACTCGAGCGTCCACCACTCGGGCAACGTGTCGACGGACAGCTCGGTGCACGACTCGCTCAACAACTCGAGCGACCACTCCATCACGACGGCCACGCACGACGAGTCGGACCACAGCACCCACGTGGACGCCGACAGCCACGCGGACAGCAGCACCCACACCACGGTGCACTCGGACGTCGACAACAGCATCGACCACTCGGGCAACTTCATCGTCCACTGATCGACGCCGCACCGACCGGCCCCGCTTCCCCCACCCGGGGGACGTGGGGCCGGTTTCGTCGTGTAGGCAGGTAGGGCACAGAACGGCCCGCCCGGTATCCGGGCGGAGGGGGGAGGCGGGGCGCCGGTGGCGGATTCGGCTGCGGTCGATCTTGTCGATCTCGCGGTGAAGGCGACCGTCGCGTACGAGCGGCCGGACCTGGAGGCACGCCTGAAGGCGACGCGTACCCGGCTGGCCGACCCGAACGTGCGGGTCCTGATCGTGGGGGAGTTCAAGCAGGGCAAGAGCCAGCTGGTCAACGCGCTCGTCAACGCCCCGGTCTGTCCCGTGGACGACGACATCTCCACCGCCGTGCCCACCGAGGTGCGCCACGGCGAGGAGACGACCGTGCGGATCGTGCGCGGCCGCCCCGGCGCGGAGGCGAGCGAGGTCGTCCAGGAGAAGACCGAGGTCGACGTCAGCCGCCTCGCCGAGTACGTCTCCGAGGCCGGCAACCCCGAGAACCGCGCCGGCCTGCACCACGCCGAGGTCACGCTGCCGCGCAAGCTGCTGGCCAGCGGGCTCGTGCTGGTCGACACCCCGGGCGTCGGCGGGCTCGGCTCCGCCCACGGCGCGGCCACGATGTCCGCGCTGCCCACGGCCGACGCCGTGATCCTGGTGTCGGACGCCGCGCAGGAGTACACGGCGCCGGAGATGGAGTTCCTGCGCGCGGCGATGGCGCTGTGCCCGAACGTGGGCTGCGTCGTCACCAAGACCGACCTCTACCCGCACTGGCGGCGGATCGTCGAGCTCGACAAGGGGCACCTGGGGCGGGCCGGCGTCGAGGCCGAGCTGTTCCCCGTGTCGTCCATGCTGCGGTTGCACGCGGCCGAGTCCGGGGACGCCGAGCTGATGGGCGAGTCCGGGTTCGCGCCGCTCGTCGGGTTCCTGCTGCGCAAGGTCGTGGCCCGCGCGGACGACCTCGACCGGAGGTCGACCAGCCAGGACGTGCGGGCCGTGGCCGAGCAGCTGAACGCCTCGTTCAGCGCCGAGCTCCGCGCGCTCGAGGACCCGGGTGGCGCCGAGGCGCTGGTCGTGGAGCTGACCCGGGCCAAGGAGCGGGCGGACGAGCTGCGCCAGCGTTCCTCCCGCTGGCAGGTCACGCTGAACGACGGCGTCGCGGACCTGATCTCCGACATCGAGTACGACCTGCGGGACCGGCTGCGCGCCGTGGGCCGCGAGGCCGAGCAGCTGCTCGAGGACGCCGACCCGGCGGACACCTGGGACCAGTTCGCCGAGTGGTTCCACCAGCAGGTCGCCCAGGCGACCTCGGCGAACTTCGTGTGGACCGCGCAGCGCGCCCGCTGGCTCGCCGAGCAGGTCGCCGAGCACTTCTCCGAGGCCGCGGACGCCGCGATCCCGGACATCCAGCTCGACGGCAGCCGGGTCTCCGGGTCGGTCGAGGCGCTGGAGAGGCCGGAGGACGGCGAGAAGTTCGGCATCGGCCAGAAACTGTTCATCGGCATGCGCGGCGGCTACGGCGGCATGCTCATGATCGGGCTGGCCACGAGCCTCGCCGGGCTCGCGCTGCTCAACCCGATCTCCATCGCGGCCGGCCTGCTCTTCGGCGGCAAGACCCTGCGCGACGAGCGGAAGCGGCTCAAGCAGCGCCGCCAGGCCGAGGCGAAGCAGGCCGTGCGCAAGCACATCGACGAGGTGACGTTCCAGGTCGGCAAGGACTCGCGGGACACCCTCCGCCGGGCCCAGCGCCAGCTGCGGGACCATTTCACCGTGCTTGCCGAGGAGCTGTCCCTGTCGCTGGCCACGTCGGTGGCCGCCGCGCAGAGCGCCGTGTCCACGGACTCGTCGCAGCGCAACCAGCGGATCGCCGACCTCAGGGCGGAGATCGGGCGGGTCGAGGCGCTCGGCGCGCGGGCGATCGCCCTGGCCGAGCCCGTCAAGGCGGTCTCGTGACCGTCCACGAGCCGACCGTGTCCATCGGCGCCCCGCCCCGGCCCGCCGGGCTCGGGGCCGAGGTGCGGCTGCTGCTGCGCCGGGCGATGGAGGTGTACGCGGACAGCCCGCAGGCCTCCGGCTGGCTGCGCCACCACCTCGGCCGGTTCGAGGAGCCGCTGCGGGTGGCGATCGCCGGCAAGGTCAAGGCGGGCAAGTCCACGCTGCTCAACGCCCTGGTCGGCGAGGAGATCGCGCCGACGGACGCGGGCGAGTGCACCCGCGTCGTCACCTGGTACCAGGACGCGCCGGCCCCCCGGGTGCAGATGTACCCGCGCGCCGGGGCGGCCCGCCAGCTCACCCTCGCCCGCTCCCGCGGCGCGCTGCAGCTCGATCTGGGTGGGACGCCCCCCGAGCAGGTCGACCGGCTCGTCGTCGACTGGCCCTCGCAGTACCTGCGCAGCACCACGCTGATCGACACCCCGGGCATCGCGTCGCTGTCCGCGGACACCGCCGCGCGCGCCGGCGCCTTCCTCGCCCCGGAGGACTCGCCGTCGCAGGCGGACGCGGTGGTCTACCTGATGCGCCACCTGCACTCGTCCGACGTGCGGTTCCTCGAGTCGTTCCTGGACCGTGGCGTGGCCCGGGCCGCACCCGTCAACACCATCGCCGTGCTCTCCCGGGCGGACGAGATCGGCGTCGGCAGGCTCGACGCGCTCAGCTCGGCCCGCCGCATCGCCCGCCGCTACCAGGGGGACGAGAAGCTGCGCGGGCTGTGCCAGACGGTCGTCGCGGTCGCGGGGCTGCTCGCCCAGACCGGCCGCACCATGCGGCAGGACGAGTACGCCGCCCTCGCCGCCCTCGCCGGGTTGGAGCGCGGCGACCTCGATCCGCTGCTGCTGTCCGCGGACCGCTTCGCCCACCGCGACCTCGAGGGCGCGCCCAGCCCCGAGATCCGGGAACGGCTGGTGGACCGCTTCGGGCTCTTCGGCGTGCGGCTCTCGACCACCCTGATCCGCCAGGGCATGACGGACCCCTCCGCGATCGCGACGGAGCTGGTGCGCCGCAGCGGGCTGGAGGAGCTGCGTTCGGTGCTCGCGACGCAGTTCTCGGAGCGCCGGGACCTGCTGAAGTCCCGCTCGGCGCTGCTCGCCATCGAGATGGTGCTGCAGCGCGAGCCGCGGCTCGGGTCGGCGCCGCTGGCCGCGGACATGGAACGGATCCTCGCCGGGGCCCACGAGTTCGTGGAGCTGCGGATGCTCTCCGCGATCCGCGCCGGCGCCGTCCGCTTCCCCGCGGACGCGGTGGCGGACGCGGAGCGGCTCCTGGGGGGCGGCGGTGGCGCCCCCTCGGCCCGCCTGGGCGTGGACCCCTCCGCGGGCCCGCAGGAGCTGCGTGCGGCCGCGATGGAGGCCGTGGTGCGCTGGAAGCGCCGCGCGGAGAGCCCCCTGGCCAGCCGCGCCACCGCGGATGCCGCCCGGGTGGTCGTCCGCAGCGCCGAAGGCATCTTGGCGGCCCTCACCCGCTACTGACCAGCTGCGCTTTCGATGGCCGGTGAGTGCGTTATGGAACCATAACGCGAATTCGGGGGCCGTTTTAGCGCGTTATGGTTCCATAATGCGCTGGGTCAGGTCACGATCTGCTTGAGCTGGGCGATCAGTTCGCCCCTGCTCGTCGAGCCCAGGCGCTGGCGCATGCGGGCGACGTGGTGTTCGACCGTCTTCGCCGAGATGAAGAGCTTCTCGCCGATCTGCTTGTAGGTCAGGCCCTCCAGCACCAGCGCGGCCACCTCGCGTTCCCGGTCGGAGAGCGGGCCCTCGGTCGGCTCCTCCACCGGCTCGTCGAGGAGCTGCTCCGACGGCGGGGGCGCCGGCTGGCTGCCGGACAGGCCCCGCGCGCAGGTCAGCAGGGCGCTCATCGCGCGCCGGTCGTCGGTCCGGATGGCCGCCTGACCGGCCAGCTTGCCGCCGTCCCACGAGAGCCCGACGGCGTGCAGGCCGCGGGCCGCCGCCTCCACCGGCTCGGGATCCACCCGGCCGTGCACGAGGCCCACCCAGTGCGGCGCGGCCACGGCCATGGCGTGCACGAACCGGCCCCCGGTGCCCTCCGCGTCCGCCGCCTCGAGGGCCGCGGCGTGCACGGCGGCCTCGTCGGCGTCCTCGGCCAGGATCGCGGCGTGCATCCGGGACCAGTGCAGGGGGGCCGCCCACAGCGCCGGTGAGCCGAGCCGCGCCAGCAGCGCGGCGGCCTCGTCGAGGTGCGGACGGACCCAGCTCGGCTCCCGCAGCCGGGTCGCGGCGATCGCGAGCTCCCCGAGGGGCTGGAGCACGAACAGGTCCACCGGATGCCGGACGATCGCCTCCCGCGCCCGCCCCCACAGCGGCAGGAGCGTGCCGAGGTCCCCGGAGCGGCGGGCCAGCGCGACGTCCAGGGCGGCGGCGAGCAGCTCGTCGCGCGGCTCGAGGCGCGCCCCGCCGGGGGAGACGGCCTCGAGGTGGGCCCGCGCGGAACCGAACGAGCCCCGGTTCAGGGCGATCCAGCCGAGCAGCAGCCGGTGCCGGTGCACGGCCGCCGGGCCGCCCAGCCGGACCGCGACGGCCCGGTCGAGCAGCGAACGGGCGACGTCGAGCTCCCCGGTCTGCACGGCGACCAGCGCGCCGAGCGCGGCCGGGGTGTCCGGGAGCAGGGCCGCACGGTGGGAGGACTCCAGCAGCGCGGAGGCCCGCGCGAGCTGCGACAACGCCCGGGTGGGGGAGCCCACCACGGAGTCGACGACGCCGTGGGCCGTCAGCTCCTCGGCTCCCGCGAGCAGGGTCGGGGGCCGGGCCGCCCCGCCGCGCCCCCCGCCGAAGCCGGGAGGGGCACCGAGGACCGATGCCGCGGACCCGCCGTAGCCACCCGGCCCGGCCGGGCCGCCTGCCCCCGTGGGGGCGTCGACGCCACCGTTTCCCGCGCTGCCCGCAGATCCGTCACCGCCGTGGCCGGGCCGACCCCCGAAACCGGCTCCGAAACCGGCTCCGCCGTGTCCGGCCCGGTCCCCGGGATCGGAGTACCCGCCCGGACCGGGCTCGGGCGCCGGGGGCGCGACGATCGCGCGGGCCTCGTCGAGCGCCCCCGTCCCCACCAGCGCCGGGACCCCCAGGGGCGAGGCTTCCCCCGTCCCCGCCATCCAGCGGTAGAGCTCGGCACTGCGGGCGAGCATGCCCCGGTGGGCGAGGACCGCGGCGGCGACCGTGCCCGCCCGCAGGGCGTCCTCCAGGTCGACCTGGTCGACGGCCGAGAGCACCTCGTCCGCGCCGGCGAGGGCGTCGTCGAGGCGGCCGGCGCGGATCGCGGCCTCCGCCCGGCGCGCGGCCAGCGGCAGGGCCGGGGCGCCCGCGGCGATCGCGGCCTCGTAGAAGGGGCCCGCGTCCTCGACGTCCGCCGAGCCGGCGGAGCCCGCGGACCCGCCCGTGCGGGCCAGCTCGTCCCCGGCCGCGACGAACACGTCCGCCGAGCGCGAGCCGGTGGCCCCCGTGCCGAGCATCCCGTGGGCCGCGGCGAGCACGCTGCCCCCGCGGTCGAGCTCGATCTCGGCGAGGGTGCGGCGGATCTCCAGCCGGCGCGCCTCGGGCGTGTGCCGCACGACGGCCGTCTCCACCAGCGGGATCAGGGCGCCGGTCGCGGTGAACAGGCCGGCCGAGCGAGCCTGGTCCACCAGCTCGTCGACCTCGTCGATGCCGCCGCCCGCGGAGTCGAGCAGCCCGAGCAGCGGGACGAGCACCTCGGTGTCCAGGGGCGCCCCGAGCGCGACGGCGACCGTCAGCTCCCGCACCCGCGGGTCGAGCGCCCAGAGCCGGTGGGTGATCTGGTCGAGCAGCGCGACCGGCACGGCGACCCGCAGCGACCCGGGTGGCGCGTCCCGGGTGAACCGGGCCCGCCCGTCCGGGCCGGCACGCTCCACCAGCTCGGTGAGCATGCGGTCCACCAGCAGCGGCAGCCCGGCGGTGCGGGCGTACACATGGTCGACGAGCTGGGTGGCCGCGGGCCCGCCCAGGAGCCGGGTGGCCCGGGCGGCCACACCGGCCGGGTCGAGCGCCCCCAGCACGAGCGGTGCCCGGGCGGTGCTCAGGGCGGCGCCGAGGGCCGCCAGGGCCGCCGTGCGGGGCCACGGGCGCCGGGCCACGACCAGCCGCGCACCGGGCTCCCCGGCCCGCTCCCGCAGCCCGTCGAGCTCGGTGTCGGGGAGCTCGTGGGCGTCGTCGACGAGCAGCACGGCGGAGGGGTCCACGCCGGCGGCGCTCCAGGCCTGCCGCAGCGCCCCGAGCACGGTCGTCTTGCCGCACCCGGCCGGGCCGACGACGTCGACCACCACGCCGGCTCCCGGATCGGCGACGACCTCGCGGACCAGCCGCCGTGCCGCCGGGGACCCGGCCAGCACCGCGTCCGCCTGCCCTTCGGTCACGTCCATCACGCGGCCCCCCTCCGAGCTGAGGCGAGCCTACTGACGGCGGTCGGGGGACGGGCCGGGCGCCGCAACGGGCGAGGGGGATCCACCGATCGGGTCACCCGGGAAGGCGTGGAGCACGGCTACACGGTCCCGGGGGATCCGGGGAACCTGCACGTCACCACGCCCGAGGATCTCGCGGTGGTCGAGCGGCTCAGCTGACCCCCGCGCCGAGATGAACCTCAGGGCTGTTCCGGAAGGGCCCAGATCGCCCTGACGTTCATCTCGGCGGGCCTTCGGGGTCGACGGCGGTGTTCGTGGGGGTGCCGGTGGTGCCGAGGAGGCGCTGCCAGGCCGGGTGGTCCACCTCGTCCGGGACCGCCTCGACGTTCCGCCCGGCGGCCAGGGTGTCGACCGCGCGGTCGGCGTCCGAGCCGTCGCCGCGGGTGACCGTGCGGGCCAGGACCGGCCACGACTCGCCGCCGAGGATGCCGTTGGGGTCCTCCGCACCCGTCGTCACCTGGTAGCGGCGGACCGCGTCGGCCATCGCCGGGGTGAACCGGCCGTCCGTCGCGACGGGGACGCCGGCGTCGCGGAGCAGGTACTGGGCGGCGAGCACGGTGTCGCCGGCGTCGCCGGGCTGCAGCAGCGGCCAGCTCGCCTTCTGCGTCTGCGCGCCCTCGACCCGCTGCCCGAGCAGGCCCGCGACCTCGCTGCGCAGCTGCGGGAGCATGCCGTAGAGCCGGTCACCGGGGCAGGCGGTGTTCTTGAAGTCGCGGTGCCCGTAGAGCTCGGTGGGCGCGATCCCGTACTGCGTGCAGATGTAGGCGCAGGTGGTGCGCAGGGACTCCCACAGCGCCTGTGGCGGGTCCTGGTCGATGTAGGTGCCCTCGTTCTCGATCCCGACGGCCACCACGTTCTGCCCGGTGCAGTGCGCGCCCTCGACCTGCCGCTTCCCGAGCCGCAGCACCTCGAGCGAGCGGTGCCGGCCCTCCAGGACGAACCCGCCGCGGCTGATCGTGAAGTGCTGGCCGGTGTCGAGCCAGCCCCGGACGTCCATGTGGAAGTTCTGGATCGCGCGGGCCAGCCCGTCGGCCGCTCCCCGGCCGACGTCCGCCTGGTTCGCCGACGCCGTGTGGTGCACCAGGATCTTGACGGGCCGCTGGTTCCAGATCGGCACGATGTCGCTGTTCGGGCGGGCGGCCCAGCCGGCGCAGTCGATGATGTCCGGGCCGGCGTCGGTGAGCGGGCCCCCGGTCGGCGCGGAGGCCCACGCCGGCGAGCCGAACGCCAGCAGCGCCCCCGCGGACAGCCCGCCGAGCACGAAACCCCGCCGCGTCACCGAAAGCCGGCGTGCCATGAACCCCTCCAGGTGACGAGTGTCCCGTGCGTCACAGGAGGACTCTCGCGTCACGCACTCTCCGTACACAAGGCCCGTCAGCCCAACGGGGGTCGCCCGAAGTACCCGGTACTGCTTGCACCGGTTACCAGTGAGTAATACCCTGGAGCCAGTTACTCGCCGGTAGGAAAGGAGCACCGCGATGGGCCACTACAAGAGCAACGTGCGTGACCTCGAGTTCAACCTGTTCGAGGTGTTCCGCATCCAGGAGCAGCTGGGGCAGGGCGCGTTCGAGGGCGTCGACCTCGAGACCGCCAAGGGCATCCTGTCGGAGCTGAACTCCCTGGCCACCGGCCCGCTGGCCGAGTCGTTCACCGACGCGGACCGCAACCCGCCCGTCTACGACCCGGCGACCTTCTCCGCCACCCTGCCGCAGAGCTTCAAGGACTCGTACAAGGCACTGTGGGACGGCGAGTGGTACCGGCTGACCCTGCCCGTCGCGCTGGGCGGCTTCGGCGTGCCCCCGTCGCTGCAGTGGGCCGCGTCCGAGCTGATCCTCGGCGCCAACCCGGCGCTGTACATGTACATGGCCGGCCCCAGCTTCGCCGCGATCGTGCACGACAACGGCACCGACGAGCAGAAGCACTGGGCCGAGATCATGATCGACAAGGGCTGGGGCGCCACCATGGTGCTCACCGAGCCCGACGCGGGGTCCGACGTGGGCGCCGGCCGCACCAAGGCGGTGCTGCAGGAGGACGGCTCCTGGCACATCGAGGGCGTGAAGCGCTTCATCACGTCCGGCGACCAGGACATGACCGAGAACATCATGCACCTGGTCCTGGCCCGCCCCGAGGCTCCCGGCGTGGAGCCGAGGGCCGGCACGAAGGGCCTCTCGCTCTTCCTGGTGCCGAAGTTCCACTTCGACCCGCAGACCGGTGAGCTGGGCGAGCGCAACGGCGCCTTCGTCACCAACGTGGAGCACAAGATGGGCCTCAAGGTCTCCACGACCTGCGAGCTCACCTTCGGTGCCCACGACGTCCCAGCCAAGGGCTGGCTGCTCGGCGACACCCACGACGGCATCGCGCAGATGTTCCAGGTCATCGAGTACGCCCGGATGATGGTCGGTACCAAGGCCATCGCCACCCTCTCGACCGGCTACCTCACCGCGCTGGAGTACGCCAAGGAGCGGGTGCAGGGCCCGGACCTGACCCGACAGACGGACAAGACCGCGCCGCGCGTCACGATCACCCACCACCCGGACGTGCGCCGCTCGCTGATGACGCAGAAGGCGTACGCCGAGGGCCTGCGGGCGCTCTACCTCTACACCGGCACGGTCCAGGACCGGATCCGCTCCGGCGGGGACACCGCGGCCGCCGAGGCGATCAACGACCTGCTGCTCCCGCTCGTCAAGGGCGTGGGCTCGGAGCGGGCGTCGGAGCAGCTCATCCAGTCGCTGCAGACGCTCGGCGGCTCGGGCTTCCTGCAGGACTACCCGATCGAGCAGTACATCCGGGACTCGAAGATCGACTCGCTGTACGAGGGCACCACGGCGATCCAGTCGCTCGACTTCCTCTTCCGCAAGATCGTGCGCAACAACGGCACCGCGCTGATGGCGGTCGCCGGCGAGATCCAGCAGTTCCTCGAGAACGAGACGGGCAACGGCCGGCTCAAGGAGGAGCGCGCGTTCCTCGCGACCGCGCTCGCCGACGTCCAGGCCATGCTGGGCTCGCTGACCGGCTACCTGTTCGCGTCGCAGCAGGACGTGGCGGAGCTCTACAAGGTCGGCCAGCACAGCGTCCGGTTCCTGCTGGCGGTCGGCGACCTGCTCGTCGGCTGGCTGCTGCTGCGCCAGGCCGACGTCGCCCAGAACGCCCTCGCCGGCGAGGTGAACGCCAAGGACAAGGCCTTCTACGAGGGCAAGGTCGGCGTCGCCCGCTTCTTCGCCCGCGAGGTCCTGCCCCGCCTGAGCGCCGACAAGGCGATCGTCGGTGCCGCGGACAACGCGCTGATGGAGCTGGACGAGGCCTCCTTCTAGACCCCCCGCTCACGACCAGGCGCCCCCGGACCCCGGGGGCGCCTGTCGTGTGTCCGGAGCGGGGCATCGGTCACACCTGGCCCCGGAAGTCCGGATCGACCGTTATAGTTGCCATCAACAACCATTCTGTCCGGCAACCGGAGGATCCGTGTCGCTGACCGCCCCGTCCCCCACGGCGACGGCGACCTACCCGGTACTCGAGGAGCGGCGGAACGATCGCGCGCTCGTCGCCGTGCTGTCGCTCGCGGGGACCATGGCCTCGATCCAGCAGACCATGGTCGTGCCGCTGGTCCCGCAGCTGCCGACGCTGCTGGGGGTGAGCCCCGCGGACGCGTCCTGGGCCGTCACCGCCACGCTGCTCACCGCGGCGGTCGCCACGCCGATGGTCGGCCGGCTCGCCGACATGTACGGCAAGCGCCGGATGCTGCTGGTCTGCCTGGGCTTCGTGATCCTCGGCTCGGCCGTCGCCGCGGTCACCACCGGCCTCACCGGCCTGCTCGTCGGACGGGCCATGCAGGGGATGGGCATCGGCGTCATCCCGCTCGGCATCAGCGCCATGCGCGACCACCTGCCCGTCCGCGCGCTGCCGCGGGCCACGGCCCGGATGAGCGCCTCGCTCGGCGTCGGTGGCGCGTTCGGCCTGCCGCTGGGGGCGTTCCTCATCGAGCACGCCTCCTGGCACGCCATGTTCGTGGTGTCCGCGGTCATCGCGGCGGTCATGATCGTGCTGGTGCTGCGGTTCGTCCCCGAGTCGCCCGCGCCGGGCGGCCGGTTCGACCTGCCCGGCGCCGTCGGGCTCTCGCTGAGCCTGCTGGCGTTGCTGCTCGCCCTGTCCAAGGGCGGCGGCTGGGGCTGGGGCAACCCGCTGACGCTCGGCCTGTTCGGCGGGTCCGCGGTGCTGCTGGCGCTGTGGGGGCTCTGGGAGCTCCGCACCGCCCACCCCCTGGTCGACCTGCGGGTCTCCCGCCGCCGCCAGGTCCTGCTGACCAACCTCACCGGGCCGATGTTCGGCTTCGGCATCCTCACGAGCTCGCTCGTCTTCCCGCAGCTCCTGCAGCTCTCGGCCGAGACCGGCTACGGGTTCGGGCAGACGGTGCTGGTCGCGGGCCTCCTGCAGGCGCCGGGCGGCATCGCGATGATGCTGATGTCCCCCGTCTCCGCCCGGATCACCGAGCGGGCGGGCCCCCGCGTCTCGCTGATGGCGGGGGCGCTGGTGACGGCCCTCGCGTACACGTTCGCGGTGTTCTGGCACGGCGAGCTGTGGCACATCGTCGTGGCGGTCACGCTGGCGTCGACGGGCGTCGGCATCGCCTACGGGGCCATGCCCGCGCTGATCATGGGTGCGGTGCCGCTCGGGCAGACCGCGACCGCCAACAGCGTCAACAACCTCAGCCGGGCGATCGGCACGTCGCTGGCCAGCGCCACGGCGGGCATGGTGCTCGCCGGGATGACCACGACCGTCGCCGGGCACGCCCATCCCGCGGAGGCCGCGTTCGTGCTGGTGCTGCTGATCGCGGCCGTCGCGTCGGCGGTCGCCGCGGCCGTCGCGGCCTTCCTGCCGCGCGGTGCCCGGGCCCGCTGAGCGAGCCCGGGCCCGGCCGCTACTGGGCGATGTAGGACGCCAGCTGCTCCCGCTCCACCTCGAGGGTGTCGATCCGCGCCTTCACCAGGTCGCCGATGCTGACGATCCCGCGCAGCTGCCCGTCCACCACCACCGGCAGGTGCCGCACCCGTCGTTCGGTCATGACCTGGGCGAGGTGCGCCACGCCGTCGTCCGGCAGGCAGGTGGCGACCACCGTCGTCATGATCTCCGAGACGGGCCGTTCGAGCACCGCGGCGCCGTCGGCGTGCAGCCGGCGCACCACGTCCCGCTCGGACACCATCCCCATCAGCGCGCCGTCCCGGACCACCGGGACCGCGCCGTAGTTGCCTTCCGCCAGGCACGCGAGCAGCCCGGCCACGGTCATGTCCGGTTCCACCGTCACGACGGCGTCACCCTTGTTGCGCAGGACATCGGCGATCCGCATGCACGCCCCTCCGTTCCTTCGACCTCGTCGTCGGGCAAAGGGTACGAAGCGTGAGGCGGGTCACGCGACTCCTGACACCCGAACGCGGAGGAACGGCCCGAACGGCCCCGGGGTGGCTCAGCCGCAGACCACGTTCGGTGAGGGGTTGTACTTCACCGAGCGCGTCTTCCGGGTGACCTCGCCCGTCTCCAGGTTCCGCATCACGCGCGTGTCGGTCGTGGTGAAGCCCGGCGCGCCCTTGCTGGCCGTGCAGCCCGCCCCGGCCGGGAGGTTGATGGTCTGGGGCTCGGTCGGGTTGGTGCGGGCGCCCGTCTCCGAGGTGACCTCGTAGCGCTTGGTGCCGAACATCTTCACCGTGAGGCTCGAGGGCGTCCAGATCGTCTGGATCAGCACGCCCGTCGGCCCGTCGTTGCGGAACTTCAGGTCGATGATGTCGTCGAAGACGGTCGCCTCGCGCGCCGCCGGGTAGCGGCTGATGTAGAAGCTGTGCTCCTTGTGCGCCACGTCGACCATGCCGGCGAAGTACGCCGCGTTGTAGAGCGTGGTGGCCACCTGGGAGACGCCGCCGCCGATGCCGCGCGCGGAGTGGCCGTTCTCGATGATGCCGGCCTCGACGTAGCCGTTGGCCGCGTTGCGCGGGTTGGTCCTGGCGTTGAGGCTGAACGTCTCGCCCGGGCCCACGATCGTGCCGTTGATCTGCTCGGCGGCGCGCTTGATGTTGCGCCCCGAGTCGGCCGCGAAGCCGCCGGTGGTGAAGGAGCTGATCTCGCCGGTGATGCCCAGCGCGGTCAGCTTCTCGGTGGTCAGCTTGGCCGGCTGGTCGGCGTAGACGGCGGTGACGGTCCGGCCCGGGCCCGCGGCCGTCAGCGCCGGGACCAGGGACTGGAAGGTCTTCTCGTAGTCGACGCCGCGGCCGTCCTGCGAGGGCACGATCACCGGCGCGCCCGAGGCGAAGTCGAGCGAGGCGTCCCGGCCGGGCTTCTCCGTCGACGCGAGCTGCGGCGACGCGACGTCCTTGAGCGCCTCGTCGTTCACCTCGGGGACGAGCTTGGGCGACGCCGCCGGGTCGGCCCGGAAGGTCAGCGCACCGGCGATGTCCTTGGGCTGCAGGGTCGCCGCGGCGCCCTCGCCCTGCACGGTCAGCGGGGCGGAGACGGCGGGCGTCGCGACCTGCTGGATCGCCTGCGCGACGTCCGCGTCCGTGGTGGCGGTGGGCTTCGGGATCAGCGGCAGCGAGACCGGCGTGCCGGACGCCCAGTTCTGCTCGAGCGCGACAGCCGCGGCCTGCAGGTCGAGCTCCTGGCCCGCGACCGGGGCGACGGCGACCGGCGTGGTGCCCTCGAACTTCACGTTGCCCTCGGCGGGCGCCTTGTCGACGACCGGCTTGAGCTGCTCGAGCGCGGTGGCGACGGACCGGGAGTCCGCCTTGTTGACGACGCCGACCTCGCGCGTGGTGAAGAAGGACGTGATCCGCGTGATCGGGTTCAGCGGCTGCGCACCCGCCTGGTCGATGGTCGCGGTGTAGTCGACGGCCAGGCCGGCGGCCTTGGGGTCGACCTCGCTGGTCACGGACCCGGCGACGACCTTCACGGGCGCGGTGGAGCGGGGCTCGACCGCCGTCTGCAGGCGCTGGCGGGCGTCCGCCTTCGACAGCCCGCCCAGCTGCAACCCGGCGACCGTGACGCCGCGGGGCACGTTGCCGGTGGAGGTCACCAGGTCCACGACGTACAGCACGGCCAGCACCGCGACCAGGCCCGCGACGATCAGCAGGGGCTTCTTGCGGCCACCCCCGGACTTCGGGGCCTCGACCCCGGCGGGCGGGGTGGGCGGGCCGGCCTGCGCCGGCGGGACCGGTGGGGGACCCGGCGGGACGATCGCCATCCGCTCGGTGGGCGGGTCCGCCGCCAGCCGGTCGGTGGGCCGGTCGAGCGCCGCGGCGACCGGGATGACCTGGGTGTCCTCGGCGCCGGGGGAGAAGGTGCCGGCCTGCGGGGCGGCGGCCGGGACCGCGGTGGTCCTGTCCGCGGTAGGGCTGTCCGTGGGGGCGCTGTCCGTGGGGGCGCTGTCCGTGGGGGCGCTGTCCGTGGTGGTCGGGTCCGTGGCGGCGGGATCCGCGGGTGGCGGCGACGCAGGGTCCGCGGCCGACTGCGGGGTGGGCGACAGCGGGGTGGGGGTCTGCGCGGTGGCCGGCCGGGCCTCGGGGGCCGGCCGAGCCGCGGTGCTCGGCTGTGTCGGGGTGGTCGACGGCGCCGCGGGGGATGTGCGCTCGGCAGCAGGCTGTGCCGCGGGCGCCGGTCGGGCCGACGTGACCGGGTGGACCTCGGTCGCGTCGGCCTCGGCGGCGATGTCCGCGGGCTCCGGTGCGGGAGCCGGCGCCGGTGCACCGGTGGTCGCGGCCGGCTGGTCGCCCGCGGCGCTCTCGGCCGCGGGTGCAGCCGGCTCGGCGCCGCTCACACCGACTGCACCCGATGTGGCAGCACCGGACGCAGCTGCAGCGGGTGCGGCGGCGCCGGCCGGGGAGGACGTCTCCTGGCCCGCCGTCGCCGCGGGACCGTCCTCGGTCCGTGGCCGCGGGCTCGGCCGCAGCTTCACCGTGGCCTCGGTCTCCGGGGCGAACAGCGCGGCGCCCGAGGGCCCCGGGGCGATCCGGCCGGAGGACCCGTTGCCGCCGGAGGACCCGTTGGCGCCGGGCGCGTCGTCGTGAGCGTCGTGGTGAACGTCGACGGCCGGCTCCTCGCCGGACGCGCGCTCGTCGGTCGCCCCACCGGGCTGCCGCTCGGGCATGAAGCCGTGTTCCTTCCCCACCGAGGTCCGCGACCAGCGGACCTACAGGTACAAGCCGGTCCCGCCGCTGTCCGAGCGCGCGCTCGCGACGGCGTGCAGGTCCCGTTCGCGCATGACGAGGTACGGGGTCCCCTGGACCTCGACCTCGTACTGGTCGTCCGGGGCGAAGAGCACGCGGTTGCCGACCTGCACGCTGCGCACGTGCTGCCCCGTCCCGAACACCTCCCCCCACACCAGGCGCTTCGCGACCTGCGCGGTGGCCGGGATGACGATGCCGGAGGAGCTCAGCCGCTCGCCGTTGCCGTCGACGATCTTGATCATGACGCGGTCGTGCAGCATCTGGATCTCGAACTTCGACTCCGGCACGCGCGTGATGCTACGGGCAGGGGAACCGCGATCACCCGGCGGTGTCGAACCGGAGGAACCGGACGAAAGAGAAGACCCCGCGGGGCTGCCAGGTCGGGGGTCCGACAGCGCCGCGGGGCTACACCTGGATTCGTCTCCCCCGGGCCCGGCGTTACGGGCCCCGCCGGAAAACCCGTTGTTCACTCTTTCGGAGCAGCAACACCCGTTTACGTGTTGGCGAGCAGGTATCGCCCGAAGTGCGGCACGGTGAAGGCGATCTGGCCCCGTTGTGCGGAGTAGACCAGGCCCTTCTTCAGCAAGCTGTCCCGCGCGGGGGACAGCGAGGAGGGCTTGCGCGCGAGGTGCTGCGCGAGCGCGGAGGTGACGACCGGATCGTCCGTCCCCTCCGCGATCTCGGCCATGGCGCGCAGGTACTCGCGCTCCGCCGGGGTCGCCCGCTCGAAGCGGGAGCCGAAGAACCCGACGGCCAGCTCCGCCTCCGCCTCCGGGGCCGCGAGGGCGACGTCCTCGGCGCGGATCGGGCTGGTCGGCGCCGCGTCCCAGGCCGCCTTGCCGTAGGCCTGCACGAAGTAGGGATAGCCGCCGGAGCGCTCGTAGAGCTGGTCGAGCGCGTCGGAGTCGAAGGCCGCGTCCTCGCGCTCGGCGGGGGCGATCAGGGCGAAGTCCGCGTCCTTGCGGTCCAGCTTGTCGATCCGGGCGTACTTGAAGAGGCGCTCGGAGTACGACTTCGATGCCGACAGCACCGCCGGCAGGTGCGGCAGCCCGGCACCCACGACCACCAGCGGCATCCGGGACTGCGAGAGCTCGTGGCAGGCGGCGCAGAGGGCCGAGATGTCGTCCGGCTGCAGGTCCTGCATCTCGTCGATGAGGATCGCGATGCCCGTCGAGACCTCGCTCGCCAGCTCCGCGACCTCGGTGAACAGCTCCACGAGATCGATCTCGATGTCGCCGGAGTCCGCCCGCCCGCTCTTCACGGGCACGTCGATGCCGGGCTGCCAGCGCTCCCGCATCCGGGCGCCGTCCGGCGAGGCCCGCAGCGCGAAGGCCTTCAGCACCCCCAGCACCTCCGCGACGCGCTCCTCCCGCGGGTGCTGCACGGCGAGGTCGCGGATCGCGCGGTGCAGCGCGGCGGACAGCGGCCGGCGCAGCTCGGCGTCCGGGCGTGCCTCGATCTTCCCCGAGCCCCAGCCGGCCCGGACCGCCATCGAGCGCAGCTCGCCCAGCAGCACCGTCTTCCCGACGCCGCGCAGCCCGGTGAGCACCAGGCTCCGCTCCGGGCGCCCGCGCGCGACCCGCTCGAGCACGATCTCGAACGCGTCGACCTCCCGGTCCCGGCCCGCGAGCTCCGGCGGGCGCTGACCTGCGCCGGGGGCGAACGGGTTGCGCACCGGATCCATGCCTCGCACGGTATCCGGGCGTCTCGCCGAAACCGTAGATTTGCGTGACGTGTCGGCGATTCTCCGACTCTCTAGTCTTGCTCCGAGAAAACGGTAGATCACGCTCGACGCCGGGCGGCGTCGGCACACCAGGAGAGGCCGACGGCCCCGTACCCCGGCACGGCTCGTGTTTTCTGCACCTGTCTCGCACGAATCCGATACGACGTGATACGCCCCGATCTGGGACTCTCGATCTCGTGGCAGACACGAGCGGACCGGAGATCGTGACCGAGGGCAGCGGCTGGGTCGAGCGCACGGCGGACCGTGCGGAGCTCGGCGTGGTGTTCGACGCGCGCGGCCGCACCCGCGCCGCCGCCGTCGAGGAGCTGGGGCGGCGCGTCGCCCGGGCCGAGAAGGCCCTCGGCCTGAGCGGGCTGACCGTCCGGAGCCGGCGACTGTCGGTGCACACGGAGTACCGCTCGTCGAAGCCCTCGGGCTGCCGGGCCAGCGAGTTCTTCCAGATCGAGGTGGACGACGTCGCGGTCCTGGAGGAGGCGTTGTCACTGCTCCTGGGCGCGGAGCCGGCCTCGGTGTCGGGGCCGTCATGGTCGCTGGCGCACCCGGAGGAGGTCGTGGCCCAGGCGCAGCAGCGCGCGGTGGCAGACGCCCGGCGCCGCGCGGAGGGCTACGCGGCGGCGCTCGGCGGCACCCTCGGCCCGCTGCGCCGGCTCTCCGAGGCCCCCGAGCACGGCGGCGGTGCGCCGATGTACGCCATGCGCGCGTCGGCCCGCGCGGAGGGCGGCCCGGACGTCTCCGACCTGGGCCTGGAGCCGGAACCGGTGCGCGTCTCCGCCCGGTGCACCACCAGTTGGCAGCTGAATGGCAGTTCCAACGGGTGAATCAGTGCGTCCCTGTGGCGCAATTCCTCCTCGAGCGCCGACACTCGTTCGGAGCAGTCGTAGTTCCGTTCGACGGGAGGACCGACGTGAGTACTCGAGGGGGACGCCACCGCCTGAACCGCCGCACCCGCCAGGAGTTGCGGATGCGGCCGGGGCAGCGGCGGCGAGGCCTGCGGGCCACCGCCCGGGCGGTGCTGACCGCCGCGGTGGGCCTGGTGCTGGCAGGCGGTGGGGGAGCCGTCCTGCACAACAACGGAGTGGTGGTCCCGGCCGCCTTCGCCAGCGAGGACCATTCGCGGTGATCGCCGCCAGCGTGCCGTAGGGGTTCCCGGCGGAGCCTCACGGCACCGCAACGACGATCACCGGCGACCGTGCCCGCCACGCTGATGATCGCGGTTCCCGTGTCCGGGCGGCACACTCGAGCGCCCTCGGCACACCCGATCGGCGATCACGGCGAGCTCAGCGCTCGTCGATCACGGTCCCCTCGATCACCATCGGGCCGCCGGCCCGGCGCGGGGTGGGAGCCGGCTCCGGCTCCACCACCTCGGCGTCGATGATCGGGCCCTCGCTGCGGATCCGCGCGGTCTTCAGGTCGGGATGGCGCCGCTCGGCGTCCCTCACCAGCCGGCGGCGCACCAGCGCCCGGGTCGGCGGCAGCAGGAGCAGCAGCCCCAGCACGTCCGTGACCAGGCCCGGGACGAAGAACAGCAGGCCGCCCGCGGCGACCAACATGCCGTCCGTCGCCTCGGAGGTGGCCACACGCCGGTTGCGCGCGGCCTCCGCGAGAGCCCTCGCGGCCCGCACCCCCTCCCGGCGCGCGAGCCACAGGCCCAGCAGGGAACCCGCGAGCAGCACCAACAGGGTCCACCCGGCTCCGATCCAGGAGCCCAGCGCGACCACGGCGACGATCTCGACCACCAGGTACAGGAACACGAACGGCATACCCGGAGAACGCACGACCCGCCGAATTCGTGCCCGCCCGGGTCCCGCCCACCCCCACAACGCCGAGATGAACCTCAGGCACATTCGGAGAGGTCTCCGGAGTGCCTGAGGTTCATCTCGGCTACCAGAGGATGGCGCGGGCGGGGTCCTCCAGGAGGGCACCGACGTCGGCGAGGAAGCGGGAGCCCTGCTCGCCGTCGACCAGGCGGTGGTCGAAGGAGAGCGCGAGCTGGCAGACCGTGCGCACCGCCAGCTCCCCGTCGACCACCCACGGCGCCGGCTTGATGGAGCCGACGGCGAGGATCGCCGCCTCGCCGGGGGAGAGGATCGGGGTGCCCGTGTCGACGCCGAACACGCCGACGTTGGTGATCGTGATCGTGCCGCCGACCAGGTCGGCGGGCGCCGTCTTCCCCGAACGCGCGGTCTCCGTGAGCGCACCGAGCGCGCTCGCGAGGCCGTGCAGGTCGAGCCGGTCCGCGTCCCGGATCTTGGGCACGATCAGCCCGCGCGGGGTCGCCGCCGCGATCCCGAGCCGCACGTGCTCGTAGTAGACGATCTCGCCCGCCCGCTCGTCCCAGCTCGCGTTGACGGCGGGGGTGCGCCGCGCGGCGAGGCACACCGCCTTGGCGACGAGTGCGAGCGGCGTGACCCGGACGTCGGCGTAGGCCTTGTCCGCGCGCAGCCGGTCCCGCAGCGCCATCGTCTCGGTGACGTCGACCGTCAGGAACTCGGTGACGTGCGGTGCGGTGAACGCGGACTGCACCATCGCGGCCGCGGTCGCCTTCCGGACGCCGCGGATCGGCTCGCGCCGCACCCCGTCGACGAACGCGGCGGGGGCGGCAACAGCGGCCCCACCTGCAGCGGCGCCGGATCCACCTGCGCCACCCACCGCGACGCCACCGACCGCCACAGACACACCGCCGACGCCATCGCCCGGGGCGGAACCGGACGCAGCACCTCCGGCGTCGGTCGCGCCGGCGAGCGCCGCGGACCCGTTCCCGGCCACCGCGGCCTGCACGTCCTCCCGCGTGATCACCCCGCCGGCCCCCGAACCGGTCACGGTGCGCAGGTCGACGCCCAGGTCCTTCGCCATCCTCCGCACCGGCGGCTTGGCGAGGGGCACCAGCGAGTGATCACCGTTCGTGGGGCGTTCCGCGTGCTCCGCGGGCGTTCCGCCCCCGTCACGCTGATCACGGGCCGAGTCGGCCGCATGCTCCGCCGCCTCGGCGGCAGCCGGCCCGACCTGGGCCGCGGCCTGCTCACCAGCGACGATCTCCGGGGCGACGGCTGCGGGGGCGACCCCGCCACCACCGCCGGGCGCACCGGACGCAGCCGCCCGGCCCTTGCGGGGTCGGCGGGTCGCCGTCCCGGGGCGCGGCCCGTACCCGACGAGCGTGGCGATCCGCCCGTCCGCCCCGGCCTCCCCGATCTTCGCGCCGCCCTCACCGGCCGGCGCGCCCCCGGAGGAACCGCCCGACGCCGACGGGGCACCCGTCTCGATCGCGATGATCGGCTCGCCCACCGCCACCGTGGCGCCCTCGGCGACCAGCAGCTCCCCGACCGTCCCCGCGTACGGGGAAGGCAGCTCCACCAGCGCCTTCGCCGTCTCGATCTCCACGAGCACCTGGTTCACGGTGACCGTGTCCCCGGGCGCCACGTGCCAGGTCGCGATCTCCGCCTCGGTCAGCCCCTCGCCGACGTCGGGCAGACGAAAGACGTCGCTCATCGCTCTCCCTCGCTGCGCTCGGTCGGCGCTGCGCGCAGGCACTGTGCCGACGATTCGCTCGCAAGCTCGCTCATGCTCAGTACTCCAACACGCGGTCGACGCCGTCGAGCACGCGATCGAGGTCGGGCAGGAAGTCGTCCTCGCACTTCGACGGGGGATAGGGGGTGTCGAAGCCGGTCACCCGCAGCACCGGGGCCTCCAGGGAGTGGAAGCACTCCTGCTGCACCCGCGCCGCCACCTCGGACGTCACCGACGACTCCGGCGGCGCCTCCGACACCACCACCAGCCGACCCGTGCGCCGGACCGACTCGAACACCGGCCCGAGATCCAACGGCGACAGCGCCCGCAGGTCGATCACCTCGATCGAGCAGTCCGCGGCGGACGCCGCCTCCAGACACGTCTTCACGAGCGGCCCGTAGCAGGCCACCGTCACGTCGGAGCCGGTTCGCAGCACGCGCGAGGCGAACAGGGGCGCCGGCGCCGAGTCCGACACCTCGCCCTTCTCCCAGTACCGCCGCTTGGGCTCGAAGAAGATCACCGGATCGTCCGAGGCGATGGCCTGGCGGATCATCCAGTGCGCGTCGTCCGGGTTGGAGCAGGCGACCACCTTCAGGCCCGCGACGTGCGCGAACAGCGACTCCGGGGACTCGGAGTGGTGCTCCACGGCACCGATCCCGCCGCCGAACGGGATCCGCACGACCACCGGCATCGGCACCCGGCCCTGCGAGCGGAAGCGCACCTTCGCCAGCTGCGACACGATCTGGTCGTAGCCGGGGAACACGAAGCCGTCGAACTGGATCTCGCACACGGGCCGGAAGCCGCGGATCGCGAGCCCCACCGCGGTGCCGATGATCCCCGACTCCGACAGCGGCGTGTCCAGGACGCGCTGCTCGCCGAAGTCCTTCGCGAGACCGTCGGTGATCCGGAAGACGCCGCCGAGCTTGCCGACGTCCTCACCCATCACCAGGACCTTCGGGTCCTCCTCCATCGCCGCCCGCAGCCCGGAGTTGAGGGCCTTGGCGATCGTCATCGTGGTTGCCATGTCACGCCCCTCCGGCGCTCGGGCCCGCGAGGGACCCTTCGGCCTCGAACGAGGAGTGGTACTCGAGGTACGCGGCCTCCTGCGCCTGCAGCTGGGGCGAGAGCTCGGCGTAGACCTCGGAGAACATCCGGTCCGGTGCCGGGTCCGGCATCGCCAGGCAGAAGGCGCGGAACCGGGAGGCCAGCTCGTCCGAGTCGGCCTGGACACCGTCGAAGAAGTCCTGGCCCACCCCGTGCTCGCGCACCAGGTTGACCCGCACGCGTTCGATCGGGTCCTTCAGCTTCCACAGCTCCAGCTCGTCGGCGAGCCGGTAGCGGGAGGGATCGTCCGAGGTGGTGTGGGCGTCCATCCGGTAGGTGAAGGCCTCGATCAGGACGGGGCCGTTGCCCGTCCGGCACTCCTCGAGCGCCCAGCGGGACACGGCGAGGCAGGCCAGCACGTCGTTGCCGTCGACCCGGACGCCCGGGAAGCCGTAGCCGCGGGCACGCTGGAACAGCGGCACCCGGGTCTGGCGCTCCAGCGGCACGGAGATCGCCCACTGGTTGTTCTGGCAGTAGAAGACGACGGGCGCGTCGTAGGCGGCGGCCCAGACGAACCCCTCGTGGACGTCCCCCTGGGAGGTGGCGCCGTCGCCGAAGAAGCACATCGTGGCTTCGGAGTCGGGGCCCTCGCCGACCTTGCCCTCGAACTTCTGGCCCATCGCGTAGCCGGTCGCGTTGAGGCACTGGTTGCCGATGACGATCGTGTAGAGGTGGAAGCGGGCCGCGATCGGGTCCCAGCTGCCGTGGTCCGTGCCGCGGAAGATCCCGAGCAGGTCCGTCGGGTCGATGCCCCGACACCAGGCGACGCCGTGCTCGCGGTAGCTCGGGAAGATCATGTCGCGCGCCGTCGCGGCCCGGCCGGCGCCGATCTGCGCGGCCTCCTGGCCCAGCAGCGGCACCCAGATGCCGAGCTGCCCCTGGCGCTGCAGCGCGTTGCCCTCCCGGTCGAACCGGCGGACCAGGACCATGTCCCGGTAGAAGCCCTTCAGCTCCTCGACGCCGATGTCGTCCGCCCAGGACCCGAAGCGCTCGTCCGTGGTCCGCACGCCCTCGGGCGTGAGGAGCTGGACGAGCTCGGGGCCGCCCTCGTCCGTGCCCTTCAGGCCGGACAGGACGTGCTCGCGGGTGGGGGCGGATCTCGGATCGATCGGGACCCAGCTCTGTGGATCGGACACACGTGCCTCCTCGTGCTCACACCCGGCGCGGGAGGTTCGTGGCCCCGCGCACCGGACGACGCCGGCGGCGGTCCACTCGGGTAGGTGGCCGCCCCGCGCCGGACGTCCTCACTGGTGCCGATAGTGGCACGTCGCGGGCTCGCAGGGGGACCACGCGGAACCACACGATGGGCCCGCGGTTCGTGCCGGCGGCAACAGCTCCGTAGGACGTCCGATCCTCGGACGCGCGACGGCCCGGCCTCCCCGCGAGGGGTGGCCGGGCCGTCGTGGCGCGGGTCAGGTCGTCCCGGATCAGGCCCTCTCGTACGGGCCGGGCGGCGGTTCGCCGTATCCGCGGCGGTCGTGGATCCCCGCCGCACCCTTGGCCTTCTGCGTCGCGCCCCGGATCTGCCCGGAGTACTTCCCCTTCGTCTGCTTGTCGACGAACTGGGCGGCCTGGTCGAGCAGCTTCCCGGCCTTGTCCGGGTTCTTCTGCGCGTACCGGCGCGCCCCTTCGGCCGCCACCGCCAGCGCACCCAGCTTCTTGAACATTCCCGCCATGGCGATTCCTCCGTCTCGGCGTTCCCCTGCTCAACGCGCGAGGGGTATGTCCGGGTTCCCGGCCTCCGTCGCGCCCAACCACCCGGGCCGCAACGGCCACTGCTCACCACTCTTGACGATCACGGGCGCGGGACCGTTGCGGTCCGAACCGGACGACCGACACATCGGACGTGACCCGAACGCTCCCCGGCAGGATCGGCGCCGTCGCCGCCCTGCTCGCCCTCGCCGCGCTGGCCGGCTGCTCCACCCCGTCCGAGCCCGTCTCGCTGGCGTCCGCGCCGGTCCGGAGCGTGCCCACGAGCACGTCCGCGGCAGCGACCACCACCGCCACCACCACGACCGCGCCGCCGGTCGTCGTCACGCAGCCGCCCGCGGTGGTCGCGCAGGCTCCCGCCGCCACCCGGACCACCACCACGCGCGCGACCACCACCAGGCCGGCGCCCGCCGCCGCGCCCGCCGCGGCCCCGGCCGCCGCGCCCGCGCGGGCTCAGGTGCAGTCGCAGGGCTCGGGCTGCGACCCGAACTACACCCCCTGCGTCCCGATCGACTCCGACGTCGACTGCGCCGGCGGGAAGGGCAACGGCCCGTCGTACGTCAAGGGACCGGTCCGCGTCGTCGGCAAGGACATCTACGCCCTCGACGCCGACCACGACGGCATCGGCTGCGAGTAGGGCCGTCAGCGGGGGAGGCGGCCCATCAGGAAGAACTCGGGATTGGGGCTCAGCGCCGTCAGGTGGGCCATGCGGTTGGAGAGGGCGAACAGCGCGGTGATCGCGCCGACGTCCCAGATCTCGTCCTCCGACAACCCCGCCGCCCGCGCGTCGTCCAGCTCCGCCTCCGTGAGCGCCGCGGAGTCCGCCGCGATCAGCAGGGCGAGGTCCACGATCGCCCGCTCCCGCGGGCTCAGCTCCACGGCGTAGGGGTTGGTGGACACCCGGTCGGCGATCTCGGCGTCCTTCGCCCGCACGCGCAGGATCGCGCCGTGCGCCACCACGCAGTAGGTGCAGTGGTTCGCCGCGGACGTGGCGACCACGATCAGCTCGCGCTCCGCCTTGCTCAGCCCGTCGCCGGAGTCCATGAGGGCGTCGTGGTAGTCCAGGAAGGCGCGCAGCTCGCGCGGGCGGCGGGCCAGCGCGAGGAACACGTTGGGCACGAAGCCGGACTTCTCGGCGATCGCCCCGATCCGTTCCCGCAGGTCCTCGGGCATGTCCTCCAGGTCCACGTGGCCGAACCGGCTGATCGCGTGCTCTCCCATGCGCTCGACCGTACCGGCGGGGAAGGGGTCTTCCGTGGGCACGCGGGGGCCGTCATCATCTGCGGGCATGGCGGTGACCGAGGAGTTCCGTACCCGTTTGTCCGACTGGTGTGCGGAGTGCGTCCCGCAGGATGCGCGGGGCCGCCGCCGGATCGCCTACACGACGGTCGGCGGCACCGTGACCATCCTGGACCGCCGGCCGCCGGTGTTCCCCGAGCTGGGCGCGGTCTGGTCCTCGACTCCGCTCGCGCAGCTGCGCGAGGACGGCGACACGGGCCGCTGGGTGCTCCACATCCCGACCGTGGACGGCGGGCGATGGGAGCGGCAGGAACCCGCGGCGGACGATCCCTTCGTCCTCCTGGGCCGCATCCGCTCGGCCGTCCTCGCGGCCGGCTGAGCTCTCCGTCCCCGAGGTCACCACCCGACCGCACGCACCGACGCGCGCACCGTCCGTGTGCCCGGCCTACGCCCCCGCCTGCTGCCGCGAGACCACCTCGGGCCGCCGCGCCGCGGGCAGCGCCACGACCCGCGCCGGCGTCCGCGGCACCGCACGCCCCGACCGGATCACCGGCGCCGCGGCCTGCTCCAGCACCCCGAGCAGGGTCGCCACCCCCGTCGCGGGGCGGGCACCCCGCCCGCTGACGGCCACCAGCCGGGGTGCGGCGGCCGCGACCAGCAGCCGCTCCACGCCGAGCTCCTCCGCCCCGAGCAGCACCACGACGTCCACCAGGTCGGCCGCGGGCAGCGGGTCCAGCACGGTGTCGAGGGCCGCGACCCGGACCGATCCGGGCTCCCCCGCCTCCCAGGCCTCGGCCTGGGCCGGGTCGCCCGCGGCCAGCCGGAGCAGCAGCTCGTCGCACCGGAGCTGGTCCTCCTGCTCGCGGCGCGCCGCGACCAACCCTCCGACCGCGGCGGCGTAGGCCTCCCCGTCCCGGCTCCGCAGGGCCGCGACGACGGCCTCGTGCTCGGGGGCGTAGGCGTCGACCGGACCGTCGCTCACCAGGCCGGCGGTGATCTCGTCGAGCCGGCGCACGGCCTCGGCGGCGGTGCCCTTCGCGGCCACCACCGCGACGGTGTCCGCGATCTCGCGGGCGGTCCGCAGGTCCGGCACCGAGATCGGCGATCCGGCGTGCAGGAACAGGACGTCGTGCCGCAGCTGGGCGACCGCGGTCGCCGCCGCGTCGATCTCCGTCAACCCGCCGACCAGCGCCCGCAGGTCCCCGACGTCGTCCGGGGTCGGGATGCCGAGGATCCGGCAGCCCCGGTCGACCGAGGTGAGCCGGCGCGCCAGCTCGAGGTGGCGCAGCGCGGCGAGCACCGCGGTGGAGTCCCGCGGCACCTCGCCGCCGACCCGCAGGACCTCCAGCACGGGCTCGACGTCCCGCTGCACGGCGCTGCGGAAGCGCCGCCGGCTGCGGCCACCGCCGTCGAGGTAGGCGAGGTACTCCTCGAGCGCGTCCTCCGCCCACCCGGGCAGCGGCCCCCCGACGGTGACGGACGGGAGGTCGCGGGACCGGTCGGCGACGGCGAGGGCCTGGGCCGAGTCGGCGAGCAGGCTGTCCACCGCCGCCCGTTTGAGCAGCAGGACGAGACCGTCGAGCAGCCGCCACTGCCACGGCCGCGACAGCGCGGCGAGGGCCTCCCGGACCTCGGCGGCCACGGCGGCGAGCGAGGCCAGCCGGCCCTCGTCCAACCGGGCGAGGACCACGTCGAGCAGTGCCGCGTCCGGCGCGGGCGTGCCCGCGGCCCGCTCGCACAGCGCCCTGACCTCGGTGGACGGCGGGAGCGCGAGCGGCGGCGGGATGTCCTGGCCGGCGCGCGCCCGGCGGGCGGGCGTGGCGGTGGCGAGCAGCAGCCGGAGCTCGCGCTGTTCGGCCGCGGTGAGCGGGGAGGGCAGCAGGGCGGGGGCGGCGAGCTCGTCGAGCCGGGCCGCGTCCGCGGCGGTGACGACCACGCGCAGACCCTCGGCCGCGAGCCCCTCCGCCACGGCGGCGACCTCGGCGGTGTCGGCGCCCTCGAGCACCACGAACGCGCCCTCGCGCAGGGCCCCGGCGACGGCCTCGGGCACCGGCGACGGCACGGCGCGCTGCTGCGGCACACCGGTTTCCGCCGGATCCGGGTCGGCCGCGGCGTCGGCCAGAGCCTCCGCGAGCAACCGCAGGCCGGCGGGTGGGGCCGCGGCCTCGATGCGGTCGCGGATCGTGGCCAGCGAGGCGGGATCCGCCTGCTCGGCCAGCCGCTCCACGAACCCGAGGAGATCGTCTCCGTCGGGCTCGGAGGCAGCAGCGCGTCCGAGGTCGAGCATCAGCGAGTCACCTCCATCCGGCCGCCGCTCCCGATCTGACGGTCACCGGATGTATCGGTCGCGCACACCCGATGTTCCACCCCGGACGGGCGACACGGCAACAGGAAGGCGACGAACGGTGACCGAGAGCGTCCGTTCCCGCCACGACGGGGTGACGGCCGCCTCCGTCGCAGAGGGAGGGCCCGGCCGGACACCACCCGGCCGGGCCCTCCCGACGACGGTGGGTGATCAGTGCACCGCCACGTCCGCGACCGGGCGAAGTCGCTCCGAGCCCTCGTCCGCGTGGTAGTCCGCGCCGCTCGTCTCGTCCGTGCCCTGGCCGACCTTCATCGCCCGCAGCACCACGGAGACGACCACCGCGATCACGAGGTTGACCACCAGCGCCACGAAGCCGACGTAGATCTGCACCGTGGAGCCCGCGAACGGGTGCCAGCCGAAGACCGTCAGCTTGTCCAGCGTGAGCGCGGAGCCGCCGAAGTGCGACTTGGCCGCCGCCGGGTTCGGGATCAGGTACAGCAGGTACATGCCGTACGCCATGCCCACGACCCAGCCCGCCACCAGCGCCCACCGGTGCAGCCAGCGCGTGTAGAGCGCGATGGCGACGGCCGGCAGCGTCTGCAGGATGATCACGCCGCCGATGAGCTGCAGGTCGATGGAGAACTGCGGGTCGACGAACAGCACGAAGGCCACCGCGCCGAACTTCACGATCAGCGACGCGAGCTTGGCCTGCCGCGCCTCCTGGTGCGGGGTCGCGCCGCGGTGCAGGTACTCCTTGTAGATGTTGCGCGTCCACAGGTTGGCGGCCGCGATGGACATGATCGCCGCCGGCACCAGCGCCCCGATGCCCACGGCCGCGAAGGCGATGCCCGCGAACCAGCTCGAGAACTGGTCCCCGAAGAGCACCGGGATGATCGTGTTGGTGTCCGGGCGCCCGGTGGCCGCGTTGGTGATCGGCGTGGAGCCCGCCGCGATGGCGACGAACCCCAGCAGCGCGAGCAGCCCCAGCAGGAACGAGTACGCCGGCAGCGCGATCATGTTGCGCTTCAGCACGTCCCGGCCGCGGCTCGCGAGCACCCCCGTCAACGAGTGGGGGTAGAGGAACAGCGCGAGCGCCGAGCCGAGCGCGAGGGTGATGTACTGCAGCTGGTTGTTGGCGGTCAGGAAGATCGAGCCCGTCGGCGCCCCCGTCGTCGGGTTCGGGGTGGCCATCTTCTGTTCCGCCGCACCGAAGATCGCGGACCAGCCGCCGAACTTCGCGGGCAGGTAGATCACCGCGACGATGATCACCAGGTAGATCAGGATGTCCTTGACGAACGCGATGAGCGCCGGCGCGCGCAGCCCCGACTGGTACGTGTAGAGCGCCAGGATGACGAAGGCGATCAGCAGCGGGAGATGCCCGGCGATGCCGGACCCGTTGAGCCCCATGGTCCGCAGCACCGACTCGAGCCCGACGAGCTGGAGCGCGATGTACGGCATGGTCGCGACGATCCCGGTGACGGCCACGATGAACGCCAGCAGCGAGCTGCCGTAGCGGCCGCGCACGAAGTCCGCCGGCGTGACGTAGCCGTGCACGCGGGAGACCGACCACAGCCGCAGCACCGGCAGGAAGACGATCGGGTACAGCACCACGGTGTAGGGCAGCGCGTAGAAGCCGAGCGCGCCCGCGCCGAACATCAGCGCCGGCACCGCGACGAAGGTGTACGCCGTGTAGAGGTCACCGCCGACGAGGAACCACGTGATCCAGGCGCCGAACTTGCGCCCGCCCAGCCCCCACTCGTCGAGATGGTTGAGGTCCCCGCCTTTCTGCCAGCGCGCCGCGAGGAAGCCCAGCACCGTGACCAGCAGGAACAGGACGGCGAAGACGATCAGCTCGGTCCAGCGGATCACCGGTGGGCCCCCTCGTCGAGGTCGTCGACGCGGGGATCGGCGTCCGGCAGCGGAACCCCGCCGCCCTTCGTCCTCACGTAGACGATCGCCACGCAGACGACACCGACCGGCACCCACAGGAACTGGGACCAGTAGAAGAACGGCATCCCCCACAGGACCGGGTTCCGTGTGTTGAACCAGGGCGTGACGAGCATCAGCAGCGGGATGAGCAACAGCAGGTTCCAGGCGCTCCAGCGGAACCCGGAACCCGACGACGGGTCGGCCATGACCCCTCCCCCGAAGGTGATCGACGACGATCGGCTGGCGGAATGGTAGGTCCGCGGCGGGGAGTTGTCCGGGTGGAGCACCGGCCCCGAACGACCGGCGGCCCGCCGTCCCCGGTGGGGGACGGCGGGCCGCAGGTCAGCGGGGCGCGGGCGTCAGGCGCCCAGGCGCTGCTTCAGGTTCTCCAGCTCGTCGCGCATCGACGTGGGCAGCTTCTCGCCGACCTTGTCGAACCACTCCTCGATCAGCGGGATCTCGGCCTTCCACTCCTCGACGTCGACCCGTAGGGCCTCGGCGACGTCCTCGGGGGTGGCCTCGACGCCGTCGAGATCCATCTGGTCCGGGGTGGGCACGTAGCCGATCGGGGTCTCGACGGCGGCCGCCTTGCCCTCGATCCGCTCGATGACCCACTTCAGGACGCGGCTGTTCTCGCCGAACCCGGGCCACAGGAAGCGACCGTCGGCGCCGCGGCGGAACCAGTTGACGTAGAAGATCGACGGCAGCTTGTCGGCCGACGCGCCCTTGCCGACGTTCACCCAGTGCTGGAAGTAGTCGCCGACGTTGTAGCCGAGGAAGGGCAGCATCGCCATCGGGTCGCGGCGGACCTGGCCGAGGCCACCGGCCGCGGCGGCCGTCTTCTCGCTCGACATGGTGGCGCCGAGGAAGGTGCCGTGCTGCCAGTCGCGGGCCTCGGACACCAGCGGGACCGTGGTCTTGCGGCGGCCGCCGAACAGGATCGCCGAGATCGGCACGCCGTTCGGGTCCTGCCACTCGGGTGCCACGACCGGGCACTGGGAGATCGGCACGGTGTAGCGGGCGTTCGGGTGCGCGGCCGGGGTCCCCGACTCCGGGGTCCAGTCGTTGCCCTTCCAGTCGATGAGGTGCTGGGGGTCGCCCTCCAGGTCCTCCCACCAGATGTCGTTGTCGTCCGTCAGCGCGACGTTGGTGAAGATCGCGTTGCCCGCGTTGATCGTGTGCATCGCGTTCGGGTTCGACTTCGAGTTGGTGCCCGGCGCGACGCCGAAGAAGCCGAACTCGGGGTTGACGGCGTAGAGCCGGCCGTCCTCGCCGAAGCGCATCCAGGCGATGTCGTCGCCGACGGTCTCGGCGCGCCAGCCCGGGATGGTCGGCTGCAGCATCGCGAGGTTGGTCTTGCCGCAGGCGGACGGGAAGGCCGCCGCGACGTAGTACGCCTTGTCCTCCGGGCTGATCAGCTTGAGGATCAGCATGTGCTCGGCGAGCCAGCCCTCGTCGTGCGCGATGGCGGAGGCGATCCGCAACGCGTAGCACTTCTTGCCCAGCAGCGCGTTGCCGCCGTAGCCGGAGCCGTAGCTCCAGATCTCCCGGGTCTCCGGGTAGTGGACGATGTACTTGGTCTCGTTGCACGGCCACGGCACGTCCGCCTGGCCGTCCGCGAGGGGCGCACCGACCGAGTGCACCGCGAGAACGGCCTTGTCGCCGGCCGGGCCGTCCAGCAGCGGCAGGACCGACGCACCCATGCGCGTCATGATCTTCATCGACACCACGACGTACGCGGAGTCGGTGATCTCGATGCCCAGCATCGGGTGCTCGGCGTCCAGCGGGCCCATGCAGAAGGGCACGACGTACATGGTGCGACCGCGCATGGAGCCGGTGAACAGCGGGTTCAGCGTGGCCCGCATCTCGGTCGGGTCGGCCCAGTTGTTGGTCGGGCCGGCGCCCTCCTCGGTGGCGGAGCAGATGAAGGTCCGCTCCTCGACGCGCGCGACGTCGTCCGGGTCGGAGACGGCGTAGAAGCTGTTCGGCTTCTTCTTCTCGTCCAGCTTGCGGAAGGTGCCCCCCGCGACCAGCTCGGTCGTGAGCCGGTCCCACTCGGCGTCGGAACCGTCCGCCCACACGACCGCGTCCGGCTGGGTCAGCTCGGCGATCTCACGCACCCACGACAGCAGGCGCGCATTGGTCGTGGGCGCATCGTCGATCCCGGGAACGGTCGCTGCGGTCATGCGTGTCTCCTGCCCGGCCGGCCCCCGTCAACCGGCCCGCGGAAATGCTGGAACAACCTCGCCTGGTCGGGACGAGGTTGTAACGGGGAAAGATAGCTACGGAGGTTACCGGCCGTGGCGCCCTCTACACATGGGCGTGAGCTGTCGATTGACTCACAACACCGATCATGGAATCGATACAGATAGCTGCGCCACAGCTCTCACCACCGGATTCCCGAATGATTCGGGCGGCCGTCCGGCTCCGGTGCGGGTCCCCGTGGGTCCGGCCGGAGACGGCGGTATGACAGCGCCGTGACGTCGTCCGGTTGTCTTTACGAATCCGAGATACGTAAGTAGGTATTCTCGAATACGTTTTAAGCGCTGCGCAGGATCCCGCGGGGCCGCTCGTGCACCGGCGCCGGACGCCGAGCCGTCCGGTGGGCGACCGCCGGGAGCAGGATGGGGAGCCGGTGTGCGGTCACCTGCCAGTAGCGCCGCTCCGGATCGGCCGCGCGCCAGGCGTCCGCGAGCCGGGCGGCGGCATCGGCGTCGATCACCCGGCGCGGACGCGGGCGCATCCCGCAACGGTCGCGGATGTCCGTGTCCAGGGCCTGCCACGCCGCGTCCGCCGTGCTGAACACCTGCACGTCGGCCGGGCCCTCCTCGTCACCGACGGCCAGGGTGTACGCGCTCACGGCGTCCAGGGACGACATCCGACCTCCTCGCAGCCCTTCCGCGGCGTCGGCGGCGCGGGCGGGCTGCACATCTGGAAGAACTCCGGCAACTCGGGGTTCAACGCCCATCGTCCCGCCCGGGTACGCCGCGGCACCGCCGACGCGCCGGGCGACGGCCCGGTCCGGTGACCGGATGCGCCGAACGGCTGATCCGGTCACTCGCCGTGAGAGCAGTCCTCCAGGGATCCATCCGGCTGTCACACCAGCGCGCCACCCACCGCGCGGACGTACCCCTCGAAAGGATCACCCGCGCATGATCCAACCGAGTGCGACACCAGCGCTGCCTTCCCCGCAGAGGAGTCACTCCGACGACGATCATCGACCGGCAGTCACACCAGCGCTGTGAGCAGCAACGGGCCGCCATCCCCGGAAAGATCACCCGATGATCCAGCTGCAGTGATCCGGCCGGCCGTCACACCAGCGCGGGCCACACCGCGACGCCGGCACGCTCGCCACGATCATCCGCGGTTGATCGTTCCGAGGACTGCCGGAGCGCGCCGGGCGGCACACCACAGTGCCGCTCGGGAGGATCATCCGGCGCGCCGCAGCGGGGACGGCGGTGCGATGAGGCCGACTCGCAGCGCGGCCGGCCCCCACTGATCCTTCCGGCCGCCACCCCCGCGCGACCGGCGCAGCCCTGACGTGCCGATCGGGTGGATCACCGCAGGCCGGCGAGCAGCTCCGCGAGGCGCACCGGCTCGGAGAACATGGGCCAGTGGCCCGTCGGCAGCGCCACGAAGGACCACTCCGCGCCGCCCATCTCGGCGAAGCCGGGCAGGCCGGCGTCGATGAGCCCGCGGGCCTGCGCCTCGGTGAAGGTGCAGGTGATCACGGTCTTCGGCAGCGTCGGATCCGGTGTGCCGCGGCGGATCCCGGTCGTGATCACGCCGGCGGGCTCGGGGCGCGAGCGCGCGCGGATGCTCTCCAGCAGCCGGTCGTCGAGGCCGTCGGTGCCCGCGAGGCGCGCGCGACCCGGCATCGGCTGGAACCCGTCGTGGGCGGCGAGGTCCGCGCGGGTGGCGGCCTGCGCCTCCGGATCGGTGAACTCGATCTGCGCCATCCCGTCCGGCAGCACCCCCGTGTCCACGAACACGAGGTGCTCCACGAGCTCCCGCGCCCGCTCGGCCGCCGCCACACCCACCGGCCCGCCGCCGCTGTGCCCCACGAGCACCGCCGGACCGACCTTCCCGAGCACCTCCAGCACGTCGTCGACGTGGGACTCCGCGGTTTCCGACGCATCCGCACCGAGCTCGACGGCGTGCACCTCGTGACCGGCGGCGCGCAGCTCCGTGGCCACCTCGTCCCACGCCCACGCACCCAACCAGAACCCCGGGACCAGCACGAATGTCGTCATGAGCAGACCGTAGGGCCGATACAGGGCGGATCCGGTCCTGTTTTACTGACGAGATGTCGGCCGGTCGCGTCCTCGCCCTCCTGGAGCTGTTGCAGGCCCGCCCCGGGCTGACCGGCCCGGAGCTCGCGGAGCGCCTGGAGGTGGACGTCCGGACCGTGCGCCGGCACGTCGCCACCCTCGACGGGCTCGGCGTGCCGGTCGCCGCGACCCGCGGCCGGTACGGCGGGTACCGGCTGATGCCCGGGTACAAGCTGCCGCCGCTGATGCTGACCGGGGACGAGGCCGTCGCCGTCGTGCTGGGGCTGCTCGCCGCCGAGCGCACCGGGATGCACGCCGCCGCCCCGGCCGTCGCGAGCGCGCGGGCCAAGGTCGAACGCGTGCTGCCGGCAGCGGTGCGTGACCGGGTCACCGCGGTCGCCGCCACCCTCGGCTTCACCACCGCCCCGCGCACCGGCGCGGCCCCGGATGCCGACGTCCTGCTCGTCCTGGGCGAGGCGGTGCGCGACCACCGGCGCGTCGAGCTGGGGTACCGGTCGTGGCGGGGCGAGGTGAGCGAGCGGGCGCTCGACCCGTACGGCCTGGTCTTCCACGCGGGCCGCTGGTACGTCACGGGCCACGACCACCGCCGCGGCGGCCTGCGCACCTTCCGCCTCGACCGCGTCACCCGCGCGGTCGCGTCCGGCGAGGGCTTCGTCGCTGCGCCACCGGGTTTCGACCCCGTCGCCCACGTGATCGCCGGCCTCGCCGAGGTCCCCTACCGCCTCGAGGTGGAGGTCCTGGTCAGGGCACCGCTCGACGAGGTCGCCCACCACTGGCCCGCCTGGCTCGCCACCCTCGAACCCCACCCCGAAGGCACCCTCCTGCGCACCAGGGCCGAGGACCCCGACGGCATGGCGAGAGCCCTCGCGAGCCTCCCCTGGGACTTCACGGTGAGGCACCCCGACGAGGTCCGCACCGCCCTGAGATCCCTCGCCACCCGCCTCACCACCGCCCTCACCGACCAACCCCCCGCGAGTCGGCACTTTTCGTAGGCCGAAACACACGCTGACGACGACGTCGTGAACGTGTGT
>NZ_BAAAQK010000029.1:0-7531 GCF_039531635.1 Pseudonocardia ailaonensis | reverse complement strand
CCGACTCGCGGGTTGGGGTCGGTGGGGGTGGATCAGGTTCGGGCGGGGCGGAGGCCGCGGATCACGGTGAGGGCGACCAGGATCAGGGTGACGGCGCCGACGGCGGCGGTGATGTCGACGCCGAGCGTGAAGGCTTCGCGGGCCGAGGTCAGGAGGGGGACCGCGGACTCCGGCGGGAGGGCGGCGGCGGTGTCGACCGCGCCGCCGAGGGTCTCCGCCGGCGCGGAACCGGCCGGGGCGACGGCCCCGTCCACGGTCGCGCGGTAAACCCCGCCCAGGACGCTGCCCAGGATCGCCGTGCCCAGCACCGCGCCCAGCTCGTAGGCCGTCTCGGACACCGCGGAGGCGGCGCCGGCCCGGTCGGCGGGGGCGGCGGCGAGGATCGCGTCGTTCGTCACCGTCTCGGAGAGGCCGATGCCGGCGCCGATCAGCACCGTTGCGACGAGCAGAAGCGTGTCCGCGGAGCCGACCCCGAGCTGCGTGCACAGCACGTACCCGGCCGCGGCGAGGCCGAGCCCCACCGGCACCAGCACCCGGACCGGGAAACGCCGGGCGAGCCGGGCCGCCCCGAGTCCCGCGACGACCGTCGCGATCATGCCCGGCACCAGCACCAGCCCCGCCTGCATCGGCGAGCGCCCGAGCACGAGCTGCAGGTACTGCGCCGAGAAGAACAGCAGGCCGGTGAACGCGAACATGGTCGACGCGTTGGCCAGCACCGACAACCGCAGCACCGGCCGGGCGAAGAGCCGGAGATCGATCAGCGGCTCACGGCCCGCCCGGACGAGCGACCGGCAGCGGCGGACGAACAGCACCCCGGCGACCACGGCGACGACCGCCGAGCCCGTCGAGGCGAGGGAGACCCCGTGCTCGCCGAGGAGCTTGATCGCGAGCACGCCGGGCACCGCCGCGGCCAGCGACAGCGCGACGCCGAGCAGGTCGAGCCGCCCGGGCGCCGCCATCCGCGACTCCGGCACCAGCAATGGGACGGCGACGAGCAGCAGCACCATCACCGGCACGTTGAGCAGGAACACCGAGCCCCACCAGAAATGCTGCAACAGCAGGCCCCCGACCACCGGGCCGAGCGCCGCACCCGCGGCGAACGCCGTCGCCCAGATCGCGAGGGCGAGGCGGCGCTGGGTGCGGTCGGCGAACAGCCCGCGCAGGATCGCGAGCACCGCGGGCATGAGCATGGCGCCGAAGAACCCCAGGGCCGCACGGGCGGCGACGAGGTGGGCCCCGTCCGTCGCGAAAGCGGCGGCGGCCGACACCAGGCCGAACCCGACGACGCCGATCATCAGCAGCCGACGCCGGCCGATCCGGTCCCCGAGCGTGCCCATGGTGATCAACAGCCCGGCCAGGACCAGCGGGTAGGCGTCGACGATCCAGAGCAGCGTCGTCGCCTCCGGGCGCAGCGCGCGGCTGATCGCGGGCAGGGCGAAACCGAGCACCGTGTTGTCGATCGCCACGAGCAGCGTCGGCAGGAAGAGGACCGCGAGGGCGAGCCAGGCGCGCAGGCCGGCGCGCTCCGGCAGGGCGCGGGAAGGGGCGGGGAGGAGGGTGGTCACGGGAATGCCTCGGGGTCGTCGCTGTACCGTCCAGACGGTACTTTTGTTTACCGTCCAGACGGTACAGTAGACAGCCCCGGAGGACGAGGGTGAGTCCTCTCACCGCAGCTCAGGCCTCGTGCCACGCAGCACCCACCGAGGGGCTCTCGTAGGCTGCGCGCGTGCCGAGACAGCCGCAGGGCGCGCGCGACCGGGTCCTGGACGCCTACGAGACCCTGCTGATCGAGCAGGGTCCGGCGGGCGCGACCCTCGACGCCGTGGCCGCCTCGGCCGAGGTGTCCAAGGGCGGGCTGCTCTACCACTTCGGGTCGAAGGAGGCCCTGGTCGAGGGCCTGCTCGGGCGGCTGCGGGAGCGCAGCGCCGCGGACATCGCCCTCATGCGTGAGGACGGGCGCGGAGCCGCCGCCTACTACCTGCTCACCTCGGTGCCCGGCGCGAGCTCACCGGTCGGGCTCACCCGCACCTACCTCGCGACCCTGCGGATCGCCGACGGCAGCACCAACGGTGAGGCGGCCCGCGAGTCCCTCGCCGCGGTCGACGCGAACGGCCTCGCCGCCCTGCGCTCCGAGATCGACGATCCGGTGCTCGCCTGGCTGGTCCAGCTCGTGGGCGACGGCCTCTACCTGCGCACCCTCACCGGCGCGCCGCTGACCGGGGACGTCGGCGTGGACGACCTGGTGGCGCGGCTGCGCGGCCTGATCACTTCCCCAGGCTCACCGAGCTCATCCTGAAGTCCGGGATCCGCATCGCGGGCATCCGGGACCGGGTGAACCAGTCCTTCCACTCCCGCGGCAGCGCCGGCGCGGTCGCGCCCACCTCAGTGGTGCGGCGCAGCATGTCCAGCGGCGAGTAGTTGAAGCGGAAGTTGTGGTCGACCTCCGCGACCACCTCGCCGTCCTCGACGAGGTAGACGCCGTCCCGGGTCAGCCCGGTGAGCAGCAGCGTCGCGGGATCGACCTCGCGGATGTACCACAGGCACGTCAGCAACAGGCCGCGTCCGGTGCGCGCCACCAGGTCCTGTGTGGACGCCGCCGACCCGCCCGTCAGCACCAGGTTGTCCCCGGCCGGGGTGAAGGTGGTGCCGAACTCGGCCGCCTCCGCGCGGGTGTACTGCAGCTCGTGCATCGCGCCCTCGCGCACCCAGTCGACCCGACGGGTGGGGGCGCCGTTGTCGAACACCGACGTACCGCCGCCGGCGATCACCACCGGCTCGTACTCGCACCCCGGCTCGGCCGGATCGGAGTAGAGCGTGAGCGGCAGGTCGGTGAGCCGCTCGCCGACCTTGCCGCTGAACGCGCTGCGGCCCTCCTGCGCCGCGCGGCCCTCCATCGACCACGACGCGTAGACGAGCATGTCCGCCACCGCCGAGGGCGGCATGACGGTCTCGTAGCGGCCGGGGTCGAGGGTCACCTTCCGTGCGCCCCAGGCCAACCGGGCCTCCGCCTCGGCGGCGAGGGCGACCACGTCGACGTCCGTGAAGTCCGTGGTGGCGGTGCCGGTCCAGGCCGAGGACGCCGCGTCCTTCACGTTGAGCTCGACGGATCCGGTGGGCTGCACCCACCGGTGCCGGACGCCGGTGGACGTGCCCAGCCAGGTCGTGGTGAGCGAGTGGCTGGCGAACCCGAAGTGGCGCAACGGTCCCGCGAGCACCTCGGCCAGCCCGGTGGCGAGGTCGGAGTACACCGCGATCGAGGTGGCGGCGCCGGGCTCGGCCCACCCCGGGTCCGCCTCCCCGGCCTCCGGTAGCGGCGAGGCGTCCTTCGACGGGCCGGCGTCGCGCGCGCTGCGTTCGGCGGCGGCGACCAGGTCCGCGAGCACCGGCGGATCCGTGACGGCCTCGCCGAGGCTGACCGTGCCGGCCGCGACCCCGTCCGGCAGGTCGACGACGGCGACGACCGTGACTCGGGACGAGGTGGTGTGCCCGTTGGTGGTCATCGTGGAGTTGGCCCAGCGCAGCACCGCCTCGCTGGTCTCCGAGACGATCACCGCGCAGCCCGCCAGGCCCGTTGCGGCGGAGAGGGTCCGCTCGACGATCTCCTGGGGGTTCACGCGCCCTCCTCCGCTGTGTTGAGGACCGAGATCCCGCGGAACAGTGCACTCGGGCACCCGTGGCTCACCGGGGCGATCTGCCCCGGCTGGGCCTTACCGCAGTTCATCGCCCCACCGAGCCGCCAGGTCGACGGCCCGCCGATCCCGGCGAGCGCGCCCCAGAAGTCCGTGGTGGTGGCCTGGTAGGCGACGTCGCGGAGCTGGCCGGCGAGCCTCCCGTTCTCGATGCGGTGGAAGCGCTGCCCGGTGAACTGGAAGTTGTAGCGCTGCATGTCGATCGACCACGACCGGTCCCCGACGACGTAGATCCCGCGCTCCACCTGCCCGATCAGCTCCTCGGTGCTGGTGTCCCGCACCGGGTCCGGCTGCAGCGACACGTTCGCCATGCGCTGCAACGGGATGCTGTGCGGCGAGTCCGCGTAGGCGCAGCCGTTGGAGCGCTCGAGGCCCAGCCGCGGGGCGAAGGTCCGGTCGAGCTGGTAGCCGACCAGCGTCCCCGCCCGCACCAGGTCCCATTCCTGGGTGGCCACGCCGTCGTCGTCGAAACCGACGGTGGCGAGGCCGTGCGGGACCGTCCGGTCGCCGGTGACGTGCATCAGCTCGGAGCCGTAGCGCAGCGTGCCGAGCTTGTCCGGCGTGGCGAAGGAGCCGCCGGCGTAGGCGGCCTCGTAGCCGATGGCACGGTCGTACTCGGTGGCGTGGCCGACGGACTCGTGGATGGTGAGCCACAGGTTGGTCGGGTCGATCACCAGGTCGTAGGCGCCGGGCTCGACCGAGGGCGCCTTCGTCTTCTCCGCCAACAGCTTCGGCAGCTCGGCGAGCTCCGCGTCCCAGTCGTGCGCCTGCCCTGTCCGCACCTGCCCGGTGAGGTACTCCCAGCCGCGCCCGGCGGGCGGGGCGAGGGTGCGCATGGACTCGAACGCGCCCGCCGCCGCGTCGACGGTGGTGGCGGTGAGCTCGGGGTCGATCCGGATGCGCTGCTGCATCGTGGTGGTGCCGGCGAGGTCGGAGTAGAAGACGCACTCGCGGACCTGCGTCACGTGCGCCTCGACGTGGTCCACACCGTCGGCCGCCAGCAGCCGCTGCGACCAGTCCGTGAGCAGCTCGACCTTGTCCCGGGTGGGCACGGTGAACGGGTCGATCTCGAAGGCGGACACCCACACCTCGGACGGGTACACCGGCTCGTCCGCCCGCTCGACGCGCTCCCGGGCGACCGGCGCGAGGGTCCGCGCCACCTCGACGGCCCGCTCCGCCGCGGCCGACGCCGCCTGGACGCTCATCTCCACCTGCGAGGCGAAACCCCACACGCCGTCGACCAGCACCCGGACCGACAGCCCGGTCACCGCGGAGTCCGAGACGCCGGTGACCGCGCCGTCCCGCAGCGTGATCCGCTGCGAGACGGTGCGTCCCACGCGCAGGTCCGCGTGCTGGGCGCCGAGCAGCATCGCCCGGCTCAGCGCGGCCCCGGCGAGGGCCGCGAGCGGCAGGGCGCGGAACGCGGGATCGACCGCCTCCACGGGGTCCGGGGCGTAGGGGTCGGCGAACACCGGCCCAACCTAACGTCCCGGAGGTCCTCAGGCCGAGAACCAGGTCCAGGGCGCCCACCAGACGACCCCTGTCCCCGGGCCGGCCACAGCGTCGTCGGTACCCCGATCGAACGACGCCGGGCCCAGCCGCAGCACCCGGTCGGCCAGCCCGTCGCCGTCGAGGTCGGTGTGCAGCAGGAGATCCGGCCCCTCGGCCACGGCGACCGTGTCCGCCACCCCGTCGCCGTCCGTGTCCAGGTCGGCAGGGCCGATGCCCACCCGGACCACCGGCCCGTCCGGATCTCCCGGTACCCATTCCGGCTCAGCCACGCTCCACCTCCGCCAGCGCGCGCAGCTCCCGCGCGACCTCCGCCCGCCGCGCCGCGACCAGCCCGTCCAGCCGCTCGCCCGCCTCCTGCTCCAGCACGAGCAGCCGGGCCGTCAGCGCCGTGCGCGCGGCGGCGCCGGCGTGGCGGAGCACCGCCTCCACCCAGGCCGACCAGCGCTCCCGCTCGGCCAGCTCGCGGCGCCGGTAGGCGACGCCGAGCATCAGCGCGAGCGCCAGCCCCACCGCGAGCGGCAGCAGCGGCCGGGCGGCGGCCGCGGTGAGCCCGAGCGCCGGGACGCCGGCGGCGGGGAGGAGCGCCAGGCGCAGCGCGTCCGCACCACGGAGCGCCACCGCAAGACCACCCGACGGAGCGGCTACGTCGTTCGGACCCGATCCCTCCGGCAGGCTCGCGGAGGGTGATCGGGTGCACACGATCTGCTCCGGCAGGGCCCGCCCGTGCACCCGGGCGATCACCGCGAGTGCCCGGGACTCGCTGTGCGCCAACCATTCCGACCCCACCCGGGCGGCGGTCGGACCCAGCACCGCCGGCAGCCGACGGCGATGCCGCCCCACCAGCCAGGGAGCGCAGTCCGCGCGGAGATCACGGTGCACCGCAGCGAGTCCGGTCTCCGCGTGAAGCCGCACGACGGCCAGCTCCGCGCGCAGCCGGGCGCGGTGCCCGCCGCCGAGCGCGGCGTGGGCACCGGTGAGCTCGGAACGCCTGGCGCGCACGGCTTCCGCATGTCGGGTCGGGGCGGTCACGCGGGGGAGCATGCCCGCCGGCCGGGTCCCGCGGGGCGGAACCGCGGAAACCCTTCACCAGGGTGAACGGGCCGTCACCCACCCCCGCCCCTCGCCCACGGGCCGCGGGTGCGCCATGGTGGGGTCCGGACAGGGAGCACGCGCCGGGGGGAGCTTGCAATGGGGCGACGAGGGGGAGGGCCGTGAGGCCCGGCGTTCCCGCCTCCGAGCTGTGTCCCGCTCCACGGGAGGGCGGCTCCGCCGATCTCCCGCTCCTGCCCGAGGAGGAGGGCTGGGCGGGCCTCGACGGTCGCGGTGTTCCCGTCGCCGCCGTGCTGGCCACGGTCACGACCGCCCTGGTGGGCGGCACCGTCGTGCTGGGCGTGGCGGCCCGCGAACCCGAGTGGACCGGGCCCGCGGCGGTGTGGACCGGCGCCGTGGCCGCCGCGCTGGTCGCGGCCGCCACGCTGGCGACCTACCTGCGCTGGCGCGGCTCGCGCTACCGGGTCACGCCGGAGCGCGTGGAGCTACGGACGGGCATGCTCGTGCGGCGTTCCCGCAGCATGGCGCTGGAGCGCGTCCGCGCGGTGGACATCACCGCCGGGCCGGTGCTGCGGACGTTCGGCCTGGTCTCGCTGCGGATCGGCACCGGCCAGCAGCGCGGGGCGGGCGAGGCGACGCTGCGGCTGCACCCCGTCGAGCGGATGGAGGCGGACCGGCTGCGGACGGTGCTGCTGGACCGGATGCGCTCGGCCGGCGGCCCGCAGGCCGGGCCCGCCGACGGCCGGATCGCCGAGCTGGACCCGCGCTGGCTGCGGTACGGCGTGCTGAGCGTGGCCACGCCGCTGCTCGGCATCGCCGCCCTCACGCTGGTGCTGGCGCTGGTGGACCGCCCGCTCGGGGTGCTGCTGGCCGCGGTGCCGGTGTGGCTGCGGATCGTGGCGCTGCTGGCGGGCGTGCTCGTCGCGGGCGTGCTGGTGGCGTTCCTGCTCTACGCCGAGACCTGGTCGGGTTTCCGGCTCGACCGCGAGCCGGGCGGCACGCTGCGGGTGCGCCGGGGTGTGCTGACCACCCGCTCGATCTGTCTGGAGGAGCGGCGGCTGGCCGGCGTCGAGCTCGTCGAGCCGATCGCCGTCCGGATGGCCGGGGCCGCGCGGATCGACGCGGTCGCGACCGGGCTGCTGGTCGGGTCCGGCGCGGAGAGCACCGAGCACCGCACCCTGCTGCCCGCCGCGCCCCGGCGGCTGCCCGAGCGGGTGGCCGCGGTCGTCCTCGGTGTGCCCCGCTCACCCACGGCCGCGGCGCTGCGCCCGCACCCGCCG
>NZ_BAAAQK010000028.1:507085-577000 GCF_039531635.1 Pseudonocardia ailaonensis | reverse complement strand
TGCATCCCGTCACCGGAGTCACCCGCGAACCGGATGACCACCCGGTCCTTCGTGACGACCTCGGGCTCGAGAGGCTCGACGGCGGTGTCATTGGAGGTCATGTGCTGGTCATTCCCCGGTTCGGGTCGGGAATCGAAATGTCCGGACGAGATTAACTCGCTGTGCCGCCGGGTGTCCTTGCCCACTGCTGGACGTCACACGACCTCCGATCGTCACGATGCCGTCACCTCTTGGCGATACGGGCCTGGAGCGCGGTGACGCGTTGCTTGAACTCCTCCGAGTGTACGGAAGCGGCCTGCGCGCGGACCTCGATCTCGGTGGCCTCGGCGTGCGAGAGCGCGCCCGCGGTGACCCCCATCGTGGCCTTCGTCGTCTCGATCAACGCACGGGGTGCCGCGGCGGCGCGTCCGGCGAGCTCGAGAGCCCCCGCGAGCAGGGCCTCGTCCGTGTCGTAGCGGCGCCACACGAGGCCGACGCGTTCCGCCTCGGCCGAGTCCAGGACGTCGCCGAACAGGGTCATGGCCTTCGCGCCCTGGGTGCCGACCGCGCGCTCGATCATCCAGGTGAAGCCGCCGCCCGGGTGCAGGCCGAGCTGCATGAACCGGACGTCGAACTTCGCGCCGGGGCCGGCCAGCCGGACGTCGCAGGCCAGGGCCAGGTTCAGGCCCGCGCCGACCGCCGCGCCGTTGACGGCGGCGAGGGTGGGCAGCGGACAGCGCGCGAGGGCGAGGAAGCCGGAGTAGATCCGCCGGAGCTGGGCCGGGTCCGCCTGCTGCAGCTCCCCGAGGTCGCCGCCGGCCGAGAACGCCGGTGCCTCCCCGGTGACGACGATCGCGCCGACGGCCGGATCGGCCACGGCCGCGTCCACGGCGGCGACCAGCCTGCCGGCGAGGTCCAGGTTCATCGCGTTGCGACGGGCGGGGTTGGACACGGTCAGCAGCGCCACGCCGTCGGTGACCGCGGTGCGGACTTCGGTGGTCATGGTCGGAGATCCTCGCACCCCGCAGGCCCGTACGGGATACCGTCCGGACGCGGAACACCCGTCCCCGCCCGCTCGTTGTCGGGCCGAGGACGGGGACGAGGAGGCAGGCGCGGTGCACGGGCACGTCAACGGGCTGAAGACGGCGGTCCTGCTGGGCGCGATGAGCGCCCTGGTGCTGCTGGTCGGCGGGCTGATCGGTGGCCGGACCGGGCTGATCGTGGCCGTCCTCGCGGCGCTGGCCATGAACGGCTACGCCTACTTCAACTCGGCGACGATGTCGCTGCGCGCCATGCACGCCCGCCCGGTCACCGAGGCCGAGGCGCCCGCGCTCCACCGGATCGTGCGCGAGCTGTCGCAGCGCGCCCGCCAGCCGATGCCGCAGCTCTACATCAGCCCGACCAACGCGCCGAACGCCTTCGCCACCGGCCGCAACCCGCGCCACGCCGCGGTGTGCGCCACCACCGGCCTGCTCGACCTGCTCGACGAGCGGGAGCTGCGCGCGGTGCTCGGGCACGAGCTGTCGCACGTCTACAACCGGGACATCCTGATCTCCTGCGTCGCGGGGGCGATGGCGTCGATGATCAGCTTCCTGGCGAACATCGCGATGTTCGCCGGCATCTTCGGCGGCGGCGACGAGGACCGTCCCAACCCGTTCGCCATGGTCCTGATCGCGCTGCTCGGGCCGATTGCGGCGGGCGTGGTGCAGATGGCGGTCAGCCGCTCGCGGGAGTACCAGGCGGACGCCTCCGGTGCCGCGCTGACCGGGGACCCCCTCGCGCTCGCGAGCGCGCTGCACAAGCTGGAGCGCGGCACCGCGCTCGCGCCGCTGCCGCCGGACCCGCAGCTCGTGTCGCAGTCGCACCTCATGATCGCCAGTCCGTTCCGGCCGGGCGAGCACATGGCCAGGTTGTTCTCCACGCACCCGCCGATCGCGGAGCGGATCCGGCGGCTCGAGGAGATGGCCCGCCGCGGGGCCTGACACTGTCGGGGGGTGGGGGCAGACTGGGCCCATGGTCGGCTCCACCGGTTCCGCCTCCGCCGCAGCGCTGTCCACGACCAGCGACTACGGCATCCTCGGCGTCCGGGACGTCGACTTCCGGCTCGAGCGGTACGCGCCCGCGCCGGACCTCGCGGCGCTGGTCGAGCGGCACTGGGTGGTCACCTGGTCGCTGCCGCCCGGGAAGCGGGCCTCGGTCACGCTGCTGCCACAGCCGTGTGTGAACGTCGTGCTGGACCGGGGGATGCTCGCGGTCGCCGGCGTGGGGCGGGAGCGGTTCACCTACGACTACACGGGCGAGGGCCGGGTGTTCGGCACCAAGTTCCGGCCCGGGGCGTTCCTGCCGTTCCTCGGCCGGCCGGTCTCGTCGATCACCGAGGTCACGGCGCCGGCATCGGGGCTCTGGGGGCCGGCGGCGGACCGGCTCGCCGAGTCGCTGACCGGGCCGGGCCCTGTTCTCGACGTCGACGCGCTGATCGCCCGGATGGAGGGCTTCCTGCGGGAGCGGTGGCCCGAGCCGGACCCGAACGTCGAGCTCGTCGGGCGGATCGTCGCCGTCCTGCTGGGGGACCGGGAGATCGGCAAGGTCGAGGAGGTCTGCGCGCGGTTCGGGATCGCGCCGCGCACGCTGCAGCGGCTGTTCAACCGGTACGTCGGGGTGAGCCCGAAGTTCGTGCTGCGGCGCTACCGGCTGCACGAGGCGGCCGCGCGGCTGGCGGAGGAGCAGGCGCGGCCGTGGGCGGAGGTGGCGGCCGAGCTGGGCTACTTCGACCAGTCGCACTTCATCCGGGACTTCACCGCGGCCATCGGGCTGACCCCGGTCGCCTATGCCCAGGCCTGCCGGCGGCGGGAGCAGCCCGTCAGCGCCTAGGTTTCTGTTCGCAATCCAGGTAGGGTCGGGGCATGACGGATGTGGAGGCGCCCCCGCGGGAGCGCACGCACCAGTACACCGAGCCGCGCGGCGCGGCGCACCTCGCCGGGCGCAGTGGGCTCGAGGTCATGCAGGCCTTGGCGGCGGGGGAGCTGCCGGCGCCGCCGATCTCGAGCACGTTGGGGTTCGAGCTCGAGTCCATCGAGTCCGGCCGGGCGGTGTTCCTGCTGCAGCCGGAGTTCTTCCACTACAACCCGATCGGCTCCGTGCACGGTGGCGTCTACGCCACGCTGCTGGACTCCGCGATGGGCTGCGCGGTGCACAGCACCCTGCCCGAGGGCGTCGGGTACACGAGCCTCGACCTCAGCGTGAAGTTCCTGCGTCGCATGACCGTCGACACCGGACCGGTGCGCGCCACGGGCTGGATCGTGCACGCCGGTCGGACGACCGCGCTGGCCCGCGCCGAGCTCGCGGACGAGCAGGGCCGGTTGCTCGCCGACGGGACGTCCACCTGTCTGATCCTGCGCTGAGCGCGGTGTCCGCCGGCCCGGAGCGCGGTGTTCGTCGGCGCTGATCGCGGTGCGAGACTGGGCCCATGGCGGACGACGACACCAGCACCGCGCTCCCGCAGACCTGTGTCCGCTGCGGGCAGGTCGCGCTCATCCGGATCGTGGGGCGCTGCGGGGACTGCATCGGCACCCTCGGCCTGGAGCAGGGCGCGGACTACGCCGAGTGGCGCGCCGAGGTGAAGGCCGAGTTCGGGGCCAAGTAGCGGCTCAGCGCAGGCCACTCAGCGCAGCCACTCCAGCCAGGCCGCGCTCGGGTGGGCGCGGCCGAGGACCTCGGCGGTGCGGGTGCCGTCGCGGTAGGCGGCGTGCCCGATCACGCCGAACACCCCGCCGCGCCGGTTGTCCTCGACCCACTCCGGCGGCACGTCGAGGCCCTGCACCGTGCTGTGCGCCTCCGGGCCCAGCGGGACCAGGGGGTCGACCGAGATCCAGTGCACGTCCCGGTCGGCGGAGAGCCCGGCGAGCACGGTGTCGAAGCGGGCGAGGCGCTCGGGCGGCAGGAAGACGTGCACATAGGTGTCGACCACGCACACCGGCCCGGGCGGCAGCGACGCGACCACGTCGGGCAGCACCTCGAGCAGGTCGCCGCGGACCGTGCGGGCGGGCCGGGCGGCTGCGATGGCCGATGCCGCGGCGAAGCGCGTGACCGCGCCCGCCTCCGGCGGCACGCAGGCCGCGAGCCAGGCCCGGGTGCCGGGATCGCGCAGGTCCAGCGGCTCGACGTCGATCCCGACCCGGTCCGCGAGCACCGGCAGCGCGACGGGCGGGCGTCCGCTGCGGACCTCGCACTCCAGCTGCACCGGTGACGCCGGATCGCCGGCTGTCCAGGTCTCGTTCCCGCGGTACGCGTAGTGGTACCGGTCCGAGTGCAGGGCCAGGCCGGCCCCGGTCCCCAGGTCGACGAGCGCGAGCGGGCGCGGGTCCGCGGCCGCGATCCGGGCCAGGACGGGCAGGACGTCGGCGCAGCGCCCGGCCTCGTTCATCTGGTAGCGGTGCTCCGCGCACAGGGCGGCGAGCTCGTCGCGGTGCGCCCTCGCGAAGGCGCCGAGCTCGGCGGCGAATCCCGGGTCGCGGGGCGGCTGCGCCCCGCCGGGGACCGGGAAGTGCCTGGCCAGCGGCTCGTCCGGCAGCTCGGTGACCAGCCGGCGCACCGCCGCGGAGAGCAGCAGCGCCGGGAGCCGGTCCGGCGGGACCGCCGCGGCGAGGTCGAGCAGCACCTCGTCGTCGGCGATCGTCGCGAGCAGTGCGGCCGTGAGCCACCAGCTCTCGGGCGCACCGGGCGGCGACCAGGCGTCGGCGACGGCGCGGGCCTGGGCGGCGACGGTGGCACGGGTGTCGGTCACGTGGAGGAGGTCGGCCGCGCCCGTCCCGACGTTGCCGGTTTGGCCCCCGCACCGCGCGGGGACCCCCGATCAGGTGAACGACGGGCGGGAGGTCGGCACGATGACGACACAGGAGCCCGTCGCCCCTGAACCCGAGGCGGTGGGGTTCGTGGACGGGATGCGCCGCCGCCGTCCGCGTCTCGGCAGCCCGTTGTGGCTCTGGGCGATCATGGCGGCCGTCTTCTCGCTCGGTGCCGTGTACGCGCTGGTCCAGTGCACGCCGTCGGCCGCGGTGTCCGCGCGGCTGCTCGCCGGGGACACCGCGTTGCTCCCGCTCCCGGGCGAGGACCTGCGCGCCTACACCGGCCGCACCGTGACGGCGGAGTCGGTGCCCGTCGAGTCCGTCCCCGCCGACGAGGGCTTCTGGGTCGGCACCGGGACCGACCGGGTGTGGGTGGAGCTCGTCGTGCAGCCGGGGGAGTCGCCGTACACGGTCCGCCCCGGCGACCTGGTCACCTTCACCGGCCGGATGGTCGCCCACGACGCCACGTTCGGCCCGTCCCTGGACCTGACCGGCGACGACGCCGCGCAGCTGGCCCGGCAGGGCGCGCACATCGAGGTCGCCAAGGCCGGTCTGGGGAAGCGTCCGGCCTGATCCGCGCTACCGTCCGGGCATGGCGCAGTCCCCGGCGGAGCGGCTCGCGGACCTGACGCTCGGGCACGTGCTGGTCACCGCGATCGCCCTCGGGCACCGGACCGGGCTGCTGCAGGCGCTGCCCGGGAGCGAGGCGGAGATCGCCGGCCGCGCCGGGGCGGCCCCGCGGTACGTCCGGGAGTGGCTCGGCTGTCTCGTCGCCGGCGGCATCGTGACCCACGCGGCCGGGCACTACGCCTTCGCCGACGGGTACGCGCCGCTGCTCACCGGCGCGAGCCCGGCCAACGTCGCCCCGACCGCCGAGATGCTCACCCGGCTCACCGCGATGGCCCCCGAGGTCGCCGCCCGGTTCGCCGACGGCGCCGGCATCCCGCCGCGCGTCTACGCGGCGCGGGCGGGGGAGACCCTCGGTGAGCCCCGCCGGCACCTGTACGACGCCGTGTTCGTGAGCGGGTTCCTCGCCCCCGTCCCCGGCCTCCTCGCTCGGCTGCGGGCCGGTGCCCGGGTGCTCGACGTCGGCTGCGGGACCGGGCAGACCACCCGGCTCGTGGCGCAGGAGTTCGGATCCTCTCAGGTCACGGGCATCGACGTGGTGCCGGAGGCGATCGCGCTCGCCGCGGCCGGGGCGCCGCTGCCCAACCTGACCTACGAGGTCGGGGACGCGGTGGCGCTGAGCGGCGAGTACGACGTGGTGCTCGCCGTCGACGTCGTCCACGACCTGCCGCGGCCCGTCGAGGCGCTCGCCGCGGTCCGCCGGGTGCTCGTCCGCGGCGGCGTCCTCGTCATGGTCGACGCCGGGTTCCCTGGTGATCTCGACGCCCTTGCCGGCGACCCCGTCGCGGCGGCCGCGTACGGCGTCAGCCTGCTGCACTGCCTGCCCATCTCGCTCGACGGGCGCGGTGCCGGCCTGGGCGCGATGTGGGGCCGTGAGCGGGCGGTCGCGACGCTCCGCGAGGCGGGGTTCGCGCAGGTCGACGTGCTACCCGCGCCGCGGCCGCAGAACGCGGTCTACGTGGCGTCCTGACGCCGCCGCAGCTGGGCGGCCTGCGCCGGATCCTGGGGGAGGGCCAGCGCCGCAGCCCAGGCCTGGTCGGCGCCCGCGCGGTCGCCGAGCCGGCCGAGCAGCTCCGCGCGGGAGGCGTGCCAGAGCGGGTAGCGCTCCAGCCCGGCCACGGCGTCGACGGCGGCGAGCCCCGCCTCCGGCCCGTCCCGCTCGGCCACCGCGGCGGCCCGGTTGAGCGCGACGACCGGCGTCCCGGCCACCGTGAGCAGCACGTCGTACCAGGAGACGATCGCCGCCCAGTCCGTGTCCGCCCAGGTCGGCGCGAGGGCGTGGCAGGCCGCGATCGCCGCCTGCACCACGTACGGATCGGGTGTGTCCGGGCTGCGTCGTAGCCCCTCGCCGACGAGCAGCACGCCCTCCTCGACCAGGTCGCGCCGCCAGAGGCTGCGGTCCTGGTCGGCGAGGAGCACCGGACGGCCACCGGGGTCGCGGCGGGCGGCGCGGCGGGCGTCCGTGAGCAGCTCGAGGGCGAGCAGGCCCAGGACCGGCGGTTCGCCCGGCATCAGCTCGCGCAGCAGCCGGGTGAGGCGCAGGGCCTCCTCGACCAGCGCGGGGCGGGTCTCGCCGATCGGGTCGGCGCCCTCGGTGAACAGCAGGTAGACCGTGGTGAGGACGCCGCGCAGCCGGTCGGGCAGCTCGTGGTCGGCGGGCACGCGGTACGGGATCCGGGCCTTCGTGATCTTCTGCCGGGCGCGGGTGAGGCGCTTCGCCATCGTCTCCTCACCGACGAGGAGCAGCGCGGCGACCTCGGGGACATCGAGCCCGCAGAGCGTGCGCAACGCGAGCGCGACCTGGGTCTCGTGGGCGAGCGCGGGATGGCAGCAGGTGAACAGCAGCCGGAGCTGGTCGTCCCTGATGGTCTCCGGGGTCTCGGGTTCGTAGGCCACGACCTGCAGCTCCTTGCCCGGCCGGACGGCCTCGCGGCGCAGCAGGTCGATCGCGCGCCGGCGCGCCGTGAGCGTGAGCCAGGCGCGCGGTTCGGCCGGGACGCCGTCGCGCGGCCAGACCTCCAGAGCCCGCAGGGTGGCGTCCTGGACGGCGTCCTCGGCGAGCTGCAGATCGCCCGTCAGCCGGACGAGGGTGGCCAGCACGCGCCGGCCCTCGTCGCGCACCAGGCGGACGAGGGCGGCGTGCGCCTGCTGTATCTCAGCCCCCGAAGTCGATCACGGGGCGGACCTCGACGGCTCCGTCCCAGGCGCCCGGGATCGTCGCGGCGACCTTCACGGCCTCGTCGAGATCGGCGCACTCCAGCAGGTAGAAGCCGGTGAGCACCTCCTTCGTCTCGGCGTAGGGGCCGTCGGTGGTGACGATGTCGCCGCCCTTCCCGCCCTGCACCCGCACGGTGGTCGCGGTGCTGGTCGGGTAGAGCGCGGCGCCCCCGCGGATGACGGCGGCGGCGGACTCGGAGAAGGCGGCGTACTCCTTCGTGGTGTCCGCCTCCTCGGCGCTGGTCCAGTCGGCGTCACGGGAGTAGATGACGGCGGCGTACTGCGGCATGACTGACCTCCAGATGCGTGGGCGCCGGGATCGGCGTCACCCCATGGACGAACGGGGACCCCGCGGGAAGGACACCCTCCCGGAAAATTCTTCCGGGGACCATGCCTACGCTCGTGTCGTGAGCTGGACCGCGCCCGATCCGGGCCCGTCGGCCGGGCTGCTGACGGGCGGCCCGATGACGGGCGACGAGCGCGCGGTCCTGCAGGGTTACCTCGACCGCCACCGCGCCACCCTCCTGCGGATATGCGCCGGCCTCACCGCCGAAGAGCTCGCCGCCCGCCCGGTCCCGCCGTCGACGCTGTCGCTGCTCGGGCTCGTCCGGCACCTGGCGAAGGTCGAACGGATCTGGCTGCGCCGCCGGGTCGGGGGCGAGGACGTCCCGGACCTCCACGGTGGCCCCGGGGACCCCACCGACTTCGACGCCGGCGTCGCCGAGCTCGCCGCCGACGAGCTGCGGGTGCTGCAGGAGGAAGCGGCCCGCGGGGACGCCGCCGTCGCCGGGATCCCCCTCGACCACGAGATCGACTTCCGCGGCGAGGCGATGTCCCTGCGGATGGTCTACCTGCACCTGATCGGCGAGTACGCCCGCCACAACGGCCACGCGGACCTGCTCCGGCAGGTGATCGACGGGGTGGTGGGGCGGTAGGGGCTCAGCCGCGGCTGAGTAGCCGATCGATGTGCGCCCGGACCTCTCCGGCCTCGACGCCGTCCGGGTTGTGGCCGGTCTCGCGGATCCGGCGAGCCTTGTCGAGCATGCGACGGTGCGCCGATGCAGGCAGCGCCGATCACGAGGGAACGACGATGACGAGCCACCTGCGGATCCGGCCGGGCCGGCCCTCCGACGCCGCCTTCCTCGTCGAGATGGCCCGGTTCGCCTCGGTGATCGAGGACCGCCCCCTGCCTCCGCCCGATGATCCCGAGCTGCAGCTCCCCTCCTCGCCGGACGCCGTCGTCGTCGCGGAGCCGGAGCTCGGGGCCGCTTGGTGGACCTTCGTGGAGCCTCCGCTGGTGGCGGGCGCGCCCGAGCTCGTCGTCGCGGTGACGCCCACCGCCCGCGGTCGCGGCCTCGGCGGCGCCTTGCTCGACGCCCTCGCCGCCCGCGCCGCGGAGGCGGGCCACCACCACCTGGCCCTCAACGTCCATATCCGCAACCCCGCGGCCCGGCTCTACAGCCGGACGGGGTTCGTGGTCGCGGGGAAGGGCCGCGGACCGCTCGGCGTGGCGATGGTCCGGCAGCTGTAGCCACCTCGCCGGACGCGAGTACCGCACCGAGCACAGCGGCACGAAGACGATCAGGAACAGGACCGCCCACAGCAGCGACGCCGCGGGGTCACGTGAGGTCGCTCCGTTGCGCTGTCGATCGGTGGTGGACGGACAGCCAAGCCAGGGAACGTCACACCAACATCGGGTAGGCGAAGACGGACGTTCGTTCACCTTGCGTCATCTCGACAGAGATACTGTGGTGGCGGAGGGCGGTCCGATGTCGACCACCTGACAGGCATGCGTCGAGTGTGTCGGGTAGGCACTCAGGCGCCGAGCGATCCACCTATGAGGCTTGGTGTCAGCTTGTTGACAAACGTACGTTCACTAGCAAGGATTCGTACGTGTGTCGTCCTTCGGATCGCCGGGTCGCGGAGGGAGACGTCGAGTCGTGTGGTGGATCGGACACAGCCTTGGAGGACCCAGAGTGAAGCCTGATCAGTTCGACATCTCCATCCCAGGGGTCTGGACGGACACGAGCGAGTTCTTCGCGTCGTTGCTGCACGAGGAGCCGGTCTACGAGTTCCCCGATGGACAGGGATACATGATCTCTCGTTACGACGACGTCCGTAACGCCGCGTCCCATCCGGAGCTCTTCTCGAACTCACGTCCGAGTTACGGCGGAGGAGTTCCGGAGGCGGAGGCGATCCTCACAGCGGAGGGCTTCCCGGCCGTCCCGACGCTGAGCAACAACAATCCGCCGTCTCACGTCCGGTTCCGACGGCTGGTGGCCAGGGTCTTCTCTCCCCAGGTCGTGAGTGCTCTCGAACCGGACATCCGCGAGATCGCCAACACGGTGATCGACGACTTCGGGGGCCGGACGGAGGTGGATTTCGTTCGTGAGTACACGGACGTCTTCCCGAGTTTCGTGATGGCGGACTGGCTCGGCGTCCCCCGAGTCGACCAGCGTCGTTTCAAGGCGTGGTCGGACGACATGATCGAGGTGTCACTGAGTCCGAGCATGACGCCCGAGCGTCGAGTCGAGTGCATGCGCAGCTACGTCGACTTCCAGCAGTACTTCGCTGCGATCATCGAGGAGCGGCGTGCGTCACCGCGCGAGGACGCAGTCTCGCTGCTGGTGAGTGCCCGCGTCGACGGTGAGCGCCCGCTGGACGTCCCTGAGATCTTGGAGCTCCTCAGGGGGTTTCTCATAGCGGGGAACGACACCACGACGAACCTCCTCGGCGGCATGATGCTCCTGCTGCTCGATCACCCGGAGGTGATGGCCGAGGTCCGCTCCGACTACGGCCTGATCCCTGCCCTGGTCGAGGAGTCCCTCCGCTTCATCAGCCCGGCCTCGTGGATCATGCGCACCGTAGAGAGGCCGACAGAGGTGGGCGGGTGCCCGGTCTCGGCCGGCGGTCGAGCACGGCTGCTGTTGGCGGCGGCCAATCGGGACGGCGCGCAGTTCGAGGAGCCCGACGTCTTCGACATCCACCGAGACCCGACCGGGCACATGGCCTTCGGTCACGGAATCCATTACTGCATCGGTCACCTGCTGGCGCGCGCAGAGGCGCGGATAGCCCTCGAGGTCCTCTTCGACCGCGCCGCGGACATCCGGCTCGCCGTCCCTCGCGAATCGGTCAGGCAGAAGCCCATGCCAGGGGTGTACGCGCTCAAGGGACTACCTGTCCTGCTCCAGTACAGCTGAACACCTGTTCTACAGGAGACCGATGAAGTTCGTCGTGGACATGAATCTGTGTGATGGCCATGCTCAGTGCACATATCTGGCGCCGAAGATCTTCGAGGTCGACGACGACGGTGTCCTGACCCTGAGAGCACTCGCCGTCGGGTCGGAGTACGAGTCGCCGGAGCTGGACCAGGACCTCGTCGAGGGTGTCAGGGACGCCGCAAACATGTGCCCGGTCAACGCGATCCGGCTGGTCGACTGACGCAACCGAACCGGTTGCGGTGCTCCGCCCCGAGGCGGAGCTCGAGATCGCCGCGGATCTGGGCGGAGCACAAGGGCCGCGGCCTCTCCGGAGCCCGTGACACCGGCTGTGCCGCGACGGCGTCACGGGCCCGGCGGAGCGGTGCCCATGTGCGGTCCGGTAGTCCGAGCCGGCGGGGAACCTCAGGCGGGAGTATGTCAAGAACGTGGAGCCCGCGATGGGCCACGCAACTCCGACTGTCAGGCCGACCACCCGTATCGGGTACCGGCTGGACGAGGTCGACTCCGCGCGCGGTTGTACCAGCGTTGTACCGCCGTCCACGTCCTGGTCTGTTCGTGCAGGTCAGAGGCGGTGCGTCAGCGGTAGTTGGTGAACTGCAGGGCGATGCCGAAGTCCTGGCCCTTGAGCAGGGCGATGACGGCCTGCAGGTCGTCCTTCTTCTTGCCCGAGACCCGCAGCTGGTCGCCCTGGATCTGAGCCTGCACGCCCTTGAACTTCTCGTCCCGGATGGCCTTGGAGATCTCCTTGGCCTTGTCGGACTCGATGCCCTGGATGATCTTGCCGCTGACCTTGTAGGTCTTGCCGGACACGGCGGGCTCGCCGACCTCGAAGGCCTTGAGCGAGATGTTCCGCTTGATCAGCTTCTCCTTGAAGACCTCGACGGCCGCCTTGAGCCGCTCCTCGGTCTCCGACTCGAGCGTGATCGCCTCCTCGCCCGCCCAGTCGATGGAGGTGCCCGTGCCCCGGAAGTCGAAGCGCTGGGAGAGCTCCTTCGCGGCCTGGTTCAGGGCGTTGTCGACCTCCTGGCGGTCGACCTTGCTGACGACGTCGAACGACGGGTCGGCCATGACTCCTCCTCGTGCTGTGGGGTGCTGCTGTGGGTGGCACCCCCTCGTCGGGGGTGGATCACCGCTGTCGTATCCTTCTCCCCGCACGTCGGCGCGCCGACTGCGACCCGGGGCAGGTTGCCCGAGTGGCCAAAGGGAGCGGACTGTAAATCCGTCGGCTTAGCCTACGAAGGTTCGAATCCTTCACCTGCCACACCCTGGGTTGACGGCCTCTGGCCAGCGGAAACGTTGGTCAGAGGCCGTTTTCGTCGGTGCGTGCGCCCTCGCCGCGAGCAGTGGCGACACCCTCCGGCCGACGCCGCTCGGCGGGGCGGGAAGGGGAGCATTCAGCCACAGCGAGCGGACTCGGTCAATAGTCCGGACATTCGATGATCGATTCGCTTGAGGTGGCGCCCGGGGTGTCTCTAGGCTTTCCGGCATGGTGAAGAGCGAGGCCACGCAGGGGGCCACCGCGGCGCACGCCGCCGGCCTTCCGTGGTCCGACGAACAGGACCACGAGGACGCGACTCGCGGGTTCGTGGGCCGCAGCGACGATCGTCGGATCAGGACCGCCGACGGGCGGGTCGCGTGGGACCTGGACGCCTACGCGTTCCTGTCCGAGGAGTGCCCGCCGACGGCGAACCCGAGCCTGTGGCGGCAGAGCCGCCTGCTGGTCCACGACGGGCTCTTCGAGGTGACGGACGGGCTCTACCAGGTTCGGGGCTACGACGTCTCGGTCGTCAGCTTCATCGAGTCGGACAACGGCGTGATCGTCGTCGACCCGCTGATCTCGACGGAGACCGCCGCTGCCGCCCTGGCCCTGTACCGGGCCCACCGGGGGGACCGGCCCGTCGTCGCGGTGGTCTACTCGCATTCGCACGCGGACCACTTCGGCGGGGTCAGGGGCGTCACCACGGAGCAGGACGTCGCCGAGGGGAAGGTCCAGGTGATCGCCCCCTCCGGCTTCATGGAGCACGCCGTGGGGGAGGTCCTCGTCGCCGGGGCGGCGATGGGGCGGCGGTCCCAGTACATGTTCGGCCTCATGCTCGACACCAGCCCGACCGGCCAGATCGGCTCGGGCCTGGGCCAGCGGCCGTCCGCCGGCGAGGCCGCCCTGATCCCGCCGACCGTGGACATCGACCACACCGGCCAGGAGCTCGTCATCGACGGGGTCCGCCTGGTGTTTCAGATCACACCGGGCACCGAGGCCCCCTCGGAGATGAACTTCTACCTGCCCGACCTCCGCGCGCTGTGCATGGCCGAGAACACCTCGCACACCCTGCACAACATCCTCACCATCCGCGGCGCGTTCGTCCGTGACTCGCGCGCCTGGGCCGACTACATCACGGAGAGCATCGACCTGTTCGGGGGCGATCTCGATCTCGTCTTCGCCTCGCACCACTGGCCCACCTGGGGCCGCGAGCGCTCCGTGGAGTTCCTGGCGCTGCAGCGTGATCTCTACTCCTACCTGCACGACCAGACCGTGCGGCTGATCAACCAGGGCTATGTCGGCGCCGAGATCGCCGAGACGCTGGTGCTGCCGCCCGCCGTGGAGGCCGCGTGGCACACCCGCGGCTACTACGGATCGGTCAGCCACAACGTCAAGGCGATCTACCAGCGCTACCTGGGCTGGTACGACGGCAACCCCGCGCACCTCTGGCAGCATCCCCCGGTCGCCGCGGCGCAGCGCTACGTCCGCGCCATGGGCGGACCGGCCGCGGCCATGGCCCTGGCCGAGGCCGCGTTCGCCGAGGGTGACTACCGCTGGGCGGCCGAGGTCCTCGACCGCATCCTGTTCGACGACGAGACGAACGAGAAGGCCCGCGCACTGCAGGCGGACACGTTCGAGCGGATCGGCCACGCGCAGGAGAACGGGACCTGGCGCAACGCCTTCCTCAGCGGCGCCCAGGAGCTGCGCCAGGGGGTGCACCAGCGCGCCGGCGGCTCCTCGGCCATGGCGTCGGCGATGACCATCGAGCAGCTGTTCCTCAGCATCGCGCTCCGTGTCGACGGCCCGCGCGCCTGGGACGAGCACATCGTCCTCGCCTGGACGTTCACCGAGACGGGCCGGACCTACCTCACCGAGCTGCGCAACGGCACCCTCGTGCACCGCTGGTGCGCCGAGCCCCCCGCCGGCGCCACGACGCTGCAGCTCACGAAGCGTGCCCTCCTCATGCTCATCGGTGGGGCGGTCGATCCGGCGACCGCCGTCGAGAAGGGGTTCGTGACGGTCGAGGGCTCGGTGGAGAGGCTCGAGCGCCTGCTCGCGGTCCTCACCCCCAACAACCCGCAGTTCGCCATCGTCACACCGCGCCCGCCGCTCACGACCTGACGGTCGCACCCCGCCGACGTCGAGCAGGCCCGGGCGACATCCCGGCGGCCTGCTCGACCCGGCGGGCGGGGCCTACTTCACACCCTCCATCAGCTTCCGCAGGGCCGGCGCCGAGGCCATCACCAGGATGCCGACGACGATCGCGACCGCCCCGTTGACGCCGAAGTAGACGGTCTCGTGCTGCGCGGAGTAGAGCCCGGCAAGGCCGCCCGAGATCGCGGTGCCCAGCGCGACGGACAGGAAGAACAGGCCGACCATCTGCGCGCGGAAGGCCTTGGGCGCCAGCTTCGTCGACACCGACAGGCCCACCGGGGACAGCATCAGCTCGGCGATCGTGAACACGAACAGGATGCCCACCATCGCCAGCAGCGGCGCGCTGTTCGGCCCGCCGCCCGCCAGCGGCAGGAAGAGCAGGAACGCCACGCCCATGATCGCGGCGGCGAGGCCGAACTTCAGCGGGGTGGACGGCTGGCGGCTGCCGAGCTTCGTCCACAGGGCCGCGAACACGCCGGACAGGACGATGATGAACACCGGGTTGATCGACTGCACCCAGCCCACCGGGAACTCCCAGCCGAACAGGTTGCGGTCCAGCTGCTGGTCCGAGTAGATCGTCAGCACGGTGAACTGCTGCTGGTAGAGCGACCAGAAGGCCACGCTGGCGATCCAGAGCGGGATGAAGGCGAGCACCCGGCGGCGCTCCACGGCGTCGACCCCGTCGCTGCTGAGCATGAGGGCGAACACGGCCACCGCGGCGGCCGCGGACACGACGATCACCGCGAGGCTCAGCCGGTCCGCGCTGAGCACGCCGGTCAGCGCCAGCACCACGATCACGACGACGCCGACCGCCGCCAGGACGATCGCCCGGGTCCGGGCGGCGGGGCTCAGCGGGGACGGGACCTCGCTCGCCGCCGCGGGCAGCTTGCGCCGCTGGACCGAGTACTGCACCAGCCCGAGCGCCATGCCGACCGCGGCGAGCCCGAACCCGACGTGGAAGCCGGCCACGTCCGCGAGGATGCCGGTGAGCAGCGGCCCGACCAGCGCACCGAGGTTGATGCCCAGGTAGAACAGGGAGAACCCGGCGTCGCGGCGCTCGTCGTCCGGCGCGTAGAGGCTGCCGACGAGGGTGGTCGCGTTGCCCTTGACCCCGCCGCTGCCCAGCGCGATGAGCACCAGCCCGACACCCACCCCGGTCAGGCCCGGGAGCACGGCGAGGGCGATGTGCCCGGCCATCACGACGATCGCGCTGAAGAACAGGGTCCGCTCGGCGCCCAGCGCCCGGTCCGCGATCCAGGTGGCGACGATCGTCGACAGGTAGACCAGGCCGCCGTACGCGCCGACGATGCCGGCCGCCGTGCCCTGCGGGACGCCCAGCCCGCCCTGCTCGGCGGAGTAGTACAGGTAGATGAGCACGATGCCCTGCATGCCGTAGAAGGAGAAGCGCTCCCACATCTCCACGCCGAACAGCGAGGTGAGCAGGAACGGCTGGCCGAAGAAGCCCTTGTCGGGATCTCGCTGCGTGGCCACGGGAGGTGCATCGGACATGATGGACACTCTGGCACCGCAGGTCGGGCCCCGAACAGGCGACGCGCGGCGGCCCGGCCGGGACCGGCCGACCCGGCCGGAGCAGGACACCGACGAGTGGCCCGCGCGACGTGCGATGATGGCTCCGCAGGTCGGGGTCAGCGGTGACAGGGGAGAGCGATGTCCGGGAACGACGGCAAGAACGCCACGGGTGCGGCCTGGGTGGCAGGTGTCGTCGGTGTCGTGCTCATGGGCTTCGTCCTGTACCTGGCGACCACCTTCAAGATCCCGCTGGGCGGCAGCCTGGTCGAGATGATCGTCGGGCTCGTCTGCTTCGGGCTGCTGTTCTACGTCCTGGCCCGCACCGTCTTCCCCGTCTTCGAGAAGCTCTACGCCGAGCGCGCCGACAAGATCGACGGTGGGCTCGCCCGCGCCGAGGCGCTGCGGGAGCAGGCGGAGGACCTCAAGGCGCAGTACGAGAAGGGCCTGGCCGAGGCCAGGGCCGACGCCGCCACGATCCGCGACGAGGCCCGCGCCGAGGGCGCCGAGGTCCGCGCCGAGCTCCGCGCCGCCGCCGAGGCGGACTCCGCGCAGGTCCGCGCCGCGGCCGCCGAGGAGATCGCCGCGCAGCGCGCCGCCGCGGGCCGGAGCCTGCGCGCCGACCTGGGCGGGCTCTCCGCCGGGATGGCCGAGAAGATCCTGGGCGCCCCGCTCTCGCCGGGTGCCGCGCGCTCCGTCGAGGGCTTCGTCGCCGAGCTGGACGGCTCGCGCGTCAACTGATCACCGGCCGTTCATCGTCTCGAACTGAGACGGATTCTTGACTCGTTCCAGAAAGTAGGCCAGGGTCGGTGCCGTGCCGACCACCACGGACTACGAGCGCATGCTGCGCGGGGCCGCCCTGCGGGTGACGCGTCCCCGGGTCGCCGTGCTGTCCGCGGTCTACGACCACCCGCACGCGGACACCGCGTCGATCATCGGGGCCGTGCGGGAGGGCCTCGGCGAGGTGTCCCATCAGGCCGTCTACGACGTGCTGGGCGCGTTGACGACGGCCGGTCTGGTGCGCCGCATCGAGCCCTCGGGCTCGGTCGCGCGCTACGAGTCCCGCGTGGGCGACAACCACCATCACGTGGTCTGCCGCTCGTGCGGCGCCATCGCCGACGTCGACTGCGCCGTCGGCTCCGCTCCCTGTCTGACCGCCGCGGACGATCACGGCTACGAGATCCACGAGGCCGAGGTCGTCTACTGGGGGGTCTGTCCCGCCTGTGCGGTCTCCTCCACCACCACCGTTGCTGATTCGGAAGGAAGTCCCCGTGTCTGACGACCACACCACCGTCGAAAAGGGAATGAACGAGGCGGAGGCCGGGGGCTGCCCCGTCCACGCCGGACGTCTCGCGCACCCCACCGAGAACGGTGGCAACACCGACTGGTGGCCGAACCAGCTCAACCTGAAGATCCTGCGCAAGCACCCGGCCGAGGCCAACCCGCTCCCGGGCTTCGACTACGCGGCCGCGTTCGCGACCGTCGACCTCGACGAGCTGGCCGCGGACGTCGACGCGGTGCTGACGGACTCCAAGGACTGGTGGCCCGCGGACTTCGGGCACTACGGCCCCTTCATGATCCGGCTCGCCTGGCACAGCGCGGGCACCTACCGCGTGGAGGACGGCCGCGGTGGCGCGGGCGCCGGCATGCAGCGGTTCGCGCCGCTGAACAGCTGGCCGGACAACGGCAACCTGGACAAGGGCCGCCGGCTGCTGTGGCCGGTCAAGAAGAAGTGGGGCCAGAAGGTCTCCTGGGCGGACCTGTTCGTCTTCGTGGGCAACCGCGCGCTGGAGACCATGGGCTTCACCACCTTCGGCTTCGCCGGCGGCCGCGCGGACGTCTACGAGCCGGACGAGGACGTCTACTGGGGCCCGGAGCGCACCTGGCTGGGCGACGAGCGCTACACGGGCGACCGCGAGCTGGAGAAGCCGCTCGGCGCCGTTCAGATGGGCCTGATCTACGTCAACCCGGAGGGCCCCAACGCCAACCCGGACCCGATCGCGTCGGCGCGGGACATCCGCGAGACCTTCGGCCGGATGGCGATGAACGACGAGGAGACCGTCGCCCTCATCGCCGGCGGGCACACCTTCGGCAAGACCCACGGTGCGGCCAACCCGGACATCGACAACAACGTCGGCCCGGAGCCCGAGGGCGCCCCGATCGAGCAGCAGGGTCTCGGCTGGAAGCAGGGCTTCGGCTCGGGCAAGGGCCGCGACACCATCACGTCGGGCCTGGAGGTCACCTGGACCACCACGCCCACGCAGTGGAGCAACAACTTCTTCGAGAACCTGTTCGGCTACGAGTGGGAGCTCACCCAGAGCCCCGCGGGTGCCAACCAGTGGGTCGCGAAGGACGCCGAGGCCGTCATCCCCGGCCCGGAGGCCGGTGACCCGAAGCGTCTGCCGACCATGCTCACCACGGACCTCGCGCTGCGCTTCGACCCGATCTACGAGCGGATCTCGCGCCGCTTCTTCGAGAACCCGGACCAGTTCGCGGACGCGTTCGCCCGCGCCTGGTACAAGCTCACCCACCGCGACATGGGCCCGATCCAGCGCTACATCGGCGCCCAGGTCCCGTCGGAGGAGCTGCTCTGGCAGGACCCGGTGCCGGCCCGCGGGGACTACACCCTCACGGACGCGCAGGTCGCCGAGCTGAAGAAGGCGATCCTCGACTCGGGGCTCACCGTCTCGCAGCTGGTGTCGACGGCGTGGGCCGCGGCCTCGTCGTTCCGGATCAGCGACAAGCGGGGTGGCGCCAACGGCGGCCGCATCCGCCTCGAGCCGCAGCGCGGCTGGGAGGCCAACGACCCCGACGAGCTCGCCCAGGTCGTCCGGGTCCTCGAGGGCGTCCAGTCCTCGTTCTCCGGCACCGTCTCGTTCGCCGACCTCGTCGTCCTCGGCGGCGTCGCGGCGGTCGAGAAGGCGTCCGGCGTCTCCGTCCCGTTCACCCCGGGCCGCACGGACGCCACCCAGGAGAAGACGGACGTCGAGTCCTTCTCCTACCTGGAGCCCACGGTCGACGGCTTCCGCAACTACCGCGGCAAGGGCCACCGCCTGCCCGGCGAGTACCTGCTCGTCGACAAGGCGAACCTGCTCGGCCTGTCGGCGCCGGAGATGACCGTGCTGGTCGGCGGCCTGCGCGTGCTGGGCGCCAACTCGGGCGGCTCGAAGCACGGCGTGCTCACGGACAACGTCGGAACCCTGACGAACGACTTCTTCGTCAACCTGCTCGACCTGGACCTGACCTGGGCCTCCACCGGCGACGAGGACCTCTTCGAGGGTTCGGTCGGCGGCGAGGTCAAGTACACGGGTACCCGTGCGGACCTGGTGTTCGGCTCGAACTCGGAGCTGCGCGCCCTCGCCGAGGTCTACGCCTCGGACGACGCGAAGGACAAGTTCGTCGCGGACTTCGTCGCCGCCTTCGCGAAGGTGATGGACGCGGACCGCTACGACGTCTGACCCTCGTCGGCGGACGGGCCCCGGGAGCGCTGCTCCCGGGGCCCGTCCGTGTTCCGGGTCAGGGAGCACCCAGTGGCTCGGTGAGGTAGCGCCCGATCGCCGGCGCGCAGTACGAGACCAGGGTGTCGAGATCCAGCTCCGCCACGGGCGGTAGCCGCACCACGTGCCGGGCCAGGGCGACGCCGACCAGGTGCGCCCCGATCAGGGCCGCCCGCACCTCGCCGTCGGATCGGCCGAGCAGGGCGGGGACCTCGGCGAACAGGCGCCTGCCGAGCATCGCGCGGAGCCGTTCGGCCGCGGGCTCCGAGGTGACGGCCGAGCGCATCAGGGCGAGGAGCGGGCCCGAGGTGGCCGGGTCCTCCCAGAGTCCGAGATAGGTGCGCGTCAGGCGTTCGCCCAGGCCCTCGGGCTCACCGGCGAGCTCGGCCTTGATCCGCTCGACGAGCTGGTGGGGGACCTCCAGGGTCGCGTCGAACAGGTCGTCCTTGCTGCCGAAGAAGTGCCGGATCAGCGCCGGGTCCACGCCGGCCTCCCCGGCGATGGTCCGCAGCGAGGCCCCCCGGAAGCCGTGGGCGGCGAACTGCCCCCGGGCCGCGGTGAGGATCGCCTCGCGGGTCCCGCTGTCACCGCTCCGGCGACCCGGCCGCCGTGCCTCTCGTGGTGCGCTCACGGGCCGACCGTAGCTTATTTCCACAGTCGTTGACTTCCACAGGTGTGGAGTTTACTGTGGCCGCCATATTCAACACTCGTTGAAAACAGCGTTGAAGACAGCGGAGGTAGTGATGTCCCTGCACCCGTCCCCCACCCCGGTCGAGCTTCCCGAAGCGTCCCCCGCGCACCGCCCGCCCCTCGCGGCGGTCGTGGCGCTGCTGACCGTCGTCATCGGGGCCCTGCTGATCGCGTTCGGCTGGCCCGCGGTCCGCACCTCGCTGCACGACGTCCCGCTCGCCGTGGCCGGTCCGTCCGCGGCCACCGGGCGGGTCGCCGCGGAGCTGGAGCAGCGCCGACCGGGGGCGTTCACGGTCGTCGCGGTGCCGGACACCGCCGCCGCCGAGGCGCTGATCCGGGATCGCGAGGTCTACGGCGCGATCGACCTGAGCGCCGGCGCCCCGCAGGTGATCACCGCGAGTGCGGCGAGCCCGCTGGTGGCCCAGGCCCTGCAGGCGCTCGCGGCCGGCCTCGGCCAGGCCTCGCCGGTCCCGGTCCGCGACCTGGTGCCCCTTCCTCCCGACGACCCCCGGGGCGCGGGCCTCGCCGCGGGTTCCCTCCCGCTGGTGCTGGGCGGTCTGCTCGGTGCGGTGCTGCTCACCCGGCTGGTCCGGGGCACCGGGCGGCGCGTCGCCGGGGCCCTCGCGTTCGCGGTCGTCGGGGGTCTCGCGCTGGTGGCGATCCTCCAGTTCTGGTTCGGCTCGCTCGCCGGCGGCTACTGGGTGAACTCGGCGGCCGTGGCGTTGGCCGTGGCGGCCACCGCGCTCACCCTGCTCGGGCTGGAGGCGCTGCTCGGCGCGGCCGGGCTGGGGATCGGTGCGGTGCTGATCCTGCTGGTCGGCAACCCGCTGGCGGGCACGGCGAGCGCGCCCGAGATGCTGCCCGGCTGGTCCGGCGAGCTCGGCCGCTACCTCCCGCCCGGCGCGTCGACCTCGCTGCTGCGCTCCACGGCGTTCTTCGACGGCGGCGGGGCGCTCGCGCCGCTGCTGGTCCTGCTGGGCTGGCTCCTGCTCGGCCTGGTGCTCTGCCTCGCCGGCCGGGCCCGACGACCTTCCTGAGCAGGGCGATCACGGGCCTCGGCGCGCTCCGCGAGGACATCGTGGAGCGCGCCGAGGCCCGCGGCGAAGGCGATCGACCGGATCAGCGCCGAGAGGCCACGGTTCGTTCGTGCGAGCCGCTACCGGGCATGCCGCTCGACCAGCTCCGCCAGCTCGTCGGGGAACTCGTCCGGCAGGTAGTGCCGGCCGTCGGGGACGATCGCCGAGCGCACGTCCGACCAGCCGTGCCGCTCGCGCAGCAGCGGGGCGAGCGCGGCCATGTACGGGCCGAACACCTGCTCGCCGCCCACGAGCAGCAGCGGGACGTCCACCGGCTCCGTCGCCGAGGCGACGAACCCGGCGAAGGCCGGGATGGCGCGGTACATCTCGAAGGCCGCGTGGAGGCTCGCCGGATCGGCGTAGGCGGCCGCGTACCGCGCGAGCTCCTCCGGCCCGATCGTCGCGTGGTCCACGGTCCCGGTGTCGAAGAAGTACCGGAAGTACTCCTCCTGATGGCCCGCGACCAGCGTCTCGGGCAGTCCCGGGACCATGTGGAACTCGCCGTGCCACAGGGGGACCGTGATCTCCGGTGGGTCCGGCGGCTCCAGGCCGGGCAGGGGCACCTCGACGATCGTCACCGTGCGGACCGGATGGAGCCGGGCCAGCGCGTAGGCCACCATGCCGCCGATGTCGTGGCCGACGACGTGGGCGGGGGCGAGGCCCAGCGCGTCGAGCAGGCCGGCGACGTCGGCGGCCAGGGTGCGCATGTCGTAGCCGTCGGGTGGGGCGTCCGAGCCGCCGACGCCGCGCAGGTCCACCGCGACCACGGTGTACCGCTCGGCGAGGCGCGGCGTCATCCGCCGCCACTGCGAGCAGTCCTGCGGGAAGCCGTGGAGCAGCACGAGCGGCGGGCCGTCGCCCTCCCGGACGTGGTGCAGCCGGGGGCCGTCCATCAGTACTCGTCGTGCAGGCGCCACCAGTGGTACGGCGGGGTCCGTGGCCGTCCGGCAGGCGTGTCCTCCCACTCCTCCTGCCGGCCGAGCGGGGTGAGGTCCAGGATGGACCAGGTCGGCGTGAACGCCTCCGAGCCCCGCGCCGTCACGAAGTAGGTCCGGTAGATCCGGTCGGCGTCGTCGCGCAGGAAGACGTTGAGCCCGAAGTACTCCAGGACGTCGAACTCGGTCCCGAAGCCCTCCGGGTCGACCAGGGTGTACCAGGGCGTGTCCCAGCCCATCCGCGTCCTGACGGCCGCGATCTCCTCCTGGCCCGCCGGCGAGACCAGGGCGAACGTCGTGTCGCGGGCGTTGACGTGCGCGAGGTTCGGCACGTGGTCGGTGAAGAACGAGCAGCCGGGGCAGCCGGAGTGCGGCCAGTTCCCCACGCCGGGCTCGAAGAAGTGCCGGTAGAGCACGAGCTGGCGGCGGCCGTCGAAGAGGTCGAGGAGACCGACCTCCCCGTCCGGCCCGACGAACCGGTGGTCGCCCTCCACGGCGACCATCGGCATCCTCCGGCGTTCCGCGGCCAGCGCGTCGCGGGCGCGGGTCAGCTCCTTCTCCTTGACGAGCAGGGCCTCGCGGGCGGCCTGCCACCGCGCCGCGTCCACCACCTGCGGGAGCGCGCTGTCGGGCAGGGTCTGCATGGCATGTCCCTTCGTCGACGTCGGGTCGCCAGGGTGGACCCGGGTGCCGCCGGAAACTCATCGGTGTGCCGCGCGTCGGCCGGTGACGGTGGCGGTCGTGAGCGCCGCCGTCGACCGCCACCGCCCGCGGCGGGGCTGCCGGCCCTCGCCGACACGGTGGTCCTGCTCGACCACGCCGCCCGTGTTCCGGAACCCGCGGGAGGTCGGGCGCCGGCTGGCTACGCTGCCCGGATGATCTCCGACGTCCACCGCCAGCTCGACGCGGCGATCCGTGTGGACTGGGGACCGGTGGGCGCCGGGGCGATCGTGCCCGGCTGCGCGGTCGCCGCGGTGGTAGACGTCCTGAGCTTCAGCACGGCCCTGTCCGTCGCCGTGGACCGCGGGATCGAGGTGTTCCCGTACCGCTGGCGGGACGGGTCGGCGGCGGCGTTCGCCGCGGAGCGCGACGCCGTGCTGGCCGTCGGTCGCGCACGGAGCCGCAGGTCAACGGCGGGCGGGGTCTCCGGAGATCAGGAGCACCCGCCGGTGTCGCTGTCCCCGGCCAGCATCCGGGGGGCGGCGGGGGTGGAGCGGGTCGTGCTGCCCTCGCCGAACGGGTCGACCATCAGCGCGCAGCTGGCGGAGGCGGGGTGCACGGTGATCGGGGTGGGGCTGCGGAACCGGGCGGCCGCGGTGCGGTGGCTCGGGGCGCAGCGGGGGCGGCGGATCGCGGTGGTCGCGGCGGGGGAGCGGTGGCCGGACGGGTCGTTGCGACCCGCCGTCGAGGATCTCTGGGGCGCCGGGGCGCTGGTGTCGGGGCTGCTCGCGGCCGGATGGACGGGGGTCTCGCCGGAGGCGTCGGCCGCCGCGGCGGCGTTCGACGCGATCACGGATGTCGCTGCGGCACTTCGGGAGTGCGCGAGCGGGCGGGAGCTCGCGGAGATCGACTTCGCGGACGACGTCCGCACCGCGGGGGAGCTCGACGACGGGCGCCTCGTGCCCGTGCTCGAGGGGGAGAGCTTCCGCGGCCGGTGAGCCGTGGTGGCCCGGGTCACCGCCACCCGTAGGATCTCCCGCGATGGCGGAGTACAGGATCTCGGAGGTCGCCGGCCTGCTCGGGGTCAGCGACGACACCGTGCGGCGCTGGATCGACGCGGGCACCCTCCCCGTGCACCTCGACGCGTCGCGGCGCAAGGTGGTCGACGGGGCGTCCCTGGCCGCCTTCACCCGGGAGCACGCCAACGCGGCCCCGGATCCGTCCGATGTGCACACCTCGGCCCGCAACCGGATGGTCGGGCTCGTGACCTCGGTCGTGATGGACACGGTGATGGCGCAGGTCGAGATGCAGTGCGGGCCGCACCGGATCGTCTCGCTCATGAGCTCCGAGGCCGCCAAGGAGCTGAACCTGCAGCCCGGGTCGCTCGCCGTCGCCGTCATCAAGTCGACGAACGTCGTGGTGGAGACCCCTCAGCGCTGAGGGACGACCGACGGATCCCCAGCCGGCAGGAGATCCATCAGACGTCCCTGGTCCCGACGACGGCGGTGCCGTCGAGGTCCTCGTCGCGGACGATCCGGGTGACCAGCCCGTGTGCGGCCATCGCGGCGGCCGTGCCCGCGGCCTGCCGCCGGCTCGTCTCGATCAGCAGGTGCCCGCCCGGGCGCAGCCATCCCGGTGCCAGGGCGGCGATCCGGCGGTGCAGGTCCAGGCCGTCGGCGCCCCCGTCGAGCGCGAGGGCGGGCTCGAACAGCCGGGCCTCCGGCGGCATCAGCGGGATCTCCGTGCTCGGCACGTACGGGGCGTTGGCGATCAGGAGGTCCACGCGTCCGCGCAGGTCGGGAGGTAGGGCGGCGTCGAGATCACCCTCGTGGACGTACCCGCCGCGGGGCTCGAGATTGCGACGGGCGCAGCGCACGGCGGCCGGATCGAGATCCGTGGCGTGGACCTCGGCGTCCGGCAGCGCATCGGCGAGCACCGCGGCGACGGCGGCGGCTCCGCAGCAGAGCTCCACGACCACCGGGCCGGCCCGCAGCAGGGCCTGGTCCACGAGCACACCGGTGCGCACCCGGGGGACGAACACCGGCTCGTCGACGAGGATCCGCGTGCCGTGGAACTCCGCCCAGCCGACCACGTGCTCGAGCGGCGTGCCGGCGACCCGGCGGGCCAGCATCGCGGCCAGCTCCGGCTCCGACCCGGCCGCACCGGCGAGGATCTCGGCCTCCTCCTCGGCGAAGACACACCCGGCGGTGCGCAACGCCGAGACGAGATCGGCTCGTGGACCAGCGGAAACGGGACCCACCCCTTTCGTCCGTGGCCCGGGAAGGCTACTGCCCGTGCAGGATGGGCTGATGACGCAGCTCCACGGTGCCGTCGTGCTGCCGGACGGGACCTCCGTCCGTGGGCGCGGCCGGCGCGATCCGCTCCCAGACGGCCCGCTCCCCGAGTACACGCTCTGCCTGGGCCAGCCCGCCCGCGACGCCGCGCCGGAGTGGTCCGCGGGCTGGATCGTCTGGCCGGACTTCCGGGTGCCGCGGGACCGGGCGCAGGCCGTGGCCGCGATCGTCGACGCCTACGAACGGGCGCGGTCGGGCGTCCGCGTGGAGGTGAGCTGCACGGGTGGGACCGGGCGCACCGGCACCGTGATCGCCTGCATGGCCGTGCTGGCGGGGCACCCCGCCGACGACGCGGTGGCCTGGACCCGTGCGCACTACCGGCCCCGGGCCGTCGAGACGCCCTGGCAGCGGCGCTGGGTGCAGGCGTTCCCGCCGTCCGGGGTGCTCCCGGGGCGCAACGGGCGGCCGCTGGGCGCGGACGGACGGCCGGACGGCGCGGACCCGACCGGACGGGACCGCTCCCGGTAACCACCCGCCGTGTCCGGACGAGGACAGAGTGGCGGGTTCACGAGCGAGGGGGTCGTCACGGACACACGGACCGGAGGGGACGTCGCGGATCCGGAGGGGGAGCGCCGGGCCGCGGCCCGGTACGTCACCGCGTTCGAGGACGCCGCGCTGCTGCCCGGGCTACGGGGCTGGATCCGGGCTCAGCTCGCGGGCCGCGCGGAGACGAGCGTGGTGGACGCCGAGCTGGTGTGCACCGAGCTGGTGACGAACGCGGTGGAACACGCCTCGGGCCCGCGGGCGGTGCGCATCGTGGTCGAGGCCGAGCGGCTCCGCATCGAGGTGGACGACACCACGGCGGGCGGGCCGACCCCGGGGCGTTCCCGGTTCGGCGGGTTCCGCGGGCGCGGGCTCGTCATGGTGGGGCGGCTGGCCCGCTGGGGCGTCCGCGCCCGCGAGGACGGCAAGACCGTGTGGGCGGACCTCGCCCTCGGGTGAGGGCTCGTGAGGCTCAGCGCCACCCCGAGCAGGCTCAGCGCCGCCCGAGCCGGGTGGTGAGCCGGGAGCGCGCGGCGAACAGGTGCCGCGCCACCTCGGCGGTGATCCGGTCCGCGTCCGCCGAGCAGCGCCCCGCCCGCTCGTGGTCGGGCAGCCCGCTGTAGGTGGCGGTGAGGCTCTCCAGGGCGTCGAGCAGGTCACCGATGGCGGTCGCACGGGCGTCGGCGGCCTGTGCGGTCGTCATGTCGATCGTCATGTGTTCATGATGGCCGCCGCAGATGTCGCCCAGGGTGCCCGGACGCTACGAACCCGTGTCCGGGCGGGAGATCCCGACGATGACGGCCGGGCCCGAGCCCGGGTTGTGCACGGCGCGCAGGTTCAGCCCGGTGAACCACAGCACCGTGCCCTCCGCGAAGCGGCGGTTGCCGCCGGCGTGGCAGCGCAGCTCGATCTCGCCCTCCTCGACGATCACGAGCACGCCGCGCCACTCGTCCTCGACGTGCGGGCGCGACTCGCCCGGCCCGATCTCGATCCGGCGACGGCCGAAGCGGGACATGCCGCCACCCCCAGCCGTCTCGTGTCGTTCAGGCGTCCGTCCTCCTGTACGACCCGGGGGGCGCCCGGAACTCATCGCCGGGGTCGAAACCGGGATCGATCCGGCGGACGGTGGCCACCGCGGCGTCGTGACCCAGGCGGGAGGCCTGCTCGACGCGCGGGACGTCCGTGGTGAGGCCGCGGATCCCCGCCGAGCGCTGCGGGGTGATCGCGAGCAGGTGCCGGCCGCCGCGGTCGGGATGGGCGGCGTCGGAGAGCAGGGCGAGGCTGGCCGCGTGCCGGCGCACGTCCTGGGTCATCGTGCCCAGCCCCGGCGCGACCAGGTCGATCCCGCGGGCCCACCAGGGAGCGCGGTCCGTCGGGTCCGAGCGGCTCAGCTCCTCGACGGTGCGGGTGAGCAGCACCAGGACGTGGGTGGCGCCCTCGCGCAGCGCCCGCGCGACGGGCAGCGGGTCGCCGATCGAGCCGTCGATCCAGCGCCGCCCGCCGAGGCGCACCGGGGGGCCGGTGAGCAGCGGGATCGCCGCCGTCGCGCGCATGGCCGCGCGCCAGCCCGCCGCGTCCGGGAGGCCGGTGAGCACGTGCGGGGTGAGGTCGTCCGGGTCCGTCACCAGCACGCGCAGCGGGGCGGGGGAGTCGCGCAGCGCGTCCCAGTCCGTGGGTTTGGTGTGCACGAGGATCTCGTCGATCAGATGGTCCAGGGACACCATGGGGCGGCGGGTGCGCAGCCGCCGCGGGTCGATGAACTCGGGGCGGGCCATGTCGTCCGGGAAGATCCGGGAGGCGTCGTAGCCGTGCCCGAGCAGGAGCGCGGTGGCGACGAAGGCCCCGGCCGAGGAGCCGTAGGCGAGATCGAAGCCCTTCGCCAGGCCCGCCTGCTCCAGCGCCCAGACCATCCCGCCCGCGTACGCGCCGCGCATCCCGCCGCCGCCCACGACCAGGGCGATCCGGTGGTCGTCCGCGCGCCTGCCGGGGACGGATCCCTCGTCGCGGCGGCGGACGAGGGCGCGCAGGACCTCGTCGTCACCCTGCAGGTCCGGCATGGATCCATGATGAGCCTCGAACGCGGGCCGCGGACGTGGCGCGTGCCACCCTCGGTTGGCCCTCCCGCCCGGCCGGGTGACATCGCCCGACCCCAACCGGTGAATCCCCCGCCCCACGTTTGACCTGCGGTGATCACCGTTCGTAGCGTTCGGGACGAACGTGAGGAGGCGATCGTGCGCGGACGAGTGGTGGCCTGGCGGGTGACCGTCGCGGCGGTTCTCGGGCTCCCGGTGCTCGCCGGCCCGGCGCAGGCGGCCCCGGCGGTGGTGGCCCAGGCGTCGTTCGCCCAGGCGTCGTTCGCCCGCGATGGAGTGCCCGATCCCGCGGCGGTGATCCGCAACCTGGCGGCGCTGCTGGCGTCCCGCCCCACCCCGCGACTGGAGACGCTGGCCGTGGTGGGGGAGGGAGCATCGGCCGTCCGGGCCGTCGACGGGGCGTTCCTGCTGGTCTACAGCAGCGGCGGGCACCCGTTCGCGCTGGACACGACCACCGTGCGCGGCGCGCGTGCCCACGGCTGGTGGTTCGACCCGGTCGGCGGCACCGCACTGGACCTCGGCACCGTCGAGAAGGCCCCGGCGGCCCGGTTCTTCCCGCCGGACACCGGCGGCGCACCGCGCGACCGGATCCTGGTCGTCGACGACGCGGACGCGGGATTCCCCGTCCCGGGCACGTCCACCCCGCCGCGGCCCTGATCGGCGATAGGGTCGCGAACGTGAGCGCACTGAAGATCGAGGCGGACCCCGCCGAGGTCGGGCTGGACGCCGAGCGGCTGGGCCGGATCGACCGGCACTTCGCCCGGTACGTCGACGAGGGCAAGCTCGCCGGCTGGTCGGTGGCGGTCGCGCGCCGCGGCAGGGTCGCCCATCTCGCGCACCACGGGCTGCGCGACATCGAGGCCGCGCTGCCGGTCGAGGACGACACGATCTGGCGCATCTACTCGATGACCAAGCCGGTCACCTCCGTGGCCGCACTGATGCTGTGGGAGGAGGGCGCGCTCGAGCTCACGGACCCGGTGGCGAAGTACATCCCGGCGTTCGCGGACACGCGCGTCTACCGGAGCGGCTCCGCGGTCAACCCCGGCACGGTCGCCGCGGTCGAGCCGATGCGCGTCTGGCACCTGCTCACCCACACCTCCGGGCTCACCTACGGCTTCCACCACGCCCACTCGGTCGACGAGATGTACCGCGGCAAGGGCCACGAGTTCGGCCCGCCCCGCGGGCAGGACCTCGCCACCGCCTGCGACACGTGGGCGGGCCTGCCGCTGCTGTTCCAGCCCGGCACCGAGTGGAACTACGGCGTGTCGACGGACGTCCTGGGCCGGGTCGTCGAGGTCGCCTCCGGGATGTCGCTCGCGGAGTTCTTCGCGGCGCGGATCCTCGGGCCGCTCGGCATGACCGACACCGGCTTCCACGTCACGGACACGGACCGGCTGGCCACGCTCTACGGACCCGGCCTGCGCCGCAACCGGGCGCTCGGCGACGCGATCACCGAGGAACCGACCTACCTGTCCGGTGGCGGCGGGCTCGCGTCGACCCTGCACGACTACCACCGCTTCGCCCAGATGCTCGCCCGCGGCGGCGAGCTCGACGGGGTCCGCCTGCTCGGCCCCCGCACGCTGGCCTACGCCACCCGCAACCACCTGCCCGCGGGCGCCGATCTCGAGACGTTCGGCCGCCCGCTGTTCTCCGAGTCGGTGTTCGCCGGCGTCGGGTTCGGGCTGGGCTTCTCCGTGGCCGTCGACCCGGTCCCCGGCAGGCAGCTGCACGGCCAGGGCGAGTACGGCTGGGGCGGTCTCGCCAGCACCACCTTCCACGTCGATCCCGTCGAGGAGCTCACCGTCGTGTTCATGACCCAGCTCGTGCCGTCGAGCACGTACCCGATCCGATCCCAGCTGCGCGTGCTCGTCTCGAGCGCGGTGACCGCGTGAGCGCCCCGGGCCGCGAGGGCAACTGGGTGGTCGCCTTCCTGATCCGGGTCGTGGTGGTGGCGGTCGCGCTCGCCGTCGCCTCCTGGATCGTGAGCGGCATCCACCTCACCGGCGCCACCACCGGCTCCAAGGTGGGCACGCTCATCGTGGTCGCGGTGATCTTCGGCGTGGTCAACGCCGTGATCAAGCCGGTGATCAAGGTACTGAGCTGCCCGCTCTACATCCTGACCCTGGGCCTGTTCGGCCTGGTGGTCAACGCGCTGCTGTTCTGGCTGGTCGGCACCTTCTCCAGCCGGGTCGGCCTGCCCTTCGAGGTCGACGGCTTCTGGGCGGGCTTCTGGGGCGCCATCGTCGTCGCGGTCGTGGGCTTCGTCCTGCACCTGATCATCCCGGACCGCCTCGACCGCCGCTGACCCCGTGAGTGGCGATAGTCGCCGGGGCGACCATCGCCACTCACGACGGGGTCAGACGGGCCAGGTCTCCTCGCGGTGGCCGGCGTCCCAGAACATCCACTCGTAGCGGGACGACGTGGTGAAGTGCGCCCGCATCCGCGCGAGCTCGTGGTCGGAGACGGGGAGGCGGTTCACCGCGGCGAGGACGGCGTCGACCGTCTCGCGGAACTCGTCGCCACCGTAGGTACCGATCCAGCGGGCGTAGAGCGGGTCGGGGGAGCCGGCGGCGAGCAGGTGCTCGCCCACCCGCGCGTAGATCCAGTAGCAGGGCAGCACGGCGGCGACGGCCTCGGCGTAGGACCCGCCGTAGGCCGTGGCCAGCAGGTACGAGACGTACTGCTGCGTCGCGGGCGCGATCGGCAGGGCGGCGGCCTCGTCGGCGCCGAGGTCGAGCGACCCCAGCAGCTCCGCGTGCAGCTCCTGCTCGGCGGCGATCGCCTGGCCCGCGTGGGCTGCGAACATCGCGAGCGCGTGCTCGTCCGGGGCCTTCGCGGCGCAGAGGGCGAGCGCGCGGGCGTATCCGCGCAGGTAGTGGGCGTCCTGCACGACGTAGTGGCGGAACTTCTCCCGCGCGAGGGTCCCGTCCGTCAGGCCGGTGACGAAGGGGTGGTCGAGGATCGCCGCGTAGATCGGCTCGATGTCGGACCAGAGCGTCTCGGTCGTACTCACGGACCCGATCGTGCCCTGCGGGGCCCGGACGAGTGCGCCCGGTAGTGGATCTACGACGGGTTGTGCGCGTTGCGTGAGAGCCTCGTCACTCTTCGGGTACAGTGTGACGACCTGGCAAATCGGCTAGGTCACCATGAAGGACCACGGATGGCGACTCAGCGCTGAGGGCGCGCCGGCCATGCACGTTTCCTCACGGAGGTGAGTGGAATGAGTCCCGTTCCCATGGACCATCACGAGAAGATGCGGCTGCGCGCGGCCGCCTTCCGGGCCACCCGGCTCTACCCCGGGCCCGTCGGTGAGGTGCTCTCCCGTGAGCTGCTCACCTGGGAGGAGTTCGGGTACCGGCTCGGCGGCGGCCAGCTCGTCATGCGGCTGGTCGACCACGTGCTGAAGACACCCCTGAACCACCAGGGCGAAGCCGCGGCCTGAGGGCTACGGCCCCTGCAGCGTGTGGACGGTGGCATCCGCCGGCGGCGGCGTGCCGTCCGTCGCGGCGATCGCGGCGCCCCCGAGAACGAGCATCGCCGCGAGCGTCGTCAGGCTGCCGGCGCGCGCGACGATCGTGAACGCGGCCGAGGCGGCGCCGTGCACCGCCGGAGGCACCTGTCGGCGTGGTGCCGCAGGCACCTGTCCGCGCTGTGCCGTCCGGCGCTCGCGGGTCGTCTCCGGGCGCAGCGCGTGCGCCGGGGCCGCTCGGTGGGCACCCTCGCGCGGACGCGGGATCGCGACCGGCGGGGTCTCCCGCCGGGGGGCCGGCAGGGACCGCTGGGCGGGGATCGCGTGCAGCACCGTCACGTCTCGGTGATCGGGTCGTCACGGTGCGCCGTTAGCGGTTGCGAGCGCCCTCACCCGATCGGTGTCGTCAACAGTGACGACGTCCGCAGGTAGGGCACTCGACCGTTCAGCGCAGCAGTTCCCTCAGACTCCGCTTCAACACCTTGCCCGCGGCGGACACCGGGATCTCCTCGACGAGCCGGATCTCCCGGATCCGCTTGTAGGGCAGGACCTGCTCGTTCACGGCCGCGCGGATGACCTCCGCGTCGTCGGCCGAGCGGCCGGGGGCGACCACGAAGGCCACCGCCAGCTCCCCGACCTCCGGGTCCGGCCGGCCCACCACGGCGGCGCCGACGACCCCCGGCTGACGGAAGAGCAGCTCCTCCAGCTCCCGGGGGTACACGTTGTAGCCCTTGTAGAGCAGCATGTCCTTCTGCCGGTCCACGATCCGCAGATAGCCGTCCTCGTCGAGGACACCGACGTCGCCGGTGTGCAGCCAGCCGCCCCGCAGGGTCGCGGCCGTCTCGTCCGGGCGGTCCTTGTAGCCGACCATCACCTGCGGGCCCCGGATCACCACCTCGCCCGCGGAGCCCTGCGGCACCGGGATCCCCTCGCCGTCGACCACCCGGACCTCGGTGTCCGCGACGGGCAGCCCGACCGTGCCGGGCTTGCGCACCGCGGAGGCCGCTGCGGGGTTCTGCGTGGCGCCCATGGTGACCTCGGTGAGGCCGTAGCCCTCGATGATCACGATCTCCGGGCCGAACCGGCGGCGCAGCGCCTCGATCAGCTCGACGGCCAGTGGCGCGGCCCCCGAGGTCAGCGTGCGCACGGAGCTCAGGTCGCGCGTCGCGAGGTCCGGATGGCGCAGCAGCGCGGCGTAGAGCGGCGGCGCACCACCCATCGTCGTGACCCGGAAGCGTTCGGCGTCGGCGAGGTAGGCCGCCGGGTCGAAGCGTTCGTGCAGGACGCTCGTGGTCCCCGACAGCAGCGGCACGTTCAGCCCGCCGACCGTGCCCATGGCGTGGAACCAGGGCGTCACGTTCACCGCAGCGCCCGTGCCGTAGCGCACCGGGAACTCCTCCGGCGGGCCCTGCTCGCCGAGGACCAGCCCGCCCTCGGCGTCGAGCTCCGGTCGGGCGCCGGCGCTGTTGCACGCGTACTGCAGCACGTTGACCACGACGTTGCGGTGCGGCAGCTGCACGCCCTTCGACCGGCCCGTCGTGCCGCCGGTGTAGGCGAGGTGGGCGAGGTCCCGGTGCAGGTCGATCTCGACGACGGGAGCGGCGGTCGGGGAGCCGGCGTGGAACTCCTCGAAGTCCCCGGCGCCCGCGACGTCGAGCCGGGCGGCGGGATCGAGGGCCTGCTCCTTGTTGGTGACGAGCGCGAGCCGGACCCCGGTCTGCGCGCGGACCGCGGCGAAGGCCGGGAACGCGGCCTCCCAGCTGACGACGGCCACGGCGCCGGAGTCGGCGAGCTGCGCGGCCAGGTCCGCCGGCGGCAGCAGCGGGTTCGCCGGCGTGAAGGTGGCCCCGGCCAGCAGGATGCCGTAGTAGGCGATCGCGTACTGCGGGCAGTTCGGCAGGTGGATCGCGACGACGTCGCCGCGGCCGATCCCGTTCTCGCGCAGGGCGTTCGCGAAGGCTCCGGCCCGCTCGTACAACCGCGTGTAGCTGAGCTCGCGGCCGTAGAAGTGCAGCGCGGTGCGCTCCCCGTAGCGGCGGGCGGATCCGGCGAGGACGGCGCCGACCGGGACCTCGGGATAGATCACCGGGAACCTCCGGGGGTGAAGGAGACGGGCAGGTGCTTGATCCCGTTGATGAACATCGACCGCAGGCGCTCCGGCTCGCCGTCCACGTGGACGTCCGGGATCCGCGTGAGCAGCTCGCGGAACATCACCGAGATCTCCCGGCGGGCGAGGTGCGCGCCGAGGCAGAAGTGCGGGCCGGGCCCGCCGAACCCGACGTGCGGGTTGGGGGAGCGGCGGACGTCGAAGGCATCCGGATCGGCGAAGTGGGCGGGATCGCGGTTGGCGGCCCAGTAGAAGAGCAGCACCTTGGCGCCCGCGGCCAGCTCCGTGCCGCCGAGCACCGCGTCCCGGGCGAGGGTGCGGCGCATGAAGATCACCGGGCTCGCGAGCCGGACGATCTCGTCCACCGCGGTCGGGGTCACGCCGTCGAGGTCCGCGAGCCACGCCGCCCGCTGCTCCGGGAAGTCCGTCAGGTAGGTCAGGCCCCAGCTGATCGCGTTGCGCGTGGTCTCGTTGCCGGCGACGACCAGCAGGATGAAGAAGCTCGCGAGCTCGTCGGGGGTGAGGCGCTCGCCGTCGACCTCGGCGTTGACCAGCGCGGACGTCACGTCGTCCGTCGGGTCGGCCGCCCGCGCGGCGCCGAGCTCCTTCATCAGGCCGGCCAGCTCGCCCCCCGCCGTGAGCAGCGCGGTGAGGACGTCCGTGCCCTCGGGGACGTACTCCGGGTCCTGCGCCCCGAGCACCACGTTGGTGCGGTCGAAGACGAACCCGTGCTGGCTCTCCGGGATCCCCATCAGGTCGCAGACGACCTTCAGCGGCAGCCGCGCCGCGATCTCGGTGACGGCGTCGCAGCCCCCGCGCTCGACCACGTCGTCGACGATCCGGGTGGCGGCCGCCTGCACACCCTCGACCAGCCCCGCGAGCCGGCGCGGGGTGAACCCGCGGGAGACGATCCGGCGCATCCGGGCGTGCCGCGGATCATCCATGTTGATCATCGAGCCGAAGAACTCGCGGAGCGCCTCGGGCTGATCGGCGATCGAGGTCGAGCCGCTGCCGGAGGTGAACAGCTGCGGGTTCCGGCTGGCCTCGACGACGTCGTCCAGCCGGGTCAGAGCATGGAAACCGGGGCCCGGTGGGGCCCAGGGGACCGTGGGCTCGGGGAAGAACGGGATCGGGTCCTCGCGGCGCAGCCGGGCGAAACCCGCGGTGCGCTCGGCGATCGGAGCGCCCCAGAAGCCGCTGAGATCGGCCAGGTCCGGGGGCGAAACGGATGACTCGGACACGGGCACCGTCCCTCCTGCCGATCGGCGGTGACCGGCAGTCCCACCATAGTTACCTGGCGGTAGATCGGTACGGGACGAGCCCGCGCTCGTAGCCGACGGCGACGGCCTCGGTGCGGCTGCCGGCGGCCAGCTTCGCCATGACCCGGGTGAGGTGCACGCTCACCGTCTTCTCACTGATGAACAGCTCCTCGCCGACCTGGCGGTTCGTGCGGCCCTCGGCGACCAGGCCCAGGACCGCGTGCTCGCGCGGGGTGAGCGGACCGTGGCCGGCCTCCTCGCCCTGGACGGGCGCGGCGCGGGCGCGGACCTCGGCGGCCAGGGCGGCCAGCGGCGCTGCACCGAGCCGCTCGGCGATCTCCAGGGCACGGTCGAGCTCGGCGACCGCCTCGTCCCGGGTGTGGGCGGCCCGGGCGCGGGTGGGACCGGTGGCCGCCGCACCGTCGCGCCGCTCGGCCGCCCCGGTCTCGGTGCGGTCGGGGTCGGGGTCGGGCCGGTCGCGTCGACCGGTCTCGGTGCGGCGCTGCAGGCCGGCGAGCAGCGCCTCGGCCCGCCGGACCCGGCCCTCTGCCTCGCGGTAGGGCTCGAAGTCGCCGAAGGCCTCGACCACGCCGGCCCACGCGCCGGGATCGTCCGCGCCGCGGACCCGGTTCGCCTCCGCCCGGGCTCGCGCGAGCCAGGCCAGGCCCTCCACCCCGAGGGTGCCGGAGCGGGGGATGCCCTGGCGCGCCGCGTCCTCCGCGATCTCCAGCAACGGTTCCGGATCGGCGCCGGCGGGCAGCGCGCCGAGGCCCAGCGCCGCGATCATGATCGACGCGATGTGGTGGGGCAGCATCCGGCGCAGCCGGGCCAGGGCCTCCTCTGCGCGCCGCAGCGCCTCCGCCGGATCGCCGCGGCGCAGCGCGGACTCGGTGCCGGAGGCGCCCAGCAGCAGGACCACCTGGTCGTCGTCCGGGTCGGCGGCCGACAGCTCCGCCCACCGCCGCTCCGCCTCCGCGAGACCGCCGCGGGCCACGGTGACCAGCAGCCCGGCCGCCGCCAGCCGCCCGGCCACGACGGGCGCGACCATGGCGCCGCCGAGCCGCGCGGTGCGCTCGGCCGCCTCCCAGTCCCCGGCGACGAACTCGGCGATGAGCTGCGCGACCCGCAGGTTCATCCCGTAGTTGCTCCAGGTCGTCCCGGTCTCGGTGGCGCGCCGCCCGCCCAGGGCGAACTCCGCGACCGCGGCGGCGGGGGCGCCCTCCTCCAGGTGCGACATGCCCCGGTTGAAGAAGATCCGCAGCTCCACACCGATGTTGCCGGAGCGCCGGGCCAGCGGCAGCGCCTCGGACAGCAGCGCGCGACTGTGCGCCCCGCGGCCGGCGAACTCCTCCTCGACGGCGAGGGTGATCAGGGCGTCCGCCTCGGCGGCGGCCGCGTCCAGCAGCACGTCGGCCGGCTCCTCCGGGATGCCGGGATGGGCGCGGGGCGGTGGGTGGCCGGCCCCGATCGCCGCGGCCGCCGCCCGGCTGATCCGCAGGGCGGCCACGCCGTGCCGGTGCATCGCGCGGACCTCGTCCGTGCGCCACAGGGCGCGGGCCAGGATGGAATGGGCCCAGGCGAGCTCGACGGTGCCGGGAGCGCTCCCGTCCGGGGCCCGTCCGTCCGGCCCGGGTCCGCCCGCCGGGTCGTCGGCGCTCCGCCCGGTCCCCGCCCTGGCGCCGCCGCCCGGGCCGTCGTCCGGGCCGTCGCCCGAGCCGTCGCCCGAGCCGGAGTCCGCGTCTGAGTCCCCGCCGTCGTCCGCGCCGTCGGGTGAGCCGCCGAGCAGCCGGACCGCCTCGCGGGCCACGACGGCGGCCTCCCCGCCGGTGTCCGCCCGGTCGAGCAGCCGGATCGCGTGCCGGATCCGGACCTCGCCCGCCCGCAGCGGGTCCCCGGCGCGGTCCGCGAGCTCCAGGGCGCGCTCGCTCAGCGCGATGCCGCGCTCCGGATCGCCGGTCGCGCTCGCCGGCCAGGAGGCCAGCAGGGTCAGGGTGATCTCGTCCGTCCCCGTGAGCTCCTCCGCGCCGGGCACGGCGGGCCACAGCTCCAGCGCCCGCTCCGCGTGCCGCAGCACCTCCGCCGGCGCGCCGTAGCGGTCGGCCTCGAACGCCGCCCGCACCGAGGCGTCGAGCCCTCGGGGCAGGTCGTGAGCGGCGAGGGCGTGGTGGGCGAGCGCGGCGGCGCGGGACCGCCCGCCGCGCGTGGCGCCCTGCGCGACCTCGGAGAGGAGGTCCGCGTAGCGCAGGTGGAGCCGGCTGCGCTCGCCCGGCAGCAGGTCCTGGTAGACGGCCTCGCGCAGCAGCGCGTGCCGGAACGCCAGGTCGCCGGTGGGCTCGATGACCAGCACCTGATGGGCCACGGCCTCGTGCACGGCGGCCTCGTACTCCGCGGTCCCGAGCCCGCTCACCGCGGCGAGGGTGCCGTCCGGGACGGTGCTGCCGGCCACCGACGCCACCCGCAGCACCTGCCGGGCCGGCTCGGGCAGCCGCTCGAACCGGGCCAGCAGCACGTCCGCCAGCGCCTCGGGCAGCCCGCCGCCGCCGCGCGCAGCGGACACCAGCTCCTCGGCGAAGAACGCGTTGCCCTCGCTGCGCGCGGCGAGCCGCCGGACCTCGCCCTCGCCCAGCGCCAGCTCGGCGGCCAGCGCGGACACCAGCTCGCGGGCCTCGGCGGGCGGGAGCGGCGCGAGGTCGATCCGCTCGACCGCGGGCAACCGGACCAGCTCGGCGAGCACCGGGCGCAGCGGATGCCGCCGGTGCAGGTCGTCGCTCCGGTACGTGGCGAGCACCAGCAGCCGCTGCGCGCCGAGCCGGGACAGGAGGAACACCAGCAGGTCCCGCGTCGAGCGGTCCGCCCAGTGCAGGTCCTCCAGCACGAGCAGCACCGGCCGCTCGGCGGCGACCGCACCCAGCGCGGACAGCAGCGCCTCGAAGACCTGCAGCTGCCCGAGCTCCCGTTCGCGGCGCTCGGGCTCGGGCGCCGCGGTGGTGAGCCGCACGAGCCCCGGGAAGCGCTCGGCGAGCTCCGGGCGGGCGCCGAGCAGCCCGCTCACCACCTCGGTGAACGGGAGGTACGGCAGCGCCGAGTCGGCCGTGTCGATGCACCGCCCGACGAGGACGAGCACCTCCTCACCGGCCTGTGCGGTGAGCTCGCGGACCAGCCGCGACTTGCCGACGCCCGCGTCCCCGGCGAGCAGGACGCCGCCGGCCCGACCGCCCCCGGCCCGCTCCAGGGCACGGTCGAGCGCGGCCCGCTCGGCCCCCCGGCCGACGAGCGCGATCCGCCCCCCAGGTCTCACGGGCGTCATGCTCGCACGCACCCCCGACAGTTCCGCGGCTTTTCCCGGAACCGCAGGTCACCGACCGGACACCCTAGGGCGCGTACGCACCCACCGGCCGAGGGTGGCGTGGGGCGCGTACGCGGCGGGCGGGCCGGGTGGCGCGGGCGAGGCGCGCGAGGCGGGCGTTCGCGGCCTCGGCCTCCAGGGTGTGGCGGCGTTCGGTGACCATGAGCTGCACGAAGTCGGTGTCCATGACGCTGACGGTCCGCCTGAGGCCCGGCCCCTCACATCGGAGGTTCACGCACCCTCGGCCCACCACCGGGGTGGGTGCCTGAGGCATCGGCAGGCCGCTCTCGTACGCCGGGACGAGACGCCGGGGGACCAGGCGCTACTTCCCGTCGAGGATGACCGGCACCAGGCTTCCACCGCGCCCGCCGCGACCGGGTGTTGCTGCGCGACATCCGCCTCGTCGGGACGGCCGGCTCAGGACTCCTCCGCCCGGGTGCGCCCGGACTCGGGCACGGCGGGTTCGCCGCACGGGTCGGTGTGCCGGAGCCCGAACGGGTCCGGCAGCGCCCGCCAGGTCGCCTCGCCCGCGGCGAGCTCGGCGTCGGTCAGCAGGGCGGCGCGCAGGCCCGCGTCGACCGCGTCGAGGCCGTCGGCGTCGAGCGCGTGGGTGAGCACGACGACGTCCTGCGCCCGGTCGCCGAACCGGGGGTGCCAGCCCAGGGCGGCCAGCGCGCGCCGCTCGGCGGGCACCCGCTCCCAGGCCTCGGCGTCGCGGCCCGCCAGCCACTCGCCGGCCCCGCCGATCCGGAGGGCCTGCCCCGCGGACTCCAGCCACAGGACGTCGTCCGGCCTGGTGGCGAGCCACACCCGCCCGCGGACCCGCACCACGCCGTCGAGCAGCAGGTCGAACGCCTCGTGCAGCCGGTCGGGATGGAAGGGACGCCGCGCCGAGAACACCAGCAGCCGGGCGCCGCACTCGGGCGCGAGCGGCGGCGCGCCCCGCAGCAGGGGGCCGTGCACCTGGTCGGGGGTGCCCCGGCGGGCCTGCGGATGGGCGCGGCGGAGCAGGACCAGGTCGTCGTCGACCTCGGCGAGCCGGGTGCGGACGGCGGTGGGTGCGAGCCGGGCGAGGACGGCGTCGGTCCGGGCGTGGGCCCACGCGTCGGCGGTCCCCGTGTGCATCAGCAGGTCCGCGAACTCCGCGTGGGCGACCGCGACCTGGGCCAGCGTCCGCTCGTCGTCGGGGAGCCCGGCCAGTCCTCGCCCGGCGAGGTCCGCGTCGCCGGTGGCGTCGTCGAGCCAGGTCCCGGCGTCGACCGCCGTGACGACCCCGCGCAGGTCGACGAGCTCGGCGAGCACCATCCCGGCCACCGGCACGTGCCGCAGGGCCCAGCAGACCTGCTCGGGCTCGAGCGCGGGATCGAGGTGCAGCACCACCCGGCGGGTCCGGCCGGCGAGCGAGAGCAGCGTGGGCAGCAGGTCCTCGCGCAGCGTGCAGGACACGCAGCCGTGCGCGAGCCCGATCTCGGTCCACGTGTCGGTGTCCCGGTCGCGGACCCGGCGGCGGACCAGGCCGCGGGCGACGTCGGTCAGGTCGTGGTGGACGACCACGGCGTCCGGGTCGGCGGCGCGGATCCGCGCGATCACCCGCTCGACGCCGGGGCGGTCCAGCCCGGTCACCAGCAGGAGCTCGGTCGTGGGAAGAGGTGGGGGCGGCATGCTGTTACTGTAAACGAAAATCATTGTCGTTAGAAGGAGGGGTGGCATGGCCACCAAGTCCGCCGCCGTCCGGCCCGTGGTGAGGCTGCGCTCCACCGCGGGGACGGGCACGACCTACGTGACCCGCAAGAACCGCCGCAACGACCCCGACCGGCTGGTGCTGCGCAAGTACGACCCGGCCGTCCGCCGGCACGTCGAGTTCCGGGAAGAGCGGTGAGATGTCAGCTGACCGGGCGTGAGCCCTCGTTCGGGAAGCGGGTGTCGCACTCGCACGTCCGCACCTCGCGGCGCTGGGACCCGAACGTGCAGGTCCGCCGCTACTGGCTGCCGTCGGAGGGGCGGCACGTGCGGCTGCGGCTCTCGGCGAAGGGGATCCGGACCGTCGACCGGATCGGGGTCGAGGCCGCGGTGGCCAGGGTCCGCACGCAGGGAGGGACGGTCGGGTGAGGCTTCGCGGGCGGTGGGACCTGCGGGGATGCGACAAGCACCCCCCGGTTTCACCGCCCGCTGCGACCGTTGTGTAGAGTTCTCCACGGCTCGCAGGGAGGTCGACTGCTGGCCCGTGCCGCCCCCTTAGCTCAGTCGGCAGAGCGTCTCCATGGTAAGGAGAAGGTCTACGGTTCGATTCCGTAAGGGGGCTCCAGCGAGGTGGGACGAGTAACTCGCCTCGTCGGGGCGGTGTAGCTCAGTCGGTAGAGCAAACGACTCATAATCGTTGTGTCGCCGGTTCAAGTCCGGCCATCGCTACCCTTCACCCGTAGTAGCGCCACACCCAGTAGTAGGAACAGCAGGAGGCACCCGCGATGGGCAAGGCCACGGACGTCCGTCCGAAGATCACGCTCGCCTGCGAGGAGTGCAAGCACCGGAACTACATCACCAAGAAGAACCGGCGCAACGACCCCGACCGGCTGGACCTCAAGAAGTTCTGCCCGAACTGCGGCACCCACCGGGCCCACCGCGAGACCCGCTGACCCAGGTGCCCGACGAGTCCTTCGTCGGTCGTGCTCTCCCGGTCGCCGGCCCGTACGTGGTCGGCAGGGAGAAGATCCGCGAGTTCGCCACCGCACTCGGTGACACCTCGCCGCTGAGTCACGATCTCGACGCCGCGCGCGCCGCCGGTCATCCCGACCTGGTGGCGCCGCCGTCTTTCACGACCACGTTCACCATGCCGCTGATCGAGGCCTTCCTGAAGGACCCGGCGTTCGGCTGGGACTACACGCGGATGGTCCACGGCGACCAGCGCATCGTGTTCGTGCGCCCGATCCGCGGTGGGGACGAGCTGTTCACCACGCTGCACGTCGACGAGCTCACCACCCGCGCCGGGAGCCACATGCTCACGATCCGCTGCGAGGTCGCCGACGGTGCGGGCGCGCCCGTCGCCACCACGCGGTCGCTGCTGGTGTCGCCCGCGTGACCGCCGCGAAGGGTGACGCCCTGCCGTCCTTCACCGTGCACCTGACCAGGGCGGACCTGGTCCGCTACGCCGGTGCCTCCGGCGACCTCAACCCGATCCACTGGAGCGACCGGATCGCCACCGGCGCCGGGCTGCCCGGGGTGATCGCCCACGGGATGCTGACCCTGGGCGTCGCCGGCCGGATCGTCACGGACTGGGTGGGCGACGCCTCCCGGATCCGCAGCTTCGGGGCCCGCTTCACCCGCCCCGTCCCCGTCCCGGACGACGACGAGGGCGCCGAGGTGGAGATCACCGCCGTCGTCTCGGACGTCACGGACGGGATCGCCAAGGTGGACTTCAAGGCCGTGTTCGACGGGAAGTCCGTCCTCGGACGGGCCGTCGCCGAGGTCGTTCTCCCCGACTAGGTGTGTCGTGTTGCCGTGATCGACCCGATGGGTCGATGCTGCACCCCGATCAGTCACCCACCGAGGGGAGCACGACGTGAAGTTCGGCAAGCTCGTGGACAAGGCCTGGGAAGACAAGACGGCCGCGGAGATCCTGGCGGCGCCGCCGTCGGCGCTCGAGGGCCTCACCGAGAAGCACGACGAGCAGCTGGCCGCGTTCGGCATCAAGTCCGTCGGCGACCTGGCCAAGTGGAAGTACGCCAAGCGTGCCGCGGCCCTCGCGGACCTGGCCGACACCGACAAGTAGTCCCACGCGAAAGGGCGGGCGACCAGCAGGTCGCCCGCCCTTCGTGCGTTCCGGGGCTACTTCGCCTCGGCTCCGATGGTCGGCTACGCGGGCTTCGCCTCCGCTCCGAGGGTCGGCTACGCGGGCTTCGCCTCCGCCAGCAGCTCGCCCATGCGCGTGACGCCGGTCTTCAGGTCGTCGTCGCTCAGGGCGTAGGAGAGCCGGAAGTAGCCGGGGGTGCCGAAGGCCTCACCGGGCACGACCGCGACCTCGGCCTCCTCGAGCACGACCGCGGCCAGGTCGAGGCTGCTCTCGATCTTCCGGCCGCGGATCTCCTTGCCCAGCAGCCCGCGCACGTCCGGGTACGCGTAGAACGCGCCCTTCGGCGTGGGGCACTCGACGCCCGGGATCGCCGACAGCAGCTCGACGATCGTGCGCCGGCGCCGGTCGAAGGCCAGCTTCATCTCGTCCACGGCGTCGAGCGAACCGCTCAGGGCCTCGACGGCCGCGCGCTGGGACACGTTCGCCACGTTCGACGACAGGTGGCTCTGCAGGTTCGTGGCCGCCTTGATGACGTCCGCGGGCCCGACCATCCAGCCCACCCGCCAGCCGGTCATCGCGTAGGTCTTGGCCACGCCGTTGAGCACCACGCAGGTGTCCGCCAGGGCGGGGACCGCGACCGGCATCGACACGGCCTCGGCGCCGTCGTAGGTCAGGTGCTCGTAGATCTCGTCCGTGACGACCCAGACGCCGTTCTCCAGCGCCCAGGTGCCGACGGCCTCGGTGAGCTCACGGGAGGCGACCGCTCCGGTCGGGTTCGACGGCGAGCACCACAGCAGCACCTTGGTCTTCTCGGTGCGCGCGGCCTCGAGCTGCTCCACGGTCGGCATGTAGTCCTGCTCGGGGCCGGTCACCACGACCTTCGAGACCCCGCCCGCGAGGGCGATGGCCTCGGGGTAGGTGGTCCAGTACGGCGCCGGGAGGATGACCTCGTCGCCCGGGTCCAGCAGGGTGGCGAAGGTCTGGTAGACGGCCTGCTTGCCGCCGTTGGTCACCAGGACCTGGTTGGCGGCGATCTCGTACCCGCTGTCGCGCTTCGTCTTCGCCACGATCGCGGCCTTGAGCTCGGGGAGCCCGCCCGCGGGGGAGTAGCGGTGGTTCTTCGCGTCCGATGCCGCGGCCCGGGCGGCCTCGACGATCGCCGGGGGCGTGGGGAAGTCCGGCTCGCCGGCGCCGAAGCCGATCACCGGGCGGCCCTCGGCCTTGAGCGCCTTCGCCTTGGCATCGACGGCCAGCGTGGCGGACTCGGCGATCCCGCCGATCCGGGCGGAGATCCTGGGCTTCTGCTTCGGCGATCCAGATGCGGACATGGCCCCATCCTCGCGCACGTCACGTACCCTCGCGCGAGCGGGTTTCCACCCCTCGTCGCGGTGGTGGCACCGGGCCCGGAGGGTCCCGAGGGGCGCGCGTGCAGGCCCGGTCCGGGGGTGCCGTACACTCGATCCGCCGGGCGCACCGGATCTTCCGGTGTGCCAGCTCCGTGGTCGTGCGAACGGCGCGGAGCAGCGTAGGGGTGTAGCTCAACTGGCAGAGCAGCGGTCTCCAAAACCGCAGGTTGCAGGTTCAAGTCCTGTCACCCCTGCCATCTGGACCGACAGCGGGAAACCGACAGCGGGAAGCGGACGAGGCGGGCGGTTGCCCGCCGCGGGAGGACGTGGCGTGAGCGAGGATCGCGAGGCCGAGGGGAGCGGGCAGGAACGCCCGCGCACCGCCGCGGACCGTCGTGGCCGGCGTACGTCGCCGTCGTCCACCGGAGCCGGGGCGGTGACGACCGGCAAGGGTCGGGCCACCCCGTCGCGGGGTGACGCAGCGCCGCACAAGGCGTCGGTGTTCAGCCGGCTCCTGCGGTTCCTCCGCGAGGTCGTGGCCGAGCTGCGCAAGGTCATCTGGCCCACGCGCAAGCAGCTCGTCACGTACACGATCGTCGTGCTGGTCTTCGTGACCTTCATGGTCGCGTTCGTCTCGCTCCTGGACTGGGTGTTCGGGCTCGGCATCAACGCCGTGTTCGGCTCGTGACCGGGCCCGACGACACCCGACCGGACGCGCACGACGCAGACGAAGGAAGCGAGAAGCAGGTGACCTCCCCAGAAAGCCGGCCGGCCGAGGACGAGACGACGGTGCAGGACGCCGACGTCGAGGCGGCGTACGGCGCGGAGGTGGCGTCCGACACGTACACCGACGACGCCGACACCGAGACGCCCGGCGCGGCCGCCGAGACCCTCTCGTCCGCGGAGTCCACGGACGACGAGGACGACCAGGACGCCGAGGCGGGCGACGAGATCGCCGCCGAGGCGGACGAGGACGCGACCGACGAGGCGCTCGCCGCCGACGGGTCCGGCTCCGCGGACGAGGACCCCGCCGACGACTCCGACGACGAGGCCGCCGAGCCCGTCGCGGAGGAGGACGTCGACCCGATCGCCGAGATGACCGAGGCGCTGCGCCGCGCCCCCGGCGACTGGTACGTCGTGCACTCGTACGCCGGCTACGAGAACAAGGTCAAGACCAACCTCGAGACCCGCGTGCAGACCCTCGACGTGGAGGACTTCATCTTCCAGGTCGAGGTGCCCACCGAAGAGGTCACCGAGATCAAGAACGGCCAGCGCAAGCAGGTGCAGCGCAAGGTGCTGCCCGGCTACATCCTGGTCCGCATGGAGCTCAACGACCAGTCGTGGGGCGCCGTCCGCAACACCCCCGGTGTCACCGGGTTCGTCGGGGCGACGTCGCGGCCCTCGCCGCTGACCCTCAACGAGGTGCTGAAGTTCCTGCTCCCCAAGCAGGAGGCACCGAAGGAGAAGGCCGCCGCGGCGGCCGGCGGGGGCTCGTCCTCGTCGTCGTCCGGCGGTCCCACCGTCGAGGTCGACTTCGAGGTCGGCGAGTCGGTCACCGTCATGGACGGCCCGTTCGCCACGCTCCCGGCCACGATCAACGAGGTCAACGTCGACGCGCAGAAGCTGAAGGTGCTGGTCAGCATCTTCGGCCGGGAGACGCCCGTCGAGCTGGCCTTCAGTCAGGTCTCCAAGATCTGACGACCCGCACTTCCCGGGCGGGGCAGGTCCGTCCCGGGTGAGTCGATCAACGAGGACAAGAAATGCCACCCAAGAAGCGGAAGCTCTCCGCGATCATCAAGCTCCAGATCAAGGCCGGAGCGGCCACGCCGGCGCCGCCGGTCGGCCCCGCGCTCGGTCAGCACGGCGTCAACATCATGGAGTTCTGCAAGGCGTACAACGCCGCCACCGAGGCCCAGCGCGGTGACGTGGTGCCGGTCGAGATCTCCGTGTACGAGGACCGCTCGTTCACCTTCGAGCTCAAGACCCCGCCCGCCGCGCGGCTGCTGCTCAAGGCGGCCGGTGTGGAGAAGGGCTCCGGCGAGCCGCACACCAAGAAGGTCGCCACGGTGACCTGGGACCAGGTGCGGGAGATCGCGCAGACCAAGCTGCGCGACCTCAACGCCAACGACATCGACGCCGCCGCGAAGATCATCGCCGGGACCGCCCGGTCGATGGGCATCACGGTCAAGTAACCCGGTACGCGTGGGAGAGCCGGGCGCGGCTCGCACCACGGACTGACCCGAAGAGGACAGAAGAATGGCAAAGCGCAGCAAGATCTACGAGCAGGCCGCGGCCAAGATCGACCGCGACAACCTGTACTCGCCCCTCGAGGCCGCCACGCTGGCCAAGGAGACCTCGAGCACCAAGATGGACGCGACCGTCGAGGTCGCCATGCGGCTGGGTGTCGACCCCCGCAAGGCGGACCAGATGGTCCGCGGGACCGTGAACCTGCCCCACGGGACCGGTAAGACCGCCCGGGTCATCGTCTTCGCCGTCGGTGACAAGGCCACCGAGGCCGAGGCCGCGGGTGCCGACGTCGTCGGTGCCGAGGACCTGATCGAGCGGATCCAGGGCGGCTGGCTGGACTTCGACGCCGCCATCGCCACCCCGGACCAGATGGCCAAGGTCGGCCGGATCGCGCGCATCCTGGGCCCGCGTGGCCTGATGCCGAACCCGAAGACCGGCACCGTCACCCCGGACGTGACCCGCGCCGTCGCCGACATCAAGGGCGGCAAGATCAACTTCCGGGTCGACAAGCAGGCCAACCTGCACCTCGTCATCGGCAAGGCCTCGTTCGACACCGAGAAGCTGGTGGAGAACTACGGCGCCGCGCTCGACGAGATCCTGCGGGCCAAGCCGTCGGCCGCCAAGGGCCGCTACATCAAGAAGATCACCGTCTCGACGACGTCGGGCCCGGGCATCCCGGTCGACCCGAACCGCACCCGCAACCTGCTGGTGGACGAGCCGGCGGTCTGATCCGCCCCCGCGTCACGACGAACCCCTCCCGGGCATCCCGGGAGGGGTTCCGTCATTCTCGCCCCGAAAACCCGCGAGTCGGCACTTTCGGGAGCCCGAAACACACATCTGCGACGCCCGCGGACGCTCCACCGTCGGTGCCGGCGGAACCCTGCGAGGTCAGGACCAGTCGGCGAGGACCTGGTCGACGGGCTCGACCGGGCTCGGTGCCCCGAGCAGCTGTGTGCCGGTGCGGGAGAAGCGTGGGGCGGGGGCGGCCTGGGTCAGCCCGTCGCGCTCCACGATGGTCTGCCGCTCGGCCAGGTGCGGGTGCTCGGCCGCCTCGGCGAAGGTCAGCACCGGTGTGACGCAGGCGTCCGTGCCGTCGAAGACCGCCACCCACTCGTCGCGGGTGCGGCTCGCGAAGATCTCGATGAACCGGGCCTTGGTCTGCGGCCAGGCGGCCTGGTCCATCTGCGGGGGCAGGTCGGCGGGGTCGATCTCCAGGCCCTTCAGCAGGGCCGCGTAGAACTGCCGCTCGATCGCGCCGACCGCCACGAACCGCCCGTCCGCGCAGGTGTAGGTGTCGTAGAAGGGCGCGTGCCCGTCGAGCAGGTTGGTGGCCGGCTCGTCGCGCCAGAGCTTCTGCCCCAGCATCGACCAGATCATCTGCACGAGGATGCTCGTGCCGTCGACCATCGCCGCGTCGACCACCTGGCCCTCGCCCGAGCCGCGCGACTCGAACAGTGCGGCGAGCACACCGATGACCAGCAGCATCGAGCCGCCGCCGAAGTCCCCGACCAGGTTCAGCGGGGGCACCGGGCGCTCCCCGCCGCCGCGGCCGATCGCATGCAGGGCGCCGGTCAGCGAGATGTAGTTGATGTCGTGGCCGACCTGCGAGGCCATCGGGCCCTGCTGCCCCCAGCCGGTCATCCGGCCGTAGATCAGCCGCGGGTTGCGGGCCAGGCACTCGTCCGGCCCCACGCCGAGCCGTTCGGTGACGCCGGGGCGGTAGCCCTCCAGCAGCACGTCCGCCTTCTCGGCGAGCCGCAACACGGTCTCGCGGCCCTCGGCGCTCTTCAGGTCGGCGGCGATGCGGCGGCGGCCCCGCAGTGTCGGATCGACGTCGGGGTCCCCGAGCTGCAGCCCTCCGGGCCGGTCGATCCGGACGACCTCGGCGCCCAGGTCGGCCAGGATCATCGCCGCGTGCGGGCCGGGCCCGATGCCGGCCAGCTCCACGACGCGCACGCCGGCGAGCGGTCCGCTGCGTTCACCCACTACAGGTCCTCCTCGATGATCGATCGTTCGATACTGTACGGGCGCGGCCCCGCGTCAGGCGACGGCGACGTGATCCGCGCCTCCCTGCTCCCCGCCGATCTCCGGGTGGGTGCCGAGACCGTGCCAGGCCGCCGCCAGCCGCTCCAGCGCGGTCGCGACCTGCTCCGGGCGCAGCGTGTAGGGCACCCGAAGGTACCGCTCGAAGGCGCCGTCGACGCCGAAGCGCGGACCGGCGGCGAGCAGCACGTCGTGCCGGCGGGCGGCCCCGGCGAGCCGACTGGACACGGGTTCGCCCAGATCCACCCACAGGCTCAGCCCGCCCGTCGGGTCGTTGGGCCGCCACTGCGGGAAGGTCCGCGCCAGCCGCTCCTTCAGGTCCGCCCGCGCCAGCCGCATCGAGGCCTGCCGCTGGGCGGCGATCGTCTCGATGTCGTCGACGAGCCGGGCCGTGACGAGCTGGTCGAGCACCGCGCCGCCCAGGTCGATCGACGGGCGAAGCGCCGCGAGCCGGTGCACGAGCGCGGCGGAGCTGCGGATCCAGCCGATCCGCAGGCCGCCCCAGAACACCTTGCTGGCCGAGCCGATCGTGATCACCAGCGGCGAGTCGGGAGCGTGCACGGCGACCGGCACCGGGGCCGGGACGTCGAGGCTCAGCTCGGTGAGCGTCTCGTCGACGATCAGCGGCGTGCGGGTCCGCCGCGCGAGCTCGACGACCCCGGCCCGCGTCGCCGGGTCCATGACCGCGCCGGTGGGGTTGTGGAAGTCCGGGACCAGGTAGGACAGCGACGGCGCCGCGTCGCGCACCGCCGTCGTCAGTAGCTCGAGGTCCCAGCCCTCCGCCGTCAGGGGCACCGGGACCGGCCGGGCGCCCCGGCCCCGGATGGCGTCGAGCGCGTTGGGGTAGGTCGGGTGCTCGACGAGCACGCGATCACCCGGATCGGCCAGCAGGGTCAGGACCAGCGCGATCGCGTGCTGGGCGCCCGAGGTCACGAGGATCTGCTCGGGTGAGGTCGGCAGCCCGCGCTCGGTGAAGCGGCGGGCGAGGGCCTCGCGCAGCACGGGCAGCCCGGCGAGCGTGTAGCCGTGGCCCGCGAGGTGTCCGTCGAGATCGCCGACGGCGGCCGCGGCGGCGCAGCGGATCGCGTCCGTGGGGGCGGGGAGCGCGGCGTGCGCGAGATCGGTGAGCCCGCCGCCGACCAGTGGGGAGAACGGCGTGTCGGCGACGTGGGGATCCGCGGTGCCCGGCACCCGCGTCCAGCTGCCCGAACCGCGGCGGCTCTCCAGGTAGGCGCCCTCGCGCAGCTGCTCGTAGGCGGCCGCGACGGTCGTCCGGCTGACGTCGAGCGCGGCGGCCAGCTCGCGCTCGGCCGGCACCCGGGTGCCGAGGGGGAGCCGGCCGTCGAGGACGAGGAGCCGGATCCGTTCGGTGAGCGCCTCGGCGAGGCCGCGCTGGTCCGGCGGGCGCCACGATCCGAGGAGCCGGGCGAAGCTGGCGCCGCCGATCCGTCGGGTGACGGGGGCCATCAGGCCACCTCCGTGAAATTGGCTATGGAGAAGGAGGCCAATCTTGCCAGAATTGAGGTATGACAGCCACGATCCTCCTCGCCGTCCTGATCCTCATCGCGCTGCTGGCGCCGCGCTACGGCGCCGACAGCCGCTCCTACACCGCGAAGCCGCGCTACACCGCCACCCCCTGGGGCGACGTGAAGCGCCTGAGGTCCGCGGTCAGGAAACGCGTTATGGAGCCATAACGCCCGTTCAGGGGCCCCTGGAGCGCGTTATGGAACCATAACGCGCCTTCGGGAGCCTCTGGGGCGCGTTATGGAGCCATAGTGCCGTCGTACTGCCAGTGGTCCTGGGAGAGGACGGTCTCGACTCGTTCCGCCTCGTCCCGGATCTCGGCGCGGTAGTGGTAGCGGCCCGGCTGCCAGCCGTCGCGCGGCGCGACCTCCTCGAGATGCGCCACCGCCCAGCGGTGCCACTCGTCGGTGTCGCGGGGCGCGGGATCCGGGGCGTCGCACACCACGGTGGTGAAGTCGTGCAGCCGGCCTCGCAGCGGCGTCCACATCCGGACCTCGAGCGCGATCGTGTCCACGGCGCACCTCCTCCGGACGGAGTATCGCCGCACACGTCCGATCGGGCGTGCCTACTCACCCCATCAGGCTTGGCCGGGCCTCTCGGTCACGCGGCGAGCAGGTCGGTGCGGCCCTTCTCCTCGAGCATGCCCCGGTACGGCCCGAACAGGCCCTTGGCCAGCGGCAGCACCTTGAGCAGCTTCGCCACCGGCCCCTTCGCGCGGACCTGTCCCTTGGCCAGGGCCACCGGGAGCACGACCTTGCCCAGCCAGAACCGGTTGCCGGTGTCCGCCGACATGAACAGCTCGACGTTGGGTGCCGGTCCGTTGCCCGCGCCCTCGAAGATCTCCGAGTTCGGCATGTCGACGGTCAGCACCGCGTCCGGCTCGGTGTAGGTGATCCGCAGGACCACACCCGAGGGCTTCAGCTTCTCGACCAGCTCGGCGTCCTCCATGCCCAGCCGGAAGACGCCACCCAGGTACTCGTACACCTCGGCCTCGTTCTGGAACGCCACGTCGCAGCTCCTTCTCCTCGGGTGGGGAGCAGTCTGGCCCGTCCGGGCCACCGCGGCGATTCCCCGGACGGGCCACGGGTGACCCCCGAGGGTCAGGTCAGCGGGTTCTCGTCGAGGAGCCCGCAGCGGCCGGCGAGGGCAGCGGCCTCGATCCGGTTCCCGACGCCCAGCCGGTGCAGCAGCGAGGCGATCATCCGTTTCGCCGTGCGCTCGCTGACCAGCAGCGGCTTCGAGATCTCGCTGGTCTCCAGGCCCTTGGCCAGCAACAACCAGAGTTCGACGTCCCGGGGCGAGAGCCGGTCGACGAGACCGTCCGCGGTGCGGGCCGGCCGGTTCGCCGCCGTCAGCAGGGCGTCGAGCAGCTCGCCGCGCACCACCCGCACGCCCGCCATCAGCGAGAGCAGCGGCGCCACCAGTACTTCGGGATCGGCGGACTTGCCGAGGTAGCCGTCGGCACCGGCGCGCAGCGCGGCCGCCGCGAGCTCGAGGTCCTCGGTGCCGGACAGGGCGAGGATCTTCGTCGCGGGGTAGGCGGCCCGGATCCGCCGGATCGTCTCCACCCCGCCGAGCGGCGGCAGCGCGAGATCGACGACGGCGATGTCCGCCCGGTTCTTCCCGACGAGCGCGACCGCCTCCTCGCCGGCCGTCGCGGACCCCGCGACCCGGAACGAGTCCCCGGCCCGGGACTCCAGCAACAGGGCCAGGCCTTGGGCGAACAAGGCGTGATCGTCCACGATGACGACGGTGTGAGGCCCTTCCGACACGGAGCGCAGCCTAGGCGGTGATCGTCGCGGGTGGAGGGGGGCGCTCGCCGGGCGGACGTTTCCTCCACTCCCGGTGATCGTGGCTACGCTGCCGCGCGTGGATCCGGTGTACGGGCCGTGGACGCGGCGCTCGGACTCGGCCGAGGAGCGCGCGGCCGTGGTGATCCGTGCGGCGGTGGTCGCCGCCGTCGGGCTCGCCCTGCTCATCGGCCCGGAGCTGGCCCGCGGCCGGCCCGCCGTGGTGTGGGCGATCGTCGCGGGGACCGCGCTGTACGCCGCCGTCCTGGTGATCACGGAATGGGCGGAGTGGACGCTGCCCGTCCGGCCCGCCGTGCTCACCGTGGTCGACGGAGTGCTGATCGTCGTCGCCTGTGGACTCACCGGCGGCGCGGACTCGATCATGGTCGCGGTCCTGCCGCTGGTGGCGATCGCGATGTCGCTGCGCAGCGGGGCGGTCCTCGGCAGGCTCGGGGCGCTCGGGCTGGGCATCGGGTACACCGTCGCCGCGCTGCTCGGGTCCGATCCGGACGTCCCGGTGTCGCAGCGCCTGCTCTCCGGCGCCTGGTGGAGCGGGTTCCTCGTGGCCGCCGCGGTCCTGGTCGGGGTGCTGGTGCGGATGCTCGAACGTCAGCTCCAGGCCGCCGCGGACTCCCGGGCTCGCGCCGCCGCCGAGCACGAGACGCTGCTGCTCGAGCGCCGGCTCCGGGCCCGGCTCGTCGCGGCGCAGCAGGCCCGGCTCGACGGGGTCCGGGTCGTCCTGCACGAGTTCCGGACGCCCGTCGCCTCGCTCACCGCCCTGACCCGCGACCTCGCCGCGGGCCGGCTCTCCCCGGAGGCGTCCGGGACCGCGACCCGGCTGCTCGCCGAACACGCCGTGCACCTGCGGGACATGTTGGAGGGCCTCGCCGACCTCGCCGTCCGGGACGGCAGCCCGCTCGGCGTCGTCACCGATCGCCGGGTGGTGCTCGCCGAGCTGGCCGAGGCGGTCCTCGACGCCGCCGCGGTCTCCCCGGGCCGCCGCCGGATCACGGTCACCCCACCGGACGCCGCCGTGCTCTGCGATCCCCAGCGCCTGCGCCGCGTGCTCACCAACCTCGCCGAGAACGCCGCGCGGCACAGCGGTGACGAACCCGTCGAGCTCGCGCTGTCCCACACCGACGGCGTCCTCACCGCCGAGGTCCGCGACCGCGGCCCCGGCCTGCCCCCGGGCCAGGAGGGCCTGGTGACGGCGAAGGGCGTGGCCCTGGGGGAGCGCCGTGGCACCGCAGGCCTCGGCCTGTGGATCGTGGAGGCACTGGTCGGCGCCATGAACGGCGAGCTGACCCTCGCGGCCCGCGAGGAAGGCGGCCTCACCGCCCACCTCACCCTCCCCCTCGGCCCCGCCTAAAACCCGCGAGTCGGCACTTTCCGTAGGCCGAAACACACGCTGACGACGTCGTGAGCGTGACATTCGGCCTCCCGAAAGTGCCGACTCGCGCGACCGACTGTGCCGACTCGCGCGACCGACAGTGCCGACTCGCGGGGTGGTCGTGTGGCACGCGGGGGACACGCCCGGTCCGGGTGGTCCGGTGTGCGGGCCGCGTGACGTGGGTCATGATTCGCTGCCATGAGGACCCGAGCAGCGGTGCTGTGGGAGCAGGGCGGCAAGTGGGAGGTCGAGGAGGTCGAGCTCGATCCCCCCGGCCCCGGGGAGGTGCTGGTCGAGCTGGCCGCCTCCGGGCTCTGCCACTCCGACGAGCACCTCGTCACCGGCGACCTGCCCGTCGCCTACCCCATGGTCGGCGGGCACGAGGGCGCCGGCCGGGTGCTGCAGACGGGGCCCGGCGTCGCCGAGGTCGCGGTCGGCGATCCGGTCGTCATGACGTTCCTGCCCAGCTGCGGGCGGTGTTCCTACTGCGTGCGCGGCATGACCTCCCTCTGCGACGACGGCGCCGGCGCCACGCTCGGCCCGCAGCTCGACGGGACCTACCGGGTGCACGCGCGCGGCGAGGACGTCGGGCAGATGTGCCTGCTCGGGACCTTCGCGCAGCACACCGTGGTCCCGGTGAAGTCCGTGGTGAAAATCGACGAGGGCTTCCCGCTCGATCTCGCCGCGCTCGTCGGGTGCGGCGTGACCACCGGCTTCGGCTCCGCGGTCCGCACGGCCGACCTCCGGGCCGGGGACACCGCCGTCGTGATCGGGATCGGGGGGATCGGGGCCAACGCCGTGCAGGGCGCGAAGCTGGCCGGCTGCCGGTACGTGATCGCCGTGGATCCCGTGGAGTTCAAGCGGGAGAAGGCCCTGGAGCTGGGTGCCACGCACGTCGCGGCCAGCATCGACGACGCCTGGTCGGTCGTCTCCGAGCTCACCCGCGGGCAGCTCGCCGAGGCCGCGATCCTCACCACCGGCGTGGCCGAGGGCGACGACCTGCAGCCGGCGCTGCAGCTCGTGGGCAAGCGGGGCCGGGTGGTCGTCACGGCCCTGGGCAAGGCCGAGCAGGAGACGGCGAGCCTGTCCCTGCTGGAGCTGACGCTCTACGAGAAGCAGATCCGCGGCGCCCTGTTCGGCAGCTCCAACGGCCAGCACGACGTGCCCCGGATCCTCGAGATGCACAACCTCGGGCAGATCAAGCTCCGGGAGCTGATCACCAAGGAGTACACCCTCGACCAGGTGAACGAGGGTTACGAGGACATGCGGGCCGGGCGGAACATCCGCGGCCTGATCCGTTTCTGAAGGGCAAGGGGGCCCGGAGTGATCGAGCACGGAAAGCGCCAGGGATTCGCGAGTCTCAGCGCGGGCGGCGTGAAGCAGGACTCCTTCCCGATGCGGCTGTTCGTCAAGGGCAACGCGAAGCACTGGAACCCCGCGGCGATCGACTTCCGCCAGGACGCCGCGGACTTCGCCGCCATGACCGACGACGAGCGCTGGTGGACCTGCGCGCTCGCCGCCCAGTTCCTCGCCGGCGAGGAGTCGGTGACCCAGGACCTGCAGCCCTTCGTGGCCGCGATGGCCGCCGAGGGCCGCTTCGCGGACGAGATGTACCTGACCCAGTTCGTGTACGAGGAGGCCAAGCACACCCAGGCCTTCCGGCTCTGGTTCGACGCCGTCGGGATGACCGGCGACCTGCACGAGTTCATCGAGTTCAACGACGCCTACATGGAGATCTTCACCAAGGCGCTCCCGGACTCGCTGTACGCGCTCGCCCACGACCCGAGCCCGCTCAACCAGATCCGCGCCTCGGTGACCTACAACCACATCGTCGAGGGCACCCTGGCCCTGACCGGCTACTTCGCCTGGCAGAAGGTGTGCACGAGCCGCGGGATCCTGCCCGGCATGCAGCAGGTGATCAAGCACATCGGCGACGACGAGCGCCGCCACATGGCCTGGGGCACCTTCACCTGCCGCCGCCACGTCGCCGCCGACGACGCGATGTTCGACGCCGTGGACGAGCGGATGCAGGAGCTCCTCGTGCCGGCGATGGGAGTGGTGACGGCGACGTTCGAGAAGTACGAAGGACAGGAGCCCCCGTTCGGCGTCGACATCTCGGAGATGGCCGAGTACGCGATGGACAAGCTGGGCCGCAGGCTCGGCGCGATCGAGTCCGCCCGCGGCGCCGACCTCGCCGTGATCGACGTCGACGCCTCGCCGGAGGCACTCGAGGAGCGTTTCCACGCCGAGGACGAGAAGGAGCTGGCAGTCGCGTGACGAGCTCCCGGTATGCGCGGCTCCAGGAGATCGAGGCCCTGGACCCGGAGACCGACTTCCTCGAGATCTACCAGCTCATGTCCTGGTACGAGTTCCCCTGGGACATCAACCAGGCCCTGTCCTTCGCCCTGTTCCGTACCTACGCGGTGCCGACGATCGGCAGGCTCCTGGCCGAGACCGGCGAGTTCACCGAGCGCGTGCAGAAGCGCTACGACGACACCGGGCTGATCCTCGAGGCCGTCCTCGAGCACGGCTTCTCCGGCACCGGGCTCGACGGCGTGCGCCGGATGAACCAGATGCACGGCAGCTACCCCATCTCGAACGACGACATGCGGTACACGCTGTGCACGTTCGTCGCGAGCCCGATCCGCTGGATGGACGCCTACGGCTGGCGTCCCTTCTCCGAGACCGAGAAGGTCGCGAGCGCGAACTACTACCGCGTCCTCGGCCGGCACATGGGCATCACGGACATCCCCGCGACCTGGCAGGAGTTCTGCGAGGTCCACGACGCCTACGAGCACGCGCACTTCGCGTTCGACGAGGGCGGCCGCGCGGTCGCGGACTCCACGCTGGACCTCCTCTGCACGTTCCCGCCGAACGACAAGGCCCCGAAGGCGTTGATCAACGCCTTCTCGCGGTCCCTGATGGACGCCCACCTGCGCGAGGCCTTCCGCTACGCGACCCCGCCCCGCTGGTTCGTGGCGCTGTCCCGCGCGGCGCTGAAGGCCCGTGGCCGGGTCGTGAAGGCGATGCGCGTGCGCACCGCGCCGAAGTACGCGAGGGACCTCCCGCAGATCCGGAGCTACCCGGCCGGCTTCGTCGTGAAGGAGCTCGGGACCTTTCCCCGCGGCTGCCCGGTCGCGTACTCCGATCGGGTGATATCGGAGCCCGTCACTCCATCCGGAACCTGAGAGGCCGGTTGTACCGGTATGGGGCCGGTCGGAGTAGCGCACTCGGACACCGAGATCTGTTGCGCGCGCACACGCTCACGATGGGCTGACCTGGAATCACGCACCGTCGCGGGCGCTCTCAGCAACCCGGCCGAGCTGTGGCGCCACCCCGAATACCGCCGAGTAACCGGTCCGGCGTCGCGTCGTTGGACGGAACAGGACCACTACGCGCTCCGCCGGGACGCGGCGCGCGAGGTGCCCGAGGAGCCAAAGGAGGCGGCGTGCCCGGTGTGGAGGTGAAGGTCGACGGACTGACCAAGTCCTTCGGCCGCGCGAACATCTGGTCGGACGTCACGCTGACGCTCCCGCCGGGTGAGGTCAGCGTGCTCCTCGGCCCCTCCGGCACGGGCAAGTCGGTGTTCCTGAAGTCGCTGATCGGGCTGCTCAAGCCGGAGAAGGGCTCCATCGTCATCCACGACACCGACCTCGTGCGGTGCAAGGAGTCGAAGCTCTACGAGATCCGCAAGCTCTTCGGGGTCCTCTTCCAGGACGGCGCGCTCTTCGGCTCGATGAACCTCTACGACAACATCGCCTTCCCGCTGCGCGAGCACACGCGCAAGCCCGAGTCCGAGATCCGCGACATCGTCGCCGAGAAGATGGACATGGTCGGGCTCAAGGGCGACGAGTCGAAGCTGCCCGGCGAGATCTCCGGCGGCATGCGCAAGCGGGCCGGGCTGGCCCGGGCGCTGGTGCTCGATCCCGAGATCATCCTGTTCGACGAGCCGGACTCCGGCCTCGACCCGGTGCGCACGGCCTACCTGAACCAGCTGATCATCGACCTGAACGCCCAGACGGACGCGACGTTCCTGATCGTCACGCACGACATCAACACGGCGCAGACCGTCCCGGACAACATCGGGATGCTCTACCGCAAGCACCTGGCCATGTTCGGCCCGCGCGAGGTGCTCCTGACCAGCGACGACCCGGTCGTCGCCCAGTTCCTCAACGGCCGCCGGCAGGGCCCCATCGGGATGTCCGAGGAGAAGGACACCGCCCAGGCCCGGCGCGAGATGGCGGAGCTGGACGGGTCGGGGGAGCTCGAGGGGCTGCCCCCGATGAAGCCCCAGCTCGAGGCGACGGCGGGCCTCCCGGAGCGCAAGGCGGTCGGCCGCCGGCAGCGCCGGGTCGAGGACATGATGCACACCCTCCCGCCCGCCGCGCAGGAGGCGATCCGCCGTTCCCAGGCCGAGGCGGCCCCCCGGGGCCGGGCACAGGCGACCGGCGCCTCCCCGTACGGCCGGCCCCCCGCCGGCGCAGCCCCGACCGCCCCGGCCTCCCCGAACGCCCCGGCCTCCCCGAACGCCCCGGGCTCCACTAACGCCCCGGCACCTGCGTCCGGCACCGCCCCCGACGACGCCCCGACCCAGAGCATCCCCCGGGTCACCGACGGCCCCGGGCCCCGCCCGCCGTCCGGCCCGACCGCCGGCCCCGGCCGGCACCGCTTCCCCTAGCCCCGACGCACCGACCCCGACGACCCGACCACCGCGCCCCGTCGCCGATCTCCCCAGGACCGGCGAACCTGCTCCCCACCCCGACCCCCGTGAGTGGCGATAGTCGCCGGAGCGACTATCGCCACTCACGACAGAGGTTTGTGATGTCCGCTCCCCAGGCCGGCCCCAGCCCCGTCACCCGAGCCCTGACCCCGGTCGGGAAGATGTTCGGGCTGGGTGTCGACATCGTCCGCCAGACCTTCCGGCGCCCGTTCCAGCTGTCCGAGTACATCGAGCAGACCTGGTTCGTCACGAAGGTCTCGGCGCTGCCCACGGCGCTGTTCACCATCCCGTTCGGGGCCACGATCGCCCTGCTGCTGGCGTCGCTGACCCAGCAGTTCGGCGCGCAGAGCCAGACGGGTGCGGGCTCGGTGCTCGCGATCGTGCAGCAGGCGGCGCCGATCGTCACCGCCCTGCTCATCTCGGGTGCGGGCGGCAGCGCGGTCTGTGCGGATCTCGGGGCGCGCACCATCCGCGAGGAGATCGCGGCGATGGAGGTGCTCGGCATCTCGCCGATCCAGCGTCTGGTGGTGCCGCGGGTGCTCGCGATGGCGACCACCGCGGTGGTGCTGAACGGGTTGGCGACGGTGGTCGGCGTGTCCGGCGGCTACTTCTTCAACGTGATCATCCAGGGTGGGACGCCCGGGGCGTACGTCGCGAGCTTCAGCTCGATCGCGCAGGTCAGCGACATCCTGGTGAGCGAGATCAAGGCTGCGCTCTTCGGTTTCACGGCCGGTGTCGTGGCGGCCTACCGCGGGCTCAACCCGCCCCCCGGGGCGAAGGGCGTGGGCGACGCGGTGAACCAGTCCGTCGTCATCTCGTTCGTGCTGGTCTTCTTCATCAACCTCGTGCTCACGGCCCTGTACCTCGAGCTCGTCCCGCCGAAGGGCATCTGACATGAGCATGCGGACCCTGGCGCGACGACCGGTCGCGCAGCTCGAGGAGCTCGGCGAGCAGCTCTCGCTCTACGCCCGCGCGATCGCCTGGATCCCGCGCACCCTGCGTCGCTACCCGAAGGAGATCGCCCGGCTGCTGGCCGAGGTCAGCTTCGGCTCCGGTGCCCTGATCGTCATCCTCGGGACCGCCGGCGTGATGGCCGCGCTGTCGCTGTTCGTCGGCTCGCTGGTCGGCCTGCAGGGCTTCCGCGCGCTCGACTCGCTCGGCGTCGAGGCCCTGACCGGCTTCATCACCGCCTACTTCACCACCCGCGACATCGCGCCGCTCGTCGCCGCGTCCGCGCTGACCGCGACCCTGGGTGCCGGCTTCACCGCCCAGCTCGGTGCCATGCGGATCTCCGAGGAGGTCGACGCGCTGGAGGTCATGGCCGTGCCGTCCGTCCCCTTCCTGGTGACGACGCGGGTGCTGGCCGGGATCGTCGCCGTCATCCCGATGTACACGATCGGCCTGCTGGCGAGCTTCGCCGCGGCCCGCATCAACGTCACGGTGATCAACGGGCTCCCGGGCGGCACGTACGACCACTACTTCGATCTCTTCCTGCCGGTCAGCGACATCCTGGCCAGCTATCTGAAAGTGATCATCTTCGCGACGGTGGTCATCCTGATCCACTGCCACTACGGCTACCACGCTCGCGGGGGACCGGCCGGCGTCGGTGTGGCGGTGGGCCGGGCGGTGCGGCTGTCCATCGTGAGCACCGCGATCCTCGACTTCTTCCTGACGCTGGTCCTCTTCGGGACGGACACGAGCGTGCGGGTGGCCGGATGACGAGCGCGCGCAAGGCGAGCCTGGGCGTGGTGTTCGTCCTGGTCATCGCGCTGCTGCTGGGCCTGGCGGTGGCCCAGTACGCGGGCGCGTTCCGCTCCGGCGTCCCCGTGACGCTGAAGGTGGACCGGATCGGCCTGCAGCTGTCGGACAAGGCGGACGTCAAGATCCGCGGCCTGATCGTCGGCTCCGTGAAGCAGGTCAGCACGACGGGTGACGGCGCGACCATCGAGCTCTCCCTCGACCCGGACAAGGTCGGCATGATCCCGGCCGACGTCACGGCCCGGCTGCTGCCCAAGACGCTGTTCGGCGAGAAGTACGTGTCGCTGGTGCCGCCCGCGCAGCCCGGCACCGTGAAGCTGGCGTCGAACGACACCATCACCGAGGACCGCAGCGTCGCCGGTATCGAGGTCGAGCGGGTGCTCGACGATCTCCTGCCGCTCCTGCAGGCCGTGAAGCCGCAGGACCTCGCGATGACGCTCGGCTCGCTGTCGCAGGGCCTGCAGGGCCGCGGCGACCAGCTCGGCCGCACCCTCGAGCAGCTGAACACGCTGACCGGCGGCCTGAAGCCGGCGATCCCGGACCTGCAGGCCGACATCACGCAGCTCGCGGACTTCTCCGAGAACCTGTCGAACTCCGCGCCCGACCTGCTCTCGGCCCTCGACGACCTGACGACGACCAGCCGCACCATCGTCGACCAGGCCCAGGACCTCCGCGACGTCTACGGCACCCTCACCGGCGCGTCGGACGACCTGCGGGCCTTCCTCGACGCCAACAAGCAGAACCTGATCGGGCTGGCCGCATCCTCGCGCCCCACGCTGGAGACCGCGGCCCGGTACGCGCCCGAGTTCCCCTGCTTCTTCACGCAGGCCACGGGCCTGATCCCGTACCTGGACCAGGTGTTCGGCAAGGGCACGAACGAGCCGGGCGTGCACATCACGCTGGAGATCGTCACCAACAAGGGCAAGTACGTGCCCGGCGACGAGCCGGAGTTCCGCGACGACCGCGGCCCGCGCTGCTACCCGCTGATCAACCCGGGCCCGCAGTACCCGCCGGACGGCCCGTTCAAGGACGGCTCGACGGCCACCCCCGCGCCGATCGGCACCCCGCAGGGCAACCCGCAGTCGTTCGGCGTGGACACCTACGGCAGCTACCGCGGCCAGCAGACCTGGACGCCGACGGCGCGCGGTTCCGTGAAGCCGGCGGCTTTCCAGTCGACCGACATGGGCATCACGAACTCGCCGGGGGAGCAGCAGCAGATCGCCGAGCTCGTCACCGCGCGCACCGGCGAGCCCGCTCCCCAGTGGGGCTCGATGCTCGTCGGGCCCCTCTACCGCGGGGCGGAGGTGAAGTTCGTATGAGGCAGCTCCCGGTCGGCCCGCTCGTCAAGTTCCTGGTGTTCGCGCTGGTCACCGCCATGGCGACGACCGTCCTCGGCCTGACGATCGCGAACAGTCAGGGCGGCGACAAGGTCGAGTACTCCGCCCGCTTCACCGACGCGAACGGCCTGCTCAAGGGCGACGACGTCCGGATCGCCGGGGTCGTCGTCGGCTCCGTCGACAAGATCGAGATCGTGGACCGGCGCCAGGCGCTCGTGACCTTCGCGGTCGACTCGAACCTGCAGGTCCCGCAGTCGGCCACCGCCGCGATCCTCTACAAGAACCTCATCGGCCAGCGCTTCCTCTCGCTCGGCCAGGGCACCGGAGGAGGGGGCCGGCTCCCCGAGGGCGGCACCCTGCCCGTCGCCCAGACGACGCCCCCGCTGAACCTGACGACCCTGTTCAACGGTTTCCAACCACTGTTCACCGGGCTCGACCCGCAGCAGGTGAACAAGCTGTCGCAGGAGATCGTCTCGACCCTGCAGGGCGAGGGCGGCACGGTGGACCAGCTGCTCGCCAGCACGGCCTCGCTCACCGGCACCATCGCCGACCGCGACCAGGTCATCGGCCAGGTGATCGACAACCTCAACTCGGTGCTGCAGACGGTGAACCAGCACGACGACAACCTCAACCAGCTCATCACCTCGCTCCAGCAGCTCGTGAGCGGGCTGGCGCAGGACCGCAAGCCGATCGGGCAGGCCATCGCCTCCATCGGGGACCTGACGCAGACGACGGGGAGCCTGGTCCAGCAGGGCCGCCCGGACCTGCAGGCGGACATCAAGTCCCTCGGCGACCTCGCCGGGCAGCTCGACCAGGCCGGCCCGACCCTGGACACCCTGCTGAGCTTCGCGCCGTACAAGCTGAACAAGATCAGCCGGGCGGCGAGCTACGGCAGCTGGTTCCAGTTCTACCTCTGCGGGCTGTCGGGCTCGGTGGGCGTGGGGAACCTGGTCCCGGCGCAGACGATCCCGCTGGTCAAGTTCGACGCCCCGCGCTGCGGCCCGGACCCCGACGGCGTGCAGGGACAGCCGTCGCCGCTGCTGCCGGGCATCCCGCCGGCGCTGAAGGCGGTCACGAACGCCCCGGCCGGCGCCCCGGCGCTCCCGATCTTCGCGCCCCTGACGGGAGGGAACCGCTGATGCTCCGCCGTCCCGTCCTGCTCGCCACCGTCGGCCTGGTGCTCATCGCCGTGGTCGCCGTCGTCGCGTTCCAGGCGCCGTCGATCTTCGGCGGAGCGACCTACCGCGCCGAGTTCTCCGAGGCCGCAGGCCTGCAGAGCGACGACCGGGTGACCGTGGCCGGCGTGGAGGTCGGCCGGGTGACGTCCGTGAAGCTGGCCGGAGACCACGTGGAGGTCGCGTTCCGGGTGAGCGACGCCTGGCTCGGCGACCGCACCTCGGCCTCCATCGAGATCGCGACCCTGCTCGGCTCGAAGTACCTGGCCCTGGACCCGCAGGGCGACCAGGAACTCAAGGCCTCCGACCCGATCCCGCGGGACCGCACGGTGTCGCCGTTCGACGTCGTCGAGGCCTTCAACGGGCTCACCGGCACGATCGACCAGATCGACACGAAGCAGCTCGCGACCAGCCTGAACACGCTGTCGGACACCTTCTCCGACACTCCGGACGACGTCCGCGGCACCCTCGACGGCCTCTCCCGGCTGTCCACCACGATCTCCAGCCGGGACGACCAGATCCGCAGCCTGCTCGCCGGCACGCGGCAGCTCTCGACGATCCTCGCGGACCGCCGCGGCGACTTCGACACGCTCCTCTCCGACGGCAACCTGCTGCTGCAGGAGCTGCAGGACCGCAAGACGGCGATCGACAACCTGCTCTCGGGCACCCGGCTGCTGTCCCAGCAGCTCTCCGGCCTGGTCGCGGACAACCGGGAGCAGCTCGCCCCGACGCTCGCCACGCTCGACCGGGTCACCGCGCTCCTGCAGCGCCACCAGGACGACATCGAGAGCACGCTGAAGAACGAGGCCGTCTTCGTGCGGCTGTTCTCCAACTCGGTCGGCAACGGCCGCTGGTTCGACAACTACATCTGCGGCCTGCTGCCCACGCCGAGCATCGGCCCGCTGAACCCGGGAGGCTGCTGATGGGTTCGCGGAGGACTCGCTCGTCGGGGTCCGACCATCAGGGCTGGGCTCAGGACAGGAAGCACCTGCAGGTCGTCGCGCTGGTGGCGATCGTCGCGGTGCTGCTCGCCAGCGGCATCTGGCTGGTCGGCAAGGGCGGCGGGCGCACGCTCACCGCCTACTTCACCAACACCTCGGCGCTGTTCGAGGACAACGACGTCCGCGTGCTCGGCGTCCCTGTCGGGACGATTTCCTCGATCACGCCGGAGGGCTCGCGGGTCCGGGTGGACATGCGGATCACGGACCCGGACGTGCACCTGGCGCCGGACGCCAAGGCCGCCGTCGTCTCCCCGAGCCTGGTCACCGGCCGGTACGTGCAGCTCTTCCCGACCGTCGCCGAAGGTGCCCCGGAGATGGCCACGGGCGCGACCATCCCGCTCGAGCGCACGGCCGTCCCGCTCGGCGTCGACGACCTGGCCAAGGCCGCCACCGACCTCTCCACCGCACTCGGCCCGAACGGCGCCAACTCCCAGGGCGCGGTCTCCCGGGCCCTCGACGTCGGCGCGCAGAACCTCGACGGCAACGGCCAGCAGCTGGGCGACACGATCCGCAACCTCGGCGACCTGTCCGGGACGCTCGCCGGCTCGTCCGACGACCTCTTCGGCACCGTCACCGAGCTGCAGAAGTTCACGAAGACGATTGCCGACGACGACGCGAAGGTCCGCGAGTTCAACGGCCGGGTCGCCGACGTGACCGGCTTCCTTGCCGACGAGCGCGGCCAGCTCGGCGGGGCGCTGACCGACCTGGCGCAGGCCCTGGCCGACGTCGACACCTTCGTCCGGGAGAACCGCGACGGGATCCATTCCAACGTCGACCGGCTCGCGGACGTCACCCAGACGCTGGTGAACCAGCAGGACGCCCTGCGCGAGATCCTCGACGCGGCGCCGGTGGGCATCAGCAACCTGGCCAACACCTACAACGGCAGCTCCGGCACCCTCGACACCCGCGCGAACTTCAACGAGCTCTCGCAGCCGCCGATCTACCTGGTCTGCGACCTTCTCAAGACGGGCGCGCCGGACGCGCTCAAGCAGATCGCGAGCACCTGCAACACGCTCCCGCCGCTGTCCGCGTTGCCGAGCCCGGCCCAGCTGATCAGCTCGCTGCAGCAGGGCAAGACCCCGCCGGTCGCGGGCCTGGCGCTCCCGACCATCCCGGGGGCGCCCTCCACACCGCTCACCGTCCCGAACCCGGTGGCGCCGGCGCCCGCCCCGACCAGCGCTCCCGCCCCCGCCCCGCAGCAGGACTCCGGCGGCGGGCTGCTCTCGAAGATCTTCGGAGGTGGCTCGTGAGGCGCGCCCGACTGGCTGCCGCCCTGGTGACGGCGACCTTCCTGCTGGGCGGCTGCGGTGTCTTCTCCGGCGGCCTGCGCGGCGTCGACCTGCCCGGTGGCGCCGACCTGGGATCGGACCCCTACGACATCACCATCGAGTTCCCGGACGTCGTGGATCTCGTGCCGCAGTCCCTGGTCAAGGTGGCGGACGTCAGCGTCGGCACGGTCTGCTCCATCGACGTCGACCCGACGACCTGGAACGCCCGCGTCACGGTCGCGGTGAACCGGGACGTGCGGCTGCCCGCCAACACCGAGGCCCGGGTGCGCACCACGAGCCTGCTGGGGGAGAAGTTCGTCGACCTCGCCGCTCCGGCCCAAGGAGGGACCGGCACCCTCGCGAACGGCGCCACCATCCCGATCTCGCGGGCCGGGCGCGCGGTGGAGGTCGAGGAGGTCTTCGGTGCGCTGTCCATGCTGCTCAACGGCGGCGGCGTGGCCCAGATCAAGACCATCTCCACCGAGCTCAACAAGGCCCTCGACGGCCGCGAGCCGCAGGTCCGCTCGCTGCTCGACAACCTGAACACCCTGGTCGGGGCCCTGGACGACAAGAAGGGCGAGATCACCCGCGCCCTCGACGCCATCAACCGCCTCTCCGCCACGCTGAACGACCGGCGGCCCCAGATCGCGAACGCGCTGGACAACCTCGGGCCCGGCCTCGCGGAGCTGGAGAGCCAGCGCGGCCAGCTCGTCGACATGCTGCGGTCGCTCGACCGGCTCTCCGGCACCGCGACGGACACGGTGAACCGCAGCCGCGACGACGTCCTCGCCGACCTCAAGGCCTTGCAGCCGACGCTGTCGAAGCTCGCCGAGTCCGGGCAGGACCTGCCGGACTCGCTGCAGCTCCTCGGCAGCTTCCCGTTCACGGACGCGGCCACGGACGCCTTCGCCGGCGACTACGCGAACCTCTACGTGAAGGCCGACCTCGACCTCAAGAACGTCTTCGACAACGCGCTGCGCAGCCAGCAGGGGATCATCAGCCCGGACCTGGTCAAGGGCCTGCCGCCCACCGCGCAGCTGCTCGCCCCGCTGCTCGGCGGCAACGCGAACGCCCCGCAGATCCCGCTGCTCGGCCCGGTCCCGACGACCCTGGGCAACGGCACGGCCAACCCGCCGTCGCAGGACCCGCCGACCGCCACCCCGGTCCCACCGCCCGCCACGGACGGCAGCGGCCGGCCCATCAGCCCCACCCCGCCCGACGGCAGCCAGCCGCAGGGTGGCGGCGGCCTGCTCGGCGGGCTCCTCGGAGGTGGCAGGTGATCACCAGGACCATCCGGCTGCAGCTCCTGGCGCTGCTCGTGGTGACCGTGCTCGGGGTGGGCTACACCGGCTTCCGGTACGCCAACCTCGGCACGGTCTTCGGCGCCACCACCTACCCGGTGACGATGCAGCTCGCCGACTCCGGCGGCATCTTCACCGGCGCGGACGTGACCTACCGCGGCGTGAGCGTCGGGCGGGTCGGACCGCTGACGCTCACGAAGGACGGCGTCGACGTCCGGCTGGACATCGACAAGAGCGCACCGGTCATCCCGTCGGACCTCACCGCCGCCGTCCGGAACCTGTCGGCGATCGGCGAGCAGTACGTCGACCTGCAGCCGGCGAGCGCGACCGGGCCGGACCTGGCCGCGGGCTCGGTCATCCCGGTGTCCCGGGTGAGCACGCCGGTGCAGGTGGACCAGGTGGTGACGAGCCTCGACGGCTTCGTCCGCTCGGTGCCGCTGGACAGCCTGCGGACGGTCGTCGACGAGCTCGGCAAGGGCTTCGCGAACTCCGCGCTGCCCTTGCAGAAGCTGCTCGACACCACGGACGAGTTCTCGAAGGCGGCCACGGACGCCCTGCCGCAGACCACGGCGCTGCTCGCCGACGGGCGCACCGTGCTGACCACGCAGAACCAGGTGGCCGGACAGTTCGCGGACTTCAGCTCGAGCCTGCGGCTGCTCGCGGAGCAGCTCAAGAGCTCGGACCCGGACCTGCGCGCGGTGATCGCCAACGCGCCGGGCGCGGCGACCCAGATCCAGGGCCTGCTGCGGGAGAGCGGCAGCGGACTGTCGACGACGGTGGCGAACCTGCTCACCGTCTCCCGGATCGCCGAGCCGCGGCAGTCCAACCTGGAGCAGCTGCTCGTGACCTACCCGGGTGTGCTCGCCAGCGCGTACACCGCGGTGCCCAACGACGGGACCGCGCACCTCGGGCTGGCGCTCAACGTCTTCGATCCCTTCCCGTGCGTCGCCGGCTACGAGGGCACGCCGCACCGGGCCGGGAACGAGTTCGCCGAGACGCCGGTGAACTCGCAGGCCTACTGCGCGGAGCCGAAGGGCAGCCCCACGGACGTCCGCGGCGCGCAGAACGCCCCCGCGGCCCCGAACTCGACCACCCCGCGGGCGACGCCGGGCGCGACGGGCAACCCGTCCGCGCGCATGGTCCTGCCCTCCGGATCCGACGACCCGGCGGCCGGCGCCCCGCGCCTGCTCCCGCTCGGCACCCCCGCAGGGATCCTCGCGTGACCCCCGCCGCCCCTCTCACCCGTCGCCGGCCGACCGCTCCTGGTGGCCGACGCCGGCCCACCGCTCCTCGTGGTCGCTGCCGGCCCACCGCTCCTCGTGCCCGGCGCCGTCCCGTCGCGCGCCCGGCGCCCGCCCGCCCCGAGAGGAACCTCGCCCGCGTTCGCGGCGCCTCGCCGGCGGCTCACGTTCATCTCGACGCGTCGACCCGCCCGCCGACGGCCCGCACACCGATGCCACCCCCGCACCCGACCCCGATGGCCGCGCCCCCACGGCCGGAAGGAGTGGTCCGATGACCACCACCCTGGAGAGCCCGGACAGAACCCCCGAGGCCGACGATCCGGCGCCGTCCCGCCGCCGGATCGGCGGGCCGCGCACCCTGCAGATCGCCGCGGCCGCCGCCCTGGTGCTGGCGATCGTCGCCGGTGTCCTGTGGCTGACCACGCTGCTGTCCGGCTCCCGGAAGCTGGCCGAGGAACGCGACGACGTGCTCGTCGCCGCCCGGCAGTCCGCGATCAGCCTGAACACCCTGGACTGGCACGACGTCGACGGCGGCCTCGACCGTTGGGAGTCCGTGTCGACCGGCTCCGTGCTCGACGAGTTCCGCACCAACCGCGCCCAGTACGCGCAGTTCGTGGCGCAGGCGAAGCGGACCACCGCGGCCACCGTGTCCGACGCGGCGGTGAGCGAGCTCAACGACCAGTCCGGCGTCGCCCGGGTGCTGGTCGGGGTGGACGTGCAGGTCACCCCGGACGGCCAGCAGCCCATCCCGACCCGGCAGCGCCTCCAGCTGGAGATGACGCGCGCCGACGGCACCTGGAAGGTCAGCAAGCTCGCGCCCGTCCGGGACCCCGGTACCGCCGGCAGCTGACTCCCTTCCCCGCCACGACCGCACGCCCCCAGGAGGTCACCATGGCACCGCAGAAGCCCGGGTCCCCGAACCCGGTGTCGCAGAAGCCCCCCACTCCCACCCGCCGCCGCTCCACCGGCATCCGCCGCCCCGGTGCCGCCGGCACCCGCCCCGAGAGCGGCCGCGACACCCGCCCCGAGACCGACCCCACCCCCCGCGAGTCGGCACTTCCGGGAGCGCGAGTCGGCACGCGGGCGGAGCCCGTCATTGGCGGATCTCGTAGTCCGAAACACACATCCCGGTCGACGGGGACCGGCGACTCCGCCACTGCCGGGACGGACACAGCTGCGAACGGCGCCGTGGGAATCGGCAGGACCGCCGCGGCGCGGATCGGCAGCACCGCCCGCGAGGAGCCGACCGACACGGCGGCGGTTTCGGCCACCGGGTCCGGCACCGCCGCCCCGGCCGACGCCGGCACCGCAGCGCCCGGCACCGCAGCGCCCGGCACCGCAGCCCCCGGCACGACGGCCACCGACCCGGCCATCCGCGGGACCTCGGCGCGCCCCGCCGCCGACGCCGGAACGGTCGCCGACCCGGTCGCCCCCGCCGACACGACGGCGATCGACACGACGGCGATCGACACGACGGCGATCGACACGACGGCGGGCGACACGACGGCGGGCGACACGACGGCGGGCGACACGACGGCGGGCGACACGACGGCGGGCGACACGACGGCGATCGACACGACGGCGGGCGACACGGCGGCGATCGACACGACGGACGCCCGTGAGACGGAGGCGGCTTCCGCGGGCAGCTCCGGCACGCCCGGCGTCACTGACGCCCCTGGGGGCTCGACCCCCACCGGCTCCCGCTCCCGCCGCCCCCGGCGCCGGGCCGCGAGGGCGGCAGCCGATGCGGTGGAATCGGGGGCGATCCCCGAGCGCGCCCCCCGGGGCCGCCTCCGCCTCCCCGAGCCCCCGAGGACCAGGCGCGGCACCATGATCCTCGCGGGCGCGACCGTCGTGCTGCTCGCGCTGGCGGTGCTCGGCGGCGTCGGCTGGTGGAGCATGCGACACACCCCGGCGGCACGGAACACCGCGTTGACGGACGTCGCGACCACCGCGCAGGTCTCCCAGCAGCTCGGCGACGCCGTGAAGACGGTCTACTCCTACGACTTCACCCGCCTCGACCAGAACGAGGCCGCGGCCCGCAAGGTGATCACGCCGGCGTTCGGGCAGCAGTTCGACCAGCTCTTCGGCGAGGTCCGCACGCTCGCGCCCCAGCAGCAGGCGGTCGTCTCCGCGACGATCTCCCAGTCCGCGGTCGAGTCGATCACCGGCGACCGGGCCGTCCTCCTGGTCTTCTTGGACCAGCAGGCCACCCGCGCCGCCGCCGCGGACCAGCAGGGCACCCAGCTCGCCGCCGCCGGCCGCCTCACCGTGACCGGCCAGCTCGTCGACGGCTCCTGGAAGATCGCCGACGTCACCGTCGCGTAGCCGGGGGAGCGGCACCGTCGCGTAGCGCGCGGAGCGACGAATCGAGCGCCGTCCCACAGCGCATGATCGTTCCGTGGGCGACCGTGGTGCTGCCGACCCAGCTGACCTGTCGCTCCCGGATCGATCACCTCGCGGAGATCACCCCGGGCGTGACCGGAGGGCGGTGTGGCGCACTCTGTGGCCCCGCCCGGAAGGATCAGGGGTGATCGTTCCGGCGGGGACGGTGCTGCTGCTCGGCCCACAGCGCCGTCACTCTCGGAACGATCACTCCGTCAAGATCGGTGCGAGGGTCACCGGACCCCGGTGGGCGACGCGCAGAGGTCCCGCTCGGATGGATCTTCCCGGTGATCCTTCCGGGAGGGACAGCGTTGCTACTCCGCTGACCGTGGTGTCGCGCTCGCACCGATCATCGCGCGGTGATCGGTCTGGGAGTGGCGGTGTGGAGGGGACGCGCGCGCCGTCGTCACACTCGGATCGATCATGGGGGAGCGCCGGCCGGGGCACGGGGGCATGGGGGCATGGGGGCATGGGGGCATGGGGGCATGGGGGCATGGGGGCATGGTCACCGGAGTAGCGCGGGGCCCGCGCACCCCGGCGGCGGGGGCGCCGCCGGGGTGCGTATGCTGGTCCACGGTTCCACCGAAGACCGCAGGTCTGTCCGCCCGCAAGGGAGGACATGAAGGTTCCGGCTCGCCGGGCGGCCCGCGCAGGAGGACGAGGTCGTAGCAGCGCGCTCGCGCGCCACCACGCCCCGTGCCTGCGCACGGGGCGTTCGTCGTCTCCGGACCGGATGTCGGTGAGTCCACCCGACACCCGAGAGGAGGCATCACATGGCACGACCCGACAAGGTCGAGGCGGTCGACGAGATCGCCGACCGGTTCCGGGGCGCGTCCGCCTCGGTGGTCACGGAGTACAGCGGCCTCAGCGTGGCGCAGCTCAAGGAGCTCCGCCGTTCCCTGGGGGACAACGCCACCTTCCGCGTCGCCAAGAACACCCTGGTGAAGCGGGCGGCCGCGGATGCCGGCGTCGACGGCCTGGACGAGCTCCTGGCCGGCCCGACGGCGATCGCGTTCGTCACCGGCGAGGCGGTCGACGCCGCCAAGGCGCTGAAGAAGTTCGCCAAGGACAACAAGGGCCTGGTGATCAAGGGCGGCTACATGGACGGCCGTGCTCTCACGAGCACGGAGGTCGAGAAGCTCGCCGATCTCGAGTCCCGCGAGGTCCTGCTGGCGAAGCTCGCCGGCGCCATGAAGGGCAACCTGGCGAAGGCCGCCGGCCTGTTCCAGGCCCCGGCGTCGCAGGTCGCGCGTCTCGCGCAGGCCCTGGCCGACAAGCTGGCCGCCGAGGGCGCTGCTGCGCCCGCCGAGGGCGACTCCGCGCCCGCCGAGAGCTGATCGCAGCTCCGCACCCCCCTCCCTTACCCGAAAGGAACCGCCATCATGGCGAAGCTCACCGCTGACGAGCTGCTCGACGCGTTCAAGGAGCTCACCCTCATCGAGCTCTCCGACTTCGTGAAGAAGTTCGAGGAGACCTTCGAGGTCACCGCGGCCGCCCCGGTCGCCATCGCCGCCGCCGGCCCCGCCGCCGGTGGTGCCCCGGCCGAGGCCGAGGCCGAGAAGGACGAGTTCAACGTCGTCCTCGACGCCGCCGGCGACAAGAAGATCCAGGTCATCAAGGTCGTCCGCGAGCTCGTCTCGGGCCTGGGCCTCAAGGAGGCCAAGGACCTCGTCGAGGCGGCGCCCAAGGCCGTCCTCGAGGGCGTCAACAAGGAGGCGGCCGACGCCGCCAAGGCGAAGCTCGAGGAGGCTGGCGCCAAGGTCAGCCTGAGCTGATCCGGCGCTGCGGCTCCCGCAGCAGTGCGAA
>NZ_BAAAQK010000028.1:328468-507043 GCF_039531635.1 Pseudonocardia ailaonensis | reverse complement strand
GCCGTTCGTCTTCCGGCTCAGCCCGGGGCGTACGTCGAGAGGTTCGGGTAGTTCGAGATGTTCCAGCCGCCGTCCACCGCGAGGCTCGACCCGGTGATGTAGCTCGCCTGATCGCTGGCCAGGTACACGCACGCGTCGGCGATCTCCTCCGGACGCGCCGGCCTTCCCAGCACGACCCGGTCGACGAAGTCCTTCGCCAGCTCCTCCGCGGCCAGGATGCGCGCGATCATCGGCGTGTCCGTGAGCCCGGGCAGCACCGCGTTGACCCGGATGCCGTGGGCGCCGAGCTCCAGGGCGGCGTTCCTCGTCAGGGCGTCGACCGCGGCCTTTCCCGCCGCGTACGCGCTTCCGCCGTGCAGCGGAACCCAGGAGTTCAGGGAGGACACGTTCACGATCGCCCCGCCGGTGCCCTGGGCGCACATCTGCCTGGCTGCGTGCCTCGTGGTGAGGAACGTCCCGTTGAGGATGACGTCGACGGTGAACTTCCAGTCCTCCGGGTCGATGTCGACGATGGCCCCGATGCGGGTCGTCCCGGCGATGTTGAAGGCCAGGTCGAGGCTGCCGAAGGTGCTGACCGCGGCCGTCACCGCCTTCTCGATGTCGGCCTCCGACCGGACGTCGCCGACCACCGCCGCGGCCTGGTCCCCGAACTTCTTCGCCGCGGTGGCCAGTGTCTCGGCGTTGACGTCGAAGAGGACGACCCGCGCACCTTCCTCGACCAGCTTTCTGCTGGTCGCGGCGCCGATCCCCGATGCTGCGCCGGTGACGAGGGCGACCTTGCTCTCGAAGCGAGACATTGAACCTCACGTGTGGTTGCTGCCGGGCGAACGTGCTCGCACGATAAGTGGCCGTCCGGTAAATTGGCAACGAGGCCTGTCCGCCCCCCGTCGGCACCATCGGTGCCCGGTCACGGTGCGGGCGGCCGCAGCTCCCGGCGCAGGAGCTTGCCGCTCGCGGTCTTGGGGATCTCGTCGAGGAACTCGACCTGGCGCGGGTACTTGTAGGCGGCCATCCGCTCCTTGGTGAAGGCGATCAGCTCCTCGGCCGTGGCCTCGGTCCCCGGGCGGAGGCTGACGAAGGCCTTGACGGTCTCGCCGCGGTACTCGTCCGGCACCCCCACGACCGCGGCCTCCCGCACCGCCGGGTGCTCGTAGAGGGTGTCCTCGACCTCGCGCGGCCAGACCTTGTAGCCGGACACGTTGATCTGGTCCTTCTTGCGGTCGACGATGTAGAACCAGCCGTCCGCGTCCATGTACCCGACGTCGCCGGTGTGCAGGGCGCCCCCCGGCAGTGCGCGGGCCGTCTCCTCGGGCTTGTTCCAGTAGCCCTTCACGACCTGCGGCCCGGTCGTCACGATCTCGCCGACCTCGCCCGGCGGCAGGTCCTGCCCGTCCTCGCCGACGATCCGCACCACGGTGTCGTAGACCGGCACCCCCACCGACAGGGCGCCGCTCGTCGGGTCCACCGGCGCCTCGGCGTGCGCCGGCGTGCAGTGCGACGGCGAGGTGGTCTCGGTGAGGCCGTAGATGTTGTGGATGTACTGGCCGAAGGTGTCGCGGAACGCGGCGACCGTCGAGGGCGGGATGGGGGCGCCGCCGGACCAGATCTTCGTGAGCGTGGCCAACGCGTCCGACGAGGCGCCGGGGGCGTTCATGAGCGCGATGAACACGGTGATCGAGCCGACCGTGAAGGTGGCCCGCTCGGCCGCGATCGTCTCCAGCACGGCGGAGGGCTCGAAGCGGTGGGTGAGCACCAGCGGCGCCCCCAGCAGCATCGCCGCCGTGACGTGCCCGACGAGCCCGGTGATGTGGAACAGCGGCGCCACGCCGAGGATGACGTCGTCGCCGCTCAGCTCGCAGAAGCCGCGGTAGACCTGGGAGGTGAAGACCAGGTTGGCGTGGGTGTTCATGGCGCCCTTGGGCGGCCCGGTGGTGCCGGAGGTGTAGGTCAGGACGGCGGTGTCCTCCGGGGCGGGGGAGACCGACGGGGGCCGCTGCCCCCGGAACCGCTCGACCAGCCCGACGAGATCGACGGTGCCCTCGCACGCGATCCGCGTGACGCCGCCGAGGAGCCGGGAGTCGTTGCGGCTCTGGAACTCCAGCTCGGACGTGGTGACGACGGTCCGGACGGCCGTGTCGCCGACCACCGACGCCGCGACGTCGCGGTACAGGTTCTCCAACGTCACCAGCACCCGCGAGCCGGAGTCGTCGAGCAGCAGTCTCAGCTCCCGCTCCCGGTTCATCGGGTTGACGTTCACCGCCACGGCGCCGGCCTTCCAGGTGGCCAGCAGGGCGATGACGTACTGCGGGTCGTTCTGCAGGTAGAGCGCCACCCGGTCGCCGGGGGACAGGCCGGTGTCGAGCAGGCCGGCGGCGAGGGCGTCGGACAGCTCGTCGAGCTCGGCCCAGGAGATCCGGCCGTCGAAGTAGCGGAGCGCGTCCCGCTCCCCGGCCCGGGCGACGGTCGCCCGGAACAGCGAGAGCATGTCCGGATGGTCGAGGGTGATCGAGTCGGGCTGCCCGGGGTCGTAGCGGGCCAGCCAGGGGCGGTCGTCGTCACCGGTCACGGTGCGCCTCCGTCAGCGTTGAGGAAGGGACTGACACCGATCATGACCCCCCCGGGCCCCGGGCGTAAACTCTCCTCGGGCCCCGGAGTCACTGCTCCGTTCGAGTGAACTTCTCGTCGGGCGACGAAGGGTCCGGAGGGGCGCCCGGGAGTCGGCCACGGTGCCCCGGGCCACGAGATTGCCGGTCATCCTGCATTTCGGACCACTTACCGACGCGTACGGTCTTGACGCGGTGCGCCTCCAGGGTCACTCTTACGTCACGGTGCTTGGCTGACCCTGGTGAGCTGAGCTACTTGTCTCGACAGTCGCTGCGTTCGCAGCTAGTCTGACTCTTTGCGCTGCCTCCGTCCAGGTTCGGCGTGCACGCTGTCGGAAGTCCACCGGCCACAGAGTCGACGAGAAGTCGGAGATTCTGCACCGGGTCGTTCGTCCGTCAGTGTGCTCGGCGGACCTGGGTCGGCGGTCGCGCACTGACAACAGACGGCGAGTCCAGCTCCCCGGCGACACCTGACCGCGCCCGCCCGGCCTCCGCACCCGGAGTGGCGTGTTCGAGACGGTAGCGCTTCGGGGGCCGAATTCGCCAGACGAGAGCGTAGTTCTCGGAAGGACGCATCTTGGCTGTCTCCCGCGCCACCGTGACCACTGCGAACCCGGGTAGTGCCGTATCGGCGAACCCGAACTTCCCTGGCGCACCCACTCGAGTCTCCTTCGCGAAGATCGCCGAGCCGCTCGAGGTTCCCGACCTTCTCGACCTGCAGATCCAGTCGTTCCAGTGGCTGGTCGGCGACGAGGCGTGGTTCCAGCGCCGGATCGACGCGGGCGACGAGAGCCCGGTCGGTGGTCTCGAGGAGATCCTCACGGAGATTTCTCCGATCGAGGACTTCTCCGGCTCCATGTCCCTGTCCTTCTCGGACCCGCGCTTCGACGAGGTCAAGGCCTCCGTCGAGGAGTGCCGGGACAAGGACATGACCTACGGCGCCCCGCTGTTCGTCACCGCGGAGTTCACCAACAACACCACCGGCGAGATCAAGAGCCAGACGGTGTTCATGGGTGACTTCCCGGTGATGACCGACAAGGGCACCTACATCATCAACGGCACCGAGCGCGTCGTCGTGTCGCAGCTCGTGCGCTCGCCCGGTGTCTACTTCGACCACGCCATCGACAAGACGACCGAGAAGGACGTCTACTCGGTCAAGGTCATCCCGAGCCGGGGTGCGTGGCTGGAGTTCGACGTCGACAAGCGCGACACGGTCGGTGTGCGCATCGACCGCAAGCGCCGGCAGCCGGTCACCGTCCTGCTGAAGGCCCTCGGCTGGACCACCGAGCAGATCCAGGAGCGTTTCGGGTTCTCCGAGACGATCCTCGCGACGCTCGAGAAGGACCACACCGCCGGGCAGGACGAGGCGCTGCTCGACATCTACCGCAAGCTGCGCCCGGGCGAGCCGCCGACCCGCGAGAGCGCGCAGACGCTCCTGGAGAACCTGTTCTTCAAGGACAAGCGCTACGACCTCGCCAAGGTCGGCCGGTACAAGGTCAACAAGAAGCTCGGTCTGGCGGAGCCCACCAAGGTCGGCACGCTGACCGAGGAGGACATCGCCACCACCATCGAGTACCTCGTCCGCCTGCACGCCGGCGAGACCTCGATGAAGGCCTCCTCCGACCCGACGGGGGCGACCGAGATCCCCGTCGAGACGGACGACATCGACCACTTCGGCAACCGCCGCCTGCGCACCGTGGGCGAGCTCATCCAGAACCAGGTCCGCGTGGGCCTGTCCCGGATGGAGCGTGTCGTGCGCGAGCGCATGACGACGCAGGACGTCGAGGCGATCACGCCGCAGACCCTGATCAACATCCGGCCCGTCGTGGCCGCGATCAAGGAGTTCTTCGGCACGTCGCAGCTGTCGCAGTTCATGGACCAGCACAACCCGCTGGCCGGCCTGACGCACAAGCGGCGTCTGTCCGCGCTGGGCCCGGGTGGTCTGTCCCGTGAGCGGGCGGGCTTCGAGGTCCGCGACGTGCACCCGTCGCACTACGGCCGCATGTGCCCCATCGAGACCCCCGAGGGCCCGAACATCGGCCTGATCGGCTCGCTGAGCACGTTCGCGCAGGTCAACCCGTTCGGCTTCATCCAGACGCCGTACCGCAAGGTCGTCGACGGCGTCGTGACGGAGCAGATCGACTACCTGACCGCCGACGAGGAGGACCGCTACGTCGTCGCGCAGGCCAACGCGCCGCTCAACGACGACGGCTCCTTCACCGAGGACCGCGTCCTGGTCCGCCGCAAGGGCGGCGAGGTCGATCTGATCACGCCGCAGGGCGTCGAGTACATCGACGTCTCGCCGCGGCAGATGGTGTCGGTCGCGACCGCGCTCATCCCGTTCCTCGAGCACGACGACGCGAACCGTGCCCTCATGGGCGCGAACATGCAGCGCCAGTCCGTGCCGCTGCTGCGTTCCGAGTCGCCGCTGGTCGGCACCGGGATGGAGCTGCGCGCCGCGGTCGACGCCGGCGACGTCGTCGTCACCGAGAAGGCGGGTGTGGTCGAGGAGCTGTGCGCCGACTACATCACGATCATGGCGGACGAGGGCACCCGGCAGACGTACCGGCTGAACAAGTTCCGGCGCTCCAACCAGGGCACCTGCAACAACCAGAAGCCCATCGTGGACGAGGGGCAGCGGGTCGAGGTGGGCCAGGTGCTCGCCGACGGCCCCTGCACCGAGAACGGTGAGATGGCCCTGGGCAAGAACCTGCTCGTGGCGATCATGCCGTGGGAGGGCCACAACTACGAGGACGCGATCATCCTGTCGCAGCGCCTCGTGCAGGACGACGTGCTCACCTCGATCCACATCGAGGAGCACGAGATCGACGCCCGGGACACCAAGCTCGGCGCCGAGGAGATCACCCGGGACATCCCGAACGTCTCCGAGGAGGTCCTCGCGGACCTGGACGAGCGCGGCATCATCCGGATCGGCGCCGAGGTCCAGCCCGGCGACATCCTGGTCGGCAAGGTCACGCCCAAGGGCGAGACGGAGCTGACCCCGGAGGAGCGCCTGCTCCGCGCGATCTTCGGCGAGAAGGCGCGCGAGGTGCGCGACACCTCGCTGAAGGTGCCGCACGGCGAGAACGGCAAGGTCATCGGCATCCGGGTCTTCTCCCGCGACGACGACGACGAGCTGGCGCCGGGCGTCAACGAGCTGGTCCGCGTGTACGTGGCCCAGAAGCGCAAAATCTCCGACGGCGACAAGCTCGCCGGCCGGCACGGGAACAAGGGCGTCATCGGCAAGATCCTCCCCGCCGAGGACATGCCCTTCCTGCCGGACGGCACGCCCGTCGACATCATCCTGAACACGCACGGTGTGCCGCGACGGATGAACATCGGCCAGGTCCTGGAGACCCACCTCGGGTGGATCGCCAAGTCCGGCTGGGAGATCGAGGGCAAGCCCGACTGGGCGTCGAAGATGCCCGAGGAGCTCTACTCCGTGCCGCCGAACACGAACACGGCCACGCCGGTGTTCGACGGCGCCAAGGAGAACGAGATCACCGGGCTGCTCGCGTCGACGCTGCCCAACCGCGACGGCAACCGCATGGTCGGCCCGGACGGCAAGGCGCAGCTGTTCGACGGGCGCTCGGGCGAGCCGTACCCGTTCCCGGTCGCGGTCGGCTACATGTACATCCTGAAGCTGGCCCACCTGGTGGACGACAAGATCCACGCGCGCTCCACCGGCCCGTACTCGATGATCACTCAGCAGCCCCTCGGCGGTAAGGCCCAGTTCGGTGGCCAGCGCTTCGGGGAGATGGAGTGCTGGGCGATGCAGGCGTACGGCGCGGCCTACACGCTGCAGGAGCTGCTCACCATCAAGTCCGACGACGTGGTGGGCCGGGTCAAGGTCTACGAGGCCATCGTCAAGGGGGAGAACATCCCCGAGCCGGGCATCCCGGAGTCGTTCAAGGTGCTGCTGAAGGAACTTCAGTCGCTCTGCCTGAACGTCGAGGTGCTCAGCTCCGACGGTGCCGCCATCGAGATGCGCGACACCGACGACGAGGACCTCGAGCGCGCCGCGGCCAACCTGGGCATCAACCTGTCCAGCCGCCCCGGCAGCGACTCGATGACCGTCGACGACGTCGTCAACTGACCCGATCCGTCCACTACCGAAGGAACTGAGGACTTAGTGCTCGACGTCAACTTCTTCGACGAGCTGCGGATCGGCCTGGCTACCGCCGAGGACATCCGCCAGTGGTCGCACGGCGAGGTCAAGAAGCCGGAGACCATCAACTACCGCACCCTCAAGCCCGAGAAGGACGGACTCTTCTGCGAGAAGATCTTCGGTCCGACCCGGGACTGGGAGTGCTACTGCGGCAAGTACAAGCGCGTCCGGTTCAAGGGCATCATCTGCGAGCGCTGCGGCGTCGAGGTCACCCGCGCCAAGGTGCGGCGTGAGCGGATGGGCCACATCGAGCTGGCGGCCCCCGTCACGCACATCTGGTACTTCAAGGGTGTGCCGAGCCGGCTGGGCTACCTGCTCGACCTGGCGCCGAAGGATCTCGAGAAGATCATCTACTTCGCCGCCTACGTGATCACCTCGGTGAACACCGAGCTGCGCCACCAGGACCTGTCCACGCTCGAGAACGAGATGAGCGTGGAGCGCAAGCGGGTCGAGCAGCGCCGCGACGGCGACCTGGAGGCCCGGGCCCAGAAGCTCGAGGCGGACGTCGCCGAGCTCGAGGCGGAGGGCGCCAAGAGCGACGTCCGCCGCAAGGTCAAGGAGGGTGGCGAGCGCGAGATGCGCCAGCTCCGCGACCGTGCCCAGCGCGAGCTGGACCGGCTCGACGAGATCTGGACGACGTTCGCGAAGCTCGACGTCCAGCAGCTCATCGCGGACGAGGGCCTCTACCGGGAGCTGTACGACCGGTACGGGGACTACTTCACCGGGGCCATGGGCGCCGAGGCGATCCAGAACCTGCTGCAGACGTTCGACATCCCGGCCGAGGCCGAGAAGCTGCGCGAGATCATCCGCAGCGGCAAGGGGCAGAAGAAGCTCCGCGCCCTCAAGCGCCTCAAGGTCGTCGCGGCGTTCCAGACCACGGGCAACTCGCCCATGGGCATGGTGCTCGACTGCGTCCCGGTCATCCCGCCGGACCTGCGCCCCATGGTGCAGCTCGACGGTGGCCGCTTCGCCACGTCGGACCTGAACGACCTGTACCGCCGGGTCATCAACCGCAACAACCGCCTCAAGCGACTGATCGACCTCGGCGCGCCCGAGATCATCGTCAACAACGAGAAGCGGATGCTGCAGGAGGCCGTCGACGCGCTGTTCGACAACGGCCGCCGCGGCCGGCCGGTGACGGGCCCGGGCAACCGGCCGCTCAAGTCGCTGTCCGACCTGCTCAAGGGCAAGCAGGGCCGGTTCCGCCAGAACCTGCTCGGCAAGCGCGTCGACTACTCCGGCCGTTCGGTCATCGTCGTCGGCCCGCAGCTGAAGCTGCACCAGTGCGGTCTGCCCAAGCAGATGGCGCTGGAGCTCTTCAAGCCCTTCGTGATGAAGCGGCTCGTGGACCTCAACCACGCGCAGAACATCAAGTCCGCCAAGCGGATGGTCGAGCGCGGCCGCTCGCAGGTGTGGGACGTGCTCGAGGAGGTCATCTCCGAGCACCCCGTGCTGCTCAACCGCGCGCCGACGCTGCACCGCCTCGGCATCCAGGCCTTCGAGCCGCAGCTGGTGGAGGGCAAGGCCATCCAGCTGCACCCGCTGGTCTGCGAGGCGTTCAACGCGGACTTCGACGGTGACCAGATGGCGGTCCACCTGCCGCTGTCGGCCGAGGCCCAGGCCGAGGCCCGGGTGCTGATGCTCTCGAGCAACAACATCCTGTCGCCGGCGTCGGGTCGTCCGCTCGCCATGCCGCGTCTGGACATGGTCACGGGCCTGTACCACCTCACCCGCGAGCGCAAGGACGCGACCGGCAACGGTCACTCCTACGGCTCGGTGGCCGAGGCGATCATGGCCTACGACCGGAAGGCCCTGCACCTGCAGGCGCCGATCCAGATCCGGCTGCCCGGGGTCGCCCCGATCGCGGGCACGGAGCTGGCGGAGGGTGAGGTCTGGAAGGCCTCGACCACGCTCGGTCGCGTGCTGTTCAACGAGCTCCTCCCGGCGGACTACCCGTTCATCAACGACGCGCTGCCCAAGAAGGCTCAAGCCAAGATCATCAACGAGCTGGCCGAGCAGTACTCGATGACCGAGGTCGCCCAGGTCCTCGACCGGCTCAAGGACGCGGGCTTCTACTGGGCCACGCGCTCCGGCGTCACGATCGCCATCTCGGACGTCGTGGTGCCGGAGAGCAAGCAGCAGATCCTCGACGGGTACGAGCTCAAGGCCGACCAGGTCAACAAGCGGTACCAGCGCGGCGCGCTCTCCCACCAGGAGCGCAACGACGAGATGGTCAAGATCTGGACCCAGGCGTCCGAAGAGGTCGCCAAGGCCATGGAGGACAACTTCCCCGAGGACAACCCGATCCCGCTGATCGTGAAGTCCGGGGCCGCGGGCAACATGACGCAGGTCCGGCAGCTCGCCGGTATGCGTGGTCTGGTCGCGAACCCCAAGGGTGAGTACATCCCCCGCCCGATCAAGGCGAACTTCCGCGAGGGCCTGTCCGTGCTGGAGTACTTCATCTCCACGCACGGCACCCGGAAGGGCCTGGCGGACACCGCGCTGCGGACCGCCGACTCGGGCTACCTGACCCGTCGTCTGGTCGACGTCTCGCAGGACGTCATCGTGCGCGAGGTCGACTGCGGCACCTCCCGCGCGGTCGCCATGGCCGTCACCGAGGAGACGGCGGACGGGACGCTGATCCCGCACCGCTACATCCGCACGTCGGTGTACGCCCGGTGCTCCGCGGAGGAGGTCCGGGACGCGGCGGGCAACGTCATCGTCGAGAAGGGTGGCGACCTCGGTGATCCCGCGCTCGACGCCCTCGTGGCGGCGGGCGTCCGGGAGATCCGGGTGCGCAGCGCGCTGACCTGCGAGTCCGGTACCGGCATCTGCGGCATGTGCTACGGCCGCTCGATGGCGACCGGCCAGCTGGTCGACGTCGGCGAGGCCGTCGGCATCGTCGCCGCGCAGTCCATCGGTGAGCCGGGCACGCAGCTGACGATGCGTACCTTCCACCAGGGTGGCGTCGCGGGCGACGACATCACGACCGGTCTGCCCCGTGTCACCGAGCTCTTCGAGGCCCGGGTGCCGAAGGGCAAGGCGCCGATCGCCGACGTCGACGGCCGCATCCGCATCGAGGACGGCGACCGCTTCTGGAAGATCACCCTCACGCCGGACGACGGCGGCGAGGAGATCGTCTACGAGAAGCTGTCGAAGCGTCAGTGGCTCGCCATGACGAACGACAACGGCGAGGAGCGCCCGCTCCGCGACGGTGACCGCGTCCAGGTCGGCCAGCTGCTCCTCGAGGGCACGGCGGACCCGCACGAGGTGCTGCGCGTCATGGGCCCGCGTGAGGTGCAGCTGCACCTCGTGCGTGAGGTGCAGAAGGTGTACCGCACGCAGAGCGTGGACATCCACGACAAGCACATCGAGGTCATCGTCCGGCAGATGCTCCGCCGGGTCACGATCATCGACTCGGGTGCCACCGAGTTCCTGCCGGGCGCGCTCGCCGAGCGCGGCGACTTCGAGACGCAGAACCGGCGCGTCGTGGCGGAGGGCAACGAGCCGGCCTCCGGCCGTCCGGTGCTCATGGGGATCACGAAGGCCTCGCTGGCCACGGAGTCGTGGCTGTCCGCGGCCTCGTTCCAGGAGACCACCCGGATCCTCACCGATGCCGCGATCAACGGGAAGCGCGACAAGCTCGTCGGGCTCAAGGAGAACGTGATCATCGGCAAGCTGATCCCCGCCGGTACGGGGATCGGCCGGTACCGCAACATCCAGGTGCAGCCCACGGAGGAGGCCCGCGCGGCCGCCTACGCGCTGCCGAGCTACGACGACGGCTACTACAGCCCCGACGTGTTCGGCACGGGCACCGGTGCCGCGGTCCCGCTGGACGACTACGACTTCGGTCGCGACTACCGCTAGCGCTAGCAGGTAGCCGAGAAGGGGCCGGTCGCGCTGAGCGCGACCGGCCCCTTCTGCGTTGTCGGTCCGGCACGGCCGCGGGTGGGCACGTCGTCGGGCCCGCCCGCGGCACCCCCCACGGCCGCGACCGGCCTGCCATACTCGATCGTTCAACTGTCGTCCTGCTAGTACCCGGGTGAGTACTTCGTGAGCACTGCTGCGCTTTCGGTCCGGACGCTCGCCGGCCGGCTGGCGCGTGCCCGTTCCCGCGAGGAGCTCTGTGCGACGTTCGTGGACCTCGCCACGGACGCGATGGGCTGCGTGACGCGGGGGATCTACCTGCACGACCCGGACGGCCGGCCGACGACCGCGGCGGTCGCCGGCGCCCCCGACTCGATGTTCGGGCGCTACGAGGAGATCGGCCGCGAGCTGGATCCGCTGCTGCCCCGGGTGCTCACCGAGCACCTCGCGGTGAGCGCCCGCGGCATGCTCGGCGACGCGGCCTGGGAGGAGTCCCCGCTGCTCGACCACGTGCTGGCCCCGGCCGGGCTCGACGACTACCTCACCGTTCCGCTGCTCGGCAGGGGCACCATCATCGGGACGATGGGTTTCGGCCGCGCCCGCGGGGGCAGGCCGTTCACCCCGGACGAGGTCCTGCGGGGTGCGACGCTGGGGCACCACATGTCCGCGTTGGTGGCCCGGCTGCCCACGGCGCCCGAGGCCGAGCTGCCGCTGACCCCGCGGGACCGGGAGATCGTCGCGCTCGTCGGGCGGGGCCTGACGAACGGCGAGATCGGGCTCGAGCTCCACATCTCCGTGAACACGGTGAAGCAGACCCTGAAGCGGATCTTCGCGCGCTTGGGTGTGCGCAGCCGGGCCGAGCTGGTGGCCCGCGCCGCGCGCTGAGGCTGCCGCGGAGCCCGCCCGTCCGGTCAGGTCCGGGTGGGTGTCGGGCCGGAGGGGTGGTCGACGGGACGGTCGGCGAGCCGGTCGGCGAGGTACTCCCGGTCGTCCAGGGCCTCGGTCCGCCGCCGGTACTCCCGCATCGTGCCGGGCCAGTTGTTGGTGATCCGGCCGTCGCCGGGCCCGGCCTGCCCGCTCGCGGGCGCCCGGTACCAGCTCGTGCACTCCGACCAGACGCTCTCGGTGAGCCGGGACTGCATCTCGGTGTCGTACACCGACGCGGCGCGCGGCGACACCTCCAGCGACCGGGTCCCGGCGGCGAGCCGGCGGATGCCCTCGCAGGTGTACCGGATCTGGCACTCGAGCATGTGGACGATCGAGCCCGAGCCCAGGTTGGTGTTGGGGCCGTAGAGCAGGAACAGGTTCGGGAAGCCCGGGACCGTGATGCCGAGGTGGGCCCGGGCGCCGCCGCGCCACTCCTCGGAGAGCTCCCGGCCGCCGCGGCCCACGACCCGCATCGGGGCCAGGTAGTCCTGTGAGCGGAAGCCGGTGCCGAACACGATCGCGTCCGCCTCGTGCAGCCGGCCGTCCCCGGTGCGGATCCCGTCCGCCGTCACCTCGACGATCTTCTCCGTGACGACGTCGACGTCCGGCCGGGCGAGCGCCCTGAACCAGTCCGAGGAGATCAGCACCCGTTTGCAGCCCACCGGGTAGTCCGGGCCCAGCCGGGTGCGCAGGCCGGCGTCGGGGACCTGCAGGCGCAGCAGGGCGTGGTGCAGCACGGTGAAGCTCGCCGCGAACGGGCGCACGGCGGTGAAGCCGAGGGCGCCGAACTCGAAGAAGGCCGTCCAGAAACGGCGGGACACCTTGCGCCACAAGGGGAACCGGCTGCGCGTGTAGGCGCCGTCGAGCTTGGGGATCAGGTACGGGGCCGAGCGCTGGAACACGGTCACGTGCTCGGCGTCGTCCGCGATCGCCGGCACGAACTGGATGGCGCTGGCCCCGGTGCCCACGACCGCGACGCGCTTGCCGCGCAGGTCCACCGCATGGTCCCAGCGGGCCGAGTGGAAGACGGGCCCGCGGAAGTCGCCGATCCCGGGCAGGTCCGGGACGGCGGGACGGGAGAGTTGCCCGCAGGCGGGGACGAGGACGTCCGCCTCGAGCGGGCCGCCGCTCGTCTCGATCCGCCAGGTCGCGGCCGCGTCGTCCCAGGTGGCCGCGGTGACCTCGGTGCCGAGCCGGATCGCGTCCGTGAGGCCGTGGTCGGCGGCGACGTCGCCGAGGTAGCGCAGGATGTCGGGCTGCGGCGCGAACCGGCGGCTCCACTCACCAGGGGCGAACGAGTAGGAGTACAGGTCCGAGGGCACGTCGCAGGCCGCGCCCGGGTAGGTGTTGTCCCGCCAGACCCCGCCGGGGGAGTCCGCCTTCTCCAGGACGGTGACGTCCGTGAGCCCGGCCAGGTCGGGATGGCGGTGCAGGGCGGCGCCCATGCCGATGCCGCCGAAGCCCGCCCCGACCACGGCGACCCGGACCCGCCGCGCCGCGCAGTCCCGGCGCAGCGCGGCACCGAGATCGCGCAGGTCCTCGTGGCCGCGGGCGAGCAGACCGGCCTCGACGACGTGGTCGTGCCACATGCCGGGGGAGCGGGTGTAGGTGAGGACCCCGCCGGTGGCGCGGACCCGCTCGGCCAACTGGTCCGCGTCGCCGACCAGCACCTCGTCGGAGCCCGCGACGACGTGGATCGGCGGCAGACCGGAGAGGTCCGCCTCGAGCGGGCGCAGCAGGGGATCGGTGGCCTCGCCGCCGCGCAGGTACCAGTCCTTGCCGGCCTCGAGCAGGGCGGGGCCGAGCATGGCGTCGCGGCCGGCGTTGCGGGCGAGGGCCGGATCGGTGAGGTCGAGATCCAGCCACGGGGAGATCAGCCCGACGGTCGCGGGCAGCGGCGTGCCCTTCCCCCGCAGCCTCAGCAGCAGGGACATCGCCAGTCCGGCGCCGGCGGAATCACCGGTGAGGGCGATGCGTTGAGGGGAGAGTCCGGCGTCGAGGAGTGCGGTGTACGCGGCCTCGGCGTCGTCCAGCCCGGCGGGATACGGATGCTCGGGCGCCAACCGGTAGTCGAGCAGTTCCACCGGTGCGCCGGCGGCCTCGGCCAGCCAGGCGCCCAGCGAGCGGTGCGAGCGCGGGGAGCCGAGCGCGTAGCCGCCACCGTGCAGGTGCAGGACGACGTGCGGGCCCGGGGTACCGGGCCCGGACACCCGGACGGACGGAACACCGGCGAGTGACGAGGGGGTGGTGCGGGTGCCACGGGGAACGGGACAGACCAGTCCCTGGGCGTCGAGCAGCGCCCGCGACACCCGCAGCGGCAGCCGGGGGGAGAGCGCGGGGGCGACCAGCAGCCTGGTCGCCGTCCGGACGGCACCGGCCGGGAGTGTGAGGCGCATGGCTCTCACCGTAGGGCGCGCCGCGGCCTCCCGGAGGGGTCTTCCGGGGGCATCCGCGGCCCCCATGGGCCGTGCCGGCGCGCAGGCCCGGGCGGCTGCGCCGAGCGGGAGTGGATCTGCGACGAGCGGGTGAGGATGCTTGCGTCCGTCGCCCGGCCGGGGCATCCTTCCGGCAACGCGCGCCCGACGAGCGGCACGGGCCACCGGACCGGTGGGCCGTGATCCGTGGGGGGAGAAGACCCCTGTCGTCCCTCCGATTCCGGGCCGCGTATCCTTGGGTCTTGCGCTCGATCACGTGCGTCCTGCCCTTGTGCGTTCCGGCAGGTCGCGCAGGCCTCGAGTCGATCCGCGTGTCCACCGCAGCGATGTCGGTGAAGCGCGACACGCCCGACCTCGTAGTCCGGTGGGACCGGGTGGAACCGGTTCCGGTCCGGAGGTCGCGCAGCACGATCCGCCCGCCCGGGCGCAGGCCCGGGTGTGACACCTGAGCATCACGAGTAGGGAAGAAGCAGAGGGTTCATGCCCACGATCCAGCAGTTGGTCCGCAAGGGCCGCGAGGACAAGGTCACCAAGACCAAGACAGCCGCGCTCAAGGGTTCGCCCCAGCGCCGCGGCGTCTGCACGCGCGTGTACACCACGACGCCGAAGAAGCCGAACTCCGCGCTGCGCAAGGTCGCCCGCGTGAAGCTCAGCTCCGGCATCGAGGTCACCGCCTACATCCCCGGTGAGGGCCACAACCTGCAGGAGCACTCGATCGTGCTCGTGCGTGGCGGCCGTGTGAAGGACCTGCCGGGCGTCCGGTACAAGGTCATCCGCGGTTCGCTGGACACGCAGGGCGTGAAGAACCGCAAGCAGTCCCGGAGCCGGTACGGCGCGAAGAAGGAGAAGGGCTGATGCCTCGCAAGGGTCCCGCCCCGAAGCGGCCGCTGGTGTCCGACCCGGTGTACAGCTCGCCCCTGGTCACCCAGCTCATCAACAAGGTGCTCAAGGACGGCAAGCGCTCGCTGGCCGAGCGGATCGTGTACGCCGCGCTCGAGGGCACGCGTGACAAGACCGGTACCGACCCGGTCGTCACCCTCAAGCGCGCGCTGGACAACGTGAAGCCGGCCCTCGAGGTCCGCAGCCGCCGTGTCGGTGGCGCGACCTACCAGGTCCCGGTCGAGGTCCGCGCGGTGCGCCAGACCACCCTCGGGCTGCGCTGGCTGGTCAGCTACGCCGGCCAGCGTCGCGAGAAGACGATGGTCGAGCGACTGATGAACGAGCTGCTCGACGCGAGCAACGGCCTCGGCGCCAGCGTCAAGCGGCGCGAGGACATGCACAAGATGGCGGAGTCGAACAAGGCCTTCGCCCACTACCGCTGGTGACGGGCCGACCGTCCGCGCCAACCTGGTCTGAGGAGAGCTGAGCAGTGGCAGCACAGGACGTGCTGACGGACCTCACCAAGGTCCGCAACATCGGCATCATGGCCCACATCGACGCCGGTAAGACCACCACCACCGAGCGGATCCTGTACTACACCGGGATCAACTACAAGATCGGTGAGGTCCACGACGGCGCGGCCACGATGGACTGGATGGAGGAGGAGCAGAAGCGCGGCATCACGATCACGTCCGCCGCGACGACCTGCTTCTGGAAAGACCACCAGATCAACATCATCGACACGCCCGGCCACGTCGACTTCACCGTCGAGGTCGAGCGGTCGCTGCGCGTGCTCGACGGCGCGGTCGCGGTCTTCGACGGCAAGGAGGGGGTCGAGCCGCAGTCCGAGCAGGTCTGGCGGCAGGCCACCAAGTACGACGTCCCCCGCATCTGCTTCGTCAACAAGATGGACAAGCTGGGCGCGGACTTCTACTTCACCGTCAGCACCATCAAGGACCGGCTCGGCGCCACGCCGCTGCCGATCCAGCTCCCGATCGGCTCCGAGAACGACTTCGTCGGCGTCGTGGACCTCGTCGAGATGCGTGCCCTCACCTGGCGTGGGGACGTGCAGAAGGGCGAGGACTACGCGATCGAGGAGATCCCGGCGGACCTCAAGGAGCGCGCGGACGAGTACCGCACCGCGCTCGTGGAGGCCGTGGCCGAGACCGACGACGAGCTCATGGAGCTCTACCTCGGCGGCGAGGAGCTCTCGACCGAGCAGATCAAGGCCGGTATCCGGGCGATCGTGAAGAACCGCTCGGCGTACCCGGTGCTCTGTGGCTCCGCGTTCAAGAACAAGGGCGTCCAGCCCATGCTCGACGCGGTCATCGACTACCTGCCGTCGCCGTACGACGTGCCGCCGGTCGAGGGCACGCTGACGGACGGCGAGACGCCGGCCAGCCGCAAGCCCAGCAAGGACGAGCCCTTCGCGGGCCTCGCCTTCAAGATCGCCGCGCACCCGTTCTTCGGCAAGCTGACCTACGTCCGGGTGTACTCGGGCCGGGTCGCCGCGGGCACCCAGGTCGTCAACTCGACCAAGGACCGCAAGGAGCGCATCGGGAAGCTCTTCCAGATGCACGCCAACAAGGAGAACCCGGTCGACGAGGCCCTGGCCGGCCACATCTACGCGGTCATCGGGCTGAAGGACACGACCACGGGCGACACGCTCTGCGACCCGCAGGCGCCCATCGTCCTGGAGTCGATGACCTTCCCGGACCCGGTCATCCAGGTGGCGGTCGAGCCGAAGACGAAGGCCGACCAGGAGAAGCTGGGCATCGCGATCCAGAAGCTCGCCGAGGAGGACCCGACCTTCCAGGTCTCCCTCGACGAGGAGACCGGGCAGACGATCATCGCCGGCATGGGCGAGCTCCACCTCGAGGTGCTCGTCAACCGGATGAAGAGCGACTACAAGGTCGAAGCCAACATCGGCAAGCCGCAGGTGGCGTACCGCGAGACGATCCGCAAGGCCGTCGAGAAGTACAGCTACACGCACAAGAAGCAGACCGGTGGGTCGGGCCAGTTCGCGAAGGTCCTGATCAACCTGGAGCCGCTCGAGACGACCGACGGCGCACTGTACGAGTTCGAGAACAAGGTCACCGGTGGCCGCATCCCGCGGGAGTACATCCCGTCGGTGGACGCCGGCGCGCAGGACGCCATGCAGTACGGCATCCTCGCGGGCTACCCGCTCGTCGGGATCAAGCTGACCCTGGTCGACGGCGCGTACCACGAGGTCGACTCGTCCGAGATGGCCTTCAAGGTCGCCGGCTCGATGGCTCTCAAGGAGGCGGCCCGCATGGCGTCCCCCGCGATCCTCGAGCCGATGATGGCCGTCGAGGTCACGACGCCCGAGGACTACATGGGCGACGTGATCGGCGACCTCAACTCCCGCCGCGGCCAGATCCAGGCCATGGAGGAGCGGGCGGGCGCCCGCGTCGTCAAGGCGCTGGTCCCGCTGTCGGAGATGTTCGGCTACGTCGGCGACCTGCGGTCGCGGACCCAGGGCCGGGCCAACTACACGATGGTCTTCGACTCCTACGCGGAGGTTCCGACCAACGTGGCCAAGGAGATCATCGCCAAGGCGACGGGCGAGTGACACCCGCCGGCCGCGGACCTGTAGGGTCCGCGGCCCGGCGGTGTTCTGCACTGTTACGACCCGGCACCACCCCCAGACCTGCCGTCAGCACGGCGGAGTAGAAGAACAAGTCCAGGAGGACACTGCAGTGGCGAAGGCGAAGTTCGAGCGGACCAAGCCGCACGTCAACATCGGCACCATCGGTCACATCGACCACGGCAAGACCACGCTGACGGCGGCCATCACCAAGGTTCTGCACGACAAGTACCCGGACCTCAACGAGGCTTCGGCGTTCGACATGATCGACAAGGCGCCGGAAGAGCGCCAGCGCGGTATCACCATCTCCATCGCGCACGTCGAGTACCAGACCGAGAAGCGCCACTACGCGCACGTCGACTGCCCCGGGCACGCCGACTACATCAAGAACATGATCACCGGTGCGGCGCAGATGGACGGCGCCATCCTGGTGGTCGCGGCGACCGACGGCCCGATGCCGCAGACGCGCGAGCACGTGCTGCTCGCCCGTCAGGTCGGCGTGCCGTACATCGTGGTGGCGCTGAACAAGGCCGACATGGTGGACGACGAGGAGATCCTCGAGCTCGTCGAGCTCGAGGTCCGTGAGCTCCTGTCCTCGCAGGAGTACCCGGGCGACGACCTCCCGATCGTGCGGGTCTCGGCGCTCAAGGCGCTCGAGGGCGACGCCGAGTGGGGCGCCAAGCTCCTCGAGCTGATGGACGCCGTCGACGAGTCGGTCCCGGAGCCCGAGCGGGACATCGAGAAGCCGTTCCTCATGCCCGTCGAGGACGTCTTCACGATCACCGGGCGCGGCACGGTCGTCACCGGCCGTATCGAGCGCGGCATCGTCAAGGTCAACGAGACCGTCGACATCGTCGGCATCCGTCCGGACAAGACCTCGACCACCGTCACCGGTGTCGAGATGTTCCGGAAGATCCTCGACGAGGGTCGTGCCGGTGAGAACGTCGGCCTCCTGCTCCGCGGCATCAAGCGCGAGGACGTGGAGCGCGGCCAGGTCGTCGTGAAGCCGGGTTCGATCACCCCGCACACCGACTTCGAGGGCCAGGTCTACATCCTGGGCAAGGACGAGGGCGGCCGCCACACGCCGTTCTTCAACAACTACCGGCCGCAGTTCTACTTCCGTACCACGGACGTGACCGGTGTCGTGACCCTGCCCAGCGGGACCGAGATGGTCATGCCCGGCGACAACACCACCATGAGCGTTCAGCTGATCCAGCCGATCGCCATGGAGGAGGGCCTGCAGTTCGCCATCCGTGAGGGTGGCCGGACCGTCGGCGCCGGCCAGGTCGTCAAGATCACCAAGTAGGACCTTTCCGCGGCCCGTGTCCCCCCGTGGGGGCACGGGCCGCACCCCGGTCGAGGGCCCCACGAACGCGTGTGGCATCCTTGACGGGTTGCGCGCGACGAGCGGGCACGCACCAAGCCGGATCACCGGAACTGGGGCGGGTCCACTTCGAGCGCCGACCCCGGAGTGAAGCGATCCCCCTGTGTTGTTCGACAGGCCGGGGGAGAGCGGAGTCCCGGGGACCGGTCTGCGAAGCGTAGGGCGACACGCCCGACCTCGTGGACCGGAGCCCAGAGTGTGAGACCTGAACAGAGCGCGGACGCATGAGATCCGCATCGGATGCCCGGACGGCCCTGTGCCGCCTCGCGCGCGTCGGTGCCGGTGGTGCGTGGGCGAGATGGTCGGGGCTCCGCGAGGGTGGATCACCCGGAGACACCGCGTCAGCAGCGGCAGGAAGTAGAGGACGACCCACGACATGGCGGGACAGAAGATCCGCATCAGGCTCAAGGCCTACGACCACGAGGCAATCGACGCGTCTGCTCGCAAGATCGTGGAGACTGTGACGCGCACCGGTGCCCGGGTCGTCGGTCCTGTGCCGCTGCCCACCGAGAAGAACGTGTACTGCGTCATCCGCTCGCCGCACAAGTACAAGGACTCGCGCGAGCACTTCGAGATGCGCACGCACAAGCGGCTGATCGACATCCTCGACCCGACGCCGAAGACGGTCGACGCGCTCATGCGCATCGACCTGCCGGCCAGTGTCGACGTCAACATCCAGTAGGGCGACGATGAGCGACAGGCAGATCACCGGGATCCTCGGGCGCAAGCTCGGGATGACCCAGGTATTCGACGAGAACAACCGCGTGGTGCCGGTCACCGTGGTCCAGGCCGGACCCAACGTCGTGACCCAGATCCGCTCCCAGGAGACGGACGGCTACGTCGCGGTCCAGCTCGCCTTCGGGGCGATCGACCCGCGCAAGGTGAACAAGCCCGAGACGGGCCACTTCGCCAAGGCCGGTGTCACGCCGCGCCGGTTCACGGTGGAGCTGCGCACCACCGACGCCGGGAGCTACGAGCTCGGCCAGGAGATCACCGCCGAGGCCTTCGAGCCCGGTGCCGTGGTCGACGTCGTGGGCACCACCAAGGGCAAGGGCACCGCGGGTGTCATGAAGCGCCACGGGTTCAAGGGCCTCGGCGCCTCCCACGGCACCCAGCGCAAGCACCGTTCGCCGGGCTCCATCGGCGGGTGCGCCACCCCGGGTCGCGTCTTCAAGGGCGTCCGGATGGCCGGTCGGATGGGTGTCGCCCGTCAGACCACGCAGAACCTGAAGGTCCACCGCGTCGACGCCGAGCGCGGCCTGCTCCTGCTGAAGGGCGCCGTTCCCGGCCCCAAGGGCGGTCTCGTCGTGGTGAAGAGCGCTGCGAAGGGTGGTGCGAAGTAATGAGCACCTCGAACACGGTGGCGATCAAGGATGCCGCGGGCAAGGAGTCGGGCAGCGTCGAGCTCCCGGCCCACGTCTTCGACGTGACCGCGAACATCCCGCTGATGCACCAGGTCGTCGTCGCCCAGCAGGCGGCCGCCCGCCAGGGCACGCACGACACCAAGACCCGGGGCGAGGTCCGCGGCGGCGGCAAGAAGCCGTACCGCCAGAAGGGCACCGGCCGCGCGCGCCAGGGTTCGACCCGTGCGCCGCAGTTCGCCGGCGGTGGCGTCGTCCACGGCCCCACGCCGCGTGACTACACGCAGCGGACCCCGAAGAAGATGAAGGCCGCCGCCCTGCGCGGTGCCCTCTCCGACCGCGCCCGCGCCGGCCTGGTGCACGTGGTCTCCGGGATCGTCGCGGGGGAGACCCCGTCGACGAAGTCCGCCCGCACGGCCATCGAGGCCATCGCCGGTGCCGACACCCGCGTGCTCGCGGTGGTCGACCGGGACGACTCGGTGAACCTGCTGAGCCTGCGCAACCTGCCGCAGGTGCACCTCATCGCGCCGGACCAGCTGAACACCTACGACGTGCTCGTCAACGACGCGATCGTGTTCACGCAGGCCTCCCTGGACGCGTTCCTCGCCGGGCCCGTCGCGGCGAAGAACCGCGCCGCCCGCGCCGCGGAGAAGGAGACGACCCAGTGATCCCCGACCCGCGCGACATCCTGCTCGCACCGGTGGTGTCCGAGAAGAGCTACTCGCTCCTCGACGAGAAGCAGTACACCTTCGTCGTCCACCCCGACGCGAACAAGACCCAGATCAAGATCGCCGTGGAGAAGGTTTTCGGGGTGAAGGTGGTCAGCGTCAACACGCTGAACCGCCCCGGGAAGCGCAAGCGCTCCAAGACCGGCTACGGCAAGCGCAAGGACACCAAGCGCGCGATCGTCACGCTCTCGCAGGAGAGCAAGGACATCGACGTGTTCGGTGCCCGGGCGAGCTGAGGAGCGAGCTGACCCATGGCTATCCGTAAATACAAGCCGACGACTCCCGGCCGCCGCGGCTCGAGCGTCTCGGACTTCGCGGAGATCACCCGCGACACCCCCGAGAAGTCGCTGATCCGTCCGCTGCACAGCAAGGGCGGCCGCAACGCGCACGGCAAGGTCACCACCCGGCACCAGGGCGGCGGTCACAAGCGCGCCTACCGGCTGATCGACTTCCGGCGCAACGACAAGGACGGCATCCCGGCCAAGGTCGCTCACATCGAGTACGACCCCAACCGGACGTCGCGCATCGCGCTGCTGCACTACGCGGACGGCGAGAAGCGCTACATCATCGCGCCGGCCAAGCTGAAGCAGGGCGACAAGGTCGAGGCCGGTCCCAAGGCCGACATCAAGGTCGGCAACAACCTGCCGCTGCGCAACATCCCGACCGGCACCGTGATCCACGCGATCGAGCTCCGCCCCGGTGGCGGCGCGAAGATCGCGCGGTCGGCCGGCTCGAGCGTGCAGCTGGTGGCCAAGGACGGCCCCTACGCGCAGCTGCGCATGCCGTCCGGCGAGATCCGCAACGTCGACGTGCGCTGCCGCGCCACCGTCGGCGAGGTGGGCAACGCCGAGCACTCCAACATCAACTGGGGCAAGGCCGGCCGCATGCGGTGGAAGGGCAAGCGCCCGACCGTCCGTGGTGTCGCCATGAACCCGGTCGACCACCCGCACGGTGGTGGTGAGGGCAAGACCTCCGGTGGTCGCCACCCGGTCAACCCCGCGGGCAAGCCCGAGGGCCGCACCCGCCGCACCAAGCCGTCCGACAAGTTGATCGTCCGCCGGCGTCGTACCGGTAAGAACAAGCGTTGAGCAGGGAGGTTAAGACATGCCGCGTAGCCTGAAGAAGGGCCCGTTCGTGGACGACCACCTGCTCAAGAAGGTGGACGCTCTCAACGAGTCGGGCAAGAAGACCGTCATTCGGACCTGGTCCCGTAGGTCCACGATCATCCCCGACATGATCGGCCACACGATTGCGGTGCACGACGGCCGCAAGCACGTGCCGGTGTTCGTGTCGGACTCGATGGTCGGCCACAAGCTGGGGGAGTTCGCTCCCACCCGCACGTTCCGTGGCCACATCAAGGACGACCGCAAGGCGCGCAGGCGCTGAGGCGGACCGAGTAGCGACTTAGGAGAGGTGGAGAAAGATGGCTGACGCAGCCAGCAGCACCGCCGACGCCGCGCTCGAGCCCGCTCGAGCGTTGGCGAAGGCCCGGTTCGTGCGCATGTCGCCGACCAAGTGCCGTCGTGTCGTGGACACCGTCCGCGGCCTGCCGGTGAACGAGGCTCTCGCGATCCTGCGGTTCTCGCCGCAGGCCGCCGCGGAGCCGGTGGCGAAGGTCGTGGCGAGCGCCGCGGCCAACGCTCAGAACAACTTCGACATGGACCCGGAGACCCTCGTGGTCGCCGTCGCCATGGTCGACGAGGGCCCGACGCTCAAGCGCATCCGGCCGCGGGCCCAGGGCCGCGCGTACCGGATCCGTAAGCGGACGAGCCACATCACCATCGAGGTCGAGTCCGTGCCCCAGAAGGCCGGCCGCGCCCGTGGTGCGAAGGGGAGGGCCCGCTAATGGGGCAGAAGATCAACCCGCACGGCTTCCGCCTGGGCATCACCACGGACTGGAAGTCCCGCTGGTACGCCGACAAGCAGTACGCGGAGTACGTGAAGGAAGACGTCGAGATCCGTCGCATGCTCTCCAAGGGCATGGAGCGGGCCGGCATCTCCAAGGTCGAGATCGAGCGCACCCGGGACCGCGTGCGGGTGGACATCCACACCGCGCGCCCGGGCATCGTGATCGGGCGCCGTGGCGCCGAGGCCGACCGCATCCGCGGCAACCTCGAGAAGCTGACCAAGAAGCAGGTCCAGCTCAACATCCTCGAGGTCAAGAACTCGGAGTCGGACGCGCAGCTCGTGGCGCAGGGCGTCGCCGAGCAGCTGTCCAACCGCGTGGCCTTCCGGCGCGCGATGCGCAAGGCCATCCAGTCGGCCATGCGCTCGCCGCAGGTCAAGGGCATCCGGGTGCAGTGCTCGGGCCGTCTCGGCGGCGCCGAGATGTCCCGCTCGGAGTTCTACCGCGAGGGTCGCGTCCCGCTGCACACGCTGCGCGCGGACATCGACTACGGCCTGTTCGAGGCGAAGACCACCTTCGGCCGGATCGGCGTGAAGGTCTGGATCTACAAGGGTGACGTCGTCGGTGGCCGCCGTGAGGGTGCCCCCGCCGCCGCGGACCCGGGCCGTGGCGGTCCCCGCCGCGAGCGTCCGGCCCGCCGTCGCTCCGGTGCCTCGGGCACGACGGCGACCAGCACGGACGCCGGGCGCGCCGCCGCCGAGCAGTCGACCGGCACCACGACCGCGGTCGTGGACGCGCCGGCCGAGTCGCCCGCGGCTCCCGCGCAGAACGGGGAGAGCTGAGCCATGCTGATCCCCCGCAAGGTCAAGCACCGCAAGCAGCACCGTCCGCACCGGACGGGGATGTCCACCGGTGGTACCCGGGTCACGTTCGGCGACTTCGGCATCCAGGCGCTGGAGCCGGCCTACGTCACCAACCGCCAGATCGAGTCGGCGCGTATCGCGATCAACCGGCACATCAAGCGTGGTGGCAAGGTCTGGATCAACGTCTTCCCGGACCGCCCGCTGACCAAGAAGCCCGCCGAGACCCGCATGGGTTCCGGCAAGGGCTCGCCCGAGAAGTGGGTGACCAACGTCAAGCCCGGCCGGGTGCTCTTCGAGATGAGCTTCCCGAACGAGGAGACGGCGCGCGAGGCTCTGCGTCGCGCCATCCACAAGCTCCCGATGAAGTGCCGGATCGTGACCCGTGAGGGTGGTGACATCTGATGGCGGCCACCACTGCTGCCGAGCTGCGTGAGCTCACCGACGAGGAGCTCGTGCTGCGGGTCAAGGAGGCCAAGGAGGAGCTGTTCAACCTCCGCTTCCAGATGGCGACCGGGCAGCTGGACAACAACCGGCGGCTGCGTACCGTCCGGCACGACATCGCGCGGGTCTACACCGTCATGCGCGAGCGCGAGCTGGGCCTCTCGGCCGCACCGAGCGACAACGAGGGCGCGGCATGAGCGACGAGAACGTCAGCACGCGCGGGGAGCGGAAGGTCCGTGAGGGCCTCGTCGTGTCCGACAAGATGGACAAGACGATCGTGGTCACCCTCGAGGACCGCGTGAAGCACCCGCTGTACGGCAAGGTCATCCGGCGGACCAGCAAGGTCAAGGCGCACGACGAGGCCAACACGGCCGGCGTCGGCGACCGCGTCCGGCTGATGGAGACCCGGCCCCTGTCCGCCACCAAGCGGTGGCGGCTGGTCGAGATCCTGGAGAAGGCGAAGTGATCCAGCAGGAGTCGCGGCTGCGCGTCGCCGACAACACCGGTGCCAAGGAGATCCTGTGCATCCGGGTGCTGGGCGGTTCGGCGCGGCGCTACGCGGGGATCGGCGACACCATCGTCGCCACCGTGAAGGACGCGATCCCGGCGGCCGGCGTGAAGCGCGGTGACGTGGTCAAGGCCGTCATCGTGCGCACGGTCAAGGAGAAGCGTCGCCCGGACGGCAGCTACATCCGGTTCGACGAGAACGCCGCCGTCCTGATCAAGGACAACGGCGAGCCGCGGGGGACCCGCATCTTCGGCCCGGTCGGGCGCGAGCTGCGCGACCGGAAGTTCATGAAGATCATCTCCCTCGCCCCGGAGGTGTTGTGAGCATGAAGGTCAAGAAGGGCGACACGGTTCTCGTCATCGCCGGCAAGGACAAGGGTGCCAAGGGCAAGGTCATCCAGGCCTACCCCGAGCGTGACCGGGTCCTCGTCGAGGGCGTGAACCGGATCAAGAAGCACACGCGGGTGAGCCAGAACCAGCGGGGCGCGCAGTCCGGCGGGATCGTCACCCAGGAGGCGGCCATCCACGTCTCGAACGTGATGGTCGTCGACTCGGACGGCAAGCCGACCCGCATCGGCAAGAAGCTGGTCGAGGCCGAGGCTCCTGCGGACGGGGCCAAGGCGCCCAAGGCCCGCAGGATCCGGATCTCCCGCAAGTCCGGGAAGGAGATCTGATGACCACCGCCGAGAAGGTCAACCCGCGCCTCAAGCAGCGCTACCTCGACGAGATCAAGGGCGAGCTGCAGACGCAGTTCTCCTACGGGAACGTCATGCAGATCCCGGGCGTCGTCAAGGTCGTCGTGAACATGGGCGTCGGCGACGCCGCCCGTGACTCGAAGCTGATCGACGGTGCCGTGCGGGACCTGGCCACCATCACCGGCCAGAAGCCGCAGGTCCGCCGGGCCACCAAGTCCATCGCCCAGTTCAAGCTGCGCGAGGGCATGCCGATCGGCGCGAAGGTCACCCTTCGCAACGACCGGATGTGGGAGTTCCTGGACCGGCTGCTGACGATCGCACTGCCGCGTATCCGCGACTTCCGTGGCCTGTCCGGCACGCAGTTCGACGGGCGGGGCAACTACACCTTCGGTCTCACGGAGCAGAGCATGTTCCACGAGATCGACCCGGACTCGATCGACCGGCCGCGTGGCATGGACATCACCGTCGTGACCACGGCGACCACGGACGAGGAAGGCCGGGCGCTGCTGCGCCAGCTCGGCTTCCCCTTCAAGGAGAGCTGAGAAGATGGCGAAGAAGGCGCTGAAGATCAAGGCCGCCAAGACCCCGAAGTTCAAGGTCCGCGGATACACCCGCTGCCAGAAGTGCGGGCGTCCGCGCGCGGTCCTGCGCAAGTTCGGTCTCTGCCGCGTGTGCGTCCGAGAGATGGCCCACGCCGGCGAGCTGCCGGGCGTCAGCAAGAGCAGCTGGTAAGAGCACCAGCTGTCGTTTCGTTCGCCGTAGGCCCCCTCTGACTCTCTCGGGGCGGGAACCACGGCGGGAAAGAGACACCACATCATGACGATGACCGATCCGATCGCAGACATGCTCACGCGTCTGCGGAACGCGAACTCGGCCTATCACGACCAGGTCGTGATGCCGCACTCCAAGCTGAAGGTCGCCATTGCGGAGATCCTTCAGAAGGAGGGCTACATCGCGAGCCACCACACCGAGGACGCCGAGGTCGGCAAGTCCCTGGTTGTCGAGCTCAAGTACGGCCGGAACCGCGAGCGCAGCGTCGCCGGGCTCCGCCGGGTCTCGAAGCCGGGCCTGCGGGTCTACGCGAAGTCGACCAACCTGCCGCGCGTTCTCGGTGGCCTGGGCGTCGCGATCATCTCGACGAGCCAGGGCCTCATGACGGACAAGCAGGCGTACCGGAGCGGCGTGGGCGGGGAAGTCCTCGCCTACGTCTGGTGAGAGGGGAGTAGCACATGTCCCGAATCGGGAAGCTGCCGATCACCGTTCCGTCCGGTGTCGACGTCACGATCGACGGCCGCACGGTCACGGTCAAGGGCCCCAAGGGCACCTTGTCGCACACCGTGATCGAGCCGATCACCGTCGAGCTCGAGGACGGCGTCGTCTCGGTCAAGCGGCCGGACGACGAGCGGAAGACCAAGGCCTACCACGGCCTGTCGCGCACCCTGGTGAGCAACCTCGTCGAGGGTGTCACCCAGGGCTACGAGAAGAAGCTCGAGATCGTCGGCGTCGGTTACCGCGTCGCGCTCAAGGGCTCGAACCTGGAGTTCGCGCTCGGGTTCAGCCACCCCGTCGTCGTCACGCCGGCCGAGGGCATCTCCTTCGCCGTCGAGTCGCCGACCAAGTTCTCGGTCTCCGGGATCGACAAGCAGCTGGTGGGCGAGACCGCGGCGAACATCCGCAAGATCCGTAAGCCGGAGCCCTACAAGGGCAAGGGTGTGCGGTACGCCGGCGAGAACGTCCGCCGCAAGGTCGGGAAGACGGGTAAGTAAGCCATGGCCGACACGATTTCTGCGAACGCCAAGAAGCGCACCGGCTCGCGGGTGTCCGCAACCCGTCGCCGGGGGGTCACCCGCCGGCACGCCCGGCTCCGCAAGAAGGTCTCCGGCAGCCCGGAGCGCCCCCGCCTCGCTGTGAAGCGCAGCTCGCGGCACCTGCACGTCCAGCTGATCGACGACGTCGCGGGCCGCACGCTGGCCTCCGCGTCGACGCTCGACGCGGACGTCGCTGCCCTCGAGGGCGACAAGAAGGCCAAGGCCACCAAGGTCGGCGAGCTGATTGCCGAGCGGGCCAAGGCCGCCGGCGTCAGTGCCGTCGTGTTCGACCGGGGTGGTTACGACTACCACGGCCGGATCGCGGCGCTCGCCGACGCCGCCCGCGAGGGGGGCCTGGAGTTCTGATGAACACGAAGATGATGGAAGGGACCGTCTGATGCCGGGACGTACGCGGCGCGAGGGCGGTGGACCCGGTGGCGGCCAGAACAACGACCGCCGGGACCGCCGTGACGGAGGCCGTGGCGGGGCGGCCCAGGACAAGACCCCGTACATCGAGCGGCTCGTCACGATCAACCGTGTCGCCAAGGTCGTGAAGGGTGGTCGTCGCTTCAGCTTCACCGCCCTCATGATCGTCGGCGACGGTGACGGCCTGGTCGGCGTGGGCTACGGCAAGGCCAAGGAGGTCCCGGCGGCGATCGCCAAGGGTGTCGAGGAGGCGAAGAAGAACTTCTTCCGCGTCCCCCGCATCGGCGGCACGATCGTGCACCGGGTCCAGGGCGAGGCGGCCGCGGGTGTGGTCATGCTCCGTCCGGCCAGCCCCGGTACCGGTGTCATCGCCGGTGGTCCGGTGCGCGCCGTCCTGGAGTGCGCCGGCATCCACGACATCCTCTCCAAGTCCCTGGGCAGCGACAACGCGATCAACGTCGTGCACGCCACGGTGGCCGCGCTGAAGATGATCCAGCGTCCGGAGGAGGTGGCGGCCCGTCGCGGCCTGCCGCTCGAGGACGTCGCTCCCGCGTCGATGCTGCGGGCCCGGGCCGAGGCGGCCCAGGCCGCGAAGGTGTGAGGACGATGGCCGACACCGAGAAGAAGCTGAAAGTCACGCAGGTCCGTTCCGCCATCGGCGGGCAGCGCAACCAGCGTGAGACCCTGAAGGCCCTCGGCCTGCGCAAGATCCGCCAGTCCTCGGAGTGGCCGGACAACTCGCAGGTCCGCGGCATGATCAACACCGTTCGCCACCTGGTGACGGTCGAGGAGGTGAAGTCCTGATGAGCGAGACGATCAAGGTTCACCACCTGCGTCCGGCCCCGGGGTCCAAGACCGCCAAGACCCGCGTGGGTCGTGGTGAGGGCTCCAAGGGCAAGACGGCCGGCCGCGGTACCAAGGGCACCAAGGCCCGCAAGACCGTGTCCCCGGCCTTCGAGGGCGGGCAGATGCCGCTGCACATGCGGCTGCCCAAGCTCAAGGGCTTCAAGAACCGGTTCCGGGTCGAGTTCCAGGTCGTGAACGTCGGCGACCTGGCCGTGCTCTTCCCGAAGGGCGGCGAGGTCACCCCCGCGTCGCTCGTCGAGGCCGGCGCGGTCCGCAAGAACCAGCCGGTCAAGGTCCTCGGCAACGGGGACCTGGACGGGGTGAAGCTCACCGTCAGCGCGCACGCGTTCTCCGGCTCCGCCAAGGAGAAGATCGCAGCCGCGGGCGGCACCGCCACCGAGCTGTAGCTCGGAGCAGTTACTCAGCACGACCGGCGACGCCGTCCGCTCGGCCCCCCACGGGGGCGGCCGAACGGGCGGCGTCGTCGCTGTTAGAGTCGTCTCTCGCCCAGCACTTTTCTCGTGCGGGCAGCCCGCACCCGTCGTGCGGGCAGCCGACCAGGAGGATCACGCGGTGCTCAGCGCTTTCCGGGCGGCCTTCACGACCCCGGATCTCCGGAAGAAGATCCTCTTCACCCTCGGGGTCGTGGCCGTCTACCGGCTCGGGGCGAACATCCCGTCCCCCGGTGTGTCGTACCCGAACGTGCAGGAGTGCGTCCGGCAGGTGGAGAACGGCAGCAACGCCGGGATCTACTCGCTGATCAACCTGTTCTCGGGCGGCGCGCTGCTCCAGCTGTCCATCCTGGCCCTCGGGATCATGCCGTACATCACGGCGTCGATCATCATTCAGCTGCTCACCGTGGTCATCCCGCGGTTCGAGGCGCTGAAGAAGGAGGGCCAGTCCGGGCAGAACAAGCTCACGCAGTACACCCGCTACCTCACGGTGGCGCTGGCGGTGCTGCAGGCCACGGGGATCGTGTCCCTGGCCAACAGCGGGCAGCTGCTCCAGGACTGCGACCGGCCCATCATCCCGGACGGCACGGTGTTCTCCCTGGCCGTCATCGTCATCGTCATGACGGCGGGCACCTGCGTCGTGATGTGGCTGGGTGAGCAGGTCACGGAGAAGGGCATCGGCAACGGCATGTCGTTGCTGATCTTCGCCTCCATCGCGCACCGCATCCCGGCCGAGGGCAAGCAGATCCTGGACAACGCGGGCGGGCTGGTCTTCACCGGTGTCTGCGTGTTCGGTCTGGCGATCATCGTCAGCGTCGTGTTCGTCGAGCAGGGCCAGCGCCGGATCCCGGTGCAGTACGCCAAGCGGATGGTCGGCCGGCGGATGTACGGCGGCACGTCGACGTACCTGCCGCTCAAGGTGAACCAGGCCGGCGTCATCCCGGTGATCTTCGGCAGCTCGCTGCTGTACCTGCCGGACCTCGCGGCCCGGCTGCTCGGCAACACGGGCAGCGGCTTCCAGGCGTTCGTGCAGACCTACCTGGTCGACCAGTCCAACTGGCTGCACATCCTCCTCTACGTTGCGCTGATCATTTTCTTCACCTACTTCTACGTGGGCATCACGTTCAACCCGGACGAGCGGGCGGACGAGATGAAGAAGTTCGGCGGCTTCATCCCGGGCATCAGACCGGGCAGGCCGACCGCCGAGTACCTCCAGTTCGTGCTCTCGCGGATCACCCTCCCCGGGTCGCTCTACCTGGGCATCATCGCCGTCCTGCCCAACTTCTTCCTGGGCATCACCGGCTCCGGGCAGAACCAGAACTTCCCCTTCGGCGGCACCGCGGTGCTGATCATGGTCGGGGTCGGTCTGGACACCGTGAAGCAGATCGAGAGCCAGCTCATGCAGCGGAACTACGAGGGTTTCCTGCGTTAGAGTGCGATGAGGTGGCCTTGTTTTACGGGCTGTCGAACATGCACCATCGAGCTGCCCGGGCGTGACTCCCCGGCTCCCATCCCTCGTCGCCGCGGTCATCGGTGACGGCAGCAGAGAAAGAGGAGGTCGAGGTCCCAGTGCGACTCGTTCTCGTCGGCCCGCCCGGTGCGGGCAAGGGCACCCAGGCCGAGCGTCTTGCCGAGCAGCTCGACATTCCCCACATCTCCACCGGCGACCTCTTCCGGGCCAACCTCAGGGACGAGACGCCGCTGGGCGTCGAGGCCAAGAAGTACATGGACGCGGGCGACCTCGTGCCGGACTCGGTCACCGTCGGCATGGTCAAGGACCGGCTCGCGGAGCCGGACGCGGTGAAGGGCTTCATCCTCGACGGCTTCCCGCGCACGGTGCCCCAGGCCGACTCCCTCTCGGAGATCCTGGCCGGGTACGGTGTCGAACTCGACGCCATCGTGGAGTTCCGGGTCGACGACGAGGTCGTCGTCGCGCGGCTCCTGGGCCGCGGGCGGTCGGACGACAACGAGTCCGTGATCCGCAACCGGCAGCAGGTCTACCGCGACGAGACGGCACCGCTGCTGGGCTACTACGCGGACCGGCTCGTGACCGTGGATGCGGTCGGCGAGGTCGCCGAGATCACCGATCGGGTGCTCGCGGCACTCGAGGCGTCGAAGTAGCGAGACAGCCACACGACAGGAGGCCCGCGTGACCGGCAGGAAGGGCGGCCTCCTGGGTGCGCTGGCACGGATGCGGGGGCGCGACATCGAGCTCAAGTCACCGGCCGAGTTCGAGGCCATGCGGGCGGCGGGCGCACTCGTCGCCGCCACGCTCGCGGCGGTGCGCGAGCTCGCCAAGCCCGGCGTCTCCACGGCCGAGCTGGACGCGCTGGCCGAGCAGACGATCCGCGACGCCGGCGCCGTCCCCTCCTTCAAGGGCTACCACGGCTTCCCGGCGAGCATCTGCGCGTCGGTGAACGACCAGATCGTGCACGGGATCCCGTCGGCGGGGCAGGTCCTCGCCGACGGGGACCTGATCTCCGTCGACTGCGGCGCCATCCTCGAGGGCTGGCACGGCGACTCGGCCGTCACACTCGCGATCGGCGAGGTGTCGGACGGGGACCTCGCGCTCTCCGCCGCCTGCGAGAAGGCGATGTGGGCGGGGATCGAGGCGGCCGCGCCCGGAGCCCGGCTGACGGACATCTCCCACGCGATCCAGAAGGCCTGCGAGGCGGCGGCGATCGCGGACCGGGCGGACTACGGGATCGTCGCCGAGTACGGCGGGCACGGCATCGGCACGTCCATGCACATGGACCCGTTCCTGCCCAACCACGGCGAGCCGGGCAAGGGCCCGAGGCTCGTGCCCGGCATGGCCCTGGCGATCGAGCCGATGCTCACCGCGGGCGACCCGGAGACCCGGGAGCTCGAGGACGGCTGGACGGTCGTGACCGCCCACGGCGGCCGCGCCGTGCACTGGGAGCACACGATCGCGATCACCGACACCGGGTACCGGGTGCTCACGCTCCCGGCCTAGGAGCCACCGTCCCTGCGCTGGACGAGACGTCGGTCACGCCGTAGGGTCCGCCGTACAACTTCAGACCGGGCCGTTCACGCCCGGGCGGAAGAGACGGTCGTGCAGTGTCGCGACCGGCGCCGGAGGAGCAAGCGCCCCGCCAATCTCTCAGGCACCCACACCGCTCGGGACAGGCCACTCTGGAAAGCAGGCGCCGGACGCGCCTCGCCCACGGTGAAAGCCGGTCCGTGCTGCGCACGGCCGGTGAATCTCTCAGGCCAACGACAGAGGGGGCTCCCCGCACCGGCGTCCGCCGGGTGCGTCCCATCGGGAGCCCTCTTGACTTCTTTCGCGCGCCGCCACATCGGTCCGTCCGAGGCCGACCACCGCACGATGCTCGCCGAGTGCGGCTACGACACCCTCGACGAGCTCCTCGACGCCGCGGTCCCCGCGGGGATCCGCTCGGTCAAGCCGCTGGCCCTGCCGGCCGCGGTGTCCGAGACCGAGGCCGTCCGGGAGCTCCGCGAGACGGCCGCGGCCAACACCGTGCTCCCGTCGATGATCGGGCTCGGCTTCCACGACACTGTGACCCCGGCGGTGATCCGGCGCACCGTGCTGGAGAACCCGGCCTGGTACACCGCGTACACCCCCTACCAGCCGGAGATCTCGCAGGGCCGGTTGGAGATGCTGCTGAACTTCCAGACGGCGGTGGCCGACCTGGCGGGGCTCGACACCGCGAACGCCTCGATGCTCGACGAGTCGACGGCCGTCGCCGAGGCGGTCCTGCTGATGCGGCGAACGGCGCGGTCCCGCTCGAACCGGGTACTGCTGGATGCCGAGTGCCTCCCCCAGACGGTGGCCCTCGTGCGGATGCGGGCCGAGGCCGTGGGGATCGAGGTGGACGTCCGGGATCTGGCCGGCGACCTGCCCGACGACGTCTTCGGCGTGGTCGTGCAGTACCCCGGGGCGTCGGGGGTGCTCCGCGACGAGTCGTTCTACCGGCAGCTCGGCGAGTACGCCCACGCCCAGGACGCCGGCTACGCGATCGCCGCGGACCTGCTGGCGCTGACGCTCGTCCGCTCGCCCGGGGACCTGGGCGCGGACATCGCCTGCGGGACGACGCAGCGTTTCGGCGTCCCGCTCGGCTACGGCGGCCCGCACGCCGGCTATCTCGCCGTCCGCGCGGGTCTGGAGCGCTCGCTGCCCGGCCGGCTCGTCGGTGTCTCCCGCGACGCGTCCGGCGCGCCGGCGTACCGACTGGCCCTGCAGACCCGCGAGCAGCACATCCGCCGGGACCGGGCCACCTCCAACATCTGTACGGCGCAGGTCCTGCCGGCGGTGCTCGCCGCCTCCTACGCCGTGTACCACGGGCCGGGGGGCCTGCGCGCGATCGCGGAGCAGGTGCACGACCACGCTGTCACGCTCGCGGCCGCGTTGCGCGGCGCCGGGACCGAGGTCGTGCACGATCGCTTCTTCGACACCGTGCTGGCCCGGGTGCCCGGCCGGGCCGACCGGGTCGTGGCCGCGGCCCGGCGGGCGGGGGTCAACCTCGGCCGCGTCGACGCCGACCACGTCCGCGTCGCCTGCGACGAGACGACCACCACCTCGCTGGTGGTCACCGTGATCGCGGTCATGGGCGAGGGCGCGCCGGACCTGCCCGTCGGCGAGGGCGCTCCGGTCGGGGACGTCGGTCTGCCGTCGTCGCTGCTCCGCCAGACCGGCTACCTGACCCACGAGGTCTTCCACCGGTACCGCTCGGAGACCGCGATGCTGCGGTACCTTCGCCGGCTCTCCGACCGGGACCTCGCCCTGGACCGGGGCATGATCCCGCTGGGGTCGTGCACGATGAAGCTCAACGCCGCCACCGAGATGGAACCGATCAGCTGGCCGGAGTTCGCCCGGCTGCACCCGTTCGCCCCGGCCGCGGACGCGGCCGGCTACCGGCGGCTGACCGACGACCTCTGCGCCTGGCTGGCCGAGATCACCGGGTACGACGCGGTGTCGCTGCAGCCCAACGCCGGGAGCCAGGGCGAGCTCGCGGGGCTGTTGGCCATCCGTGCCTACCACCGCTCCCGCGGTGACGCTGGCCGGGACGTCTGCCTGATCCCGTCGTCGGCGCACGGCACGAACGCGGCGTCGGCGGTGCTGGCCGGGATGCGGGTGGTCGTCGTCCGCTGCCGGCCGGACGGCGACGTCGATCTCGACGACCTCGCGGCCACGGTGGCCGAGCACGCGGACCGGCTGGCCGCGATCATGGTCACCTACCCGTCCACCCACGGGGTGTACGAGGAGGGCATCGAGCGGATCGCGGAGCTCGTCCACAGCGCAGGTGGCCAGGTCTACGTCGACGGCGCCAACCTGAACGCGCTGGTCGGGCTCGCCCGGCCCGGCGAGTTCGGCGGCGACGTCTCCCACCTGAACCTGCACAAGACCTTCTGCATCCCGCACGGCGGCGGCGGGCCGGGGGTCGGTCCGGTCGCGGCCAGGGCCCACCTCGCGCCGTTCCTGCCCAACCACCCGCTCGACGGCGACGCCGGACCCGAGAGCGGCATCGGTCCGGTCGCGGCCGCGCCGTTCGGGTCGGCCTCGATCCTGCCGATCTCCTGGGCCTACGTGCGGATGATGGGCGCCGACGGGCTCACCGCGGCGACCGGGGCCGCGGTGCTCTCCGCCAACTACCTCGCCCGGCGGCTCCACGAGCACTATCCGGTGCTCTACACCGGACGGTCGGGCCTGGTCGCCCACGAGTGCATCATCGACCTGCGCGGGCTGACCAAGGCCACCGGTGTGACCGCCGAGGACGTGGCGAAGCGCCTCATCGACTACGGGTTCCACGCCCCGACGATGTCGTTCCCGGTCGCCGGCACCCTGATGATCGAGCCGACGGAGAGCGAGGACCTCGCCGAGATCGACCGGTTCTGCGCGGCCCTGATCGCGATCCGGCGGGAGATCGGGCTGATCGAGGACGGGCGGTCGTCGGTGGGGGACAGCCCGCTGCGCAACGCCCCGCACACCGCCGACCTGCTGGCCGGCGACTGGACGCTGCCCTACGACCGGCGGACCGCGGTGTTCCCGGACGGGGTCGCCCCCGGCGACAAGTACTGGCCGCCGGTGCGGCGGGTCGACGGTGTCCACGGGGACCGCAACCTCGTCTGCTCGTGCCCCGCCATGCCCACCCCGGAGGAGACCCAATGAGCACCGGCACCGCCGTCCGCTCGCCACTGCACGACACCCACGTCGCACTCGGTGCGGCCTTCACCGACTTCGCCGGCTGGTCGATGCCCATCCGCTACGGCAGCGAGCTCGCCGAGCACGCGGCCGTCCGGGACGCCGCGGGCCTGTTCGACCTGAGCCACATGGGCGAGATCCACGTCGAGGGGCCGGAGGCGGCGACCGCCCTCGACCGGGCGCTGGTCGGGAACCTCTCGGCGCTGGCACCCGGCCGGGCCCGCTACACGATGCTCTGCGCCCCGGACGGCGGAGTGCTCGACGACCTGGTCGTCTACCGGCTGACCGAGACCTCGTTCATGGTCGTGGCGAACGCGTCGAACCGGGTCCGGGTGGCCGAGGAGCTCGGTGCCAGGGCGGCCGGGCTCGAGGCGGACGTCCTCGATCGCTCGCGGGACACCGCATTGATCGCGGTCCAGGGGCCGGCGTCCGCGGCGATCGTCGAGTCCGCGACCGGGACGTCCGTCGACGGCCTGCGCTACTACGCGAGCATGCCCGCCCGGATCGGCGAGGACGACATCCTGCTCGCCCGCACCGGCTACACCGGTGAGGACGGGTTCGAGATCTACCTCCCGGCCGGCCGTGCCACCGCGACCTGGCAGCACCTGAGCGAGGTCGGCGCCGTCCACCAGCTGGTCCCCGCCGGCCTGGCCTGCCGGGACACCCTCCGCCTGGAGGCGGGGATGCCGCTCTACGGCAACGAGCTCGGGCCGGACCGGACGCCGTTCGAGGCCGGGCTCGGGCGCGTCGTCAGGTTCGACAAGGCGGCCGACTTCGTCGGGCGCCCGGCCCTGCTGCAGCGCCGCGACGACCCGGGCGGCGAGGTGCTGGTCGGTCTGCGCGGGAGCGGGCGGCGGGCGGCCCGCGGCGGCTGCCCCGTGCTGCGGGAAGGCCGGCCGGTCGGGCGGATCACCAGCGGAGCGCTGTCGCCCACCCTCGGGCACCCGGTGGCGATGGCCTTCGTCGAACGCGGGCTCGACGAGCCCGGCACCTGTCTGACCGTCGACGTGCGCGGCCGGCCCGAGCCCGTCGACGTCGTCTCCCTGCCCTTCTACCGACGTTCCTGAGAGGACCCGACATGCAGACCCCCGACGAGCTGCGCTACACCGAGCAGCACGAGTGGATCCGTACCGACGGTGACGTCCTCACCATCGGCATCACCGCGTTCGCCGCCGAGGCGCTCGGCGACATCGTGTTCGTCGAGCTCCCCCCGGTCGGCGAGGCGGTCACCGCCGGCAACGCCTGCGGCGAGCTCGAATCCACCAAGTCCGTGAGCGACCTGTTCGCCCCCGTCTCCGGCACCGTCACCGAGGTCAACACCGCGCTCGGCGACGCCCCGGAGGCCGTGGGGGCGGACCCGTACGGCGAGGGCTGGCTGTTCCGGGTCGCCCCCGACACCGACGCCGACGGGTTGCTCGACGCCGAGGCCTACCGCCTGCTCACCGAGGGAGGATGAGGTGATCCCCCAGCTGCGGGCCCCGCTCGCCGAGGCCGATCCCGAGGTCGCCCACGCCGTCGCCGCCGAGCTCGACCGCCAGCGCGAGACCCTCGAGATGATCGCGTCGGAGAACTTCGCCCCGGTCGCGGTGCTCGAGGCGCAGGGCTCGGTGCTGACGAACAAGTACGCCGAGGGCTACCCCGGGCGCCGCTACTACGGCGGCTGCGAGCACGTGGACGTGATCGAGCAGCTCGCGATCGACCGGGCCAAGGAGCTCTTCGGCGCCGAGTACGCCAACGTCCAACCGCACTCCGGTGCCCAGGCCAACGCCGCCGTCATGGCCGCGCTGCTCAGCCCGGGTGATCGCATCCTCGGGCTCGACCTCGCCCACGGCGGACATCTCACGCACGGGATGAAGGTCAACTTCTCGGGGCGGCTCTACGCGGTCTCCTCCTACCACGTCGACCGGACGACCGGGCTGATCGACATGGACGAGGTGGCGAAGGTGGCGGCGGCGGACCGCCCGGCGCTGATCATCGCCGGCTGGTCCGCCTATCCGCGCCGCCTCGACCTCCCCGCCTTCCGGCGGATCGCCGACGACGTCGGCGCCGTGCTGCTCGTCGACATGGCCCACTTCGCGGGTCTGGTGGCCGCCGGGTTGCACCCGAACCCCGTCGAGCACGCCGACGTGGTCACGACGACCACGCACAAGACGCTCGGCGGCCCCCGCGGCGGGCTGATCCTGGCGAAGCAGGAGTACGCCAGGAAGCTGAACTCGGCGGTCTTCCCCGGCCAGCAGGGCGGGCCGCTCGAGCACGTCGTCGCGGCGAAGGCGGTGGCCCTGCGGATCGCGGCGTCGCCGGAGTTCGCCGAGCGCCAGCGCCGCACCCTCGAGGGCGCCCGCATCCTGGCCGAGCGGCTGGACCGCGCGGACTGCGCGGCCGCCGGGATCCGGCTGCTGACCGGGGGCACCGACGTCCATCTCGTCCTCGTGGACCTCGTCGGCGCGGAGCTGACCGGTCAGGACGCCGAGGACCGGCTCCACGGGGTGGGGATCACCGTGAACCGCAACGCGGTGCCCTTCGACCCACGGCCGCCGATGGTCACCTCGGGGCTGCGCATCGGCACGCCCGCCCTGGCGACCCGGGGCTTCGACGCCGAGGACTTCCGCGAGGTCGCCGACGTCATCGCGGAGGCGCTGCTGCCCGGTTTCGACCCGGCCCGGGGCGCCGCCCTGCGCGGGCGGGTCGGGGCGCTGACCGCGCGTCGCCCCCTCTACTCCGGGCTCCGGGCGGGCTAGGCGCCGTGGCACTCAGCGTCTTCGACCTGTTCTCGATCGGCATCGGCCCGTCGAGCTCGCACACCGTCGGCCCGATGCGGGCGGCCGGCACCTTCGTCGAGGGCCTCGCGGCCGACGGCCTGCTGGACCGGGTGACCCGGGTGAAGGCCGAGCTGTTCGGCTCGCTCGGCGCCACGGGTCACGGGCACGGCAGCGCCCCGGCCGTGGTCCTGGGGCTCGGCGGGCAACGGCCCGAGACCGTGGACACCGCGCGGGCGCCGGCGGTGGTCGCCGAGGTGAGCGGCAGCGGGCGGCTGCGCCTGGGCGGGCGCCACGAGATCCGCTTCTCCGACCGCGACGATCTCGTGCTGCACCGGCGTCGTTCGCTGCCCGGGCACCCCAACGGAATGATCTTCCGCGCCTACGAGGGCCGCGACGAGCTCCGGGCGCGGACCTACTACTCCGTGGGCGGCGGATTCGTCCGGGCGGAGGGCGACGGTGAGGGCGGCGCCGTGGCCGAGGACGAGACCCCCCTGGCCCATCCCTTCGCGTCGGCCGACGAGCTCCTGCTGCGATGCGCCGAGACGGGCGTACCGGTCAGCGAGGTCATGCGCCGCAACGAGACCGCCTGGCGCGAGCCCGCGGAGATCGACGGGGGCCTGCTGCGGATCTGGCGGGTCATGGAGGAGTGCGTGGAGGCCGGCTCGTCCCACGACGGGGTGCTGCCCGGAGGCCTGCGGGTCCGCCGCCGGGCGCCCGGCCTGCGGGCCCGGCTGGAGGCAAGGGGCCGCCCCACCGATCCGCTGGACGTCATGGACTGGGTCAGCCTCTTCGCGATCGCGGTGAACGAGGAGAACGCCGCCGGCGGGCGGATCGTCACCGCGCCCACCAACGGGGCCGCGGGCATCGTGCCGGCCGTGCTCCACTACTACCGCCGCTTCGTGCCCGGCGCCGACGACGCCGGCATCGTGCGGTTCCTGCTCACCGCGGGCGCGATCGGGGTGATCATCAAGCGCAACGCCTCGATCTCCGGCGCCGAGGTCGGCTGCCAGGGCGAGGTCGGGTCGGCCTGCGCGATGGCCGCCGCCGGGCTGACCGAGGTGCTCGGTGGCACCCCCGAGCAGGTGGAGAACGCGGCCGAGATCGGCATCGAGCACCACCTCGGCCTGACCTGTGACCCTGTCGGCGGTCTGGTGCAGATCCCCTGCATCGAGCGCAACGCCGTGGGGGCGACCAAGGCGATCCACGCCGGCCGGATGGCCCTGCACGGCGACGGCGCGCACGTCGTCAGCCTGGACAAGGCGATCAGGACGATGCGTCAGACCGGTGCCGACATGTCCGTCAAGTACAAGGAGACGTCGCGAGGGGGGCTGGCCGTGAACGTCATCGAGTGCTGAGAGCGGCTCAGGCCTCGTCGGGGAACAGCTTTCCCAGGGTGTCCGCGCGGCTCGCGCGGGCGTGCTCGGCGGCGAGCGACCGGGCCTTGTCCTCGTCCCGGCTCAGCACCGCGTCCGCGATCGCCCGGTGCTCGGTCAGCAGCCGGTCCCAGTCGGAGTTCTGCTGGTAGAGCCACTGGAGGCGGCCGGTGAGCGGATGGGTGAGGGACCGCAGGAGCCCGTTGCCGGCCAGCCGGGTCATCAGCTCGTGGAAGTCCGCGTTGAGCCGGTGCAACGCGACCTCGTCCGTCTCCTCGGCGATCTCGGCGAGCAGATGCCGGAGCTGCTGCGCATCCTCGTGCGTCGCGTTGCGCGTGGCCAGGACGGTCGCCATCGTCTCGAGTCCCTCCCGCACGTCGTACAGCTCCTCGACGTCCCTGCGGGACAGCCGGCGCACCACGATGCGCCTCGGGGACTCGGCGACGAGGAAGCCCTCGTAGATCAGTGCCTGGACCGCCTCACGGACGGGGCTGCGGGACAGCTGGAGCTGCTCCGCGACCGTCCGCTCCACGACCCGGTCGCCGGGTTGCAGCGTGCCGTCGATGATCTGCTGGCGCAGCTCGGCGACGGCGCGGTGCCGCGACGCCGCGAGCTCGCCCGTCGGCGCGGCCCGCGACGCCTCTCCGGTCGCATCCACCGCGGCCCCCCTCGACTGACGTCGCCCCAGTTTCGCAGACCGGACTCCTTCCTCGCCGAGAAGTTGACCTTCCGCGAGTCTGTATCGGTCCAGTTCGACGCGTATGCAGGCTTGGGGAGGCGTTTCGGCCGCAGGTGCGGAGTGAGGCAATTTTGGTATGCCAAACTCTTGACAAGGACCGTTTCCCCTGGCCACCATGGCTTTTCGTTCGAAGCTGACGCCCTGGCCGCGCTTTCTCACCGTCGAGGAGACCTCATGGCCCCAACCCGGGCAGTACACCTTCCTCCGCTCGAGGAGACCTTCCACGACGATCCCGAGGTGGTCCGGCGGGCCGCGACCGAGGACTACGCCGCCCACGTCGTCCCCCACAGCGCACGCAGCGGCCGCTGGTCCATGTCGATGGCCTGGTACTCGCTCGCCAGCGCCATGGCCTGGCTGATCACCGGCGGCCTCGCCGCGGTGGTGGTCGGCCCGGCCGACGCCCTGATCGGATGTGCGCTGTCGGTCGGCGCCTACAGCGCGCTGTGCGCGGCGATGGCCACCTACTCGGCCCGCACCGGCACCAGCATCAACCTGTTCTCGCGCATGTTGTTCGGTCTCGGGGGCGGTGCCATCGCCACCCTGGTGCTCTTCCTGATCGCGACGTTCTACGCGACGTTCGAGGGCGCCGTGGTCGCGCACGCCATGCACACCGTGTTCGGCGGGCCCGGTCCGTGGTTCTGGTTCGCGATCGTGGTGGTCTACAGCGTGCCGCTCGCGATCGGCGGCGTGCGGGTGTTCCTCGACAAGTTCAACGGCGCGCTGCTGCCGGTGTACATCCTCGGGGTGACGGTGGCGGTGATCTGGACCATCAGCGCCCGCGGGTACAACCCGGAGTGGCTGTCGGGCAAGGGGACCGCAACGATCTCCGGACCCGGCTGGCTCTACGCCTTCACCCTCTACATGGGCGTCTGGGTCCTGATGATGTTCGCGGGCGACATGGCCCGCCACGCCCGTCCCCAGGACCTCCGCTTCCACCGGTGGTTCACGTTCGGCCCGGTGTTCCACGGGTTCACCCTGTTCTTCAACGCCGCCGTCGGCATCTTCCTCGCCGAGCACCTGGTCTCCGGCGAGCTCACCGAGCTGTCCGCGGTCGACGGCATGCTCGGGTTGATGGGCGTCTGGGCGGTCCTGTTCATCTGGGTGACCCAGACCCGGATCAACACCGCCAACTACTACGTCGCGTCGACCAACCTCGGGAACCTCGCGGGGCGGGTGATCCGCCGCCCCGTCCCGCGCTGGTTCTGGGTCGTGGCCCTCGGTGTCGTCGTCTACCTGTTGATGCTGCAGGACCTGCTGAGCAAGCTGCAGATCGCCCTCGAGTACAGCGCGATCATCACGGTCGCGTGGGTCGGGGTCGTCGTCGCGTACATGATCTGGGCGAAGGTCCGGGGGATCGGCCCCGACCAGCTCGAGTACCGGCCGGGCCGGGTGACGACGATGCACTGGCCGGGCGTGTCCGCCTGGGTCGCCGGCACCGTGGTCGGGGTCGTGCTGCTCAACTTCGCCGGCACGGTCGGAGCGACCTGGTACGCACCGGCCGCATTCCTCCTCTCGTTCCTGGTCTACCTCGGCGCCCTGCTCGTCGACTCGCGGGTCGGCGAGATGCCGACGCGACCGTACGACCCGCGCGACGAGGTGGAGGACGCCTGGGCCTCGCGGATCCGCTGCCACGTCTGCTCGCGCTCCTACGTGGCCCAGGAGATGGACCGTGATCCCGCGGCCGGCCACGCGGCGATCTGCTGCGAGTGCGCCGCCCGGAACCCGGAGTTCCTCGCGGCCGCCCGCCGCGAGGCGACGCGATCGGAAAGGCGGAAGACCGGCATGAAATGTCAGCTGGGGATCCGTGTGTTCGTCCACTTCCTCAACCGCACGCCGCAGGCCCGGGACATGCTCGACCGGTGGGACCGCACGCTGCAGTTCGACCTCGAGGGCGAGCAGCCGTTCCACATCGAGGTCCGCGACGAGAAGGCGCGGGTGCACGTGGGCCGGGCCCGCGACCCGCACGTCGTGTTCGAGGCACCCGCGGCGCTGTTCCTGCGGATGATGCTCGACACGGCGGTCGCCGACGAGTCGTACATGAACAAGAAGTACGAGGTCCATGGCCCGCCCGCCGACGCGACCCGCTTCCGGGCGCTGTCCGAACGCGTCGAGGAACACCACCCCGTGGTCTTCGGGGTGCTTCGCAAGGCGGCGCCCGCGCTGCTCCGGACCAGGTGAGGGACCGATGCCGACACTGATCTTCCAGCCGGAGGACTACGTGTTCCCGGCCTCGCTCGACGAGGTGCTGGGCATCCTCGACTCCGAGGGTGCCGCCGCCCAGATCATCGCCGGGGGCACCACGATCCACGAGCTGGCGTTCCGCAAGGGGATGGGCGAGGTGCGCACGCTCGTCGACGTGACCCGCCTGCCCCTCGGCGAGATCGCGGTGACGGGCGAGCGGCTGCACGTGGGCGCGACCGTGTCGTTCACGCAGCTCGCGCGGCACATCCGCAGTACGCAACCCCGCCGGCTGGCCCTGCTGACCGACGCGATCGCCGGCATCCGCCCGATGCAGATCCGCAACGTGGCGACGGTCGGCGGCAGCATCAGCTCCAGCCTGCCGTTCTTCGACCTGCCGGCGGCCCTGGTCGTGCTCGACGCCGAGGTCACCACGCGCGGCATCGACGGGCCGACCCGGACCACGCCCATCGAGCAGTTCTTCTGGGACTTCTTCCTCCCGGACCTGCGGTTCGGCGAGGTCCTGACCGAGGTCGCCTTCACCACGCCCCCGGCGGACTCGGGGGGTGCGTTCATGAAGTTCGAGACGAACTCCGTGGACTGGGCGCTGGTCAGCGTGGGTGTACAGGCGCGGGTCCAGGGCCGGCGCTTCACCGACGTGCGCATCGCCCTCGGGGGCGGCATCGGTCGCAAGGTCACCCGGGCGACGACCGTCGAGCAGGCGCTCCTCGGCGAGCCCACGACCGTCGACCGGATCGAGCGGGCCGCACGCGCGGTCTCCGACGACGTCCGGGCGTTCAGCGACTTCCGCGGTTCCGCCGAGTTCCGGAACCACCTGCTCAAGGTCTACATCACTCGATGCCTGGTCCAGGCGATTGCGAGGGCCCGATGAACCGGACCGGTCCGGCCGACACCGGGCGAGGGGCGAACGACCGGCTGCTGACGCTGGTCGTCAACGGCGATCCCGTCTCCCTCGTCGTGAAGCCGTACGAGAGCCTGAACTCCGCGCTGCGGGACCGGCTCAACCTCACCGGCACCAAGCGCGGCTGCGACGCCGGCGGATGCGGGACGTGCACCGTGCGCGTGGACGGCCAGGCCGTCTACTCGTGCATGTACCCGGCGCTGCGTGCCGAGGGCAGGTCGGTCGCCACGGTCGAAGGGCTCGGCGACGCCGGCAGGCCGCACCCGCTGCAGGCCGCGCTGGTCGAGGGCGGGGGAGTGCAGTGCGGCTACTGCACCCCCGGAGTGCTGATGGCCGGCTGCGCCCTCTACGCGGACGATCCCGACATCGACGCGGACGGGCTCGCCGAGGAGCTCGCGGGCAACCTCTGCCGGTGCACCGGCTACGTGAAGCTGATCGAGGCGCTCGCCGGGGCCGGCGAGCAGATGCGGGGGAACGGCATGCGGGGGAACGGAAATGACTGACACGGTGGCCGAGTCGCCCGCCGTCGGGACGACCTCGGACCCGTTCGCCAACATCGGCCGGCGGGTGCCGAAGTTCGACGCCATCCACAAGGCGACGGGGCGGCTGAAGTTCGTCGGCGACGTCCGGATCGCGGGCATGCTCGACATCAAGATCCTGCGCAGCCCGCACCCGCACGCCGAGATCGTCAGCATCGACACGTCGCGGGCGGAGGCGATGCCCGGCGTCAAGGCGGTCATCACGCACCGGGACGCGCCGGCGCGTCCCTACGGCCGGGAGTTCGCGCTGCCGCCGGAGTACATGCCCCGGGACAACTTCGTCATCCCGGACAAGGCCCGCTACGTCGGCGACGTGGTGGCCGCCGTCGCGGCGACGTCGGTGGACGTCGCCGCGCGGGCGGTCGCGGCGATCGAGGTCGAGTACCGGAAGCTCCCCGCCGCACTCAACGCGTCCGCCGCCGTCGCACCCGGCGCCGCCACCATCCACGACGCCGTCCACTGGGGCGAAGAGCGGGAGGTCCCGCGCCGCAACGTGCTGCGCACCGTCGAGATGGGGGTGGGCGACGTCGCGGCCGGTTTCGCCGAGGCGGACGTGATCATCGAGAACACGTTCACGGTGCCCAAACAGCAGCAGAGCCCCATGGAGCGGCGCTGCATCGTCGTCGATCCCCGGCCGGACGGCCGGCTCGACGTCTGGTGCACCACGCAGTCCATCCACGGCCTGCGGCACAACCTGGCGCGGGCCCTCGGGATCCCGTACAGCCGGATCAACGTCCACCAGTCCTTCCTCGGCGGGGCCTTCGGGGCGCGCCTGGACATGAACGTGGACGAGCCGATCGCGGCGTTGCTGGCGATGAAGTCCGGCCTGCCCGTGCGCCTGCAGCTCACGCGGGAGGAGGACATGATGTCCACCAGTCGCCATCCCGCGACGGTGCGGCTGCGCAGCGGCATGAAGCGGGACGGGACGCTGGTGGCGCACGAGATGGAGGCGCACGTCGACACGGGCGCCTACGCGTGCTCCGGCGAGTGGGTCACCAAGTGCATGGGCGGCTGGTTCATGTCGATGTACCGGGTGCCGCACCAGAAGTTCACCGGGCACGTGATCTACACCAACACGCCGCCCGCCGCGGGCTTCCGCGGCTTCGGCAACCCCCAGGCGAACGTGCCCATCGAGTCGCACATGGACATCCTCGCCGACCGGCTGGGCATCGATCCCGTCGAGCTGCGGCTCCGCAACTACATCCGCGCCGGCGACGCCTACTTCGCGCAGGGACCGAACGTCGTCGACCACATCAAGAGCTGCGGCGTCGAGGAGATCCTCACCTCGGGGGCCCGCCGGATCGGGTGGGAGCGACGGGCCGAGCTGGCGAGACAGAAGGAGGGCCGGATCCTCAAGGGGATCGGGCTCGGGCGTGCGTTCCACACCTCCGGGTGCGGCCAGGCCAACGAGGTGTCGGACATCCTCGAGTACGCCGGGTCCACCATCAAGATCAACGAGGACGGGACGGCGAACCTCACCACGGCGCTGGTGGACATGGGGACGGGGAACCTCATGGGCCACGCGCAGATCGTCGCCGAGACGCTGGGCCTGCGGGCCGAGGACGTCATCGTCAACGTCACCGACACGGACTCCTCGCCCTACGACGTGGTCACGCACGCGAGCCGGAGCACCTACGTCTCCGGGATGGTGGCCAAGCTCGCCGCCGAGAAGCTGCGGGACAAGCTGCGCGAGCTCGCGGCGCGGATCCTGGAGGTCGCCGTGGAGGACGTCGCGCTGGCGCACGGCCACGCGCGGGTCCACGGGACCGACCGCTCGGTCAGCATCGAGGAGATCGCCCGGACGGCGCAGATGCGCCAGTGGGGGACGATCATGGCGGAGGAGAGCCGCCGGGCCGTCACCACCGCGTCCCACTTCACCTGCAAGTTCGTCGAGGTCTCCGTCGACACGGAGACCGGGCACATCACGGTCGACCGGGTGGTGGCGGGCTCGGACGTGGGCAACGTGATCAACCCGGTCCTGGTGGAGGGGCAGATCCACGGCGGCGCCGCGCAGGCGTTCGGCTACGCCCTCATGGAGGAGATCCAGGTCGACCAGGACACCGGGCGGACCCTGAACCCGGACTTCCTGAACTACAAGATCCTCACGTCCCGGGACGCCTGCCGCGACTTCGACGTCTTCTTCGCCGACACCTACGAGGACACCGGGCCGTTCGGCGCCAAGGGGATCGGGGAGTCCGCCAACAACGACGGCGCCAGCGCCATCGTGAACGCGGTGGCCAACGCGATCGGCGTCCACATCACCGACCTGCCGATCACGCCCGAGAAGGTGCTCCGCGCACTCGGCACGATCTGATGGCGGGCGCTCCGCGTCCCCGGCCCGGGATCGGCGTGCTGTTCCAGGGCTGGGGGACGCCGGACCAGCGCGACTCGGCGGTGCTCGACGAGGTGTGCCGGGCGACGGTCCTCGCCGACCGGCTGGGCTTCGACGTCGCCTGGTTCACCGAGCAGCACGGTCCGATGTTCGGCGGGGTGTCCGGCCGAATCGCGGCCCCGCACCTGCTGATCGCGGGGCTGGCCGGGGCCACCGGGCGGATCGGCCTCGGGACGGCGGTGCGGCTGGTCGCCGACACCGCGCCCGAGCGGGTGGCGGAGGAGCTGGCGACCCTGGACCTGCTCACCGGGGGGCGCGTCCGGTACGGGCTCGGTGCGGGGTCGGCGCGGGGGCCGGGCGGCCCGGCCGGGCGGGCCGGGCGCCGGGCCGCCTTCCGGCGCGCCGCGCTGGAGCTGGTGGGGCTGCTGCGCACCGGCGGCCGCGGTCGCGACCTGGGGCTGCGGCTGCCCGACCTGAGCCGGCGCCTGTTGGTCGCCTCTGTGGACCCGCTCTCGGTGGAGCTGGCCGCGCGCGAGGGCCTCGGCTACTTCGTCGGGATGTTCGGCGGCGCCCGCCACCCGGACCTGGTCGAGGGGTTCCGGTCCGTCGGTGGCACCGGGCAGGTCCGCGCCGCCCGGCTGGTCCACGTCGCGGAGAGCGACGCGGCCGCCCGCCGGGTCGCCGAGGTGGCGGCGGAACACTTCTGGCCGCGGTTCGTCGCGCCCACGGCACCGCGGCCCGTCGCGGTCCCGCGGCCGAGGGCGTCGTGGTCGCTCGACGACGTCCGTGGGCAGCTCGGCTGGGTCGTCGGGAGCCCGACGACGGTGGCGCGCGAGCTCGGCGCGTACGTCACGGCCTGCGCGCTGGACGGCGTCGACGCCTGCTTCCAGCTGCCGGGGCTGCCCGCCGCCGAGGCCCTGCGCTCGATGGAGCTCTTCGCCACCGAGGTCGCGCCCCGGCTCGCACCGCTCCTCGGGCGAGCCGGTCCCGTACCGGCCGTGCGGCTGGTGGCCGGCGGGTGAGGGTCGCTCAGGCGGGGCAGGCCTCGGGGAGCGGGGCCGGGGTCCGGTCCTGGTCGCGGGCTGCGCCGATGGCGTGCACGTAGGCGTTGCGCCAGTGAACCGTGCCGTCCGGGTCGGCCCGGTCGATGTGCGCGAGGGCGAGGAAGGGCTGCCCGTCGTCGATCACCGAGTAGCAGCGTTCGCAGATCCTGATCTCGTGGTCCATGGCAAAAAGTCTATGACCGTCGATGTTCTGCACGCCGCTCGTTGAACGTCGACTCCCGTCGATATCCGGACATATGCTCGGGGGGTGCTGAACAGCGTCGCCGCCCTGGTCATCGACGAGCTCTTCGAGTTCGAGTTCGGAATGCTGTGCGAGGTGTTCGGCCGCGACCGCCGGTCCGAGGGTCTGGACCCGATCGACTTCCGGGTCTGCGGGGTGACGGCCGGCAGACCGGTCACCACGAAGGTCGGCCAGCAGCTCACCCCGCGACACGGGCTCGGGGCGGCCGAGGGCGTCGACCTGCTCGCGATCCCGGCGACCGGCCTGCGGGAGTTCCCCGAGGAGCTGCTGGATGTCGTGCGCACGGCCGAGTCCGCGGGGGCCACCGTGCTGACCATCTGCTCCGGGGTCTTCGTCGCGGGCGCGGCGGGGCTGCTCGACGGGCGCCGGTGCACCGCCCACTGGCAGAACATCGACGAGCTGCGCCGGCGCCATCCGACCGCGCTCGTCGACCCGGACGTCCTGTTCGTCGACGAGGGCTCCCTCGTCACCAGCGCCGGCACGGCCGCCGGCATCGACGCATGCCTCCACGTCGTGCGCCGCGAGCTCGGCGGCGACCGTGCCAACACCCTCGCCCGGCTGATGGTCGCGGCGCCCCAGCGCGAGGGCGGCCAGCGGCAGTTCATCCACCGCCCGGTCCCGCAGAGCGGCGACACGGCGATCGGGCCCTCCCTGCAGTGGATGCTGGACCATCTCGCGGACCCGATCTCGGTGGGTGACCTGGCGGCGCGCGCCCACCTCTCGGAGCGCTCCTTCACGCGCCGGTTCGCCACGGAGACCGGGACGACCCCGCACCGGTGGCTCACCCAGCAGCGGATCCTGCACGCCCAGCGGCTCCTGGAGCGGACCCGGCTCGGCAGCGCGGAGGTCGCGGTCCGGAGCGGGTTCGCCTCGGAGGCGATGCTGCGCCACCACTTCCGTCAGTTCGTCGGCCTGTCCCCGAGCGACTACCGGCGCTCGTTCCAGCAGGCCGGATGAGCCGGACTCCCTATACTTCCCGCCCGACGAGGGGACGCCGCCGGTGAGCACTGCACGGTCCGCGGTCACGCTGGCGGACGTCGCCGCGGCCGCGGGCGTGGATCGGTCGACCGCCTCCCGGGCCCTGCGCGGGGACACCCGGCGGGTGAACGCCGGCACCATCGAGCGGGTCCGCAGCGCGGCGGCGGAGCTCGGGTACCGCCCGCACCTGGCCGCGGCCACCCTGCGGAGCGGGCGCTCGCGCATGCTCGGCGTGCTGGTCCCGAGCATCACCGACGCGGCGATGGCCACGCTCTTCGCCGGGATCGAGGACGAGGCCCGCGCCCACGGCTACCTCGCCGTCGTCACCTCGACCGGGTCCGACGACGCCGTGCGCCGCGCGGCCGTGGAGACCTACCGGGAACGCAGCGTGGACGGGATCCTCGTCGCCGACTCGCTGATCGGCCAGGCGAGCCCGGCCGCAGGCGTCCCCGGCGGGCTCCCCGTCGTCTCCGTCTTCCGGCAGGGTCCGCCCGGGCAGCCGTCCGTGGTCGCCGACGAGTACGCCGGCGGGCGCATCGTGGCGGAGCACCTGCTCGGGCTCGGGCACCGCGACCTCGTGGTCGTGGGGGACCCGGACCACGTCCCGACCTTCCGCGACCGGATCGCCGGCTTCGGGGACACGGTCGCGGCCCGGCTCGGTGACGGCGCCGCGCCCCGGGTCGTCCGCGCGGGGCTCCAGGCGGACGACGGCCACGCCGCGATGCGCCACGTGCTCGCCGGGCCCGCCAGGCCCACGGCCGTCTTCGCGACCAACGACTACAGCGCCGTCGGCGCGGCGCACGCCCTGCTCGAGGAGGGGCTCGTCCCCGGTAGGGACGTCGCACTGGTCGGTTACAACGACGATCCCGTCGCGAAGCACCTGCCGGTGCCGCTGACCAGCGTGCGGCTCGACGTGGAGGCGCTGGGGCGCAGGGGTGCACGTGCGCTGATCGAGGCCCTGGCGGGCCGGCCGGTCGACGTCGACGTGCAGGTGCCCCACCTCGTCGTCCGGGCGTCCTCGCAGGTCACCGTCGCACCGCCGCGCTGAGGCGCAGGGCGCCCCCTTGACGGGGACGGGTTGCGCTGCTTTGGTATGCCAATCGATTGGCATACCGCCGGAACCACGTGGGGGAGCGCGATGACGACGAAGCTGCTGCTGAGCGGGGGGCGCGTGGTCAACGCCTCCGGGAGCACCGACGCCGACGTCCTGGTGCTGGACGGGCGGATCGAGGCCGTCGGGCGGTTCGACCCGGCGGCGCTGGGCGAGGTCGAGCGGGTCGACGTGAGCGGGAAGCTGCTGCTGCCCGGCGGCGTCGACGTCCACACCCATCTCGACTCGCCGATGATGGGCACCGTCACCTCGGACGACTTCGCGAGCGGCACCCGGGCCGCGGCCTGCGGGGGCACGACGACCCTGGTGGACTTCGCCATGCAGACCCCCGGCAGCACGCTGCAGGACTCCCTGGCCGCCCACCACGCCAAGGCCGCCGGCAAGGCCGTCGTCGACTACGGCTTCCACATGTGCGTGACCGACCTGTACGACGGCGCGACGAAGGAGTTCCCGGAGATCATCGGCTCCGGGGTCTCCAGCTTCAAGGTGTTCATGGCCTACCGCGGCACGATCATGCTGCACGACGGCGACATGTTCGAGGTGCTCCGCACGTCGGCGGCGCACGGCGGGCAGGTCTGCGTCCACGCGGAGAACGGGGACGTGATCGACCGGCTCGCCGCCGACCTCGTCACCGCCGGCCGGACCGGGCCGGGTTCGCACGAGATCGCGCGGCCGCCCGCCACCGAGGTGGAGGCCGTGCACCGGGCCATCCGGATCGCGCGGATGGCGGACGCCCCGCTCTACTTCGTCCACCTCTCCACCGAGGGGGCGGTCGAGGCCGTCGCGGACGCCCGGTCGAGGGACTGGGCCGTGGCGGGGGAGACGTGCACCCACTACCTCACCCTCGACCGCTCGCTCTACGACGCGCCGGGGTTCGAGGCCGCCAAGGTCGTCCTCACGCCGCCCCTGCGCGAGCAGCACCACCGCGAGGCGCTGTGGCGTGGCCTGCGGGCGGGCTCGCTCGGCGTGGTGAGCTCCGACCACTGCCCGTTCTGCCTGGAGGAGAAGCGCCGCCTGGGCGAGCACGACTTCCGGGCCATCCCCAACGGCGGCCCGGGCGTGGAGCACCGGTTCATCGTCCTGTACGCGCAGGGGGTGCGGGAGGGCCGGCTGTCGCTGGAGAAGTTCGTCGACCTCGTCGCCACGGCGCCCGCCCGGCAGTTCGGCCTGGCCGGCAAGGGCGCCATCGTCCCCGGGGCGGACGCCGACATCGTCGTGCTGGACCCGGACGGCACCACCACGATCTCGGCGGCCACCCAGAACCAGCGCATGGACTACACCCCCTACGAGGGCTGGGAGCTGCCCGGGGTGATCGAGGCCGTCTACTCGCGGGGCGATCTCGTCGCCCGCGCCGGCCGCTACGTCGGGGCCGAGGGCCGGGGCCGCTTCCTCGCCCGCCGGACCGCGTAGCGCTGCCGGACGAGGGGATGGGTGAGCGAATGGTGGAGCTGAACCCCGTCGCGGAACGCCTCGAGGAGGACCTGACGGCCCTCTCGGCGCTGCACGACCCGTCGAGCGGTGGCTGGACGCGGACCGTGTTCTCCGAACCGTACGGACACGCCCGGGAGTGGGTGCGATCCCGGATGGCCGACGCCGGGCTGCAGGTGCACTCGGACGCCGCCGGCAACGTGGTCGGTGTGCTGCCCGGCCGCGACCCGGCCGCCCCCGCACTGATGACGGGCTCGCACACCGACACGGTGGAGTCGGGCGGCCGGTTCGACGGCATCGTCGGCGTGCTCGGGTCGATCGAGGCCGTCCGGTTGCTGCGGGAGAACGACGTCCGGCTCGAGCGGGACCTGATCGTGGTGGACTTCCTCGGCGAGGAGTCCAACGACTTCGGGCTGAGCTGCCTGGGCAGCCGGGCGCTGGCCGGCGAGCTGACCCCCGGGCATCTCGAGCGGGTCGACGGCGAGGGGGTGTCGCTCGCCGAGCGATACTCCCGCTTCGGGATCGACCCGTCGGAGGTCCTCGGCGCGGGCTCGGCGTGGGGTCCGCGCAGGCTCCACCGCTACCTCGAGCTGCACATCGAGCAGGGCCCGGTGCTGGAGGAACGCGGCACGTCGGTCGGGGTCGTCACCGGCATCGCCGGGATCAGCCGGCTCGTCGCCGGCTTCGTCGGTCGGGCCGACCACGCGGGGACCGCGCCGATGACCACGCGCCAGGACGCCCTGGTGGCGGCGGCCCGAGGGGTACTCGCCGTGCGCCACGTGGCGTGCGGGGCGCCGGTGCACGGCGTGGGGACGACATCGCGCCTGGACTCGGAGCCGGGCTCGCCGAACGTCGTCCCCGGCCGGGTCCGCATGCAGGCGGAGCTGCGCAGCGTCGAGCCGGGATGGCTCTCCGACGCCGAGCGGCGGCTCTCCCGGCAGATCACCGAGGAGGCAGGCGAGCTCGGTGTCGAGGTCGACCTGGAGTGGTCGACCGACAACGACGTCGTGCCGACCCACGCCGACGTCCGGCAGGCGATCACGACCACCGCGGACGGCCTCGGCATCGACTGGGAGGCGATCCCGAGCGGGGCGACCCACGACGCCGCGCACCTGGCCCGGCTCTGCCCGATGGGGATGATCTTCGTGCCGTCCCGGGCCGGGCGCAGCCATTGCCCGGAGGAGTGGACGGACACGAGCGCCATCGCGACGGGTGTGCGGCTGCACGCCGCGACCCTGGTCGCGCTGGACCGCGAGTAGGACGGCGGGCACCGGCGACGTCCGGGGCCCGCCGAGCAGGGGCCCCGCGGGGCGCCCGGGGCCGCGCGCGTACACTCGACAGTCGGCGCGCCGTGTGGCGCCGGTTCCGGTCGTGTGCTGTGCAGGTTGGCGGGGCACTCCTTGGTTCCGCCACGCCCCGGTCTGTGCGCCTGCAGTACAGCACTACCCCACTGAAGAAAACCTGTCACGGATCGCGGAGGACATGGCCAAGAAGGACGGGGCGATCGAGGTCGAGGGCCGGGTCGTCGAACCCCTGCCGAACGCGATGTTCCGCGTGGAGCTGGAGAACGGGCACCGGGTCCTCGCGCACATCAGCGGGAAGATGCGGCAGCACTACATCCGGATCCTCCCCGAGGACCGGGTGGTCGTGGAGCTCTCTCCGTACGACCTCTCCCGCGGCCGCATCGTCTACCGCTACAAGTGATGGCTCGACAGAAGGATCGACAGACGTGAAGGTCAAGCCGAGCGTCAAGCCGATCTGCGACAAGTGCAAGGTGATCCGCCGTCACGGCCGGGTCATGGTGATCTGCGAGAACCTGCGCCACAAGCAGCGTCAGGGCTGATCACCCGCTCTTCGCGGAGAAGCACAGCTCAACAGAGGCACCCGACGAACCTGCCGCAGCACACGCGCTGCGGTGACACCTCCGGAACCGGGCCGGAGCCCTGCCTAGTCAGTGGGGACGGTCGTCGGGAGTACCCGGCCGAATGAGGAGACACCAGCCGCATGGCACGACTCTCAGGTGTCGATCTTCCCCGCGACAAGCGGATGGAGATCGCACTCACCTACATCTTCGGGATCGGGCGCTCGCGCTCCCTCGAGATCCTGGACGCCACGGGTATCAGCAAGGACCTGCGCTCGAAGGACCTGACCGACGAGCAGCTCGCCTCCCTGCGCGAGTACATCGAGGGCAACCTCCGCGTCGAGGGTGACCTCCGCCGCGAGATCCAGGCCGACATCCGTCGCAAGATCGAGATCGGCTGCTACCAGGGCATCCGGCACCGTCGTGGGCTTCCGGTCCGCGGCCAGCGCACCAAGACCAACGCGCGCGGCCGCAAGGGCCCGAAGAAGACCGTGGCCGGTAAGAAGAAGGCAGGTAAGAAGTAATGCCGCCCCGCACCCGCTCCGCGGCCGGACCCAAGAAGGTCCGCCGCAAGGAGAAGAAGAACGTCGCGCACGGCCACGCGCACATCAAGAGCACCTTCAACAACACCATCGTGTCCATCACGGACCCCAACGGTGCGGTGATCGCGTGGGCCTCCGCCGGCCACGTCGGTTTCAAGGGCTCGCGCAAGTCGACGCCGTTCGCGGCGCAGATGGCCGCCGAGAGCGCCGCCCGCAAGGCGGCGGAGCACGGCATGAAGAAGGTCGACGTCTTCGTGAAGGGCCCGGGCTCGGGCCGCGAGACGGCGATCCGTTCGCTGCAGGCCGCCGGCCTCGAGGTCGGCACCATCTCCGACGTCACCCCCCAGCCGCACAACGGATGCCGCCCGCCCAAGCGGCGCCGGGTCTAGGGAAAGGGAGTAACAACTCATGGCTCGTTACACCGGACCCATCACCCGCAAGTCCCGCCGGCTCAAGGTCGACCTCGTCGGCGGCGACCAGGCGTTCGAGCGTCGTCCGTATCCGCCCGGCCAGCACGGCCGGATCCGGATCAAGGAGACCGAGTACCTCCTGCAGATGCAGGAGAAGCAGAAGGCCCGTTTCGCGTACGGCGTGCTGGAGAAGCAGTTCCGCTCGTACTACGAGGAGGCCAACCGTCGTTCCGGCAAGACCGGCGACGAGCTGCTCCGCATCCTCGAGTCGCGCCTGGACAACGTCGTGTACCGCGCGGGCCTCGCCCGCACCCGGCGCATGGCCCGCCAGCTGGTGAACCACGGTCACTTCCTGGTCAACGGCCAGAAGGTGGACATCCCCAGCTTCCGCGTCTCGCAGTACGACATCATCGACGTCCGGCCGAAGAGCATGGCCATGGATCCGTTCGTGATCGCCAAGGAGCTCGTCGGCGACCGTCCGATCCCGGCCTGGCTCCAGGTCGTCCCGTCGAACCTGCGGATCCTCGTGCACCAGCTCCCGGAGCGGGCGCAGATCGACACGCAGGTCACCGAGCAGCTGATCGTCGAGCTCTACTCGAAGTAAGGCTGTTCACCCCTCGCCAGAGGGTCCCCCCGCCCTGTAGTGGGGCGGGGGGCTCACTGCGGCATCAAATAATGGTTGCCGCGGCACTCGAAGAAGGAGTCACACAGTGCTGATCTCTCAGCGCCCCGCCCTGACCGAGGACTCGGTCACCGAGACCCGGTCGCGGTTCGTCATCGAGCCGCTCGAGCCCGGCTTCGGCTACACGCTCGGCAACTCGCTCCGCCGCACGCTGCTGTCGTCCATCCCGGGCGCGGCCGTGACCAGCATCCGCATCGACGGCGTGCTCCACGAGTTCACCACCGTTCCGGGGGTGAAGGAGGACGTCACCGACATCATCCTGAACCTCAAGGAGCTGGTGGTCTCCTCCGAGGAGGACGAGCCGGTCACGATGTACCTGCGCAAGCAGGGCCCCGGTGCGGTCACCGCGGGGGACATCGTCCCGCCCGCCGGCGTCACCGTGCACAACCCGGACCTGCACATCGCCACGCTCAACGACAAGGGCCGCCTCGAGGTGGAGCTCGTCGTGGAGCGGGGTCGTGGCTACGTCCCGGCCATGCAGAACAAGGCCACCGGCGCCGAGATCGGCCGCATCCCGGTCGACTCGATCTACTCGCCGGTCCTCAAGGTGACCTACAAGGTCGAGGCCACCCGTGTCGAGCAGCGCACGGACTTCGACAAGCTCGTGCTCGACGTCGAGACCAAGCCCTCCATCGGCCCGCGCGACGCGCTCGCCTCGGCGGGCAAGACCCTCGTCGAGCTGTTCGGCCTCGCCCGCGAGCTGAACGTCGACGCCGAGGGCATCGAGATCGGTCCGTCGCCCCAGGAGGCGGACACCATCGCCGCCTTCGCGATGCCGATCGAGGAGCTCGACCTCACGGTCCGCTCGTACAACTGCCTCAAGCGCGAGGGCATCCACACCGTGGGTGAGCTCGTCGGGCGCAGCGAGGCGGACCTGCTGGACATCCGCAACTTCGGTGCGAAGTCGATCGACGAGGTCAAGATGAAGCTCGTCGGCCTCGGTCTCGCCCTCAAGGACAGCCCGCCCGGGTTCGACCCGTCGCTGGCGGCCTCGGACTACGGCACCGAGGGCGGCGGCTACGACGCCGACCCGTTCGGTGACGACGGCCAGGACTACGCAGAAACGGAGCAGTTGTAGCCATGCCTCAGCCCACCAAGGGTGCCCGCCTCGGCGGGTCGCCCGCTCACCAGCGGCTGATCCTGGCCAACCTGGCCACGGCTCTGTTCCAGCACGGCCGGATCACCACCACCGAGGCCAAGGCCCGCCGCCTGCGCCCGTACGCCGAGCGGCTGATCACCAAGGCGAAGCAGGGCGACCTGCACAACCGCCGGCAGATCATGAAGGTCATCCGCGACAAGTCGGTCGTGCACCGCCTCGTCGAGGAGATCGGCCCGTTCTTCGCGGACCGCAACGGCGGCTACACCCGGATCACCAAGACCATGCCGCGCAAGGGCGACAACGCCCCGATGGCCGTGATCGAGCTGGTCCAGCAGAAGACCGTGACGGACGAGGCCAACCGCGCCCGTCGCGCCGCGGCGTCGCAGGCGACCGCCACCCCGGCCGAGGTGACCGAGGAGAAGACCGAGGCCGCCCAGGCGGAGTCGATCGAGGCCGCGGAGACCCTGCAGGCCGCGGAGGTCGAGGAGTCGGCGTCGACGAACGAGGCCCCCTACGGCGAGGGCAGCCACGCCCCGCTGGAGGACCCGGCCGAGGCCCCCGAGGGCTTCGACATCAAGGGCAACGCGGACTCGATGCTGTACCACGTCCCCGGATCGTCGCACTACGACCGCACGGTGGCCGAGGTCTGGTTCGCCACCCCGGAGGCCGCCGAGGCCGCCGGGTTCTCGCTGCCGAAGTCGCAGCAGGAGAAGGCAGATTCCTGATCCTTCGCCCGTGACCGAGCCCGCCACCGATTCCGGTGGCGGGCTCGCTCGCTTTCGTGCGGACGTCGCGTACGACGGCACCGACTTCTCGGGCTGGGCGATCCAGCCGGAGCTGCGGACCGTGCAGGGCGTGCTCACCGAGGCCCTGTCCCGCATCGTCCGGTCGCCCGTCTCGCTGACGGTGGCCGGCCGGACGGACGCCGGGGTGCACGCCACCGGGCAGGTCGTGCACGTCGACCTCGCCGCCGACCTCGACCCGGCGTGGCTGGTCCGGCGCCTGGCGCGGCTGCTGCCGCCCGACGTCCGCGTGCGGGCCGTGCGGCCGGTCCCCCCGGAGTTCGACGCCCGGTTCGCGGCGTTGCGCCGTCACTACGAGTACCGGGTGGCGACGGCGCCGTGGGGCGCGGATCCGCTGCGGGCACGGGACACGGTGTCCTGGCCGCACCCGGTGGATCTCGCCGCGGTCAACGCCGCCTCCGCCCTGCTGGTGGGGGAGCACGACTTCGCCGCCTTCTGCAAGCACCGCGAGGGGGCGACGACCGTCCGCGGCCTCGAGCGCTTCGACTGGGTCGCGTCCGACGGGGTCCTGACGGCGTTCGTCTCGGCGGACGCCTTCTGCCACAGCATGGTCCGCAGCCTGGTCGGTGCGATGCTCGACGTCGGCCGGGGCCGCCGGGCGGTGGACTGGCCCGCCTCCCTGCTCGCCCGAACGTCGCGTGAGTCCGGCGTCGCGGTCGCGCCCGCCCACGGCCTCACCCTGGTCGCTGTCGACTACCCGCCGGACTCCGAGCTGGCCGCCCGCACCGCGGTCACCCGCAACGTCCGCGCTGCCCAGGGATGAGCGAACGGCACTCTCGCTCAGTAGGTATGAGCGAGCGGCCCGTTCGCCCGGCGGCACGCGGATGAGCGAGCGGCACCTTCGCTCACTAGGTATGAGCGAGAGCGCCGTTCGCTCAAGGGACGTCAGCGGCCGCGGAGCTCTCGCACGTTGACCACGAGCAGGACGAGGGCGGCGAGGGCCAGGCCGCCGGCGAGGACGAACTTCCAGCCGGAGAGCAGGGCGATCACCAGGCCCGTCACCGCCAGGACGGTGAGGGCCAGGCCCGCCAGGCTCGCGGCGAACTCGACCGACCGCCGTCTCGCCACGGACTCGACCACCGCGAAGGCCACGAGGCCCACGGCGAACCAGATCAGCGTGCCCGCGTGGGGCCAGTAGAGCAGCGCGCCGAGGCCCGCGATCAGCAACGGGATCGACAGCGCGGCCCAGACCCGCAGGAAGCGGGAGCGGGCGTCGGCGTGGACGACGTAGGGCAGGTGCGGGCGGCGCAGGTGGGTGTCCGGCGGGCCCGGTGGACGGTCGCCCGCGAGCCGGTCGGCCTGGACGTCGATCTCCTCGGTGAGCCGCACCCGTTCGGCCACCATGCCCGCGAGCTCCGCCTCGCGGCGTTCCAGCTCCGCCACCCGGCCCGCATAGCCGGCGGCGGCGTCGGAGCGCTCCGCGTGGTAGCGGATCTCGGCGTGCAGTCCGCGCACCCCGATGCGCTCGGCCTCGATCTCGCTCTCCAGCTCGTCCACCCGGCCCTGGAGCATCTTCATCCGCTCCTCGAGGACCTCGGCCTCCTCCTCGGGGGTGGCCGGGACCTTGTCGAGGCCGGCCCAGCCGAGCGGGTCCGCCCAGGAGCGGCGGACGTTGCCGTCGCGCTCGTACCGGGGCCCGGCGGGGGCGCGCTCGCCGCCGAAGGAGTCGCGGGTGTCGAGGCCCCAGAGGCCGCGGTAGTCCCGGATCCAGCGGGTCTCGTCGTCGACGACCACGGGATGCCACGCGGCGCCGCCCTCGCCGAGCACCACGCCGTCGCCCCGGGCGTAGTCGATGAAGGGGATGTCGAAGCCGCCGGTCCCGGGCTCGGGGGCGAAGGGCATGAGGAAGCGGCGCACGCGCTGGATCGCCCGCAGCACCGCGCGCACGGGCGGTAGCCCGACGTTGACGACGTAGTCGCCCGCGATGAAGGCGTGGCTGTGCGAGCCGGCGCCGGGGTAGAGGACGGGATGCTCGCCGCAGCGGTCGAGCAGCGGATCGTCCCAGCGGCGACGCAGGTCGTCGCCGGTGTGGTCGTGCGACGAGCCGGCGACCCACGCGGGCCGCAGGTCGCCGGAGCCGTCCGGCACCAGGTAGACGGCCACGGTCTCCCAGTCCGCCTCGTGGTCGTTGACGCCGTGGAAGGTCGAGCGCCAGTCGTTGAAGGCGTAGAAGTACCAGTACTGCAGCACCGTGTAGCCCGCCGTGCGCACGATCCGGCCGTAGTAGGTCGAGCCGGTGAGCTCACGGACGTTGCGGTGGGCGGCCGCCACGAGCCCGTTGGGCACCTTGCCGCGCACGAGCAGCGAGAGCCGCAGCACGACGTCGATCAGCCGGGCGATCACGCCGACCGCCGCGAACCGGCCGATCCCGCCGAGCCTCGGCCGCTCGGTCCGCCGCCAGCGGCGGACCTCCTTGGCGCGCAACGACTTCTGGACGAACCGCAGGTGCAGCCGGCGCTCGCGGTAGCGGCGCCCGGCCTCGCCCAGCCCTTCCAGGGTGAGCTCGCCCGCGGTGACCAGCGGGACGTCCCCGGGCTCCTCCCACAGCGAGCAGCGCGCCACGAAGTCCTCCACCGCGACGGGCAGGAACAGCTCGCCGGCGGTGTAGCGGAGCACGGGCTCGTACTGGCGGAGCAGGTCCCTGTCCGTGGGGGCAGCGGGGTCCGCGGGGGGAACGGGGTCCGCGGGAGGCACGGGATCAGGGTAGCCGTTGACGTCCGGTACTCGTCACTGAATACTCTGATTCGAGTAATCGAGGTCGAGGAGTGATGAGATGGCCCGCCGCCGGGTGAGCAACCCGCTCGCGCTCGCCGTGCTGTCGTGTCTCAACGAGCGGCCGATGCATCCCTACGAGGTCTCCTCCACGCTGCGCTTCCGCGGCAAGGAGGACAGCATCAGGATCAACTATGGCTCGCTGTACTCGGTCGTGGAGTCGCTGCAGAAGCACGGGCTGATCCGGGCGCGGGAGACCACGCGCGAGGGCCGGCGCCCGGAGCGGACCGTCTACGAGATCACGGACGCGGGCGTCGCCGAGTTCGAGGACTGGCTCGCCGAGCTGCTGTCCACGCCGGTGCGCGAGTTCACCTCGCTCGAGGCGGGGTTGTCGCTGATGCCGGGCCTCCCGCCCGAGGACGTGGCGAAGCTGCTGGCCAAGCGGGCCGACCGGCTCCGCGCGGAGCTCCGCACGCTCGACACGACCCTCGCCGAGGCCACCGCGGTGGGGGTGACCGATCTCTTCCTGGTGGAGGGGACCTTCCGGCGCACCATGCTGAGCGCCGAGCTGGAGTACGTCGGCTCGCTGGCGGAGGGCATCCGGACCGGGTCCTTCGCCGGGGTCAAGGTCTGGCACCGCATGCACGAGCTGCGCGGCGCCGGCGTGGGCCTCGAGGAGATCCTCGCCGATCCGGTGGGACATCTCGGGGAGGAGGGGCGGATCCTGCTGCAGTTCCCGCCCGGCTGACGCCGGCGGACGAGAAGACACCGCCGTCCGGTGCGCCAACACCGGACGGCGGCACACCCGAGTCGGACGCGAGGCCCGTCTGAGAGGCGCACTCGTCACGATAGGTGCCCGCAGCCGACTCCCGCACCCTTCGGGAGCACCCATGTCCACCGCCATGGCACCACCGGACGCCGCGCTCGCGGCCGTCGACCTGGTCAAGACCTACCGCGGCGGGGTCCGCGCGCTCGACGGGCTCTCCGTCAGCGCGGCTCCGGGCACGATCGTCGCGCTGCTCGGCCGCAACGGCGCCGGGAAGTCGACCACCGTCAAGATCCTCGCCACGCTCGCGCGGCCCGACTCCGGCGCCGCGTTCGTGGCCGGGGTCGACGTGGTGCGCGACCCGGACGCCGTCCGCCGCGCGATCGGGCTCGTGTCGCAGAAGGCGTCGAGCGACCCGATGGCGACCGGCCGGGAGAACCTCGAGCTGGCCGCCCGGATCCAGGGCCTGTCCCGGCGCGACGCGCGGGCGCGCGCCGGGGACCTGCTCGACCGCTTCGACCTCGCCGACGCCGGCGACCGGCGGGCGAGCACCTACAGCGGCGGCATGGGTCGTCGCCTCGACGTCGCGATCGGGCTCGTGCACCGGCCGCGCGTGCTGTTCCTCGACGAGCCCACCACCGGCCTCGACCCGCAGGTGCGCGCGGCGATGTGGGCCGAGATCGCGCGGCTCGCCACCGACGAGCAGGTCACGGTCCTGCTCACCACCCACTACCTCGACGAGGCCGACCGGCTCGCGGACCGGGTCGCGATCGTCGACGCCGGGCGGATCGTCGTCGAGGGCACGCCGGACGAGCTGAAGAGCTCGCTGCGGGGGGACACCGTGGCGCTGGACGTGGAGGCCCCGTCGAGGGCGCTGGCGGCGCTCGAGCGGGTGCCGGGGCTGCGCGACACCGTCGCGGACGGCAGGCGGATCCGCGCCCGGATCGACGGCGAGCGGACCGTCCCGTCGCTGCTCACCGCGCTGGACCGGGCCGGGGTCGCGGCGTTGTCGATCACGGTCGCGCGGCCGTCGCTCGACGACGTCTACCTGGCGCACGTCGGGCGGGAGATCGCGGCATGAGCGTCCTCACCGCCACCCGGCACTCCGGATTCCTCACCGGCCGCTCGGTCCGCGCGCTGCTGCGCCAGCCGGCGTTCGCGATCATGACGCTCGTCCAGCCGGTGATCTGGCTGCTGCTGTTCGGGCAGCTCTTCCGGTCCGTCGTGGACATCCCCGGGTTCGCCGTGGGCGGCACGTACCTGGAGTTCCTCACCCCGGGCGTCATCATCATGACCGCGCTGTTCTCCAGCGGATGGGCCGGGACCGTCTACATCGCGGACATGGAGCGCGGGGTGATGGACCGGCTGCTCGCCTCGCCGGTCAGCCGCGCCGCCATGATCGTCGGGACGATGGCCTACCAGGCCCTGACGACGGTGGTGCAGACGCTCGTCGTGTTCGCCATCGCGCTCGCGGCGGGGGCCCGGTTCGCCCCGGTGGGCGTGCTGGTCACGCTGGTGGCGGCCTGCCTGATCTCGGTGGTCGTCGCCGCGCTGTCGAACGCGCTGGCGCTGCTGCTGCGCCAGCAGGAGGCGCTGATCGGGATCTCGCAGTTCATCGTGCTGCCGCTGCAGTTCGTGTCGTCCGCGCTGATGGACACGCGGCTCTCGCCGGGCTGGGTGCAGGTGGTGGCGCGGTACAACCCGGTGGACTGGGCGGTGGTCGCCTCGCGGCAGTCGCTCGCGGCGGTACCGGAGTGGGGTGCGGTCCTGCCGCGGCTCGGCTGGCTGCTCCTGCTCGCCGTGGTGATGTGCGGGCTGGCCACGCGGGCGTTCCGCAGCTACCAGCGCTCTCTCTAGGGGGTGTCGGACGCCCCCTAGGCTGCGGGCATGGATCCCGCTGCCGCCCTGGAGATCGCGATCGAGGAGGCCCGGGCCGGGCTCGCGTCGGGAGGGATCCCGATCGGGGCCGCGCTCGTCGGCCCGGCCGGCGAGGTCCTCGGGCGCGGCCACAACCGCCGGGTGCAGGATGACGATCCCTCCGTCCACGGGGAGACGGCGGCCTTCCGGAACGCGGGGCGGCAGCGGGACTACCGGAACACGACCATGGTCACGACGCTCTCGCCGTGCTGGTACTGCAGCGGCCTGATCAGGCAGTTCGGCATCGGCGCGGTGGTGATCGGGGAGAGCCGCACCTTCACCGGCGGGCACTCGTGGCTCGAGGAGCACGGCGTGCGCGTGACCCTGCTCGACGACGAGCGGTGCGTGCGGCTGATGGAGGACTTCATCGCCGCGCGGCCCGAGCTGTGGAACGAGGACATCGGCGTCGCGGAGTAGTTCTCCCGTTTCGCCACGGGAGGCGGGGCCGGCTGGTTAGCGTCCGGGAGTGGTCCCGCCCCCCGCTCCCGGTCACCCGGCCTCGGTCGCCGGTTCCCGGCCCGCCGAGGAGATGCCGCCGCCCGCGACCCGGGACCAGGCCGACGCCCATCGCTACGGGATGCGGCGGCTCGAGGCCGCGCTGGTCAGGGCCGATCCGGTCCCGCTGCACGAGCAGCTGCGCGCGCAGCGGCGGGCGGCCGTCGTGGGGGTGCTGCTGGCGCTGCTCGGGCTGGCCGGGGCGGGGGTGCTGGCGAAGCTCGCCCCGGCGCCGGAGTGGACGGGCCAGACCGTGGTGGTGGCCGGGGGCTCCGGGGCGGTCTACGCCGTGATCCACGGCCCGGACCGGCTCGTCCCGGTGCCGGACCTGCTCGCCGCCCGGCTGGTGCTCGCGGCGCTCGGATCGCCCGCTCCCGCGGCCGAACCGGTGCTCGTGCCGGACGAGGATCTCGGCGAGGCCCCCCGCACGGGCGCGGTCGACCTCCCGGCCACGCCCGGGGTGCGGCTCGGCGGACCCGCGATCCCGGCGCGGTGGGCGGTCTGCGACGGCCCGGTGGTGCTGGCGGGCACCCTCGCGCCCGTCGCCCCCGTGGGTGCCCTGCGGGTGCGGGCGCCCGGCGGGGAGGAGTACGCGGTGCTCGACGGTGTCCGGCACGCCGTCGATCCCGGTGACGGCGCCGTCGTCGGCGCGCTCGGCCTGGCCGGGGTACCGGTGCGTCCGGTCGGGGCGGAGGTGCTGTCGGCCGTGCCCGAGGGCCCGCCGCTGCGGTCCCCGCGTCTCCCGGGCGGGAGTGCGGCGCCCGGCACGCCGGGCCGGGTCGGCGACGTCCTGGCGACGACCGGCGTGGACGGATCCCGCCACTACCTCGCCGTGGTCCCCGACGGGGTCCAGGAGGTGCCCGCGACCCTGGCCGACGTCCTGCGCGCGCAGGGCGGGGCGGGGCCGCGGGAGGTGCCGCCGTCGGCAGTGGCGGACGTGCCCCGGGTGACGACGCTCGCCGCCACGGGCTGGCCCGCCGCCGCCCCGAGATGGGAGGCGCCGACCGGGATCGCCTGTGCCACCTGGGTGGACGGGCGGGCGGGGCTGGCCGTGCTCCCCGCCCTGCCCCTCACCGGCGCTGTCCCGGTCGCGGGAGGTCGGGTCCGGGCGGTGGTCGGTGCGGGCGGCGCGGTGCGGTCGGTGTCGCCGACCGGGGGCGGGACGGTGTGGCTGATCTCCTCCGCCGGTACGGCCCACGGGGTGGCGGACGCACCGACCGCCTCGGCCCTGGGTCTGCCCGGGGCCCTCCCGGACGCCCCCGAGGCGATGCTCCGCCTGCTCCCGACGGGCCCGGCCCTGGACCTGGGGGAGGTCCGCCGAGCCGTGGGCTGACGGCCCGCCCGCCGGTCCACCGTCCAGGCGCCCGCCCGAGCCCGCCGAGCCGCCCGCGGGCCGGCTGCCCTCCGCGGGTCGGCTGCCCTCCGCGGGTCGGCACTGTCGGTCGTCCGAAACGCACGTCCCGGTCGTGCGAACCGGCCTGCCACCGATGTCCGGTGCGCGGCCGCCCGGGTCGGATGCTCAGGGGCGGAGGCGGCGGCCGACCGTGGGGAGGGCGGCGAGCAACGCCACGACGACGGCCAGGGCCGCCGGGAGGAGCCAGCCCGGGAGGGGCGCGGTGGCCGGGGTACCGGCCGTGATCCGTGCGGGCCGCGGTTCCTGGGCCGCTCGGGGGGCGAGCGCGGTGAGCGCCGCCAGCGGGTCGACGATGCCGGCGCCCACAGCGTCCGTCCACCCGCCCGGGGCGCGGCGGGCCGTCGCGACCAGGCGATCGGCGACCTCGGCGGCGCTCAGGCCCGGGAACCGTTGCCGGACAAGGGCGGCGGTGCCCGCCACGATCGGCACCGCCATGCTCGTGCCCTGGAGGTCGGGTCCGGTCAGGCCTCGGCCGGGCGCGAGGGAGCGCAGCCCGGTGCCGGGGGCGGCGAGATCGACCCAGGGGCCGCGGACCGTGAACGGGGCGGGGGTGTCGGTGGGGGTGACCGCGCCGACCGCCAGCACGCCGTCGGCGAGCGCGGCACGATCGGCTCCGCTCCGTGTGCCGGCGCCGGCTCCGGGAAGGGAGGCCTGGGCGGGCTGCGTCCGCGGAGCGGCCCCGGGGGTTCGCGGCTGCCCTGCCGGACCGCCGACGGTACCGGCGAGCACGCCCGGGGCGTCGGCTCCCGCTCCCGCGGGGAGGGGGACCTGGCCTGCGTCGCCCGTACAACCGCCCGAGCCGACGTTGCCTGCCGCGGCCACCACCAGCACGTCCGCCGCGGCAGCCCGCTGCAGTGCCTCGCGCAGGGGCCGGCCCACGGGTGCGGCGCGGTCGGCGTCCAGACAGACGGCCTCGCTGATCGTCACCACGGAGGCCCGGAGTGCCACCGCGTGGTCCACGGCCCGGGCGAGGGTCGCGGTGTCGCCTGCCGGCCGGGTCCCGCCGCCGGGCGCCGGCACCGTGAACGAGGGGCTGGCCTGCCGGATCGCCACGATCTCGACCCCTGGTGCGAGTCCGGCGAACCCGTCGTCGCCCGGTGTCGCGGCGAGCAGGCCCGCCACGGCGGTGCCGTGGCCGTCGCAGTCGTCGAGGCCGTCGCCGCCGGTCAGGTAGTCCCCGCCGCCGGTCAGGTGGGCCAGGCGGGGGTTCGGCGCGACCCCGGTGTCGATCACCGCGACGCGTACGCCGGTGCCGTCGGCGAGCGCGTGGACGGCGTCGAGCGGCAGCGTGCCCTCGGGTCCGGTGGCCGCACCGCCCGGCCCGACGCAGGCCGTCACCTGCCTGAGCCCGTCGGTCGCCGGCGGAGCCACGGCGAGGAGCAGGGCGAGGACCGCCGCGGGGAGCGTCACGAGCCGCGGACCAGCGCGAACAGGTCCAGCGCGGCGACGGCGAGCGGGACGGCGAGGGCGGTCAGGGCGAGCTCGGCCAGGTCGACGGCACGGCGGGCGACCGGCGTGAGGGTCCGGTCGGAGAGGCGCGCGGCGAGGGCGACGACCAGGAACGCGCCGCAGACGAGCAGCAGCCGCGGCGCCGGCGCGGGGGCCGCGGCGGCGATCGCCCCGATCCCCGTGGCGAGCGCCGCCACCTGCAAGGACCGGGCCGGCAGCGGCTCCGCGAACGAGCGCGCTCGCAGCACCAGGACCACGGTGAGCACCGCCGCCAGGGTCGCCCCCCACGGCGCGGGCCCGGTCGCGGCCAGCACGGCGCCACCCGCCGCCACGGTCGCCGTACCGAGCACCAGGCCGGCGAGGTGCCCGCGGGCGAGACCGGCCGGTTCCCACCCGGGCGCAAGCGGTGGCGTCGGCTCCGACGGCCCGGGCACGCCGGCCATCCGGAGCGCGAGGCGCGGCAGGAGCGGGCCCGCCAGGATCGCGGCGGCAGCGCAGCCGGCCCCGATCCGGGCCGGCGACGTGCCCGTGAGCAGCAGGGACACGGTCCCGACCGCTGTTGTCACGCTGACGAGAAGTAGGCCGAGGAGGGCGGGGGCGACCACCCGGAGGACCGCCTGCGCGATCGCCGCCGCGAGGGCGGCGAACAGGGCCGCGCCGAGCGCCGCGGCACCCGGACCGGCGCCGACGGGTGCAAGGAGCCAGCCCGCCGCGGCGGCCGGGGGGAGGGCGGCGAGCGCGGCCGCGGTGGAGCGGATCCGCGGCGATCGTGCGCCCGGTGCACCGGACGTCGATCCGGCGGGTGCGGCGCCGGGCGGCCCGCCGTGGAGAGCACGAGAGCTGCTGTGCGCCACCAGGATCGCCGCGGCAGCCGCGCCGATCCCCGCGACGACGGCCCCGGCCGTCACCATCAGGGAGACACCGCGGAGGCCGGCGAGCAGCACCGACAGCGCGGTGACCGCCAGCGCGACCGCGACGGCGAGGGCGCCGTCGTCGGGGCGGCGGACCCGGCGGGCGACCTCGGCGGCCAGGGCGTCCGGCACGTCGGCGAACTGCGGCGGCGGCGGCGCGGGCGCGGCGCGGCCGAGGCGGAGCAGCTCGCCGTCGAGCACGCCGAGGTCGGCGAGCGTGCGGCCCGCTGGCAACGGTGCCCCGGCCGCGCCCGCCAGCCGCCAGGGCACGGGAACGGCGCGGGAGCCCGGTTCGCCCACCAGCTCCAGGACCAGCGGCGTGAGCTCGGCGACCGGCAGGTCGGCGGGCAGGGCCACGTCGACCCGCGAACGCGGCGCCAGCACCGTCACCCGCCGGAAGGCGTCCGGCCCGGCAGCACCGACCCCGTCACCACCGCTCACCCGGATCCTCCGTCCACGAGTTTCCCGAAACTGCCCCACGGCGGCCGGTCGTGTTGCGAGTATCGGTCGCGACCCCACCGCCGTGGGGCGGTTTCGGAGAAGTCGCGCGGAATCGGAGGTCCACTGTGGGCGGTGCGACGGTCGGGGTGCGCCGGCGCCGCCGCCGGGTGCCGGCGGTGCCCCACGGCGAGATCCACGTCGAGGCGCCGCCGGAGCCGGACCGGCCGGTGCCGGCGAACCTGCTCACCCGCGCGATGCCGGTCGCGATGCTCCTCGGCTCGCTCGGGATGATCGGCGTGATGGGCGTGCACCAGCCCGCGTCCTGGGTGTTCGGGGGGATGTTCGCGCTGTCGTCCGTCGGGATGCTGATGGGCGGTGGCTCCGGCCGCGGTGTCGAGCGGACCACGACCGTCGACGAGGACCGGCGGGACTACCTGCGCTACCTCGCCACCCTGCGCACGCGGGCCCGCCGCGTCGCCGCCGCCCAGCGCGAGGCGCTCGAGACGGTCCATCCGCCGCCGGACGCGTGGCCGGAGGTGCTCGCGGCAGGCCGGTTGTGGGAGCGTGACCCGGCCGACGAGGACTTCGCCTGCGTCCGGGTGGGGCTCGGCACGCACCGGCTGGCGGCGCGCCTCGTGCCGCCCCGCACCGGCCCGGCCGACGGCGTCGAACCCGTGACGGCGCAGGCGCTGCGCCGCTTCCTCGGCCGCCACTCCGTGGTGTCGGACCTGCCCGTGGCGGTCGACCTGCGGGCGTCCTCGGCCGTGTGGCTCGACGGTCCGGACGAGCGGGCGCGGGGCGTAGCCCGGGCGGTCGTCGCGAGCTTCGCCCTGTGGCACGGGCCGGGGGACGCGCGGATCGCGGTGCTCGGCGACGTCGCGCGCTGGGACTGGGTGAAGTGGTTGCCGCACAACGCCCACGCCGTCGAGCGCGACGCGCTCGGGCCGGTGCGGATGCTCACCACGGACCGGGACGACGTGCGCCGCTGGTGGAGTGCCGATCCCGGGCCGCGGCACCTGCTCGTCGTGGTCGACGGACCGGTCGACGGCCCCGGTGCGTGGGCGGCGGCGGAGGGGGTGACGGTGCTTCGCGTCGGTGCCCCGGCCGGGCGCCGGGAGACGCCGTCGGTGGTGCGGCTGCGGCTGCGGCTCGGCGAGCCCGGCCCGGTCGGCCGTCCGGACGTGCTCGCCGAGGCCGAGGCGCTCGCCCTGGCCCGCCGGCTCGCGCGCTACCGGCCCGCCGGTGGTGAGGCGGACCCGTCGGCGCGGGTCGTTGCGGCACAAAGACTTCCCGAGCTGCTCGGGCTGCGGGGGAGCGGGCCGGGGGACGTGGAGGCCCTGCGCCGGGGCCGTCGCTCGCCGGCCGAGCGGATGCGCGTCCCGCTCGGTGTCGACGGCGAGGGCCGGCCGATCCTGTTGGACCTCAAGGAGTCCGCGCGCGGCGGCAGCGGCCCGCATGGGCTGTGCGTCGGGGCGACGGGCTCCGGCAACCCGTAACCCACACTATGGCACACTTAGGGCCATGCCACGCAAGGCCATCGTTTACGCCCGCATCAGCCGCGACCGCACCGGCGGTGGCCTCGGCGTAGACCGTCAACTAGCGGACTGCCGCGAGCTGGCCGCACGACTCGACTGGCAAATTGCGGCCGAGCGCACCGACAATGATCTCTCCGCGTACTCCGGGAAGCCTCGACCCGGATACCGCCAGCTCCTCGCCGATCTTGAACGAGGCTTGGCCACCGGAGTACTTGTCTGGCATACGGATCGTCTACATAGAAGCCCGGCCGAGCTGGAGCAGTACATCGCCATCTGCGACCCGCTCGGCGTCGTCACCCACACCGTGCAGGCCGGCGTGCTCGACCTTGCCACCCCCAGCGGGCGCATGGTCGCCAGGCAGCTCGGCGCCGTCGCACGCTTCGAGTCCGAGCACAAGGCTGAGCGTGTACGCCGCGCTCGAATCCAGATGGCCGAGGAAGGCAAGTGGGGCGGAGGCACCCGTCCCTTCGGCTATCAGGCCGGAGGAGTTGAGCTCGTCCCCGATGAGGCCGCTGCGATCGTGCGCGCCACTGAGACGATCCTTTCGGGGGGAAGCCTCCGCAGCGTCGTCATTGCCCTCAATGAAGGTGGGTTCATCACGACCAAGGGCAAGCTGCCGTGGACGCCAGGTGCGGCCCGCGACATGCTGACGCGGCCGCGCAACGCGGGCTTGGTATCCCACCGCGGCAAGATCGTCGGCCCCGGACAGTGGCCGGCGTTAGTGCCGGAGGAGCAGTGGAGAACGGTGGTGCAGATCTTGAAGAACCCGGCTCGACGGACCTCACCCGGCAACTACGCCCGATGGCTCGGAAGTGGTCTTTACAGGTGCGGGATCGAGGGCTGCGGCGGACCGTTGACCGTTGGGACCTCCGGCCAGAAGCGTCACCCTTCGTACATGTGTCGAAAGCGGGAAGCGGGCGCCAGCCGTCACGTTTCCCGCGTGGCTACGACTCTCGACGCGTACGTCAGCGCCGTGATCGTCGAGCGGCTCAAGCAGGACGACGCTCGGGACCTGATCCGCAGTCTCGACGTTGAGGCCGATACCACCGAACTGCACGCGGAGGCGGACCGAATCCGCCGTCGCCTCGAACAGGTCGGACAGGAGTTTGCCGAGGACGACGAGATGGACGTGGTCTCGTTCCGCTCGGCAACTAAGCGCCTGCGTGAGCGGCTCACCGGGCTAGAGAACGAGCTCGCTGTCGCTGGTCACCGCAACCCGCTCGTCGGCGTCGCAGACGCAGTCGATGTGCAGTCCGCCTGGGATGAGCTGGACGACCTCGCACGGAAGCGAGCGATCCTCGACGCGCTCATGACGGTCACCGTGCAACCCGCGCCGCGCGGACGTCGCCCGGATGGCAGCTATTTTGATCCCAAGTACGTGCTGATCGACTGGAAGGTCGACTAGCCCGCTGCTTTGCCCGCGCCCTCGGAGGGGTTCAGGTAGCCCTTTTCTCGGCAGAGTGCGATCCAGCGCCCCGTCTTAGACCGGCTCAGCTTCATGGTCTGCTCTACGACCTTAACCGGCGGGTCCCCCACCGCCAGCGCGTAGCGGTAGAGGTACGCGACCGTCCGCAGCGTCTGGTCGGTCGGCCCCTGCGCGACCAGCTCCGCGACCTCGGCCTCCGAGAGATTGGGGCTCACGGTCTCATAACCACCTGCCCGGCCTTCGACCTCCTGCAGGTTGTTGGCGCCGACCGCACGTACCAGCGCTCCCACGGGTATGTGACGGATCCCGTCGAGAGTTACTGGCGGCCCGCCGGCCCGTTGGTCGACGACCAGTCTGGACGCGACTAGCCGGCCTTCCTGAGGCGCGACGTGCACCGTCACGTCGTATCCCGCCACGTCCTTGAACGCTTCTGCCAGAGGCTGGCCAATGACCAGCCCCGGACCAACGGGGACGACCTGGGAGCTGGTCCCCAGCTGTTGCTCTGCCACGCCGCCCATCATTGCATCCGTGGCATACCCACGTCATGGGCTACCCATTCCAACGCCATGCCGTGGTACGGTCACTCCGCGAGTTACCCATGAAGCTTGTAACTCAAGGAGGAAGGGTGATCGAGCGCCCATGGAACCGACGGGAAACTGCGGAGTTCCTCGGAGTCTCCGAGGCCGCCCTAGTCAAGTGGGCGGGCAAGGCGAACGGCCCGCCGTACCGGGTGATCGGCGTGCACGCCCGGTACCTACCCAGCGAGGTCCTCGAGTGGCTCCGCCGGCAGCCAACTCGGGGGAGCGCCCCAGCAGCGTGATCAGCCCGGACTGGTCCGCAGCCGTCAAGGCGGTGGTTGCCGGCGCTCCGCGCCTCACCGAAGCCCAAAGGAACCGGATCGCCGCGCTGCTGCGACCGGCTCCGTTGCCGAAGAGGAAGAAGCCAGCAGCATGATCCCCCGGAACGACAACGGGGCCAGCGCCGCCAGCGCCAGCCCCGTCCCCAACAGTCCCCACCCCACCAAGAAGCAGGTATGCCCGAAGGATACCGCGTCGAGCTTGATTCCGGTCGCAGTCGGCGAGTACTTCGGGCCCGCCGGCCGCCGTCGTCTTGGCGCGATTTTGGTCCGTCGTTGTCCCGGCTGCGGTCACGCTCACTTCCACCGCGGCATGCGGGTTGCCTCGGTGGACGGGGAGACCCGGACCGGTTCCTGCGGGACCGAGTACAAGGTTCGAGTCCTGCCCGCCCAGCGGATCGGTGGAGCAGCGTGAACCCGATCCCCGTGTTGATCGACCCCTCTGAGCGGATCGTGGTGGCCCACAAGGTGGCCACCCCGATCATCAACGCCACCCGGGACAAGTACGGCGAGCTCGTCCCGATGACCTTGGATGCCTGGTGCCGCGCCCCGGACGACGTCAAGATCGCGAGTCTGCTCACCCTGGCCCTGGCGTGGCTCGTCTCCGATCCGGTCGGCCGGCACCGCGCCACCATGTCGGAGATCTCCGACAGCGTGTCCGCCGCGCACAACTGGAGCTGGACTGCGACAGAGCCGTCCTATGCCGAGCTCAAGCGCAGGCGGGATTGGGGCCGTCAGGCTGCCGAGCGCGAAGCGGTGAGGGCGGCAGCGTCTTGATCGACTATGGCGCCCCAGAGGGCGACCCGGAGGCCTATGCGGACGAGGACGGGAATGTCCACTCCGACGCGGGCGGGGAGGAGACCGCGGACTCGGAGAAGACGGCCAAGAAGTCCGCGGCGACGAAGCTGGTGGAGCTGGCGAAGGAGGGCTACTCGTTCGGCGTGACCCCCGACGGTGAGCCGTTCGCGCTCCCGATCGAGGGGCCGAAGATCGTGCGCCTCCTGCGGGGCGGACGACAGTCACTGCGCGCAGAGCTCGCCGACCAGTACTTCGACGCCACCGGGTCCACCGCCTCCCAGGCCGCGCTGAGCGACGCGTGCATGGTCCTGGAAGGCAAGGCGCAGCGCCTCGACCCGACCGAGCTGTACCTGCGGGTCGCGCGCCGCCACGACGTCCTCGTCCTAGACCTGGGGGACGCGACCGGGGCCGCGGTGGTGGTGGACGCGGCCGGCTGGAAGGTCGTGGAGACCCCACCGGTTCTTTTCCGGCGGACCGCGTTGACCGGTGAGATCCCACGCCCGCAGCGTGGGGGAGACCTCGGCAAGCTGTGGGCCGGGATCAACGTGGCGGACAAGTACCGGCCGCTGCTTGCCGCGGTCCTGGTCGCTGCGCTGGAGCCGAATATCCCGCATCCGGCCACGCTGTTGACCGGGGAGCAGGGCACCGGGAAGAGCACCGCGACGCGGCGGCTGTCCGGGCTGATCGACCCGAGCCCGGCGCAGCTGCGCAAGGCCCCGAGGGACGCGGACACCGCGACGACCGCGGCGGCCGGCTCGTGGATGCCCGCCCTGGACAACCTCTCCACGATCCCGGACTGGCTCTCGGACGCGATCTGCAGGTGGTGCACCGGCGACGGTGACGTGCGGCGACGGCTCTACACCGACGGGGACCTGCACGTCATGTCGTTTAGGCGGGTGCCGATCATCAACGGCATCGACGTGGGCGCACTGCGTGGGGACCTTGCCGACCGCACCGTGCACCTGATGCTCGAGCGGATCCCCGACACCGCCCGCCGCGACGACGCGGAGATGGCCGCAGAGTGGGAGAAGTCCTGGCCGCTGATCCTCGGCGCGATCCTCGACCTCACCGTGGACGTGCTCGCTGCGCTGCCAGAGGTGAAGCTCGCCTCGAAACCACGGATGGCGGACTTCGCGAAGATCGTGGCGGCGGTGGATCAGGTACTCGGCACCAGCGGCCTGGACACCTACCTGAACCTGCGCACCGAGCTGGCCCAGGACGCGGCCGCCAGCGACCCCACGCTGGTGGCTCTGGTGGAGGCCATCAAGGAGCCGTTCACCGGTACCGCGGCCGAGCTGCTCGCCGCGATCCGCCCGGACGCAGAGAAGTGGAAGGCGCCGGAGGGCTGGCCGAAGTCGGCTCGCGGACTGAGCGGTCAGATGCGACGCAACGCCCCGACGCTGCGCAGCCTCGGCTGGGAGGTCACCGAGCTGGATCGGTCGTCGTCTCGGGCCAAGCAGCTGCGCTGGCAGATCGTCCCGCCGCCCGCTGAGAGTGAGGATGAGAGGAGAGGGGCAAACGGCGCCGCGTTTGCCGCAACGCCGCACTCGGACCTGTTTTCGCAGGTCAAACCCGATGTGCCGGGTGCGGCAAACGGTGCGGCAACGGTGCGGCAAACCGAACCCGTCGCCGCGGGTGCGGCAAACGAAGAGGACGCCCTCGACTTTGCCGCACACTTTGCCGCGCTCGACGAACCATCTCTGACCTGCGAAAACGAAGATCATGCGGCAAACGCGGCAACTGCGGCGCGTTCTGCACCCCTCCTCGCACCTGTCCAATCCAAGTGCTCGCTGTGCGGGCTACCCGGTCGGCTCGACAGCGCCGGCCGCTGCCCCCACTGTCGCTAGTGCTCCCGGCCGACGCTCCCCCCGCCGGGCCCACACGAAGCGGAGACACCATGCCCGACCGCAAGATCACCCCGGCCAATGTGCGCCTCGGAGTACGCGATGCCGTCGACTTCTGGCTCGAGCAGCATCCCGTCACCGTCGGGGACTGCATCGAGCTCGCAGTCGAGAACGCCGTCCGCCAGTGGCTCACCGAGCACGGCGACGCCCTGATCGCGAAGGCCATCGCCGATGTCATCGACCGCCACACCCCCTGACCTGCCCAATGGAGCCGACCATGACTAGCTCGCCCGGAACCGAATGGTTCACCGTGTCGGCCACGCCGATGCCCCACCTGGCCGCCTGGACCCTGACTACCGATGGCCGGCTGGACTGTGACCGCACCGTCCTGTTGGTGTCCCAGAGGCTCTACCGCACCCATCCCGTCCGGGATCAGCGCGACGAGGACTCCGCTTGGCTAGACAGCCAGGTTCAGCTCGCTGTGGTCGACCCCAGCGGCCTCATCTACGAGCAAGACATCCTCGGGGATCTTCTGGGCTTCTACCACGAGTCCGTCACCGAGGCCGATGTCCGGGCGGCGAACCAGGAGCTCATCGAGAAGCGCCTCACGGAGCACCGCGCCGTCTTCGCTACCGCCACCAAGGAGAACTGACCGTGCTGTTCGAGAACATCGCACCTGTCCGAGACGCCATCCGCCGGGCCCTCACCGAGCTCGACGAGCCGTGGCTGGCCGGCCACGTTTTCCAGCTGTCCCTGTGCGAGGGCGACATCGTCTTCGAGATCGTCGCCAACGCGCGCATCGACGCGGACGACGTGTTCGAGCGCAGGATCTCCACCGGCCCGCAGCCGGCTAACGTGCGCGCCCTCCGGCCGGGCGGAGCAGCGTGAAGACCCCACCGATCGTGCCGCTCAACGAGGCCCTGTCCGCGCTGCTCGCCGACCCTGATCTTCGGGGCGGTCTGTGCCGTGCGGAGCCCACCGACTACGACCCGGCGGAGGCCCGCGAGCCTGAGGCAGCAGTCCAGGTCCGTCACGCTCGCGCCGCCAACCGGTGCCGCCGCTGCCCAGTGCTGGCCCGCTGCCGGGCAGCGCTCGACCAAGACCTCGGCCGCAGCCTCACCGGATTCGTACTCGGCGGACGCCGAATCGTCACCACGAAAGGAACCCGATGACCGACCCCCGCGAGGCCGCCTTGGCCGCCATGCGCGCCGCCGAAGCTCTCGGCCTGGGCACCTGGCACATCTACCTCAGCCCGGCTCCCGGTCGAGGGTCCGCTGCTCGCGGGCACCTCATCGGAGCTCTCGGTCAGGATGTCGCCGAGCCGTGGCTGCCCGACCATTTCAGTCCGCGGCTTACGCCCCTCAACTGCAGCGATACAGAGGTCTCGGACGAGAGGCTTCGCATCGAAGACAACCTCCCCACCGATCATGAGCTGCGCAGCATCCAGAGTGCTCAGCGCCTCTTCGTCCCCGACGGGCCGATCCTGCTGTCCACCAGCGCCGGTGTGTACGCGATGGCCGGCGACAGGGTCGTCCAGCTCGTCCGGCTCGACTCCCCGCTCCACGAGCTCAACGACATCGCCGAGGGACTGGTCGGGCTCAAGGTCTGGCACAAGCGCGAGCTGGAGCTGAGCACCCGATACGCCGCGGACGAGGCGCGACAGTGGCTGCTCGACGAATCACAGCCCTGACCCTGACCACCGTCACCACCACCGAAGGAGAAGCCCTCATGCCCAAGACCACCGACCCCACCGACCCCAGGGCCCGCATCGTCGACCTCGAAGCCGAGCTCGCCGGCATCCCAGCCGAGATCGCCCGGGCTCGGGCAGACGCGGATCCGGCCGGCGTCATGCGAGCGGAGAACCGCGAGGACGCCATCCGATCCGAGCTCGCCGTGGTGCGCCACGCCGGACTGCTCGCCGACCTCGAGGACGCGTGGGTCACCGCGGAGACCGCCCTGGCCGCCGAGGCTGAGGCGCTCAAGGCACGCGACGAAACATGGGCTGCGTACCTGGATGCCCGCTCCGACGTCCGTCCCAACGTGGGCCCCGAAGCCTGGGCGCAAGCGCAGCTGAACTTCGCCAAGGCCGACGGCGCCCACAAGGTCGCCCAGCTGGCCTGGGAGAACAGCCGCGACACCGCCGGCCTCGCACTCGCGGCCATCGACGATCTCGAAGAGCAGATCCAGGGCATCACCGGCGAGCACCCCGGCGCCGACGATGGGCCCCGCGCCAGGCCGGCCCCGTTGACCGCGAACGTCGGTCTGAGCAGGTCCCAGTACGGCGCTCTCGCCGACCGCATCGGCGGCGTCGGCAACACCGGGCTGGCCCTCAGTTCTGAGCGGGACTGGCGATCGCTGCAAGGTCTGATGTTCGCCGGCACCCGACCGCCGCGGTGGGTGGCACACAGGATGGGACCGCACCTGTTCGAGGACCCCGAAGTCCGCGAGTCGGAGCAGCTCGCCCGGGTGGCCGCCGATGAGGCAAGGCAGCGCGACAGCCAGGCTGAAGTTCGGGAACGCCAGGGCGGCAACTCCACCATGAGGTCGGTCACTATCGGGGCGGACATCGAGCCGGGGACCTGGTCCAAGCGGGTCGACCAGTGAGCGGCGTCAACGACGGGCGGAAGGCCTACCGCCTCGCCCACCCCGACGGTGGCCGGGCCGACACGGGCGACCTCGAGACCAGCGGAACGGACCGAGGCCGGCTGATGAAGCGGGCCGCAGCAGGGGACCGGTCCGCGAAGGACGCCCTCGCCTCCAACCCACGACCCGACCCGACCCCGACTGCCGAGGACACCAGCACGCGACCCGCCCGCCGACCCACCATCACCGACGGTCGACGACTGTTCCGATCGACACGACAGCGACCGACCAGCACGAACAGCACCGAGTCCGCGGACCTGCCCGACGACGCTGCCTGACCTGCAGCTCGCACAGGTCACGACCCTCAACGATCAGGACAGATAGGTGAGTGGCGATGGTTGAGCGTTACCGCAACGCCATCGCCGCTCCCCCCGTCGTCGACCACCTGACCACCGCCGACCTGACACCAGGTCCGGCCGACACCCAACCCGGACGCCCGAGCTCGACAGTCACCGATGGACAACGACGTCGACAGCACAACTCAGACCTTGACCAACATCAACGTCGAACCCTCGGTGACATAGCTGATCGACGACACAACGAAGACGACGAACCTCACGATAGATTCGGAATCCGAAGTGAACACATCGACAGCTCACAACGTCTGAGTCTTCGACGAAGTCACAGGTCAAGACGATCGTCGACACATAGTCCTCGAACGAACAAGCAATACAGCGAAGACACAACAACGCAACAATGATCGAAACGAATCGAACAATGAAGATCGAAGTCGACTCGATTCGGACCTCGACGCCGACCAGCCCGGCTCCCCGGGGGGTGTGCCCTCCCCCCGGGTCGCGCTGCGTCGCCGTGAGCAAGGAACGCTCCCGGTCGAGCACTGCCCTGCGTTCAAATTTGGAGATCAACATGACTGAGTCGTATCCGGAGCCTGCTGGCCTGGGCCCGCGGGGTTCGAAGTTCTGGTCTCGGACGGCGTCGTCGTTCGAGGTGGGGGCTCACGAGCTGGAGTTGCTGGTGGAGATCGCCCGCCAGCTCGATCTGCTGGCGGCGCTCGAGGAGCAGCTGGCCAAAGACGGAGTGGTCTCGACGGGTAGCACTGGGCAGGTGGTGGCGCATCCGGCGGTGGCGGCGCTGCACACGGGTAGGCAGCTGCTGGGCCGGTTGATGTCGCAGTTGTCGTTCCCGGATGAGGACGGGCAGGCAGCGGTGGAAAGCCCGGCGACGGCCACGGCGCGGAAGGCGGCGAACACCCGGTGGGCGATGGAGCGGGAGAAGCACGACCGGCCGTCGGGTGGGCGGCGTCATGCGTAGACGTCCGCCGGTCCGCCTGGACGGGCCGGAAGTCCCGGTGGAGCTGCTGTGGCCGGGCTGTGGGCGGGGCCTGATCGAGGGGTGGTTGACGGCGGCCGAGCGGGACCAGGCGCGTCGTCTCGGGCGGGAGCGGTACGGGTCCAACCACACGCCGATGGGGGGCACGGTGGAGGAGGCGGAGGTGGTGGCGATGCAGGTCGCCGCCCGGCAGAACCTGCGTCGTGCTCGGGAGCGGTGGGCGGCCTCGCAGGGTTTGTCGTGGTGGGCAGCGTGCCGGCTGATCCGTGAGGCGGAGGGGGTGGCTTGTGATGCGGCGTCGTAGGCCTCCGGTCGTTGACGTGGACGAGGTCGGGGTGCCGGAGGAGCTGGCGGCTGGCCCGGTGGTGGAGCTGTGGCTACGCCCGGATGAGGTCCCCGATCTGCAGGCCGGGTTCGACTTGGCTGTCTACGAGAAGGTGCGCCGCCGGTACTGGGCCGCGGCCCGGGAGTGGGCTGATCGGGTGGGCGCCACGAGGCAACAGATGTTCGAGACGTTCCCGTCGCGGCGACCGTATTTCGCGGACCCGGCCCGGCAGCAGGCGGCGTTCGACCCGGACCCGGCATAACCGCAGGTGAAGATAGGTTCCGCGGTTGTTCTGTGGGACCATGATTGCAGTGAAGTCGGGAGCGATTCCCGGCTAGTTGGACTTCGGGGCGCGACGCCCTTTTACCCCCGCGCGATGCGGGTCGACATCCGAGAGTGAAGCCCTCCTCTCGCGACCCATTTCATGCGTGGAGGTGGTCCCCATCCCCGGGGGTAAAATTGAGATCCTGGTGGACCCGGATCTCCGGACGTTCCCTGCGAAGCTTGAGGGCGGACTGCGGTCCTCGGCCGGGATCGCCAGTTCGGCAGGCAAAGCGATCGCCGCGGCGCTCGGGGTCGGCCTGCTCGGTGCCGGTGCCGGGATCGCCGCGGTGGTCAAGGTCGGCAACGAGTTCGACTCGACCCTGTCGCGGATCCAGGCGACCAGCGGGGCGTCCGCGGCCGAGATGGCGAAGGTGTCCGCGCGGGCCCGGGAGCTGGGCACGGATGCGTCGCTGGCGGGCACGAGCTCGTCGCAGGCCGCGTCGGCGATCGAGGAGCTGGCGAAGGCCGGCCTGAGCGTCAATGACTCGATGCGGGTCGCGCGGGACGCGATCGTGCTGTCGCGGGCGGGGATGCTCGAGGGTGGCGAGGCCGCGTCACTGCTGGCGAACACGCTGTCCACCTACGGGCTGTCTGCGGCCGATGCGACCCGGGTCACCGACGTGTTCGCCGCTGCGGCGAACGCGAGCACCACGGATGTTCGTGATCTCGGGGAGTCCTTGAAGTACGTCGGCCCGGTCACGGCCGGTTTGAAGATCAGCCTGGAGGACACGACCACCGCCCTGGCGCTGCTGTCCACCGCGGGCATCAAAGGCTCGGAAGCCGGCACCGCGCTGCGAGGCGTGCTGGCGTCGATCGCGGCGCCGAGTGGGCCGGCGAAGAAGGCGCTCAACGAGCTGGGGATCTCGGCGTTCGACCAGACCGGGAAGTTCCGGGGCCTGGAGGCGATCACTTCGCAGCTGACCGCGGCCAAGGGTCGGATGACTGATCAGGAGTTCGCTACGGCGGCGGCGGTCGCGTTCGGCAACGAGGGCATGGCCGCGGCGAACGTGCTGGCCACCCAGGGGGTCGGGCAGTTCCGGGATCTCGGGGAGGCGGTGCGGCAGCAGGGTGCTGCGTCGAAGGCGGCTGCGGCGAACTCGCAGGGCCTGTCGGGGGCGATGGATGAGCTGCAGGGCTCCGCCGAGGACGTCGCCCTGTCCATCTACGACCTGATCAAGGGGCCGCTCGCGGACCTGGCGCGTGGTGGCGCGGACGGGCTGCAGAACGTGTCGGACCTGCTGGCCGGGAAGGGCATCGACGCGGGTGGCCTGGAGCGGGTCCTGGAGGCCGGGCGCAAGGTTCTGGTGAACTTGGGTGTTGCGGCCGAGCCGGTGCGCAAGGGCCTGTCGGATCTGTTCGCGAGCTTCGAGCGCGGCAACGGGGCGACGTCGATCTTCACCGGCACCGTGACCGTCCTGGCGAACGGGGTCGAGGTCCTGACCCGGGTCCTGGGCCCGATCGGGTCACTCGTCGGTGGGCTGTTGTCGCTGTTCGCGGGGCTCCCGACGCCGGTGCAGGCGGCTGCGGCGGCGTTCGCGGCGTTCAAGCTGGCCGGCTCGTACCTGGACAACCTGCGGGCGAAGACGACCGCGATCCCGACCGGGCTCGACGGGATGCGTGCCGCCGCGGTGGGCGCGGGGACGGGGCTGGAGGGTGCGGCCACGTCGAGCTCGAAGCTGGTCCGCGCCATCGACGCGCTCAAGCCGGACGGGCTGATCCGGTTCAACGAGCAAGCGAAGCTGCAGGCGCAGCTGGCGTCGGCGTCGGGTGAGTCGGTGTCGAAGCTGGGCTCCTACTACGCGGTCGCCCAGCAACGAGCCCAGGGCTTCACCGACGCCATGGCGCGGGTGAAGTCGGCGGCGGAGGGTTCGGGCACCTCGATCTCCACCGCGGGCGCGGCGGTGCAGGTGTTCTCGGAGAAGTCGGCGACGATCGCGAAGGCCGCGGACTCGTTCACCACGGTGCGGGACCGCATCCTGGCCTCCGGGCAGGCCGCGGACGGCTCCATCGGCGCGTTCACCCGCCTCACGGGCGGGATCGGTGGTGTGGCCGCCGCGTCCGGCAGCCTGGTGAAGACCGGCCTCGGCGGCCTGATCGGGGCCCTCGGCGGTCCCTGGGGCCTCGCGATCACTGCGGGTGTCACCGCCCTTGGCTTCCTCGCTGACGCGCACCGCCGGACCGAGGCCGACGCCGCGGCGCTGGTGGCCCGTCAGCAGGAGCTCAAGGGCACCCTGAACGAGACGACCGGGGCGATCACCGACAACACCCGGCAGAACATCGCCGCGAAGGAGGTCGAGTCCGGCCGAGCCAAGACGGTCAACGACCTCGGCGTGAGCACGAAGCTGTACGTGGACGCCCTCACTGGGCAGACCGAGTCGCAGCGGCTCGTCACGGACTCCGTGACTCGTGGGAACCGGTCGCTCGTGGAGCAGAACGACAACACGAAGATCCTTTTGGCGAACCTGAAGGACTACGGGATCACACTCGATGATCTCAACGGCTACAGCCTGGGCAACGCCGCATCGCAGGACAAGGTCAACGCGGCGATCGCGAAGTACGCCCGCGACGTCGGCCCCGAGGCGGCGGCGATGCTCGACATCTACGGCGGCAAGCTCAAGGACGCGGCGGCGGCGAACAAGGCCATCGTCGACCAGCTCGTCCAGACCAACGCGATGCTGACCAAGAGCAAGGAGGAGCTGCTCGCCACCCAGCAGGCCGCGGACATCTTCGCCGCGTCGATGAAGCTGATCACTGAGGGCGGCGTTTTCGAGGGCATCGCGAGGGGCGGTCCGCTGCTCGCCTCGGCCCGTGACCAGCTCGACAAGCTCGGCGCGTCCGCGCAGCGCTCTGCGCTCGACATCGGCAAGAACGCCTTGCAGATGGGCAGCATCGAGGGCGCGGTCGCCAAGGGCACCGCGGCCATGGAGCAAATGCGGGCCCAGTTCATCAAGGCGGCCACCGATGCCGGTCTGAGCGCAGCGAAGGCGAGGGAGCTCGCGGACGCCGCCGGCCTCATCCCGGCGGTCACCGAGTTCCAGATCAAGACCAACGCCGATGAGACCCTGACCGACCTGTTCCAGGTCAACACCATGGTGGCCAACCTGCCGCCGGGGAAGTCGGTGGTGGTCGACGCCCTGACCGACGAGGCCCGCTCGAAGCTGCAGTCGATGGGTTTCGAGATCAAGCAGCTTCCCAACGGGTCGTTCGAGATCGTCGCGCACGACCAGGCGGCGAGGGACGCGCTGAACTCCTTCATCCAGGTGGCGTCCACCTCGACGGCGACGGTGAAGGTCGACGCCGACCAGAAGCCGGCGAACGGGAAGATCCAGGGCACCCTGGACTACGGCAACGGCCAGGTCGCGAAGATCACCCTGGATGCGAAGCCCGACCCGGCACACGGCGCCATCGACGGCACCGTGACCTACGGAAACAAGCAGATCGCGACGATCACGCTCAACGGGAACAGGGTCAACGCCGACGGGACGATCAACGCCGTCGTGGACTACGGCAACGGCAGAACCGCGATCATCAAGGTGGACGCGGCCACGGCGGCCGCGGAAGCCGCCATCAACGAGGCCGCCCGCAGGCGCACCGCCTACATCGACGTTGTGACTCAGACCCACGCGGATGGCCGTGCTGGTGGCACCGGCCGGCCCAATACCCCGCAGGCCATGGGCGGGATCGTGTCCCCGATGGCCGCGGGCGGGATCGCCCAGTTCGCCGGGGGCGGCTACGCCTACGCCGGGCGCAAGCTCCGCTCCATGCAGGGCGGTCTGGCCAAGATCGTCCCGCCCAACACCTGGCGGGTCGTCGGGGATCGGCTGCGCGACGACGAGGCCTACATCCCGATCAACGCCTCGAGCAGGTCCCGGCAGATCTTTGAGGAGACCGCCCGGCGGATGGGCTACACGGTGGCGCGGGCGTACGCGGACGGAGGGTTCGCCGGCCGCGAGCTCGCCCGCGCCGTGACCCTGTCCGCAGTCCAGTCTTCGGGCGGGAACTTCGGCCCGCTGGTCGCCGAGGTCCGGGCACTGCGCAAGGACGTGACCGGACTGCAGCGGTCGGTGCAGGTCAACTTCGGCGACGTCATCGCACGCCCGGACGAGAACACCGCGGACGCGGTCGCCCGCCGGATGCGCACAGTCGCGGCGCTGGGAATCTTCCGGTAGCCGCCGTTTGGGGGTACGCAGCCCCGATCACGGGGGGCGGGATCGGGGCTGCGTCAGGGGACCGTGAGGCCGCACTGCTGGACCCTGGGGTCCCCACAGGCTGGCTGCCCAGCCCGAAGATTCCTACACCTGGCCGTCGTGTGGAAGCCGCCACTGGGCCGCGTCGACTTGGGTAGGGAACAGAGCAAGATAGGCGGCGAGCCCGGTGAGCTCGATCGGGCGGGACACCAGTCGGTTCTCCGGCGGGCACACGAACCGCACCGACGTGTCGACACGGCGGCCGATCTTGTCGGTCCACATCAGCGCAGCCAGGCCGGCAGAGCCGAGGAACGTGATCGGCCCGAGGTCAACCACGAGGATCCTGGTGCCACCGATCAGCGCTCGGCGGACCGCGTCCCGGAACTTTTCCACGCTGGAGCTGTCGAGTTCCCCGACGACGGTGATGACCGAGTGATCGGCGCCCATGTGCAGGTCCGCGCGGAGATGCCTGTCCGGGACGTGCATGCCGGTGGAGCTCACGCCGGGGACGGTAGGCCTGTCCGCAGCGGGTGGCGCGGTGAGAGGGTCTCCCGCAGGTGACACGTTCGGGTGGTATCCGTGTCCAGGGCGGCTGCGGCTCGTTGGGTCCGGTAGCGGGTGCCGCCGATCTCACGCCCCCGTTGGTCGACGGGTCTGCCCCTGCACAATGCGGGGGGAAGCAGGGGCAGACCCGGACCAGGCTCGTCGAGGCGGGGCGAGCTACTGCCGGGGCAGCGGGATGTAGCGCCCATCCGGTCCGCGCACGAACTCGTGCTCGCTGTCGTCGACGCACCTCCACCACGGGCCAGTGCTCTCGGTGGACAGCCGAGTTAGCTCAGCGCCACAGGTCGGACAGGATTCACCAGACATTCGAGGTCCTTCCGGGCTGCTCTGGCGGGCGCTTGCCGACGGGAAGCAGCTGGCCGACAGCCTCGTGCCAGCGGCGGTGCTTTCCGGTTTCCTGAACCAGCGACCCGCATACCGAGCACACACGCCAGTTGTCGACGTTGCTGTCCGGTTGAGAGAAACCCGGTGGACGGGCGAGCAACTCGTGGGCCTGGTTCGCTTCCATCTCGTTCTCGTCGCTTTGTGCGATCGAGCCGTTACCCGTTGCTCGTGTTGTGCATGTCGATGAGGGTCGGCGGGGTGTCGTCCGGGTTCGGATCGAGCTCGACGCACTCGGTGCGTCGGTGCCCGTCCACGAGGTAGGCCATCACGCCGGGCACCTTGCCACGGACCACCGACAGTTCCCGATCGTTGGATCCGGCATGACGTACGAAGAGGCCTGTGAGCTCCTCGGACCCGAGGCGGTGGCTCGTATCCAAGCCAGAGTCGACAACGCGCCGCCGCCGACCGAGGAGCAGCTGAAGATCCTGCTCCCGCTGTTCACGCCTCTGCCAAGATCGATCTTGGCCGTTGGAACGACCGAAACATGAGCATCTACGACGAGGCCGTCGCCCAGCTCGGTAAGGAAGCGGCCGACGCCATCCGCGCTTCCGCCCAGGCTGACCCGCTGATGACCGACGAGGAGATCGACCGGCTCATCCCGCTGTGGCTCATGTCCGAGCCCTACGTTCGAGTGAAGGGCGTGTCCGGGTCGAATGCGGCTCGTTGAGCGAGACAGCGGGGTGCCGCCGGATCTCACGGCCCCGTTGGTCGACGGGTCTGTCCCTGCACACTGCGGGGGAGCGGGGGCAGACCCGGACCTTTACAGACGGTGTCGTCGCTGTCACCCGCTAGTGTCCGCCGCCATGGCAAACGAGGACGAAGTCAAGGACGCTCTGCTGCTGGCGATCAAGGACGCCACTGCAGAGATCGATCGGCTGAACGTCGGAGGGATCCGGACGTTGGCGCAGGCGTACGCGCTCGTGACGGGCACCGTGACGACGGTCGAGCACGTCACGGAGAAATAGAGCCGGGCTGCAGAGCCGGCGACATTCGACTCGGTACCGCATCTTCTGGGAAGGCGGGCACGGGCCATCGGCCGGGCGTGGCAAGGAAACCAGCCTGCTCAGCCCTGGACTTCCGAGTGGGAAGTCCAGGGCTGAGCTGTATCAGACGAAAGTGTGCGCTCCAACCTCAGACGCGCTCGATCACGCCGTCCTCAGTAACTCTCCGGTCGAACGCGGGAACGGAGTCCACCCACTCCTGAACGGCCTGTTCGGCAGCGGTTTCCTCGCCTGCCAGGTCGTCGTAGTCATCAAGATCGAAGTCCTCGTCCGGTGTCGGCCTGACAAGGACCGACTCGAGGGTGAGGCCAACGAGCTTGGAGATGCCGTCGACGAACAACATCGCCTTGGTCGGGCTATCAGCCGTCACCGGGAAGATCAGAGTCGGTTCCTCCGCGTCCTGCAGGAGGAGAGTCCCCGGGACAAGGTCAAGGACACGAAGAAGGTCTGACCACTCATCATCCGCTACCGCCGGAACGGTCGCTTCGACAGTGAACTCGATCATCGGTTCTCCTTCCCCTGAGTGTGGCCCTTGTGCGGAATCTCGACTCCGAGGCGCCGTAGGTGCGAAGCGGCGTTCTTGTCGCCCCGACGGTCCGATGGCGTCTTCCCAAAGATCACGGGAGCTGCGGGCCGCCCGTCCTTGTAGGGATCAGCAAGTCCAGCGGGCGGGCTGAGACGAGGATGGCCGTCCGACGTCTCGTCATACGTCCAACCCTTCTCCTCAGCCAGCTCAACCATCCTGCGCAACCGCTTCGGCGGAGTCGGTCCCACAGGTCCCGGTCCAACCTTCCTGTCAGGCCCGCGGATCCTCGACGCTACTACCAAGTGTCGGGGCCAGCAGGTGAGTTCACTATGAGGTTCACCTCGGTGGGCTGACAAGGTCGCCTAGCTGGAAGGAGTAACGACTGTGGTCCGAGCAGGCCACGACCACAAGCACCTCGTTCACCCGAGTGGTTAGTCGGTTACTGGCCGTACTCCGTTACTCGTCGCGGGCCACGGACTGCTCCCCGCGCCACCAGCCGCGGCCCCAGTAGATGAGCCGGCGCCGGCCGTGCTTCCCGAAGGGGGAGATGGCGCAGCGGACCTGGTAGGCGAGCGCGGCGAGCAGGAGTAGGGCCAGGGCGGTGAGGATGAGCCAGATCATGGGGTTCTCCCGGGGTGGGTTGACGGGGCTGACGGTCGCGGATCTTCGCTGGTCAGCGTGTTGATGTTGGGTGACGGAGGCGGGTCGACGTGTCGACACCCTTGGGGTGACCCGTCGACCCGCCTGCGGCCCTCTCAGAGCGCCCGTAGTTCGCCTCTGTGGATGTTGCGGGCGGCGTGGACGTCGGCCAGTTCGAACCCGGTCAGGTGCCGTCGCGGCGATCCTGGCGGGTCGAGCGGGTCCTTCCGGTTCAGCGGTCGGGTGGTGACACCCCGCTTGGCGAGCAGCTGCCCGATGGAGGCCTCGTTGAGCCCCTCCCACACCTCCGGGCGCAGGGTCGCGAGTGCCCCGACCGCGGCCACGTTCCACATCCAGGTCAGGCCCTGGTCGGTCATGACCTGGATGAGGTCCTCGAGCAGGTCGAACCCGGCGGCCTTCTCCTCGGCCTCGTCGGCCTCCACCCCGAGGGCGTGCCCAGTGATGCGGTCCTCCTCGACACGGAGGGCGTGGGCGCGTTCGGCGATCCGGTCCGCGGCGATCGCGTCGATGTAGAACGAGCGGGCCACAATGTCCTCGTCGGTGGCGCCCAGAACGTAGCCGACGCCCTTCTCGGACTGCTTGAACAGCTCCGCCTTGAGCCCCCGGGAATGCGCCCCGGTCCCGAGGACCATGTCCACGGCCTGGTGGTCGGTCATCCGCAGGCAGATCTTCACCCCGGCGTTGGCCGAGACCCCCTTCGGCAGGCTGTTCGTGTCGGGGCGTTGCGTGCACAGGATCAGCACCACCCCGTAGGCGCGGCCCATCCTGATCACGTCCATCGCGAGCTTCCCGGCCGCACCCCCGTGTTCCTCGTGAGAAAACAGGTTTTGACACTCGTCGATCACCATGACGATGGGCTGTAGCCCCAGGTCCCGGCGGTTGGCCAGCTGGCGGGTGAGTTTCCCGTCCGGGCACAGCTCCTTGGGCTGCTTCGACAGGACCGTGGTGCGGCGGATGATCTCCTTCTTCAGCGCGGCGAGGTCGGCCAGGCAGGCCTCGAGGACATCGTCGGTGAGCCCGTAGCCGAAGGTGTGAGAGATCCGCTCGAGCGCGGCCAGGTCGTTCTGCTTGAGCGACCACAACCGCAGCTGCACCGTGGGGTCGAGCGCTGCGCCCAGGGCGATGGTGCGGATGGCCGCGGACTTGCCGGCACCCGGGATCGCCCCGCACACGATGTTGTTCTCGAACAGGGTGATCTTGACGGTGCGCAGCCGGTTGTCGGTGCCGTAGGGGATGGGCTGGAAGAAGTCGGCCTGCCCCTTCATCAGCGGCCACGCCGGCTGGCGCATCTTGCCCATGGACTGGAACCCCACCCACAACTTGAGGATCGAGGCGTCGTCGTCATCACCCTCGGGCCACACCGCCCCGGTGGGGCGGCGCAGACCGTTGGCGAGCTCCTCCTTGAGGCCGAGGACCTTCGAGACGGTGAACCCGTGCGGCAACCGGACATGGCACAGATAGCCGGGGCCGTCGCGGAAGATCTCGTGCGGGTACTCGATGACCGCGTCCCGCTTCATCCCGGGCAGCGCCCGCAACGCCGTGTCCACCGCATCGCGGCGCAGGACCGGGGCGAGGTAAGCGGGCGTGGTCGCCTTCGAGATCAACGGCTTCTCCCGGTCCCTCCCGGCCACACCCAGCCCGCCCACGACGACGACCAGCGCCGCCCAGAACGCCAACCCGGTCGCGGCGAACACGAGCCACAGCGCGAACCCCAGTAGCGGGACACCGAGCAGGACGGCGGCGAGCGCCCGGTGCCGCACCCGCGCGTTGCGTTCGCGGGCCAAGCGCAGGTACTCGGTGACGTCGTCGCGAGCCACTGCGGAACGGCGCAGCGGGCGGGCCTCGGCGTCGGTCATCCCGTCGACCACCCACCTCGACACCCGCCACGCCCCCACCGGGGAACGCCGGGCGACCCGCCACCCGTAGACCGGGAGACGAACCAGATGGAACAGGGCGACGTGGCCGCTGTAGCCGGCCGCCCATCGCAGGATCGCCGCCCGCTGCTCCCGCTCCCGCAGCCACGGCAACACGACGGGCCTCTTGGTGCCCTCCCGGTGGGCGGTGATCCTGTCGAACGCCGTCTTGCGCGGCTCCGGGATCCGGTCCACCGGCTCTGGCTCCACCTCGGCCGGCTGCTCAATTGGTTCGGCGCTCACGACGCCACCTCCCGGTGTCGCTCGAGCAGCTGCCGGGCCTCGTGCTCGGACACATTGAGCGTCTTGGCGAGCTTGCGCCGGCCCATCCCGGACCGGACCAGCTCGGCGGCGCGGGTCGTGTCGCCCACCAGCTCACCCGCAGCGGGTGCATCCACCCACCACTCACCCGGGTCGGGGTCGGCAAGGGCGTCAGCGTCGATCTCAGCGGGCTCTGATCCGGCCTCCACGACCGGGCCCGGTTCGCGGGTGACACGGATGAGGAGCTCGAACGAGACGGCCAGCGCGAGCGGTGGCCACCCGGACACCACCCACGACAGCACCGTGGGGTCGGCGGCGGCCACGTTCGCGGCGAGGGACGCGACGAGGCCAAGGATCAGCCCGATCCAGGGCAGCGCACCTGCCCGTTCCCCGGCCCGGCGGCGGACCAGCATGACCATCGAGGCCGCGACGAGCATCCCGTCGACCGACAGCGGGATCAGGATCGCCCGCCACTCCTCACCGGCCTCAACCGCGAGCGTGTGAATGTGAACGTAGGACGCGATGGCCGCGACCACGGCGACGATGGAGACCGCCGCCGTGGTCACAACCCGCACCCACCTCGGCGCGGGTCCGGTCATGCCGCTGCCTCGCCCTCGGGGCGCTCGACCTCACCGAGCGGGAGGTAGTCGGCCAGTCCGGCCTCGTACTCGTCCTCCGCCTCGAGAGCGGCGGCCAGCGCCGGATCCGTCACCTTCGCTACCGCGCGGCGGACTGGGCCAGCCGTGCGTGGCTCGCGGCGCTGGATGCGTGCCAGCTGGCGGCGGGCCCGCAGGATCGGCGGCACCCAGATCCACAGGATCGCCACCGGGATCAGCACGCCGAACACGACGAGCACGGGCCACCCGATCCACCACATCACCCACGGCGCAGCTGCGATGACGAGGGCGAGGACGGTCGGTTCCGCCCTGCGCGCCATCGACCTCTCAAGCGACTTCTGCCCGCTCACTGGCCCCACCGCCGGCGCATCGCGTCGGGGATAGCGACCAGCCAGCTACGGCACCCGTGGCACTGTTCGAGGCGCCCGTCGAGTGGGTGCGGCGTCGTCGTCTTGAAGCCGCACAGAGCCTCGTGCAGACCGTGCGCCATCAGCGGGCGTGGTACCTGACCGGGCGCAGCGACCATCTCCGGGCCGCGCCCGGGCTCCGGGTCGCGAGGCATCCGCTGCGGCATCTCCGGTCGCGCGGGCTCCTGCCACCACTTGGTGGCCGGCGCGCTCATCGCCCGGCCCCGATCTTCCGCAGCCGGTGCGCGTAGACCTTCTGCAGGATCTGCAGCTGCTCGTCGGTACCGGTCCAGCCGTGACGGGCCGGGCGGTCGACCCGCGACCACGCCCGGTTCGACGAGGCCCGCGTCCGCTCGGACACCACACCCAGGAACGTCGCCCACAGCCCGGTCATCGGACCGACTCCGCAACCAGAGTGATGACCTGAGCCAAGGCCTTGGCCTCGTCGAGGGTCAGCCCAGGGTCCGGCTCCCCGTACACGTGCAGGACAGTCGGATCGGCGTCAACCCCTTGGCCGTCATGGCTGACGCAGTAGTCGAGTTGGACGGTGACCGGGCGGCCGGAGTGGTGGGCTTTCTCGACCGCGACCACCTCACGGCTGAGGTGCACCCGGATGAGCTCACCGAAGCGGTCGATCTCGTCGTCGGTGATGCCATGCCCGGCGGGTTCGCCGCACCAGTACGGGCACGCGAGCGCAGCCTTGTCCTCGGCAGTCAGCCCGCCGTAGATCGTCATGGCGGGGGACAGGGTGGTCGTCATCGCGCGCACCGCCCGGTCTCCGTCTCGACGAGCTCGGCGAGGTTCAGCAGCTCCGCGGCGACCTTGCGGGCCTCGGCCGGGGTGAGGACCGCATAGGCGGCCTGACCGGGCTCGTCGGTGGGCAGGAACAGCTCGATCAGCGGGGCGTCGTGCTCCCACCGCTGCGTGTCCTCGCGCAGCAGCGAGTGCTGGAACGCGGACAGCACGACCCGGCTGGGGTCGGAGGGGAGGTCGTAGTCGGCGACGAGAAGCCACCGCTCGGTCGAGCACTGGCTGTCGAACAGGCTGACGTCGTGATTCCGGCACCAGGACACGTGATCGTGGGCCGGGACGGTCAGGGTGGTCGTGCGACGATCTGACATTGGGTCAGCTCCTGGGCTGATCAAGTCGTCCCCGAGTCGGTGTTGCTGCACCTCTCGGGGGCGCAATTTAGGTGTGCTTCCGGATTGGGTCCGGCAAGAGCGAGCTGTTGCGCACGCTGGTGCTCGGCCTGGCGCTGACCCACGGCTCGGACGAGCTGAACCTCGTCCTCGTGGACTTCAAGGGCGGCGCGACCTTCCTCGGGCTGGCCGGGCTGCCGCACGTCGCGGCGGTGATCACCAACCTGGCGGACGAGACGGCGCTGGTCGACCGGATGGCGGACGCGATCGGCGGCGAGATCACCCGCCGCCAGGAGCTGTTGCGCGCGGCCGGGAACCTGGCGAGCGTCGCGGACCTCGACGCCGCCCGGGCCGACGGGCGGGAGCTGCCGGCGCTGCCCGTGCTGATGATCGTCGTGGACGAGTTCTCCGAGCTGCTCGCCCGCCGGCCCGAGCTGGTGGACCTCTTCGTGACGGTCGGGCGGCTGGGGCGCTCGCTGGGGCTGCATCTGCTGCTGGCCTCGCAGCGCCTGGACGAGGGCCGGCTGCGCGGGCTGGAGTCGCACCTGTCGTACCGGATCGCGCTGCGCACCTTCTCCCCGGCGGAGTCGCGCGCCGTCCTCGGCGTGACCGACGCGCACTCGCTGCCGCCCACCCCGGGCTCGGCGATCCTCAGCGCCGGCACGGACCAGCTCGTCCGCTTCCGTTCCGCCTACGTGTCCGGCGCGGGACAACCCCTTCCGGTCGCCGGGGCGCGGCACGCGTACCGCTTCACCGCGGCGCCGGTGCGCGCGGTCGAGACGGCCGTCGCGGAGCCGGGCGGGCGTTCGCTGCTCGACACCGCCGTCGAGGCCCTCACCGCGGTGACCGGCCCTGCGGCACACCAGGTCTGGCTGCCGCCGCTCGACACCCCGCCCGCGCTCGCCGAGCTCGATCCGGGGCCGCCGGGTGGGCTCCGGGCCGTCGTCGGTGTGGTGGACCGCCCTGCGCTGCAACGGCGGGACCCGCTGCTGGTGGACCTGTCCGGCGCGGCGGGGCACGTCGCGGTCGCGGGCGGTCCGCGGGCGGGGAGGTCGACGGCCCTGCGCACGCTGGTCACCGCGCTCGCGCGCACCCACTCACCGGCCGAGCTCGGGATCCACGTGCTGGACCTCGGTGGCGGTGCGCTCGCCGGCCTGGACGCGCTGCCGCACGTCGGGACCGTCGCCGGCCGGGGTGAGCCGGACCTGGTGCGGCGCACGCTCGCCGAGGTGCTGGGGATCGTCACCCGCCGTGAGGCGCTGTTCCGTCGGGCGGGGATCGGCTCGGTGGAGGAGTTCCGGGCTCGGCGGGCCGCCGGGGAGCTCGGCGAGGAGCCCGCGACGGACGTCCTGCTCGTCGTCGACGGGTACGGGGCCCTGTGCGCGGACCCGCCGGGTGGGCCGACCGACGATCCCGCGGCCCGCCTTGCCTCACTGGCCTCGCGGGGCCTCGCCCTCGGTGTCCACCTCGCGCTGTCCGTGCATCGCTGGGCGGAGCTGCGGCCGGCGCTCAAGGACCAGCTGGGCACCCGGCTGGAGCTGCGGCTGGGGGAGCCGGGGGACTCGGAGGTGGACCGGCGTCGTGCCGCGGCCGTGCCTGCCCGCCCGGGGCACGGCCTGGCGCCGGACGGCGCGGCCATGGTCGTGGCGGAACCCGGTGTGCCACAGCCCCTTCCGGGACCGGGGTTCCCGCCGGTCCGGCTCCTCCCGGAGCTCGTGCCCGCCGGATCGCTGCGGGACGCCGGCGGCGGGGGGCTCCCGCTGGGCGTCGACGAGGAGCGGCTGGAGACCGTGCTGCTGGACCCGGCCGAGCCGCACCTGCTCTGCTTCGCCGACGGGCGCAGCGGCAAGACCGCGCTGCTGCGGCTCGTGGCCCACGCCGTCGCGCGGCGGTTCACCCCGGAACAGGCGCGGATCGTGGTGATCGACCCGCGCCGGTCGCTGCTGGGCTCGGTGCCGGAGAGTCACCTGATCGCACACGCGGGCACTCCCGCCGCGATCGCCGAGGCGGCGGCCGAGGTCGCCGCGAGCCTGCGCGGGCGGCTGCCGGGCCCGGAGGTCACCGCGGACCAGCTGCGCGCGCGGGACTGGTGGAGCGGCCCGGACGTCTACGTCCTGGTGGACGACTACGACCTGGTCGCCCCGGCCGGAGCCGCCGCGCCGAGCCCGCTCGCGCCGCTCGCGGACTTCCTGGCGCAGGCCGCGGACGTGGGGCTGCACCTCGTCCTCGCGCGGCGGACCGGTGGGGCCGGGCGGGCGCTGTTCGATCCGCTGGTGGGGCGGCTGCGCGAGCTCGGCGGGCCCGCGCTGGTGATGCACGGCAGCCCGGACGAGGGCGCGCTGGTCGGCGCGGTGCGGGCCGGGCCGCAGCCGCCCGGGCGCGGGGTCCTCGTCGACCGGCGGCACGGGGCGCGGCTCGTGCAGCTCGCCTGGGTCGATCCGTGACGCTGGTGGTCGACCCCGGCCGCACCGGCACCCGGGTGGCCGGACCCGGGCCCGCGTTGCTGGGGATCGTGGCGGCGGGGACCACGCCCGCCCGCGCGGCGGCGGTGTTCGGGCCGGGGGAGCCGTTCGTGCTGGCCCGCGCCGGTGCGGGCCTGGTCGTCGACGTCGGGCTGGTGGCCGCGCGGGTGACGCGGGACGGGCGGCTCGTGCGGGAGGTCCCGGTCGGCGGCCGGGACCTCGACGCCGCGGTCGGGGCGCTGCTGCCGGGGCCGCCGCGGCGGATCGCGGACGTCACGGTGCTGCGGGAGACGCTGTCCCTGCAGCCCGCCGCGACGATCGGCGTCGGGGAGGGGCGGGTGCGGGTCACGGCGGAGGCGGTGCGGGAGGCGGTCCGGCCGCTGTTGTCGCGGATCGTCGCCGAGGTGGCCGGGGTGGCGCGCGGGCCGGAGGACCTGCTGGTCGGGGTCCGACCATCGGAGGACCTGCTGGTCAGGGTCCGACCAGCAGAGGACCTGCTGGCCGGGGTTCGACCCTCAGCGGACCTGCTGGCCGGGGACCGGTCGTCCGAACCCGTGCTGCTGGTCGGCGGGGTGGCGCGGACACCGCTGCTCGCCGAGCTGATGGACGAGGCCGGGCTGCGGGTGGTCGTGGCGGAGCGGCCCGAGGTGGCGGTGCTGCTCGGGACGGCGGTGCTGCTCGGGACGGGGCGGCGGATCGGCGCGGTCCCACCGGCGGCCCGGTCGGTTCCGGGCGCGGGGTCGCCGGGCTCTGCGGCACCCCGGGGGCCTGCGCGTCGCCGAGGTGCGACCCGGGCTACCGGAACCGCCGACTCGCGGGGGGTGGGGCCGGCCGGGGCGCGGGCCCGGTGGATCACGCCTCCGGCGGCCGGGCGTCCCGTGCGGCGCCGCGCCGCACTCGTCGCCACCTGTCTGGTGGTGGTCGCCGCGCTGCTCGGGGCCGGGCGGCTGCTGCCCGTCCCGGGGCCCGTCCTCGCGCAGTACGGGTACGAGCTCGTGCTGCCCGACGGATGGGAGCACGCCGGGGGTGAGCCCACCCGTCGCCGGACCCTGCTCGTCCCTGCCTCCGCACCCGACGGGACCGGGCTGGTCGCGGTGGAGCGGACGCCGCTCGGCTACGACTCGCGGGAGGAACCGGCCCGTGCCGCGGCCGAGCTGCGCGACCGGCACGCCCGGGCCCGCGCCGCGGGGCAGCCCCTCGGCCCGCTGCGCGAGGAGGACGGTGAGCTGCGGTTCCGCGAGGAGCAGGGCGGCGCCGTCGTCGAGTGGCACGTGCGGATGGCGGGGACGGACCAGTTCAGCGTCGGCTGCCGGTACCCGCCCGGTGGATCGGCCGAGGTGGACCGGGCCTGCGCCGTGGTCCTCGGCTCGGTCCGGGCCGACTGATTCGCGCCGGTGAACGGAATCCCGCGTTCCGGCCCGCGCGGGGCGCCCGCTTGCGACGCTGCGCCCGACCACGAACCAGGGAGGACACATGACGAGTCCGACGGGTGGTGCCGGCTACGGCACGACGACCGAGGAGATGGCGCGCGCCGGGCAGCGGGTGCTCGACACGGACGAGCGCGTGCAGGGCGACCTCCGGGCGCTCGCCTCGCAGCTGACCCCGCTGGCGGGGGCGTGGCGGGGGGAGGCCGCGACGGCGTTCGGCGAGCTCATGGCCCGCTGGGAGACCGACGCGCGGCAGCTGTCGGCGGCACTGCGCGGGATCGGCGAGGCGATCGTCGGGTCCGGGCGGACCTACCAGCAGGCGGAGGCCGACGGGTCGGCCGCGCTGTCGTCCATCCGCGCGGCACTGGGCTGAGGGGGCCGGGATGGCGGAGATCAAGGTCACGTTCGCGGAGCTGGCGGCCGCGCAGTCGGCCGTCGCGGGGACCGCACAGCGCATCAACGCCCAGCTCGACGACCTCGAGCGCGAGCTGGCGCCGCTGGTCGCGACCTGGCAGGGGCAGGCGGCCACGGACTACGCGGCCCGGCAGCGGCAGTGGGACGCCGCCGCGGCGGACCTCACCGCGGTGCTCGCGCGGATCGGCGCGGCCCTCGGCCAGGCCGACCAGGGCTACCGCCAGGTCGAGGCGGCCAACGCCCGGCGCTGGACGTGAGGGGTGCCCCGTGCCGGAGCCGTCCGGCACGGGGCGTACCCTCATCCATCAGGGCGTTCGTGGTCCGGAGGGGGTCGTTGTGACCTCCCATCCGGGCGGCGGGTACCCTGACTGTTCGTTGTGCGGCGGGTTGGAGACCCGTGCCGCCACCTGACGGTGGTCGGTCGGCGTCCGCGTCACCGCACGAGACACAGAGACTGACTTCGAGGCAGCTCCCGAGCCCGAGAACGACGAGGTAGACCCGTGCCCACGTACAGCCCCAAGCCCGGTGACATCACCCATGCCTGGCATGTGATCGACGCCAGCGACGTGGTGCTCGGTCGCCTGGCCACCCACGCGGCGACGCTCCTGCGCGGCAAGCACAAGCCGACGTACGCGCCGCACATGGACACCGGTGACTTCGTCATCATCGTCAACGCGGAGAAGATCGCCGTCTCGGGCAAGAAGCGGGACGACAAGTTCGTCTACCGGCACTCGGGCTTCCCGGGTGGCCTCAAGCAGCGTTCGGTCGGCGAGATGATCGAGTCGCACCCGGACAAGCTGGTCGAGAAGGCCATCAAGGGCATGCTGCCGCACAACCGGCTCGGCCGGGCGATGGCGAAGAAGCTGAAGGTCTACGCCGGCCCGTCGCACCCGCACGAGGCGCAGAAGCCGCAGCCGTTCGAGATCATCCAGGTCGCGCAGTGACCACCCCCGAGAGCAACGAAGAGGGACAGAGCGTGAGCACCCCCGAGTCCGCCGACCAGGAGGTCTACGCCTCCGACGAGGCGACCGCCGGCGAGAGCCTGGACTACACCATCGGCGACGCCGCGGCGTTCGACGCGGCCGAGGGCGAGACCGAGGTCGCGGCCGACGAGTTCGCCGTCGAGGCCCCGATCCTCTCCGACCGGCCCGTGCAGACGGTCGGCCGCCGCAAGGAGGCCATCGTCCGCGTCCGGCTCGTGGCGGGCTCCGGCCAGTTCACGCTGAACGGGAAGTCGCTCGAGACCTACTTCCCGAACAAGCTCCACCAGCAGCTCGTCAAGGAGCCGCTGGTCACGGTCGAGAAGACCGAGCGTTTCGACATCTTCGCCAACCTCCGGGGCGGCGGCACGTCGGGCCAGGCGGGCGCGCTGCGCCTCGCGATCGCCCGTGCGCTGATCGAGGTCGACTCCGAGGACCGCCCGCCGCTCAAGAAGGCCGGCTTCCTCACCCGTGACTCCCGCGCCACCGAGCGCAAGAAGTACGGCCTCAAGAAGGCCCGCAAGGCGCCTCAGTACTCCAAGCGCTGATCAGGGGCCCACGGATGCGTCGACTCTTCGGAACCGACGGCGTCCGAGGCCTGGCCAACGGCGAGCTCCTCACCCCGGAGCTCGCCGTTGCCGTGTCCGCCTCGGCCGCCCGTGTGCTCGCCGCCCACCGTTCCGGGGACGGGCGACCGGTCGCCGTCGTCGGGCGGGACCCGCGGGCGAGCGGCGAGATGCTCGAGGCCGCCGTCCTCGCGGGCCTCACCTCCGCCGGGGCGGACGCGATCCGGCTCGGTGTCCTGCCGACACCGGCCGTCGCCCACCTCGTCGCGGCGCTGGGCGCCGATCTCGGCGTGATGATCTCGGCCTCGCACAACGCGATGCCGGACAACGGCATCAAGCTGTTCGCCGCGGGCGGGCACAAGCTGCCGGACGCGCTCGAGCTCGAGATCGAGCAGGGCATCGACGCCGCCCACGAGCGTCCGACGGGTGCGGCGATCGGCCGCATCCGGGACCTGCCGGATGCGCTGGCGCGCTATGTCGAGCACCTGCTCGCCGCGAGCCCGCGCCCGCTGACCGGGATCCGTGTGGTCGTCGACTGCGCCCACGGCGCCGCCTCCGAGGCCGCGCCCGAGGCGTACGCGAAGGCCGGCGCGGAGGTCGTGGCGCTGCACGCCGCGCCGGACGGCCTCAACATCAACGACGGCGTCGGCTCCACGCACATGGCGGCCCTGCAGGCTGCCGTGGTCGAGCAGCGGGCGCACCTGGGCATCGCCCACGACGGGGACGCGGACCGCTGCCTGGCGGTCGACGCCGACGGCCGGGTGGTCGACGGCGACCAGATCCTGGCCGTCCTCGCGCTCGGGATGAAGGAGAGCGGCCGGCTGGCCGGGGACACGCTGGTGGCCACGGTCATGAGCAACCTCGGTCTGCACCTCGCGATGCGCGAGGCGGGGATCGCGCTGCGGACCACCGCGGTGGGCGACCGGTACGTCCTCGAGGAGCTGCGCACCGGCGGTTTCTCCCTCGGCGGCGAGCAGTCCGGGCACGTCGTGCTCCCCGGCCACGCCACGACGGGCGACGGCCTGCTCACCGCGATGCTGCTGATGGCCCGGATGGCGGGCACGGGCAGGTCGCTTGCCGAGCTGGCCGCCGTCGTCACGCCGCTGCCGCAGGTCCTGCAGAACGTGCCGGTGGGGGACAAGGCCGCGGTCGCGGCGTCGCCCGCGGTTGCGGAGGCGGTCGCCGTCGCGGAGGCGGAGCTGGGCGAGACGGGCCGGGTGCTGCTGCGGCCCTCGGGTACGGAGCAGCTGGTGCGGGTGATGGTCGAGGCCGCCACCCAGGAGCTCGCCGAGGCCACCGCGAGCCGGATCTCCGCGGTCGTCGCCGCCGCGTCCTGAGCGGCGTCGTGAGCGTGTGTTTCGGGCTCCCGAAAGTGCCGACTCGCGGGTTCACGGGGGGCGCTCGTCGGGGGTGTCGGCGAGGAGGGGGAGGCGGACGCCTCTCGACTCCGAGGGTCTGCGGCCGGTCGTGCTCGGGACGAGCGGGCCGGTGGCCTCCTCCGTGACGGCCTGCGCGAGGGTGCGCGCGATCTCGGCCGCGCGGTCGGCCTGACGGTCCAGGGCACGTCCCACCATCGTGATCCGGTCCGCCAGGGCCTCGCCGGACGGACCCGCCCAGCTCTCCCGCACCGCCCTGGCCAGCCGCGCCGCGTCCGCCACCGCCAGGCGGAGGCGTTCGATCACGTCCTCGAGCCCGGTCACCACCGGAAGGCCCGCGCGGCGTCCGCGTCGGCCTCCCGGAGCCCGGTCGCCGTCGTCCGCAAGAGGTCGGTGGCCGCGTCGAGCTCGTCCGCCGCTCGGGAGACCGTCTCTGCGAGGTCGTCGGGGAACCCGAGGCGGCGGATCCGGGTGTGGAGGTCGCCGAGGTCCGCCGCGAGCCGGGCCGCCTGCGCGGCGGCCGCCCCGGCGCCGTCCGGATCGAGGCTCAGGTCGGGCTGCATCCCGACAGCCTGCGCCCCGCCGCCGAGCTCGGAGGGCGAACGGCCGGAACCGTTCGCCATCGCGAATCAGTCGAAGGTGTCGAGCGAGGTACCGGGCACCTTGCCGTCGACCAGGTCGTCGACCCGGTCCTCGCCGCACAGCTCCTTGAGCAGGAACGCCGTGACCAGCGCCCGGGTGATCCGCCGGACCTTGGCGTTCGGGCCGCCCGAGAGCACCAGGTCGGACCAGTGCACCCCGGCGAGGAAGTCCGTGTGCCCGGCCTTGGGGAGCGTCCGCACCCAGCGCCGGCCCGCGCCCGCCTCGGCGATCTGCAGCGCGTGCCCGGCGGGTGGCGCCACCGTGTCCTGACCGGCGACGATGTGCAGGGCGGGCACCGACACGGCCTTGGCCGCCTCGATCGCCGACGGCCGGGTCTGCGAGGCCGCGACCGTGACCACCGCGGCGACCTTCGGATGCCCGGCGGCGGCCAGCAACGCGGCCCCCGCCCCGACGCCGTGCCCCGCCAGCGCGGTGCGCCGGGAGTCGACGCTGATCCGGCCGTCGCCCAACCGCACGCCCGCGCAGACCTCCACGGTGGTCCGCAGGTCCGCGGAGAACCGCGCCGTGCTGGGCAGTGGGCCGCCCTGCGAGCCGGGCGCGGCCGCGACGATCCCCCAGGACGCGAGGTGGCGGAGCAGCTCGGCGTAGCGGGAGACCGGCTGCACCCAGTCGTGCCCGAACGCGACGGCCGGCAGGCCGAGGCCCTCGGCCGGCGCGAACACGACCCCGGGGATACCGACGAGCCCGAGATCGCCGCGCAGCACCTCGTTCGGCCCGGGCCGGGACAGCTGCTCGAGCGCGTCCTTCGCGTTCCGCAGGGCGGGAGGACGGGTGAACGTGCTGGTCCGGCTCACGGGGTGAACCTACCGCCGGGTCGGCCTGCGCGCTGCACCGCGTACCTCGGTCGTGCCACCCCACCACGCAGGTGTGGTGGCACCACCCATGATCGGGGCCCGCTCCACGAATAGCGTTCTGAGCAGCCCGAACACCAGCAGAGAGGGACGTCATGAACGCCAGGATCGCCCGCACCGTCGGCACACTGGTCGCGGCCGGGGGCCTGCTCCTGGGCCTCAGCGCCTGCAGCTACAGCGTCGCCGCCGACGACGTGAAGTCCCAGATCACCAGCGCCGTGCAGGACCAGCTGCAGGCCGCGCCGACGTCGGTCACCTGCCCGAGCGACCTCGACGCGAAGGTCGGCGCCACCCTGACCTGCACCGTCGTGATGCCGGACCAGAAGTTCGACGTGGTGGCGAAGGTCACCGCGGTGGAGGGCAAGGACGTCAAGTTCGACATCAACCAGGTCTGAGCGCCTACGGTCGGCACCCGTGTACGGGGTATGGACCGCTGACCGGATCCGGGCCGCGGAGCGACCGCTGCTCGATCGCCTCCCGCAGGACGCCCTGATGCGCCGGGCCGCCCACGGTCTCACCGTGGCGGTCCGGCGTTTCCTCGTGTCGACGACGGGGAGACGGGTGGTCCTGCTGGTCGGGGCCGGGGACAACGGGGGAGACGCCCTGTGGGCAGGCGCCGAGCTGCGCCGGTCCGGGGCCGCTGTCACCGCCGTGCTCCTGGCCCCCGAGCGGGCGCACGCCACCGGGCTGGCCGCGTTCCGCCGGGCGCGGGGCAGGGTCGTGGACGCCTCCGCCGCCCTCGAGATCGTGAGATCTGCCGACGTCGTGGTGGACGGGATCGTCGGGATCTCCGGCCGGGGCGGGCTCCGGCCCCCGGCGGACGCCCTGGTGGCGGCCGCGGCCGGCGTCCCGGTCGTCGCGGTGGACCTGCCGAGCGGCGTCGACGCGGACACGGGGCTCGTCGAGGGCACCGCGGTCGACGCCGCGCTCACCGTGACCTTCGGGGCCCGCAAGCCGGTGCACGTCCTCGCGGCGCCGCGCTGCGGTCCCGTCGAGCTCGTCGACATCGGGCTCGACCTGGGCGAACCCGACGCGTGGGTGCTCGAGGCGGCCGACGTCGGCGCCCGCTGGCCGATCCCCGGTCCGGCCGACGACAAGTACACCCAGGGCGTGGTCGGGATCGCCGCCGGCTCCGCGACCTACCCCGGTGCCGCCGTGCTCGCGGCGGGCGCCGCGACCCTCGCGACCAGCGGGATGGTCCGGTTCGCCGGTTCCGCGGCGGACGGGGTGCGGGCGCGGTGGCCGGAGATCGTCGCCACCGACACGATCGACGAGGCCGGCCGCACCCAGGCGTGGACGGTCGGGCCCGGCATCGGCACGGACGACGCCGGTCGCGCCCTGCTGGAGGCCGTGCTGGCAAGGGACGTCCCCGTCTGTGTCGACGCGGACGCGATCACGCTGCTCGCCGGGGACAAGGCTCTGCGGGACGCGGTCCGCGGGCGGCCGATCGTGCTGACCCCGCACGCCGGCGAGTTCGCCCGGATCGCCGGGGAGGTGGGTGCGGACCGGATCGGCGCGGCCCGCCGGGCGGCGGCCGAGCTGGGGGTGACGGTGCTGCTCAAGGGCAACGCCACGGTCGTCGCCGATCCGTCCGGGCGAACCCTCGTGCACCCGTCGACGGACGCGTGGGCGGCCACCGCCGGGTCCGGGGACGTGCTCAGCGGGATCCTCGGCGCGCTGCTCGCCGCCGGGCTGGAGCCCTGGTGGGCGGCCGGGTGCGCGGCCCACGTGCACGCCCTCGCCGCCTCCCTGGCGGCCCACGGGTTGCCCGGGCCCGCCGGCTCCGCGCTCGGCCGGCCGGGGGTGCCGGCCTCGGCGTCGGCGCTGCAGGCGGCGGTTCCCGAGGCGATCCGGCGGGTGCGCGAGGCGGGTTGTCCACAGGCTCGCTGACACATCGGCGCAGGTCACGAGGCTGCGGAAGATTCACGGGGTGAGGTCGGCCGTCGAGGCCCGGCCGGGGGTGTCACCGGATGCCAGAATCGTCACGTGCCCGAGCTCCCCCGCCACCCGCCGCCCCGCGCCGAGGCGCACGTCGACCTGGAGGCGATCCGCCACAACGTCCGGTACCTCTCGGGGGCCGCGTCCGGTGCGGCGACGATGGCCGTCGTCAAGGCGGACGGGTACGGCCACGGCGCCGTACAGGTCGCCCGCGCCGCCCTCGGGTCCGGCGCGAGCTGGCTGGGGGTGTGCACGCTCGAGGAGGCGCTCGAGCTGCGCGCCGCCGGGATCGAGGCCCCGGTCCTGTCCTGGCTGCACCTGCCGGCGGAGGACTTCGCCCCCGCGGTCACCGCCGGCGTCGACCTGTCGGTGGCCTCCGTGCGGCACCTCGCCGCGGTGCTCGACGGGGCGCGGCGGGCGGGCCGGCACGCCCGGCTGCATCTCAAGATCGACACCGGGCTGTCCCGCAACGGCTGCCCGCCCGCGGACTGGCCCGAGCTGCTCGACGCGGTGGAGAAGGCGGGCGAGGCCGTCGAGGTCGTCGCCGTCTGGTCGCACCTCGCCTACGCGGACCAGCCGCACCATCCGACGATCGACCTGCAGAAGGGGCGGCTGGAGGAGGCCTGGGAGCTGGCCCGGGCGCGCGGCTTCGCCCCGATCCGGCACCTCGCGAACTCGGCGGCCACCATGACCCGGCCGGACCTGCACTACGACCTGGTCCGGCCCGGGATCGCCGTCTACGGGCTGGACCCGCTGGACCGGCCGGTGCCGGAGTCCCCGCTGCGGCCGGCGATGGAGCTCCGCGCCCGGGTCGCGCTGGTCAAGCGGGTCGCCGCGGGCGAGGGCGTGTCCTACGGGCACGAGTGGACCACCCCCCGCGAGACCACCCTGGCGCTCGTCCCCGTCGGCTATGCGGACGGCGTGCCGCGGCGGCTGAACACCGGTGGCCGGATGCAGGTGCACCTGGCGGGGGCCGTGCGGCCGGTCGTGGGCCGGGTCTGCATGGACCAGGTCGTCGTCGACTGCGGGGACGACCGGGTGGCCGAGGGCGAGGTCGCGGTCCTGTTCGGCGCGGGGGCCGGCGGTGGCCCCACCGCGCAGGACTGGGCCACCGAGCTCGGCACGATCCACTACGAGATCGCGACCGGGGTGCACGGCGCGCGGGTCCGGCGCACGTACTCCGGGTCCGGCGCAGGTCTCGACGGGGCGGGGGAGTGAGCGTGGTCAGCCGCAGAGCCTGGCAGGCGCTCGGGGTCGCGGGCGGGGTCGCGGGTGCGGCCGGGGCCGCCGTCGGCGTCGGGGTGGCCACGCACCGGCGCCGCGAGCTCGCACGGGACCGCCGGCGCCTGGCCGGCGAGCTGGACTCCCGCGGGGAGCAGCCGGGCGCGCAGCCGGCGCCGACCTCGTCGTCCGTCATGGCGGACGACGGCATCCGGCTGGCCTGCGAGGAGATCCCGCCGCAGCAGGGCCCGCCGCGGCTCACCGTCGTGCTCGTGCACGGCTTCGCGCTGGACCGGCGGACGTGGTTCTTCCAACGGCAGTCGCTGCCCGCGCTCGTCGATCCCGCGGTCCGCACCGTGCTGTACGACCAGCGCAGCCACGGCCGTTCCGAGCGCGCCCCGCGGGACACCTGCACGCTCGAGCAGCTCGGCCGCGATCTCGAGGCCGTGCTGCGGGCGCTGGCGCCGGAGGGTCCGCTCGTGCTCGTCGGGCACTCCATGGGCGGGATGACGCTGATGGCGCTCGCCGAGCAGCATCCGGAGCTGTTCGACTCGCGGGTCCTCGGCGTCGCCCTGATCTCGACGTCGGCGGGGGAGATGGGCAGCGCCGGGCTGCCGGGCTCGCTGCTCTCCCGCTACAACCCGCTGACCAGGGGGATCGGTGGGCTGGCCCGGTTGCAGCCGAAGCTGGTGCAGCAGGGCCGCCGGATGCTGTCGGACGTCATCTGGGGGATCACCCGCCGCTTCGCCTTCGGCGACCGGAAGGTGGACCCGGCCCTGGTCGACCTGGTGGACACCATGATCAGCGCCAACGCCGTCGACGCGCTCACGGACTTCGTCGACACCCTGGGCACGCACAACCGGATCGCGGCGCTGCCCGCGCTGGCCGGCTGCGAGGTCCTCGTGATGGCCGGGACGAAGGACGAGGTCATCCCGTACACGCACGGCGAGCGGATCGCGGCGGAGCTGCCGTCGGCGCAGATGATCTCCTTCGAGGGCGTCGGGCACCTGCCGATGCTGGAGCGCCGCGCCGAGGTGGAGGATGCGCTCGAGGGGCTGATCCGCCGCTCGGCCGCCCGGATCCCGGCACCGGCCCGGCGGGCCCCGGGCCGGAAGAGGAGAGCCTGATGCGCTGGGACACCGTGGTCGAGCTGCCGGAGCCGGCGGACACCGAGGCCTACGGGGAGGAGCTCGGCCGTGAGCTCGCCGCGGGGGACCTCGTGGTCCTGTCCGGGCCGCTCGGCGCGGGCAAGACGGCGCTGGTCCGGGGGCTGGCGCGGGGACTGAAGGTGGCCGGGCCGATCACCTCGCCGACCTTCGTCATCGCCCGCGAGCACCGGCCGCTGCCGGAGGGGCCGGGCGTCCCGCTGGTGCACGTCGACGCCTACCGGCTCGGGATGGTCGGCTCCGTGGCCGACGAGCTGGACGACCTGGACCTGGACACCGACCTCACCGAGGCGGTCGTGGCCGTCGAGTGGGGCGAGGGCGTGGCGGAGCGGCTGGCGGAGTCGCACGTGCTGGTGCACCTCGAGCGCCGGGCGGACGACGTCCGGGAGGCGCGGGCCGAGCGGGTGGGGGTACGGGCGTGATCGACGCCGTGATCTTCGACTGGGGCGGCACCCTCACGCCCTGGCTCACCATGGACTTCCACGCGGGCTGGCAGGCCTACGCCGCGATCCGGCACGCGGACGATCCCTCCCTCGCCCGTGAGGTGGCCACGGCCCTGGCGGCGGCCGACCTGGCCCGCTGGGCCTCGGTCAAGGAGGGCGCGGCGGCCTTCCACCTCGACCACGTCTTCGCCGACGCGGCGGTCGACCCGCACGAGCGACACCCGGAGGCCCTGGACGCCTACCGCGAGTTCTGGGTGCAGGCCACGCACACCGATCCCGAGGCCGCGCCGATGCTGCGCGCGCTCAAGGAGCGGGGCATCAGGCTCGGCGTGCTGTCGTCCACGATGTGGCCGGGGGAGTGGCACGAGGAGTGGCTGCGCCGCGACGGCGTCCTGGAGCTGTTCGACGGCGTGACCTGGAGCAGCGACCTCGAGTACACGAAGCCGCATCCCGAGGCCTTCCACGCCGCGCTCGCCGCGGTGGGCGGGGCGGACCCCGCGCGGAGCGTCTACGTCGGGGACCGCCCGTACGACGACATCAGCGGCGCGAAGGGCGTCGGCATGCGCGCGGTCCTGGTGCCGCACAGCGACATCCCGGTCGCGCAGCAGGTCCCGGTGGACGTCGAACCGGACGGGATCATCCAGCGCCTGGCCGAGCTCCCCGACCTCCTCCGGGACTGGTGAGCGCCCGGTCGTAGGCTCGGCGTCGTGCTCGTGCTGGCCCTGGACACCTCCACCCCCGCCGTCACCGCCGGAGTGGTGCGGGACGGCCGGGAGCTCGCCGTCTACACCGACACGGACGGGCGCAAGCACGGCGAGCTGCTGATGCCGGGCGTGCAGGCCGCGTGCCGGGAGGCCGGGGTGACCCTGAAGGACCTCGACGCGGTCGTCGTCGGGGCCGGGCCGGGTCCGTTCACCGGGCTGCGGGTCGGGATGGTCACCGCGGCCGCGCTCGGGGACGCGCTGGGGATCCCCGTGCACGGTGTCTGCTCGCTGGACGCGATCGCCGCGACCGTCGTCGCGGCCGGGACGCTGACCGGGAACCTGCTGGTCGCCACGGATGCGCGGCGCCGCGAGGTCTACTGGGCGGCGTACGAGGCCGAGGGGCTGCGGCTGACCGGTCCGTCCGTCGAGAGCCCGGCGGCGCTCGCGGAGCGGCTGCCCGGGCTCGGGCTGGTCGCGGCCGCCGGCACCATGGTCGAGCAGTTCGGGCTGCCCGTCCGCGGGCCGGCCACCCCGACGCCCGCCGGCCTGGTCGCGACGGCCGACCTCGCCGCCGATCGCACGGCCGTCCCCGGCCCGCTGGAGCCGCTCTACCTGCGCCGGCCCGACGCCGTCCCGCCGGGGGAGCGGAAGGCCGTCTCGTGATCGGCCCGCTCTACCGGGCGGACGCCGAACGCTGCGCCGCGCTGGAGAAGGTGCTCTTCCCCGGCGACGATCCCTGGTCGGCGCAGGCCTTCCGGGACGAGGTGTCGCGCGGGCTGCCGTACTTCGGCGCCCGGATCGAGGGCGAGCTCGTCGGGTACGCGGGGCTCGGCTTCACCGCCGGGCCGCCGCAGGCCGAGGCCGAGGTGCACACGATCGGCGTCGACCCCGCCCACCAGGGCAAGGGCATCGGCCGGGCGCTGCTCGACGCGCTGCTCGGCGTCGCGGACGAGGTGCACGCCACCGTGTTCCTGGAGGTCCGCACGGACAACGCGGCCGCGATCGGGCTCTACGAGAAGACGGGGTTCGAGACCGTCGGGCTGCGCAAGCGCTACTACCGGCCGAGCATGGCCGACGCCTACACGATGAAGAGGGACCCGCGGTGACGATCGTCCTCGGTATCGAGACCTCCTGCGACGAGACCGGGGTCGGGATCGTCCGGATGTCGGACGCCGGCGTGCCGGAGCTGCTGGCGAACGAGATCGCGTCCAGTGTGGAGGAACACGCCCGGTTCGGCGGCGTGGTCCCGGAGGTCGCCTCGCGGGCGCACCTGCAGGCGATGGTCCCGGCCGTGCACCGGGCCCTGTCGGTCGCCGGCCTCAAAGGGGCCGATGTGGACGCCGTTGCCGTCACGGCCGGCCCGGGGCTCGCGGGGGCGCTGCTCGTGGGGGTCGCGGCGGCGAAGGCCTACGCCGCGGCGTGGGAGGTGCCGCTGTTCGGCGTGAACCACCTGGCCGCGCACGTCGCCGTCGACACGGTGCAGCACGGGCCGCTGCCGCCCGCGCTCGCGCTGCTCGTCTCCGGCGGGCACTCCAGCCTGCTCGCGGTGCCGGACCTCGCCGGGCCCGTCACCCCGCTCGGTGCCACGATCGACGACGCCGCCGGCGAGGCCTTCGACAAGGTCGCGCGCCTGCTCGGCCTGCCCTTCCCCGGCGGGCCGTGGATCGACAAGGCCGCCCGCGAGGGCGACCGCACCGCGATCCGCTTCCCGCGCGGGCTCACCGGCCCCCGCGACGCCAAGTACGACTTCTCCTTCTCCGGGCTGAAGACGGCGGTGGCCCGGCACGTCGAGGCGCTGCAGCGATCCGGTGCGGAGGTGCCGGTCGCCGACGTCGCCGCCTCGTTCCAGGAGGCCGTCACGGACGTGCTGACCATGAAGACGGTCCGGGCGGCGAAGGAGTTCGGCATGGACACCGTGCTGCTCGGCGGCGGGGTCGCGGCCAACTCGCGGCTGCGGGAGATGGCCGAGGAGCGCTGCACCGCCGCGGGCCTGCGCCTGCGCGTCCCCCGCCCGGGCCTGTGCACGGACAACGGCGCCATGGTCGCCGCACTGGGCGCGCACCTCGTCCACACCGGTGCGCAGCCCTCCGACCTGCACCTCCCAGCGAACTCGGGCCTCCCCGTCACCGAGATCCTGGTCCCCTGACCCCGCGGGTCGGCGCGTCGGGCGCAGCCCGCCATCGAGCCGAGCCGGGAGCCTGAAACACACGCTGCCGACACGTCGTCAGCGTGTGTTTCGGCCTACGAGAAGTGCCGACTCGCGGGGTTGGGGGCGGGCGTCAGGAGCTGACGTGGGAGAGGAGGCGGAGCTCGTCGTCGGTCAGGGTGAGGGTGAGGGCGGGGAGGATGCCCTCCAGCTGCTCGACGGTGCGGGCGCTGGCGATCGGGGCCGTGACCGTGGGCCGGGAGGCGAGCCAGGCCAGTGCGACGGCGGCCTGGGTGGTCCCGTGGCCCTCGGCGATCTCGTACAGCGAGGCGAGGACGCCGCCGGCGCGCGGGTCGTCCAGGTACTTCGACGCGCCCGCGGCCCGGACCGAGTCGACGGTCTCACCGGCGCGGTACTTGCCGGTGAGGAAGCCCGCGGCCAGCGCGTAGTACGGGAAGCACGCGATGTCCTCGGACTCCAGCAGCGGCGCGAGGGAGGCCTCGTAGTCCGCCCGCTCCATGAGGTTGTAGTGCGGCTGCAGCGCGGCGTAGCGGGTCAGGCCGTCCCGGTCGGAGATCTCCAGCGCGGAGCGCAGGCGCGAGGCGGAGAAGTTCGACGCGGCGACGGCGCGGACCTTGCCCTCCTTCACCAGCGAGTCGAAGGCGTCGAGCGTCTCCTCCTGCGCGGTGTCCGGGTCGTCGCGGTGGGCGTAGTACAGGTCGATGTGGTCGGTGCGCAGCCGGCGCAGCGAGTCCTCGCACGCGGCCTTGATGTTCTCCCCGCCGAGGCCGGGCCGCTCGGGCCAGCTGCCGACCTTGGTCGCGATCACCATGGCGTCGCGGTTGCCGCGGGCGGCCATCCAGTCGCCGAGGATCGTCTCGGACTCGCCGCCCGAGTTCCCGGGCGCGCGCCACATGTAGGAGTCGGCGGTGTCGACGAAGGTCCCGCCCGCCCCGGCGAACGCGTCGAGCACCGCGAAGGACTGCTCGGCGTCCGCCGACCAGCCGAAGACGTTGGCCCCGAGACAGAGCGCCGAGACCTCGATTCCGGAAACGGAAGGCATGCCCGAAGACTACGGTGGCGAGCCTGTTGAGGGTCTGGCACTCTCGTGGGTAGAGTGCCAGCGCACAGTTCAGGTCGGGATGCCCCGGCACCCGCGACGGCGGGGCCCCCTGGTCGGCTGTCAGTGGACTCACTACGGACAGACACACCAGAAAGGCGAGGTCATCGTGGCGAACATCAAGCCGCTCGAGGACAAGATCGTCGTCCAGGCGAGCGAGGCCGAGACCACCACGGCCTCCGGCATCGTCATCCCGGACACCGCGAAGGAGAAGCCCCAGGAGGGCAAGGTCCTCGCGGTCGGCCCCGGCCGGATCGACGACAACGGCAACCGCGTCCCGCTGGACGTCGCCGTGGGCGACGTCGTCATCTACTCGAAGTACGGCGGCACCGAGGTCAAGTACAACGGCGAGGAGTACCTGATCCTCTCCGCGCGTGACGTGCTCGCCGTCGTCAACTGACGACGTTTCGCGTGTGATCCCGCCCCGGCGGCCCCCGGGCCCCCGGGGCGGGTCCCTTTCCTGACCGAGAGAGGCATTGATGGCGAAGCAGATCAGCTTCGACGAGGACACCCGGCGTGCGCTCGAGCGTGGTGTGAACCAGCTCGCGGACGCCGTGAAGGTGACGCTCGGCCCGCGTGGCCGGCACGTCGTCATCGACAAGAAGTTCGGTGGACCGACCGTCACCAACGACGGCGTGACCATCGCCCGCGAGATCGACCTCGAGGACCCCTTCGAGAACCTCGGGGCCCAGCTCGCGAAGACCGTCGCGACCAAGACGAACGACGTCGCGGGCGACGGCACCACCACCGCCACCGTGCTCGCGCAGGCGCTGGTCAAGGAAGGCCTGCGCAACGTCGCGGCCGGGGCCAACCCGACCGCGCTGGGCAAGGGCATCGCCGCCGCGGCCGACAAGGTCTCGGAGTGGCTGCTGTCGAAGGCCACCCCGGTCAACGGCGCCGAGCACATCGCGCAGGTCGGCACCATCGCCTCCCGCGAGGAGGAGATCGGCCGCCTGATCGCGGACGCGATCGGCTCCGTCGGCAACGACGGCGTGATCACGGTCGAGGAGGGCTCCACGCTCTCCACCGAGCTCGAGATCACCGAGGGCCTGCAGTTCGACAAGGGCTACCTGTCGCCGTACTTCGTCACGGACGCGGAGTCGATGGAGGCGGTCCTCGAGAACGCCTACATCCTGCTGCACCGCGACAAGATCGGCTCCATCCAGGACCTGCTCCCGCTGCTGGAGAAGGTGCTCGGCGAGGGCAAGCCGCTGCTGATCATCGCCGAGGACGTCGAGGGCGAGGCCCTGTCCACGCTGGTGGTCAACTCGATCCGCAAGACCGTCAAGGTCGCCGCGGTCAAGTCGCCGTTCTTCGGCGACCGCCGCAAGGCGTTCATGGACGACCTCGCCACCGCCACCGGCGGTCAGGTCATCAACCCGGAGGTCGGGCTCAAGCTGTCCGAGGCCGGGCTGGACCTGCTGGGCTCGGCGCGCCGGATCGTCGTCACCAAGGACGCCACCACCATCGTCGAGGGTGGCGGCGGGGCGGACGCCGTCCAGGCCCGGATCGCCCAGATCAAGGGCGAGATCGAGTCGACGGACTCCGACTGGGACCGCGAGAAGCTCCAGGAGCGGCTGGCGAAGCTGTCCGGCGGCGTCGCGGTGATCAAGGCCGGGGCGGCCACCGAGACCGCGCTCAAGGAGCGCAAGCACCGCATCGAGGACGCCGTCGCGGCGACCCGTGCGGCGGTCGAGGAGGGCATCGTCCCCGGCGGCGGCTCCGCGCTGGTCCAGGCCGCGAAGGCCCTCGACGAGCTGCAGCTCACCGGGGACGAGGCCACCGGCGTCGCGATCGTCAAGAAGGCGCTGAGCGCCCCGCTCTTCTGGATCGCCACCAACGGCGGCCTCGAGGGCGCGGTCGTCACCGCCAAGGTCGCCGACCAGGCCTGGGGCCAGGGCTTCAACGCCGCGACCCTCGCCTACTCGGACCTGCTGGCCGACGGCGTCATCGACCCGGTGAAGGTCACGCGCAGCGCCGTGGTCAACGCCGCGTCGATCGCGCGGATGGTGCTCTCCACCGAGAGCGCCGTCGTCGACAAGCCCGAGGAGGCCCCGGCCGCTCCGGCCGCCGGTGGTCACGGGCACGGTCACTGAGCTCGGCCTGCACCGAGTCCGACCTTCACTGAGTCGGACCTGTAGGGCAGAAGGGCGGGAGGCTTCGGCCTCCCGCCCTTCGGCGTTCACACGTGCTGGATGCGGAGCGTCCGGCTGCTGTCGCGGACGATCGCGTCCCGCTCGTGCTCGGACAGGCCGCCCCACACGCCGTAGGGTTCCTGGACCTCGAGCGCGTGCCGCCGGCACTGTTCGATGACGGGGCAGGCCGCGCAGATCTCCTTGGCCCGCCGCTCGCGGTTCGTCCGCGCCGGGCCCCGCTCGTTCTCCGGATGGAAGAAGAAGCCGGAGTCCATCCCGCGGCAGGCGCCGTGACGCTGCCAGTCGTAGAACTCCGCCACCGGGCCCGGCAGTCGCCTGATGTCCGCCACCGTGATCACCATCCGTTCGAGGACGCGTTGCTGCTCGGCAGCCTGATGCCCACCCTAGAACCGCGCCAAACCTTGTTCAAGGGTTTCGGGCATCGGGTGTGGTCGGGTTGCCGCCCGGCGGGCTACCGCCGACGATGGTCGGATGACCCGGCCCTCCGCGCCTCCCCCCGTCCGGGCCGTGACGCCGGAGACGCCGCAGCTCACGGTCGCCGCGGTCGCCCGCAGGCTCGGGATCGCCCCGGCCACGCTGCGCACCTGGGACCGCCGGTACGGGATCGGGCCGGGCGCGCACACCCCGGGGACGCACCGGCGGTACGGCCCGGAGGACCTCGCGCGGCTGGAGGTGATGCAGCGGGCGCTCATGGCCGGGGCCACCCCGGCGGAGGCGGCCCGCCACGCCCGGACCGGTGCGACCGCCCCGACCCTGCCGGTGGTGGCGGAGCCGGATCGCGAGGTGGGGCCGGATCGCGAGGTGGGGCCGGATCGCGAGGAGCCCGACTGCGAGCCGGGAGTCGGGGACGATCTCGGGCGGCCCGGGGGATGGGCGCTGCGGCTGTCCGGCGCCGGCCGCCGGGCCCGCGGGATCGGCCGGGCGGCACTGGCCATGGACGCGACGGCCGTGCGCCGGCTGGTCGCGGAGGCGGTCGAGGCCGAGGGGCTGGAGTACACCTGGAACCACGTGGTCCGGCCCGTGCTCGGGGCCATCGCCGCGCGCTGGGAGTCCACCGGGGCCGGGGTGGAGATCGAGCACCTGGTCAGCGAGGCCGTGACGGCGGTGTTCTCGGCCCGGGGGCTGGCCGCGGCGGAGCGGGTGGAGCCGGTGCCGGTCCGGCCCGTCCTGCTCGCGGGCGCACCGGGTGAGCTGCACTACCTCCCGCTCGTCGCGCTGGGTGCGGTGCTGGCCGAGCGAGGCATCCCCCACCGGCCGCTCGGCGCGAACCTGCCGGTCGACGCCCTGGTCGCGGCGGTGCGCCGGATCGCGCCGTCCGTGGTGGTGCTCTGGGCGCAGGATCCGGCGACCGCCGATGCGGCGGTACCGGCGGCGCTGCCCCGTACCCGGCCCCGGTTCCGCTCGTTTGCCGCAGGGCCGGGCTGGACGACGACGCCCCTGCCGCCGGAGGTCGGTCGGCTCGACTCCCTCCGGGACGCCGCCGACACTCTCGGCGGCCTGCTCGGGGTCACTCACACGAACTAGTCCGTGTGAGTGGATAGGCCGATTTCGGCGCGAACGGATCCCCTCACATGGGCTACAGGCTCGTGAGCGAGGCCGCGTTCGGTTCTCGCCCCGGCGTGTCGGTCCACGGGGACGGTCGAACGGATCCCGCGGTGCGCTGGACGGCGGCCGTGGCCCTCGGTGGGCAAGGTCGTTTCGCGGCCGCCGCCGCCCTCCTGGAGGGGCTCCTGCGAGACCCGCGGACGCCGCCGGAGATCCGTGCCCACGCCTTCGTCGCCCGGGCCTCGCACCTGCGCCAGCGGGGCGGCCACGCGGCCGCCGAACGCCTCGACGGGGCCGCTGCGGCCCTGGCGACGGCGGTCTTGCGCGGCCGGGACCGACCCGGGGGTCCGGCGGGGGAGACGGTGGCCGCGACGCCCGCGCTGCTCCCGCCGACGGGCCCGGACGGGACGCCCCGAGGGCTGTCCGGGGTGGCGGAGGCCGACGCCCTCTCCGCGCTGGCGGACGCCCTCGTGGGCCTCGCCGCCGACGCCCTCGGCCAGGGCTCGTTCCCCCGTGCCACCGCCCTCCTGGCGCGGGCGGAGGCTCTCGCCATCACGGGCGCGAGACGCCCTCTGACCAGCGACGATGAGGTGATTCGCCGGCCTCTGTCCGGCTCGGACGGCCGGGCAGGCGCAGTGCCGGGGTGTCGCCGCTCCCTCGTCCGGCTCGGCTGGGTCCGGGCCGAGCTCGCGCTCGCGCAGGGCGATCTGCGCGCCGCCCGCCGGGCCGCCGCGCAGGCGCTCGTCGGGGCCGATGCGCTCGGGTCGCTCCGGCACCGGATCAAGTCGGCGTTGCTCGTCGGGGTGGTCGACGCGGTGGCGGCCGCGCAGGCGTCGGCGGCGGGAGCGCCGGCGACCGGGGCAGGCGCCCGTAGGGACCCGGGAGATCAGGACGTCGCCGCCGAGGCCCCGCACCCGACCCTCGCCGCCGCCCTGGGGACCCTCGACGCCGTGGCCCGGGACGCGGTCGCCGCGGGACTCCTCCCGCTCGCCTGGGCCGCGCTGAAGGCCGCCGCGGATCTGACTCCGGTGACCCCCGCGTCGCCCCTCGAAGTGATCGACACGGCCGGAGTGGGCCGGCCGCCGTCCGGCGGCAGCGGGCGACCGTCGGACCGTCCGAACGGGTCGGTGCACCCCCACGATCGGCGGCCCGAATGGTTGCTCCGATCGACGAACGGTGCGCCGAACGACGCGGCACGCCGACGACACGCCGCGGACGTCACGCTGAGCGTGATCCGGGCCCGATCCGAGGGCGTGGGGCGGCGCCTGATGGGGGGAGTGGTGCACGGGTGAGCGGAGGCTCGCGGTAACGTAATTACTCCATTCGGTCCCTAGTCACCCACATGACGAGTGCCACTCGGCGCAAGGGTCTCGAATGGAGGGCACAAAGTCGCCCTGATCGTGTCAAGGTGATCCGGTCACTCGCCGATGCGGAGGGTGACACATCACCCGGCTGCAGGAAGCTGCAGGAAGGAATCGTCGTGACGACGGTACTCATCTGCGACGATCGTCGCAGCGTCCGCGAAGGTCTGACCCGCGTGATGTCCGCGGTGCCGGGGGTGCACCGGATCGATTGCGTCGCCCACGGGGACGAGTTGCTGGCCCGGTTCTCCCGGCAGCCGGTCGACGTCGTCCTGGTCGGCACCCAGCGCGCGGTGCCCACCGGTGTGGAGGCCACCAGGCGACTGGTTGCCGCACACCCCCAGGCGAACGTCATCGTCTTCGGAGCCCCCGACGACGCGGGCAGCATCGCCGCCGCGATCGCCGGCGGTGCCCGGGGCTACCTCCGCTGGGACGCCTCGCGTCCCGAGCTGGTGGCCGCGCTCGCCCACACCCTCGCCTCCACCGCGGTCCCCACGCCGCGGGCGCCCGCCGACCCCGGCGTGCAGCTCACCGAGCGCGAGCTCCAGGTGCTGCGCGGGATGAGCCAGGGCAAGAGCAACGGGCAGATCGGTCGCGAGCTCTACCTGTCCGAGGACACGGTGAAGACGCACGCACGCCGGCTGTTCCGCAAGCTCGGTGTCCGCGACCGCGCCCAGGCCGTCGCGCACGGCTTCCGCCGCGGCCTGGTCTCCTAGGCCTCACCAGGGGCCTCACCTGGGCCTCACCTGGGCCTCACCAGGGCCGGATCGGGCCGATCGGTCGAGCAGGGCCGTTCGGTCGGGCGGAGCTGACCCGGACGGCGCGAGCCGGCCGGACCGGCAGCGCCCCACGGTCCGCGTCCGCAGCCCGCGCCCCTTCCACGGGGCCCAGGGCCGACAGGTCGAGCAGCGCCGCACGCCCCCGCGGCGGGCCGCCCGACCCGCGTTCACCCGGACCCGGTCCGGGAGCACGACCCGCTCGCCGCGGCCGGAGCCGTGTGGCTGTCGCAGCCCAGCCACACGCCGGCCCGGTCAGGTCCGTGCACCGTGCACGTCTCCCGCCGGAGTGTCCCCCTCCGGCGCCCCTCCGCGGCCGCCTCGAGCGTCACCGGAGCGCGCCGCGGCCCTCCCACTCTCCCGCCGCCGCCCTGCCGCCTCGCCCTCGGCGGGCTCGCCGCCGAGTGATCCGCGCGAGCGTCACCTGCGTGTCGTACGTCCCGCAGCCACGTGGCCCTCGGAACGATCGCCGCCGCGTGATCGACGCGGGCGCCACCTCTGCGTTGTGTCGCGCTGTCAGGTTGCTCTGGGAGGGGTCGGCGCGGCGTGATCGATGCGGGCGTCACTTCCACGTTGTGCGCGCCACGGTCACGTAGTCCCCGGAAGGACCAGCGGCGCGTGATCGACGCGAGCGTCACCCGTGCGTTGTGTGTTGCGCGGTCGGGTGGCTGTCGGAGGGATCAGCGCCGTGTGATCGATGCGGGCGTCACCTGTGCGTTGTGCATCGCGTGGTCGGGTGGCTGTCGGAGGGATCAGTGGCGCGTGATCGACGCGAGCGTCACCTGTGCGTTGTGTGTTGCGCGGTCTGGTGGCTCTGGGAGGGGCCAGTGCCGTGTGATCGACGCGGGCGTCACCTGTGCCTTGTGTGTCGCGCGGTCAGGTCGCTCTCGGACGGGTCAGTGCGGCGTGATCGATGCGGGCGTCACTTCCACGTCGTGTGTCGCGCAGTCGGGTGGCTCTGGGAGGAATCAGCGCCGAGTGATCCGCGCGAGCGTCACCTCTGCGTTGTACATCCCGCACTCAGGTCGCTCTCGGAACGGTCATCGTCGCGTGATCGACGTGCGTGCTCCCGCGCCGCTGTGGGAGGGCAGGAGGGTCGATCATGGAGTGCGTCGGTCGGCGAGCGTCGGCGATGACTCTCCGTACCGACTTTCGTCTCAGTTGATACGGCTGCTCGGCTCAGGATCCGCTCGTCCACTCGCGGCGTCCGACGTGAGGGAGACATCCGCCGGACATGTTTCCGTCGCGCAATGTCGAGGTCCGACGAGCGGTCGTGAGTGCGGACCGTGATCGGGTGCGGGCCGGCGGAGGCCCTCGTCGTGGCGGGTGCCCGGCCACGCTGCCGGGTGACCGCTCGCCGACCAGCCGGGACCCGTCGGCGTCCCCACCGGCCGGGACCGCAACTTTCCGGGCCCGCCGCCGTCTCCACCAGTGGAGAGCGACTCCCGCACCCCGAGAAGGCTTCGCTACGGTGGTCGGCACAGAGGGCCCGACTTGTCACGCTCCGTAGTCGGCCTCACCGAACGGATGAAGACGAACATGCTGCGTAACGCCTGGACGACTCTGCGCGATGAGTGAACCGACAGACGTTCTCGACGAGCTGGTGGCATCTGCGATGGCAGGTGACCGCGGAGCGGTCGAGCGTGTATTGGCCACCATCCGGCCGTTGGTCGTGCGGTACTGCCGCGCGCGCCTCGGGCGGATGGACCGGTCGTCCGTCTCGGCGGACGACGTCGCGCAGGAGGTGTGTCTGGCCGTGTTGACGGCCTTGCCCGGCTACCGGGTCCAGGGGCGACCGTTCCTGGCCTTCGTCTACGGGATCGCGTCGCACAAGGTGATCGACGCGCACCGTGCCGCGGGCCGCAACCGCTCGGAGCCGGTTGCGGACGTTCCCGACTCGGTCTCGACGGGGGACGGTCCCGAGCAGCGTGCGCTGCGCGTGGAGCTGTCCGAACAGATGAACCAGCTGCTCGACCAGCTTCCGGAGAAGCAACGGGAGATCATCGTGCTGCGGGTCGTGGTCGGGTTGTCGGCGGAGGAGACGGCCGAGGCCGTCGGGTCCACGCCGGGAGCCGTCCGCGTCGCCCAGCACCGTGCGCTGGCGAAACTACGCAAGAACATGCCCGAGGAGGAGGTGGTCTGAGTGCGCGATCGTGAGAATCCCTGGGGCAACCAGGGGAACCCCGGCGGGCCCGACTTCGGCCGCCGCCGCGACACCGGCCCGAACGGCGGATCCAACGGCCGGCCGGCCAACGGACGTCCCGCGAACGGACGCCCCGGTGGTGCGCGCCCCGGTGGCATCACGCCTCGGCCGATCCCCTTCCCGCCCCGCGGCGGGACCGGACCGGCCGAGGAGCTCGACTTCGCGGAGGAGCCGCTGGACCTCGTCGCCGTCCAGGCGGACGACGAGCTGATCAACGCGCTCGCCGCGGGCATGACGGTCTCGGCCCCCGGCAACTCCGGTTACGACGCGGACGACCGGGTCGCCGCGATGCTGGCGGCCTGGAAGGCCGAGGTCGACGCCGACCCGATCCCCGAGCTCGTCGACCTCGACACGGCGGTCGCCGCGGTCGAGTCCGGCAGCCCGCGCCGCGCCTCGAACCGCCGCCGGCACCTGATCCCGCTGGCCGGGGCCGCCGCGCTGCTGGTCTTCAGCATCGGTGGTGTGTCGATCGGCGCCCACGGTGCCGAGCCCGGGGACGCGCTGTTCGGCGTCACCCAGGTCCTCTACAAGGACGCGGCGAACTCGAGGGTCGCGGCCGCCGAGGTCAAGCAGCGCATCCAGACGGTCAACGAGAAGCTGCAGCGTGGCGACTCGGCCGGTGCGCAGGCGGACATCGTGGCGATGGCGCCGTTGCTGGAGCAGGTCCGGCCCGAGGAGGGCAAGACCTACCTGGCCGCGGAGCAGACCTTCCTCGCGAAGAAGTCGGCCGAGACCCCGCAGGGGCAGGCGGTCGACCCGCAGGCCCCGCTGCACGACGGCACCCCGCGTCCGACCCCGCCGTCGAACACCGAGGGTGGCAAGGACAAGCCGGTCGTGCCGCCGCCCGTCTCGAGCAGCCCGACCACCTCGCCGCCGCCGTCCTCGGCGGTCACGGCGCCCGGTGGGAACGACCCACGGATCGTGAAGGATCCCCCGTCCAGCGGGGCCCCGTCGGTGTCGACCCCGCCCAGTTCGTCGGCCCCGCCGACGAGCGGGACGGCCGAGGGCAAGCCGGACCCGTCGACGTCGAGCGCGCCGCCGTCGAGCGGCACGACGACGAGCTCCCTGGGCTCGACGACGGACCCGGCGAGCAGCTCGTCACCGGTCACCGGCACCAGCTGACCCGGCACGCGGAACGGCCCCGGCACCCTGAGGTGCCGGGGCCGTTCGCGGTTCCGGCTCAGCTGTCGGCGAGCACCGCGTCCGCGTACCCGCGGCAGTACTCCCACGTGACGTAGTCCGTGGGCTCCGGGTCGAAGGCGGGCTCGTGCGGGCGCATCTGCCCCTCGTCGAGCAGCTGCTGCAGGCTCGCGCGCAGCAGGCTCCACTCGTGGAAGTGCTGCTCGCCGCAGTCCCCGCAGTCCACGACGATGCCGCGGACGCCACGGTTCTCCAGGAGCGCCTGGTACACGGCGAGATCCGCCAGATCGGCGACGACCTCCTCGCGCTCGTCGTCGCTCAGCTCCTCGGGGCCCTCGGGATCGTGCTCGTCGAGCGAGAGGGCAGGGTCGTAGGGATCCCCGGCGAAGGGGTCGGGAGGAAGGCCGTCGGACGACACGTGCACACGGTACCCCGTGCCGCTCCCGGGGCGCCGGAGCTACCCACAGCCTGTGGACGGATTGTGCACGAACCGGTGGACAACTCGCGTCCGGGCAGGTCGGCGGGGTGTGTCCGGTGCCTCGCCGAGGCGGCCCGGAACGGTCGGTGCGCGCGGATACGATGGAGGCAATTCCCGGCGTCCGTGCTCGGTGCCGGTGGAGCCGGTGAAGGGTGCACGACCAGTCATGACGATCGAGAACAACGAGCTCCCGCCGAAGTTCGCGATGCTCGGCCTGACCTTCGACGACGTGCTCCTGCTGCCCGCGGAGTCCGACGTCGTGCCCAGCGCGGTCGACACCTCCACCCAGATCTCCCGCCGCGTGCGGATCCGGGTGCCACTGGTCTCCTCGCCCATGGACACGGTCACCGAGTCGCGGATGGCGATCGCGATGGCGCGCGCCGGCGGCCTGGGCGTGCTGCACCGCAACCTGTCCGCCGAGGAGCAGGCCACGCAGGTCGAGGTCGTGAAGCGCTCCGAGGCCGGCATGGTGACCGACCCGGTGACCTGCTCGCCGGACGCCACCCTCGCCGAGGTCGACGCGCTGTGCGGCAAGTACCGGATCTCCGGCCTGCCCGTCACGGACTCCGAGGGCAAGCTCGTCGGCATCATCACGAACCGGGACATGCGGTTCGAGGTGGACCACCAGCGCCCGGTGCACGAGGTGATGACCCGGGCGCCCCTGATCACCGCGCGCGTCGGCGTCACCGCGGAGGCGTCGCTGGGCCTGCTGCGCCGGCACAAGCTCGAGAAGCTCCCGATCATCGACGGCGACGGCGTGCTCCGCGGCCTGATCACGATCAAGGACTTCAACAAGACCGAGAAGTACCCGCTGGCCACCAAGGACCCGGACGGGCGGCTGGTCGTCGGGGCCGCGGTCGGCGTGGGCGAGGACGCGTACGCGCGCGCGATGGGCCTGGTCGACGCGGGTGTGGACGTGCTGATGGTCGACACGGCGCACGGGCACTCGCGCCGCGTGCTGGAGACCGTCGCCAAGCTGCGGGCGGAGGTGGGGGACAGCGTCGACGTGGTCGGCGGCAACGTCGCCACGTTCGCGGGTGCGCAGGCGCTCGTCGAGGCCGGGGCCGACGCGGTCAAGGTCGGCGTCGGGCCGGGCTCGATCTGCACCACCCGGGTCGTCGCGGGGGTCGGGGCACCGCAGATCACGGCGGTCTACGAGGCCTCGCGGGCGTGCGCGCCGGCGGGCGTCCCGGTGATCGCGGACGGCGGCATCCAGTACTCCGGGGACATCTCCAAGGCGATCGCCGCGGGCGCGTCCACCGTCATGCTGGGCAGCCTGCTGGCCGGCACCGAGGAGTCGCCGGGCGCGCTCATCTTCGTGGGCGGCAAGCAGTTCAAGACGTACCGCGGCATGGGGTCGCTGGGCGCGATGCAGTCGCGCGGCACGGCGAAGTCCTACTCCAAGGACCGCTACGCGCAGGACGACGTGCTCAGCGAGGACAAGCTGGTCCCCGAGGGCATCGAGGGGCGCATCCCGTTCCGCGGGCCGCTCTCGCAGGTGGTGCACCAGCTCGTCGGCGGGCTGCGCTCGGGCATGGGCTACGCGGGGGCGAACACGATCGCCGACCTGCAGCAGGCGCAGCTCGTGCGGATCACCGCGGCCGGGCTCAAGGAGAGCCACCCGCACGACATCACGATGACGGTGGAGGCGCCGAACTACGCCTCGAGGTGAGCACGTAGGCTGCCGCAACGTGCGTGACCTCGTGGAGATCGGGATGGGCCGAGAGGCCCGTCGTGCCTACGACCTGAACCAGGTCGAGATCGTGCCGTCGCGGCGGACGCGGAGCTCCAAGGAGGTCTCGACCGCCTGGCAGCTCGACGCGTACCGGTTCGAGATCCCGCTGGTCACGCACCCGACGGACGCGGTCGTCTCGCCCGCCACCGCCGTCGCGATCGGCAAGCTGGGCGGGCTCGCGGTGCTCAACGCGGAGGGTCTCTGGGCCCGGCACGCGGACGCCGCGGGGGCGCTCAAGAAGGTCGTCGAGGCCGCGGACTCGGGGGAGGACCCGTCCGCCGCCATCCGGGCGCTCCAGGAGCTGCACGCGGCGCCGATCCAGCCGGACCTGCTCGCCGAGGCGCTGCGGACCGTCCGCGAGGCCGGCGTGACCGTGGCGGCGCGGGTCAGCCCGCAGCGCGCCCGCGAGCTCACCCCGGCGCTGCTCGCCGGCGGCGTCGAGATCCTGGTCGTGCAGGGCACGATCATCTCCGCCGAGCACGTGAGCAAGGGCGAGCCGCTCAACCTCAAGGACTTCATCAACTCCCTCGACGTGCCGGTCGTCGCCGGCGGCGTGGGGGACTACCGCACCGCGATGCACCTGATGCGCACCGGCGCGGCCGGCGTGATCGTCGGGTACGGCGAGTCGTCGGCCACCACCACGGACGACGTGCTCGGCATCGGCGTCCCCATGGCCACCGCGCTGGTCGACGCCGCCGCGGCCCGCCGGGACTACCTGGACGAGACGGGCGGCCGGTACGTCCATGTGATCGCGGACGGCGGGATCAACGGCTCCGGGGACATTGCCAAGGCGATCGCCTGCGGCGCCGACGCCGTGATGCTCGGCGAGCAGCTCGCGGACTCGGGGGACTCCCCGGCGGACGGCCTGTACTGGACCTCCGCCGCCGCCCACCCCTCGCTGCCGCGCTCGGACGTCACGGGGTTCGCCCCGTCCGACCGCACCCTCGAGCAGGTGCTGTTCGGCCCGTCGAGCACCCCCTACGGCACGGTCGACCTCTTCGGGGCGCTGCGGCGGGCGATGGCGAAGACGGGTTACTCGGACCTCAAGGAGTTCCAGCGGGTGGGGCTGACCGTCCGGGGCTGAGCCCGGATTTGGTACCAGTGTGGTACCGTGAGTCGGTGGCGATGAACGTGCGGTTCACCGAGGAGGAGACGGAGCTGCTCCGTGCCCAGGCCCAGGCGGAGGGCCGGTCGATGGGGGACGTGACGCGCGCCGCGGTGATCGAGTACGTCGAGCGGCACCGCCACCACGACCGGGTCGCGGACGTGCTGGCGACGATCGCCCCGCGCCGGCGTGATCTGCTGCGCCGGCTGGGCGAGGCGTGACGGTCGAGTACCTCACTCTCGACTCGCTGCTGCAGATCGCTGAGGCCGCGCTCGACGGCGAGGTGCCGGTGCGGGACTACGGCCTGCTCGAGTCCGCCGTGGCCCGTCCGCGCGCGACCGTCTTCGGCGTCGACGCCTACCCGACGATCCTCGGCAAAGCGGCCGCACTGCTGGAGTCACTCGTGCGCAACCACGCCCTCGTCGACGGCAACAAGCGGCTCGGCTGGCTCGCGACGGAGACCTTCCTGGTACTGAACGGCCTGCGCGCGACCCCCGACGACAACGCGATCTTCGATCTTGTCATCGCCGTCGCGGACGGGTCGCTCGCCGGGGTGGAGAAGATCGCCGAGGCGCTGGCCGGCGTCACCCGCGAGGACTGAGAAGCCGGCTGGTACTGGACCGCGACCGAGCTCCACAGCGCTCAGACGTCGGCGGGGCCCCAGTAGTAGCAGGTGGTCTCGTCCTCGCCGATGTACTCCCACACTCCCTCGTCGTCGATCTCGATGTCGTTGCAGCCCGCCGAGGGGGCCTCGTCGAACGCGACGGCCCGGGGGCCGCGGTGCACCGCCCGGATCCGGCGGCCCAGCACGGTGGGCGGCTGCGCCGGGGCTCGCTCGATCGAGGCCCGCTCCCCGGTCCCGTGGCAGTACGGGCACTGGGTGGTGTCGGTCGTGGTGCTCATGGGGCCTCCCGGCGGCGCGGGCGGCCGAGGCTGCTGCCCCGGTCGGTGGGAGGAGCCGGTGCGGCAGCGGCGTGATACGTGCGTGGCGGAACGATTTCGGCGCCGATTGCGGCCCAGGAGTGTCCGGAATCGGGTGCACGCTCGAGGCATGAGCACATTCCACACCTACCTCGGCTACCGCGACGCGACGGCCGCCCACGACTGGCTCGGGCGGGTGCTCGGGTTCGAGGTGACCTCCTCCTGGCCCGACGACGCGGGCGGCATCGCCCACTCCGAGCTGCGGCGGGGCGACGCGGGGATCGTCGTCTTCACCGACCGGGAGGGGTACGAGCGGCCCCCGCTCAAGGGCGAGTCCTGCGGACTCGGGCTCTACCTGGCCCTCGAGCCCGACGAGGTCGACGCGGCCTGGGAGCGGGCCCGCGCGGCCGGCGCCGACGTCGTCTGGATGCTGGAGACCTCGCAGTGGGGCAACCACCGCTTCCGCGTCCTCGACCCGGAGGGGTTCGAGTGGACCGTCGGCACCTTCCGCCCCGGCGTCCTTGCCGAGCCGGAAAGCGCAGGTCAACCGGGGTCGTGAGTGGTTGTGCCCCCTCTAGGGGGCACAACCACTCACAGGGGTTTCAGAGGGTCGCCCCGCGGATCGAGCGGATCCCGACCAGCAGGCCCACGGCCGCCGTCACGAGAGCCGCCACGAAGCCCCAGAGCACGGTCGTCGACGCGAAGGACCCGGCGAACAGGACCCGCTCGGCGTCGACGATGTAGGTGAGCGGGTTGAACTTGGAGACGACCTGCATCCAGCCCGGGCCCGTCTCCAGGGGCAGCATCATCCCGGACAGGATGAGCAGCGGGAACAGCAGCGACTGCTGCACCGCCCAGAAGATCCACTCGGTCTTGCGGGCGGCGATGGCCAGTGCGTAGGACAGTGCACCGACGCCCACGCCGAAGATCCCCAGCATCACCAGGCCGACGAGCACGTGCAGCGGGTAGAGCACGAAGCCGAACGGGATCGCGACGAGCGTGATGATCGCGGCCTGCACGACCAGCGGGGTGAGCTCCTTGAGCGCCCGCCCGATCATCAGCGACGAGCGGGACAGCGGCGTGGCGAGCATCCGCTCGAACGCGCCCGTCATGATCTCGAACTGCAGGTTGGCGCCGGTCATGGACGTGCCGAACATCGTGATCATGACGACGACGCCCGGCAGGAACCACTGCAGCGACGAGCCGCCGAACAGCGCGCCGTCGCCCGCCAGGCCCGACAGCAGCGGGCCGAAGAGGCCGAGGAAGACCAGGGGCTGGACCAGGGAGAAGATCAGCGAGAAGGGGTCCCGGACGATGGTCAGGGTCTCCCGCCACCAGACGTGTCCCACGTCGGTGAACACCCCGGTGCGCGGCGGCGCGGTCAGAACGGCCATGTCAGGACTCCCCTTCGCGCAGCGAGCGGCCGGTGAGGTTGAGGAACACGTCGTCGAGGGTGGGCTGGCGGGCGGAGGCGGCGACCACGTCGATCCCGGCGGCGCGCAGCCGCTCGAGCACGCCGGGCATGGCGTGCGAGGCCGCCTCGACGCGGATCGAGAGCGCCACCCCGTCGGGATCCGGTCGGGACGCGGGTTCGGCTCCCTCGACGGCGAGCAGGGCCTGCGCGGCGTCCACGGAGGACGGGTGGACCACCACGGTCAGGCGGTCGCCCGCCTGCTTGTGCTTGAGGGCCTCCGCGGTGTCGTCCGCGATGATCTTCCCGTGGTCGATGATCACGACCCGCTCGGCCATCTGGTCGGCTTCGTCGAGGTAGTGGGTGGTGAGGACGATCGTGGTGCCGCGCTCCTCGCGGATGCGCAGGATGTGCTCCCACAGGTTGGCGCGGTTCTGCGGGTCCATGCCGGTGGACGGCTCGTCGAGGAACAGCAGGCCGGGGGCGTGGATCAGGCCGAGCGCGATGTCGAGGCGCCGCTTCTGGCCGCCGGACAGCGAGCTGACCTTGCGCATCGCCAGCGACTCGAGGTCCAGCGACTTCAGCAGCGCCGTCCCGCTCTCGAGGGCGTCCGCCTTGCTCATGCCGTAGAAGCGGCCCTGCATCAGCAGCTCGTCGCGGACCCGGTAGTTGTGGCCGGCGCCGTCCTTCTGGCCGATGTAGCCGATCCGGCGGCGGACCTCGGCGGGCTTCTCGACGACGTCGACACCCGCCACCCGTGCCGTGCCCGAGGTGGGCGGGAGCAGGCTCGTCAACATCCGCAGGGTGGTGGACTTGCCCGCCCCGTTCGGGCCGAGGAAGGCGACGAGCTCGCCCTCGCCGACGTCGAGATCGATGCCGCGGACGGCCTCGATCGTCTCTTTCCCCGCCGTGAACGTCCGGGCGAGCGACTCGGTGTGGATCACCGGAATTCCCCTCTTCTCCGTACGGCGTACTGCATGCCGGACGGCTAGGGTACACCGTACGGAGTCAGGCGCAAGGGAGTTTCGCAAAGTGGATGAACCGGACGGAACTCCGGAGGGGCAGGCCATGATCGAGCTGCTCTGGAACCCGCCGCCGCCCAAGACCCGGGGGCCGAAGCAGCGGCTCACGCTCGACCAGGTCGTCACCGCCGCGATCGAGGTCGCGGCCACGCTGGGGATCGACGAGCTGTCCATGCGCAAGGTCGCCCAGCACCTCGGCGTCGGCGCGATGAGCCTCTACACCTACGTGCCGGGCAAGGACGAGCTGTTCGAGCTCATGATCGACCGGGCCTGGGGGGACCGCCGGCTGCCGGACCGGGCGCTGCCCTGGCGCGCGCAGGTCGAGTTCCACGCCCAGGAGGCGTGGCGGATGTACGAGACGCACCCGTGGCTGATCCGCTCCAACCTCTGGCGGATGCCGCTGGGCCCGAACGTCCTCGATGCCCAGGAGGACCTCTACCGCGCGGTCGCCCTCACCGGGCTGCCGCTCTCCGACGTCGCCCGGATCGCCGGGCTCGTGGAGTCGCAGGTGTTCGGCGCGGCCCGCTCGGCGGTCACGGACACCAGCGTCGCCTCCCACACCGGCGTGAGCCAGGACGCCTACTGGGAGTCACGCGCCGGCTTCTGGAGGACGTACTACTCCTTCGAGCGCTTCCCGACCATGACCCGGATCTGGGAGAGCGGCGGGTTCGACGAGGAGTACTCCGACGCGGCCTGGGAGTTCGGCCTGGGCCTGCTGCTGGACGGGGTCGAGCGGCTGATCCCGCCGTCGCCTCACCCCGCCGGGACGTAGGCGGGTCGGGCGACCACCAGGTCGTGCACGAACCGGAGCTTGTCCAGCACCGCCGGGGCCAGCACGAACGGGTAGAGGTCGTCGAGGCCCATGGAACGGTTGACGGCGTTGAGCGCGGCGGTGAGCGGGAGCCAGGTCTCGATCAGCGCGTCGAAGTCCTTCTCGCTCTCCTCCGGCTCGGACTCCAGGGCGGGGCCGTGCACCGAGATCCCGAAGGCCGAGGCGGTCTGGCTGGTGTCCCGGACGTGCAGGTAGTGGGCGAAGGTCTCGGCCCAGTCCTCCCACGGGTGCATGGTGGCGTAGGCCGAGACGTACGCGTCCGCCCAGCCCGCCGGGGGCTCCGACGAGTAGTGCCGCTCCACCGCGTCGGCGTAGGAGGCGCGCTCGTCCCCGAAGAGCGCGCGGAAGCCCTCGTTGCGCGCGGCCCGGTCGACGAGCACCTCCCAGTACCAGTGCCCGGTCTCGTGGCGCAGGTGGCCGAGCAGGGTCCGGTAGGGCTCGGCGAGCTGCACGCGCATCTGCTCGCGGTGCCCGGCGTCGCCCTCGGCGAGGTCGAGGGTGACGATCCCGCTCTCGTGCCCGGTGACCACCTGCTCGTGCGCACTGGAGAGCAGGTCGAACGCCAGGCCCCCCACGGGGTCCTCGCGCCGGCCCGCCAGCGGGAGGTCCAGGTCGTCGATCTGGAAGAGCAGCCGGCGCTTGGCCGCCTCGGTGAGGGCGAAGGCGGCCAGGCCGTCGGCGTCGTCGTCCGCGGGGCGGGTGCGGGTGAGCGCGCAGCAGTCGCAGAGCTCGCCGTCGCCCGTGACGAGCCAGTTGCAGCCGGCCCGCTCGAGGTTGGCGCACTGCCGGCCGGTGGAGGTGAGCACGAACGCACGGTCGGGCCGGGAGTAGCTGATCTCCGAGCCGCAGTTCAGGCAGACGGAGTTCTCGAAGTGGACGAGCGAGGAGCAGTGGGGACAGGCGAAGGCGCGCACGGACCCACCTACCCCTCGGGGAGGCGTTCCATGTCGACCGACACCGTCATCACACTCTCGGCCGAGTCCGTGAAGATCACACCCTTGAGCGGGGGCACGTCGCCGTAGTCCCGGCCGTGGGCCAGCACCACGAACTGCTCGTCGACGACCCGGTCGTTCGTCGGGTCGAGATCGAGCCAGGCCCCGTCCCCGGTCCAGACCGAGAACCAGGCGTGCGAGGCGTCCACCCCGCGCAGCTTCGGCTTCCCCGGCGGCGGGAGGGTCTCGAGGTAGCCGCTGACGTACCGGGCCGGGATGCCCCGGCTGCGCAGCCCGGCCACCGCGAGGTGGGCGAAGTCCTGACAGACGCCCTCGCCGCCGGCGAGCAGGTCGGTGACCGTGGAGCGGACCGTCGTCGAGCCGGAGACGTAGTCGAAGTCCGCGTGGATGCGGCGGCAGAGATCGCCGGCGGCCTCGCCGAGCGGCCTGCCCGGGGTGAACGACGACGCCGCGTAGGCCGCGACCTCGGGCTGCGACGGCAGCCGGGGCGAGGGCAGCCGGTAGGGCCGCGCCTCGACCGGCACGCTGTCGCGGACCTCCTCCCACGGCCGCAGCGCGGCCGGGGCGGCGCCCCGGTCCACCGTCACGGTGCTGCGGGCGAGGACGGTCAGCTCCCGGTGCGGGGCCCGGACGCAGAAGTAGGTGGAGCGGTTGCCGAAGGCGTCCGTGTGCTCGCGCAGGTCGTCGGCACCGGGCTCCAGCGTCACCTCGGCAGCGGCGCACCGCTGGTCCGGCTGGGTGCGGGGGAGCAGGTGGGCGCGCCCGAAGCTGGTGGTGACGTCGTCGGCGTAGGTGTAGGTCGTCCGGTGGGTGACGCGGTAGGTGGTCACGAGGCCGCCGGGAGCAGCGGGTCGTACGGGCGCGGGCCCAGCACCGGGGCGAAGTGCGCCGCCCCGATGTCGACGGCGAGCCGGTCCAGGTCCGCGGTCAGCCCCGCGAGGAGCGCGGCGAGCCCGGGGCGGGTGCCGTCGGCGGCGTCCCGCGCGGCGACCGCGGGCAGGTCGGCCTCGGCGAGCCGGCGCACGGTGGCGTCGAGGGAGCCGGGGACCGGGCCGGGCAGGTGCGCGAGGTCGTCCGTGAGCCGGTCGAGCTGGTAGGCCACGGCGCGCGGGTTCTCCCGGTCGGCGAGCAGCAGGTCGAGCGTCGGCGCCACGCCGGGGCGTCCCGCGTGCCGCCGCCGGTGGGTGATCACCGACTCGGCGACGATGGTCACCGACTCGACCACCAGCCGGTCCGCCGGGCCGCGGGGAGCCGCGCACAGCGTCGCCGCCAGGAGCGCGACGACGTGCTGGGCGCGCTCCACCCGCCGTCCCGTGTCCAGCAGCCGCCAGCCGGCGTCGCGCACCAGGCTCTCCGTGACGATCCCGGCCAGCGCGAGCAGGCCCTCGAGGATGCGGTTCAGGCCGCCGGACACCGCGCCGTCGTCGAGGTCCGGATCGGCGGCGATCCGGGCGAGCGCGGTGTCGAGGCGCCCGAGCACGAGCCAGGTGTCGGTGGGCAGCAGCTCGCGGACGGCCTGCGCCGCGCGGGTCAGCCGGTGCACCGCGAACCCGAGTGTGCCGGGGCGGTCGCGGTCGCAGAGCAGCGAGCGCAGCTCCTCGCGGCCGGGGCTCGGGGGATCGGGCAGGGTGTCGGGGTCGGCGAACCCCGGTTGCGTGCGGGTGATCTCCGAGGTGGCCAGCAGCAGCGCCCGCAGGGCGTCCGCGCCGGCGGGCTCGGGGGTGTTCTGGAAGTCCGCCCACCGGTCGGTGACGGCGCGCAGCAGCCGCGCGGTGTCCTCGGCGCGCTCGGCGTAGCGGCCCAGCCAGAACAGGTCCTCCGCCACGCGCGGGGAGACCCCGCCGGCCGGGACCTGCGCGGTGATCTCGGTGGCGGGGCCCGGCAGCGCCCGTTCGGGGCGGTCGCCGACCACCCAGACGTCCTTCGCGAGGGTGGCGGCCCCCTCCAGGGGGCGCACGCCCGGGCCCGCGGACACCGAGGCGAGCCCGCCGTCGAGCACCTCCCAGCCGCTCCCGGAGGCGACCGCGAAGGTCCGCAGCACGACGGGCCGCGCGGCGGCGCCCGTGGGGGTGATCGTCGGGGCGGTGGACAGCGGGATCTCGCGCTGCGCGGTCCAGGCGTGGGGTTCGGCCGCGATCCGGTCCAGCAGCTCCGCGCGCTGCGCGGCGGTGAGGTCGCCCCCGCGGACCGGGAACCGGAGCTCGCTCCCGGAGCCGCCCGCCGGGCCGTCCGCGGAGCCGCGGGCGATCGGGCCGAGCACGAGCTCGGCGGCGTGCTCCCGGACGTGGGACAGCGCGAGCGGGTCCCCGCACCACCAGGTCGGTGGCCCCGGCAGCAGCAGGTCCTCGCCGAGCAGCGCGCGGCACAGCGCGGGCAGGTACGGGATCAGGCCGGGGTTCTCCGCGACGCCCGAGCCCAGGCCGTTGAGCACGCTGACCGCGCCGGTCCGCGCGGCCTCGACCAACCCCGGGACGCCGAGCCGGGAGTCCGGGCGCAGGTCCAGCGGATCGCACCACTCGGCGTCCAGCCTGCGCAGCACGACGTCGACGGGCTCGAGCCGGCCCAGGGTGTGCTGCCAGACCCGGCCCTCGCGCACGGTCAGCTCGGAGCCCAACACCAGCGGCACACCCAGCAGCGACGACAGCAGCGCCTGCTCGTAGGCGGTCTCCGAGTCCGGACCGGGGTTGAGCAGGACGACCCGCTGCTCGTCGGTGCGCAGCCCCGCGCGCAGGGCCTCGAAGAACGGGCCCAGCCTGCGGATCCGCGAACGGCGGTGCAGCGCGGACAGCACCCGGGCGACGACCCGGCGGTTCGCCATGGCGTAGCCGGCGCCGGAGGGGGCCTGGACGCGGTCGTCGAGCACGACCCAGCCGTCGGGGGAGCGGCCGAGGTCCACGGCGGCGAGGAACAGCTCGCGGCGGGAGAGGAGGTCTCCCGCGGTGCCGATGGTCGGGGTCGCAGGCTCCCCCTCCGTCCTGCGCCAGGCGTGCAGGTACCCGGGATGGCCGTCGACGACCTCCACCGGCAGAACCCCGCCGGTGATCACCGTGCGGGGGCCGTAGAGGTCGACGAGCAGCCGGTCGAGGAGCTCGGCGCGCTGCGCGACCCCGCGCTCGAGGGCCCCCCACTCGTCCGTGGAGAGGATCAGCGGCAGCGGGTCGAGCTCCCAGAGCTGTTCGGACTCCGCACCCGGCGGGTGGTAGGCGACACCGTCGTCCGCCAGCAGCCGCACGGTGGCGCCGCGGCGGGCCGCCAGGCCCTCCGGCCCGGCGCTGTCGACGACCCCGGCCAGCCCCGTCCACAGCGGCCGGACGGCGCCCGAGGCGTCCCGCATCTCGTCGTACACGGCCACCTTCAGGGTCGGTGCCGCCGCAGGTCGAGCGTCCGGGGGTACTCGGCGGTGGGGTCAGCCTTCCACAGACTCGTGTCCACGGGTCCCGGCGAATGCCCGTACGGGGTGAAGCGGGCGTTGCGGCGGGCCTCGGCCTCGTTCGCGTTGACCGGGTAGGTCTCGTAGGCGCGGCCGCCGGGGTGCACGACGTGATAGGTGCAGCCGCCCAGCGACCGCTCGTTCCAGGTGTCGACGAGGTCGAACACCAGCGGCGAGTGCACCCCGATCGTCGGGTGCAGGGCGCTCGGCGGGGCCCACGCCCGGTAGCGGATGCCCGCGACCAGGCCGTCGCTCGTCGCGGCGGGGTGCAGCGGGACGGGGACGCCGTTGCAGGTCACGGTGTAGCGGTCCGACAGCGCGCCGGTGACCTCGATCTGCACGCGCTCCACCGAGGAGTCGACGTAGCGCGCCACCCCGCCGCTGGACATCTCCTCGCCGAGCACGTGCCACGGCTCGATCGCGCTGCGCAGCTCCAGGGTGATCCCCGCGACGTCCACGCGGCCGAGCCGGGGGAACCGGAACTCCAGGAACGGATCCAGCCAGCCCGCCTCGAACGGGATGCCGTGGGCGTCCAGGTCCGCGACCACCTCGGCCACGTCCGCCGCCACGAAAGCCGGCAGCATGAACGAGTCGTGCAGCCGGGTGCCCCAGCGGACCAGCTTCCCGGTGTACGGCTCGGCCCAGAACCGCGCCACCAGGGCCCGCACCAGCAGGGCCTGGACGAGCGCCATGTCCGGGTGCGGCGGCATCTCGAAGCCGCGCAGCTCCAGCAGGCCGAGGCGGCCGCGCTCGGAGTCCGGGGAGAACAGCTTGTCGATGCAGAACTCGGCCCGGTGGGTGTTGCCGGTGATGTCGGTGAGCAGGTGCCGCAGGGCCCGGTCGACGTGCCACGGGCGGGCCTCCGCCTTGAGCCGGTCGAGCTCGGCGAAGGCGATCTCCAGCTCGTAGAGGGTCTCGTGGCGGCCCTCGTCGACCCGCGGGGCCTGGCTGGTCGGGCCGATGAAGGTGCCCGAGAACAGGTAGCTCAGGCTCGGGTGCTGCTGCCAGTAGGTCAGCATGCTCACGAGCAGGTCGGGGCGTCGCAGCAGGGGCGAGTCCGCGGGCGTCGCGCCGCCCAGGGTGATGTGGTTGCCGCCGCCGGTGCCGGTGTGGCGGCCGTCGAGCGCGAAGGACTCGGCGCCCAGCCCGGTCTCCTGGGCGAGCCGGTGCAGGGTGGACGTCAGCTCCGTCAGCTCGGTCCAGCTGCTCGTCGGATGGACGTTGACCTCGATGACGCCCGGGTCCGGGGTGACCGTGAGGGTCTTCGTGCGGGGGTCCCCGGGCGGCGCGTAGCCCTCCAGCACGACCGGCTGCCCGACGGCCTTCGCGGCCTGCTCGACGATGCCCAGCAGGGCGACGGCGTCGGCCGCCTCCTGCAGCGGCGGCAGGAAGACGTGGAGGTGGCCCTGCCGTTCCTCGACGCACAGCGCCGTGGTGGGGGCGTCCTCGACGGGGGTGACGTGCGCCTTCTCCGCCGTCGCCGCTCCGGTCGGCAGCGCCGGGCGCTCGCGGAAGCTCGAGGGGTCCGGCACTCCCGGCGGGAGCTCCCAGGTGATCGCGCCCAGGGGCAGCCGCAGGCCGGCGGGGGAGTTGCCCGGGAGCAGCCGCATGTCGCCGCGGCGGGTGAGCCAGGCCGTCGTCGCCCGGCTCTCCCCGTCCTCGGTGCGGTGGACGGGCAGGGCCCAGGCGACGGGTTCGGTGTCGGCGGCGTCGAGGCGGGCGATGATCCGCGCGCGGGCGTCCCGGTCGGCCAGGGGTGTGTCCGTGTCGACGTCCGCCGGGGGCTCGCCCGCGGGCAGCCGTGCCTCGGTGACGATCTCGTGCAACCGGTCCTCGAACAGCGGGCGCAGGTACTCGCCGTCGATACCCAGGCCCGCGGCGATGGCGGCAGCCAGCTCGCCGGCCTGGGCGTTCGTGGCGGTGCCGGGCTCGGAGGGGGTGGCCAGCAGGGCCGGATCGCCCCAGAGCGGCTCGCCGTCCGTCCGCCAGATCAGGGCGGTCTGCCAGCGCGGCAGCGGCTCGCCCGGGTACCACTTGCCCTGCCCGCGGTGCACCACGCCGGTGGCGGCGTAGTGCTCCTTCAGCGTCGCGGCCAGCTCGTCGGCCATCCGCCGCTTGTCCTCGCCGTCGGCCGCGACCGTCCACTGGGGCGAGGCCATGTCCTTCTTGGACACGAAGGTGGGCTCGCCGCCCATCGTCAGCCGGACGTCCCCGGCGGCGAGCAGCTCGTCCGTCCGCAGCCCGACGGCCTCGATCCGCTCCCGCTGCTGCGGCGAGTACGGCGCCGTGACCCGCGGGTCCTCGTGGATCCGGGTGACGGTGTTGGAGAACTCGAGGCGGGACTCGCAGGGGTCGATGAGCCCGCTGATCGGGGCGGCGTGGCGGGGCGAGGGGGTCGAGGCGAGGGGGATGTGGCCCTCGCCGGCGAGCAGCCCCGAGGTCGCGTCGAGCCCGATCCAGCCGGCCCCGGGCACGTAGACCTCGGCCCAGGCGTGCAGATCGGTGAAGTCCTGGTGGAACGACGGCGGCCGCACGCCCGGCACGGCGTCGGGCGCGAGCTGCACGAGATAGCCGGAGACGAACCGCGCGGCGAGGCCCAGCTCGCGCAGCGCGCTCACCAGCAGCCACGCGCTGTCCCGGCAGGAGCCGACACCGCGGTCGAGCGTGGTGTCCGGGCTCTGCACCCCGGGCTCCATCCGCACCGAGTACGAGACGGCCCGGTTCACCCGCCGGTTGACGTCCACGAGGAACGACACGATCGCCTGCCCGCGGCGGTCGTCGGCGTCGAGCTCGCGGAGGAACTGCCGCACGAGGGGGCCCGGGCCGGTGCCGCCCTCCTCGGCGACGGGCCGCAGGTACGGCTCCAGGTCCGCGGCCAGCTCCGTGGGGTAGGCGAAGCCGAAACCCTCGGCGTAGGGCTCGAGGAAGAAGTCGAAGGGGTTGACGACCGTCATGTCCGCGACCAGGTCGACGGTGAAGGTCAGGCTGGTGGCGGGCTCGGGGAAGACGACGCGGGCGAGGTGGTTGGAGTGCGCGTCCTGCTGCCAGTTCACGAAGTGCTGCGCCGGGTCGACCGTGAGGGAGTAGCTCTCGATCGGCGTGCGGCAGTGCGGGGCGGGCCGGAGCCGCACGGTGTGCGGGCCGATCGTCACGGCACGGTCGAACTCGTAGTGGGTTCGGTGCTCGAGGGCCACGCGGATGGTCACGTCCGCGGATTGTTCCGTGCGGGAGGCCCCGGAACGTTTCGCAGGGGTCACAGATCACAGCCGAGATGAACCTCAGGGCGATTCCGGCCCCGGCCGAATCGCCCTGAGGTTCATCTCGGCGTGGGGGTCGGGCGGGCTCGGAGGACGCCGAGTACGTGCGCCGGGCCGCGCGATGGGTGGAGGCGCACGCCGGGGAGGAGTGACGGCGGTCGCCGTTTACCCTGGTGGGGTGGACAACCCGACCGTTCTCGTCGTGGACTACGGCGCCCAGTACGCGCAGCTCATCGCCCGGCGGGTGCGGGAGGCGCAGGTCTACTCGGAGATCGTGCCGTCCTCGACGCCGGTCGCCGAGATCGTCGCGCGGAACCCCGCGGCGGTGATCCTCTCCGGCGGGCCGTCCTCGGTGTACGCCGAGGGAGCGCCGGAGGTCGACGCCGCGCTGTTCGAGTCCGGGATCCCGGTGTTCGGCATGTGCTACGGCTTCCAGGCCATGGCGCGGGCCCTCGGCGGCGAGGTCGCGCCGGACGGCACCCGCGAGTACGGACGCACGTCGATGCACGTCGAGGCCTCCGGGGTGCTGCACGACGGGCTGCCCACCGAGCACCCGGTCTGGATGTCGCACGGCGACTCCGTGACGCGGGCGCCGGAGGGCTTCACCGTCACCGCGTCCACGGACCGGGTCGCGGTGGCCGGTTTCGAGAACGTGGACCGCCGGCTGGCCGGCGTCCAGTACCACCCGGAGGTCGGGCACTCCCCGCACGGCCAGGAGGTGCTCCGCCGCTTCCTGCACGAGATCGCGGGCATCACACCCAGCTGGACCACCGCGTCGATCATCGACGACACCGTGGCCGCGATCCGCGAGCAGGTCGGCGAGGGGCACGCGATCTGCGGGCTCTCCGGCGGTGTCGACTCGGCGGTGGCCGCGGCGCTCGTCCAGCGCGCCATCGGCGACCGGCTGACCTGTGTGTTCGTCGACCACGGGCTGCTGCGCGCGGGCGAGCGGGAGCAGGTCGAGAAGGACTTCGTCGCCGCCACCGGGGCCACGCTGCACACGGTCGACGTCGAGGAGCGGTTCCTCGCCGCGCTCGCCGGGGTCACCGATCCCGAGACCAAGCGCAAGATCATCGGCCGGGAGTTCATCCGGGTCTTCGAGGCCGCCACCGCGGACGTCGTGGCCGATCACGAGGTCGGGTTCCTGGTGCAGGGCACGCTCTACCCGGACGTCGTCGAGTCCGGCGGGGGCACCGGCACCGCCACGATCAAGAGCCACCACAACGTCGGCGGGCTGCCGGACGACATCGAGTTCGCGCTGGTCGAGCCGCTGCGCGCGCTGTTCAAGGACGAGGTCCGCGCGGTCGGCGCCGAGCTCGGGCTGCCCGAGGTGATCGTCCAGCGGCAGCCGTTCCCCGGGCCCGGCCTGGGCATCCGCATCATCGGCGCCGTGGACAAGGAGCGGCTCGAGACCCTGCGGGCGGCGGACGCGATCGCCCGCGAGGAGCTCACCGCCGCCGGGCTGGACCGCACGATCTGGCAGTGCCCCGTCGTGCTGCTGGCGGACGTCCGCTCGGTCGGCGTCCAGGGCGACGGCCGCACCTACGGCCACCCGATCGTCCTGCGGCCGGTCAGCTCCGAGGACGCGATGACGGCGGACTGGACGCGCCTGCCCTACGAGGTCCTGGAGCGCATCTCCACCCGGATCACCAACGAGGTCGCCGAGGTCAACCGGGTCGTCCTGGACGTCACGAGCAAGCCGCCGGGCACCATCGAGTGGGAGTGAGCGAACGGCACTCCCGCTCACTAGGTATGAGCGAACGCGCCGCTCGCTCACCGGGCAGCTGAACGGCGCCCTCGCTCACCAGGTGTGAACGAGAGCGCCGTTCGCTCGTGCGGCGTGCTCAGCGTTTGCGGACGCTTGCGGCGAGCAGGACCACGCCGAGCAGGACCGCGCCGCCGGCGAGGACCCAGCGGAGGTCGAAGCCCGAGAGGTCCGGGGTGTGGCCGAGGAAGCCGGAGCCGGCGATCCCCAGGCTGACCAGCCCGACGATCAGGCACAGCAGGTCGGGCATCCGGCGGGCCGGACGGGACTCCTGACGCTCAGCCACGGTGCACCTCCACGCTGCCCAGGCCCGTGCGCAGGTCCAGGATCAGCGGCCGGCCGGACCGGACGCCGTCGGTGCCCAGGTCGTCGATCGAGCTGACGTCGATGTTCGAGCCGTCCTGGTCCCTGCCCAGCACCGTGACGTCGCCGAGGTCGGCGTGCGCGTGGACGGTCACGTCGGCGTTCGGCGGGAGCGTCACGCTGATCTCGCCGAGCCCGACGTTCACGGGGATGCGGATCGGGCCGGCGTCGCCCCCGGGCGCCGCGGTGAGGTCGAGGCCGCGCAGGTCCAACTCGATCGAGCCGGCGCCGCGGTCGTAGCTCGGCTGCAGCGCCGCCACCGTGGCCGGGGTCGCGCGGATCTCGCCGACACCGTTGCCGTAGGCGGACAGCGGGGTCTTCGCCGCGAGCGAGCCCCAGGTCAGCAGCGCCACGACCAGCGCGAACGGGATGAGGCCGCGGCCGCCGCGGGTGAACGCCCCGATCACCAGGCCGATCCCGAGCACGGCCAGCACCGTCGCGAGGACGGTGGGCACGCCGGCCAGGCCGGCACCCGTCAGCAGAAGGACCGTTCCGGCGACACCGCCGCCGAGCACGGCGAGCGCGAGGGTCACGGGCGTGACCCGGGACCGCCTGCGGACGGGGACGGGCGGCGGTTCCGGCGCCGCCGGCTCCGGGAGGTCCCAGGCGAACGGCGCCGCGCCGAGCGGGTCCCAGGAGGGCGGGGCGCCGCGGTCGAGCGGGTCGGGGCCCAGCGGGTCCCGGGAAGTCTGGGGGTCGGTCCCGCTCGTCGGGGCCGGGGTGCTCGCACTGTCGGTCGCGGCAGCCGGGCCGCCGTCGACCGCGGAGCCGGTCACGACCGTGGGCGCGTCCCCGTCGGTGTCGGCCGTGCCCCTGGACGTCGTGCCCGTGGCAGTCGTGCCCGTGGAAGTCGTGGTCTGGGCGGACGTGACCGTGGACGACGTGTCCGTGGACGGCGTGCTCAGGGCGGTCGTGACGGAGCCCGGCTCCTGCCCGGCCGGCGTCCGGACCGTGGGCGCGTCCGGGTTCCAGGTGCCCGTCCCGTCGGTCCCCGTGGTCCCCGCGGCGACAGAGCCCGGCGCCTGCCCACCCGGGATCCCCTTGTGCGCCCGGCTGCGGTGCAGCAGGAACAGCAGCGCCAGGACCGCGAGGGTCGGGAGGACGAAGCCCCCGTCGTGGCCCCAGAAGATCCCGCCGCTGGCGATCAGCGCGATCGCCAGCACGGCGAGCAGGACGGGGTTCGGCGTGGTCCCCGACGAGCGGGCCCCGGTCGCCGTCGGCGCACCGTCGAGCGGGTCGTCGGCGTCCGCGGCGGGCAGCAGCGCCCAACCGGCGATGTAGAGCGCGATCCCGATCCCGTAGACCGCCGCGACGGCGAAGCCGACGCGCACGAGCGTCGGGTCGATGTCGTAGCGGCGGGCGACCGCGCCGGCGACCCCGGCGATCTTGCGGTCGTGCCGCGGCCGGGCGGGACGGGTCTCCCACATCTCCCGCAGCGTGGTGCCGACGTCCGTGCTGTTCATGCCGAGCCCCCCAAGGCGCTGTCAGCGCTGTTCATGGCACAGACCCTCCTCGCCCGGGGGCACCCAGGGTATCGGGGACGACCCGGAGAAGACCCCGGGGACGAACCCCGATGCCCGCGCTCGTCCCGCGTGTGACGATGGACGTGTGACCAGGACTGCCGTGCCCCAGGTTTCGGCCCGGACGCCCCTGGCGCGCCGTCGCAACGGGCGGCTCGTCGCGGGCGTCGCGGGTGGTGTCGCCGACCATCTCGGTGTCGACGTCCTGTGGGTCCGGGCCGCCTTCGTCGTCCTGACCGCGGCCAACGGGGCCGGGATCCTCGCCTACGGGCTGCTCTGGGTGTTCGTGCGCCAGGAGGCCGCGGACGTCGGCCGGGAGATCAGCCGCAGCGAGCGCCAGCAGGCCATGGGCCTGGCCGCGCTGGGCCTGGCGGTCGGGCTGGCCGCCGCGGCGCTGCAGAACCAGGTGGTCGGCTGGATCGTCGGGCCGCTGGGGGTGGCGGCGATCGGTGCCGCCGTCGTCTGGCGGGAGGCGGACGAGGCGCAGCGCCGCCGGTGGACCACCGGCGCGCGCAGCGGGATCCTCGGCGGCGGGCGCAACGCGGTGCTGCGGATCCTCGCCGGCGCGCTGTTCGTCGCGGCCGGGATCGTGGTGTTCCTGCTCGGCAACCTCAACCTCGGGCAGATCCAGTTCGGCGTGCTCGTGGTGGTGGCCACGCTGATCGGCGTCGGGGTGCTCACCGTCCCGTGGTGGGTCCGCCTGGCCCGGGACTTCGGCGAGGAGCGCCGCGAGCGGATCGTCACGGCGGAGCGCGCCGAGATCGCGGCCCACCTGCACGACTCCGTGCTCCAGACCCTCGCCCTGATCCAGCGTCAGTCGGACGACCCGCGCGAGGTCCAGCGCCTCGCCCGCGGCCAGGAGCGCGAGCTGCGGCACTGGCTCTACGGCCCGCAGGGCTACGGCCGTTCCGGCGGCGGCGAACCGGTCCTCGAGGAGAGCCTGGCCGAGAGCCTGCGCACCGCGGCCGGCGAGGTCGAGGACACCTACGCGATCACGGTCAACCCGGTGATCGTCGGCGACCACCCGCTGGACGACGGCCTGCGCGCGCTCGTTCTCTCCACCCGGGAGGCGATGGTCAACGCGGCCAAGCACGCCGGCGTCGGCGAGGTCAGCGTCTACGTCGAGGTGGAGGAGGAGAGCGTGCACGTCTTCGTCCGGGACCGCGGCAAGGGCTTCGACCCGGACACGGTTCCCGACGACCGGCACGGGCTCGCCGACTCCGTGCACGGCAGGATGGACCGGCACGGCGGCACCGTCCGCCTGCGCACCACGCCGGGCGAGGGCACCGAGGTGCACCTGAGCATGCCCCTGACCGGGGCCGACCAGCGAGAGGACGCCCGAGGATGACCGAGCCGACCGCCGATCCGATCACCGTGTTCCTGGTGGACGACCACGGGCTCTTCCGCGCCGGTGTCCGCGCCGAGCTGGAGCGCGGCGCCGACGGCGACCCGCCGCTGGACATCGTCGGCGAGGCCGGGTCCGTCGACGAGGCGGTGGCCGGGATCGGCCACCTGAAGCCGGACGTGGTGCTGCTCGACGTCCACATGCCGGACGGCGGGGGAGCGGCGGTGCTGGCCCGGGTGCGTCCCGAGCAGCCGGACGTCGTGTTCCTCGCCCTGTCCGTGTCCGACGCGGCCGAGGACGTCATCGCCGTGATCCGCGGCGGCGCCCGCGGCTACGTCACCAAGACGATCTCGGCCCGCGAGCTGGGCGACGCGGTGCGCCGGGTCAAGGCGGGCGACGCCGTGTTCTCGCCGCGGCTGGCCGGGTTCGTCCTCGACGCGTTCTCCGACCGCCCGGGCGCCGCCCCGGCCGTGGACCCGGAGCTGGACCTGCTCACCAAGCGCGAGCGGGACGTCCTGCGCCTGCTCGCCCGCGGCTACGCCTACAAGGAGATCGCGGGCGAGCTGTTCATCTCGGTGAAGACGGTCGAGACCCACGTGTCGAGCGTGCTCCGCAAGACCCAGATGTCGAACCGCTACGAGCTCTCCCGCTGGGCCTCGGACCGCCGGCTGGTCTGACGGAGATCACCACCTCGGACCCGTCGAGGCCGTGTCCGGCGCGGTCGGGTCCGAGGTGGCGATCAGCCGAGGAGCGAGCCGATCGGGGCGGTGAGGGAGCTCGCGGTCTGCGCGACCGGGGCGACGACCTTGGTCCCGACGTCCGACGTCGTGTCCTTGAGCAGGTTGCCGCTGCCCGAGCTGGCGGTCGGGGCGGTCGGCTGCGGGGCGGCCGGCTGGGTGTTCGTCGACGAGGTGGTGCCCGAGGGCGCGCTCGGCTGGGACGGCGATCCCGTGAGCGGGGCTGCGTCGACCAGCGAGGTGACCGGCGCGAGGGCACCGAGGACCGGGCCGGTGACCGGCGCGGTGGCCGCGAGGACCGGCTGGGTGACCCCGCCGACGACGCCGAGCACCGGGTCCGTGACCGGCTTGACCGCCGTCACCAGCGGCTGGACGACCGGCTTGGCGAGGTCCGTGACCGGGGCGACCGTGTTCGCGACGGGCGCGACGACGGTGTCCGCCGCGACCTGCGCGACGGGTGCGGCGGCCTGGACCACGGGCGCGAGCGGGGCGGCGACCCCGGCCGCGGTGTCCCCGACGGCGCCGGTGACCCCACCGACGGTGCCGACGACGCCCTGCGTGACCGGGGCCAGCGGCGCGGTCACGGTGCCGACCGTGCCGCCCACGGCGCCGACGACCGGGCCCGCGGTGCCGACCACGACCTCGGTGACCCCGCCGGCGGTGTCCGTGACGCCCTGGGTGATCGGGGCGATCGGGGCGGCCGCGCCGCCCACACCGTCGACCACACCGCCCACGACGGGCGGCAGCCCGGTGAGCGGGCCGCTGCCCGGGTTCCCGCCGGTGCCGCCGCTGTTCCCGGTGGAACCGCCACCGCCGGTGCCCGGGTCGCCCAGGACGGGGGCCAGCAGGCCGCCACCCGACGACGGGGCGGAGCCGCCGGCGGCCGGGGTGCTCTGCACGGGGCCGACGAAGGCGGGCGCGGCCGGGCCGGTGACCGGGGCGACGGCGGACCGGGCGGCACCCGTCCCGAGGGCCGCGACGGTCGCGCCGGTGGCCGGCGCGGTGAGCTCGGACGGGAAGGCGACGTTGGTGAACGCGGCGCTGGAGGCGGCCCCTGGGAGGCCGATGATGCTCGCGGCGGTGGCCCCGCCGGCGCTGCCGTCCGGCAGCCGCAGGCCCGGGTAGGTGCCGTCGAGGGCCTCCTGGGCGGCGGAGTCGCGCCCCGCGGCCTCGGTGAACATCGCGGCGGCGAGCACCGACCCGGTGGCGATCAGGGCGCCGGTGGCGACGGTGACCCGGCGCGCGGCGACGGGGCTGCGGCGGCCGAGCTGGGCGGGCCGGGGCTGGATGGGTCGGTCCAGGGCGTGCGGCGCGCGTCCCTCGCGCCGCAGCAGCGCCCCGACCGAGACGATCTGACCGGTGCGGGAGATCGCGGACTCGGCCGCGACCGTGGCAGTCGGAGCAGCGCTCGCTACGTCCGCGGCCGCCGGTGCGGCGTCCGTCGGCTCCTCCGGCGCCGGACGCGGCGCGGGGATCCTCGGCAGGGGCCGGCGGTCGGCGTCGGCGCTCCCGACGACCTCGGCGGCGGGCTCCGTGGCTCGGCCCGCTGTGCCGGTGATCGGTGTGTCGGCCGCGCCGCGCTGGCTGGGAACGTTGCGCCGCAACAGTTCCGCCACGCTCACGGGGTTCCGCGCGGGGAACGGATTGCCGACGCGGTGCTCGTACGTTGCCACGGCGGTACGGCCTCCTTCGGGACGGAACGTGCCCGATCAGGTGTACCGGAGTAGCCAGTCGTTCACCAAGTGTCATTCGCCCGCTCACCGCGGGTGACGCGAACGGGTGAACCCCGTTCATCGAGTGACGGCGACCACTCAACGCGTCCACAGCCGAACGGAGCCTGAGGCATCCGCCGTTCGCGCAGGTCAGTGACTCCGAGTGGATGCCGTTGGGCGCATCACGATCTGGTCACGGAACGCTTCGCGGTCCCTACTGCTCGTGACACTGCGTGCGGCGTCACGTGTAGCCGTACCGCCGCTCAGGAGGAGGTCGGGTACTTCGACCGCTCCTGCTGCAGCCCGCGGTAGCCCATCGCGCCGCCGCCGAGCGCGATGATCATCCCGATGATCGCGGTGACGGTGCCGCCGGAGGTCAGCAGCAGGCCCAGCAGGGAGACGCCCGTGGCGCCCGCGGCGACCGGGAACCGGCTGCGCGAGTACCGGGCGATCTCCGTCCCGGCCGCCCCCTTCTTCTTCGCGGCGTTGTTCAGCATCGCCACGTAACCGACATGTCCGAGAGCGGCCAGCAGCCCGACCAGCGCGACCAGTGTGAAGACGATCCCCATGTCCTCCACAGTGCCACGGCGGCGCTGGTCCGTGCGGGTATTCCCTCAGGTCGGACCCAGTCGTGACCTGACCGCTCCTAGCGCCCGCCGAGCCGGCCGCGCCCGAGGCGGAGCAGCACCATCCCCAGCTCGCGCCCCTCGGCGCCCAGCTCGCGGAAGCGGGACAGCACCGCGATCTCGCGGCTGTAGACGATCCGGGGCCCGCCGGCGGCCATCCGCGCCACCCCGATCCGCCGGGACACGGCGGTGCGCCGCTTGACCAGGCGCAGGATGTCGGCGTCCAACCGGTCGATCTCGAGCCGCAGCTCCGCGATCTCCTCCTGCGTCGGGACGTCGGTGGGCACCTCGTTGGACACGGACATCTGTCTACTCCTTCGTGCTGCGTCCACCGGCCCCCGACAGCGAAGAACCCCGGGTCCGATGGACTCCGGGGTCGTGGCTGCTGGTGTCAGCGAGCGACGGGTGCCGGAATCCGGTACCCGTAGAAAAATCGCTGCTCGCGGTGCACGGGGGACAGTCTGCCACAGCCTGGCCGGATTCCGTCGGGGCGCGGCGGTACCGTGTTCGACACGATGAGCGCTCTGTTCGAACTCCCCGGTATGGCTGTCGAGCCGAAGACGAAGCGCGGTGTCGCGCTGCTGGAGGGGCTGAACCCGAAGCAGCGCGAGGCCGTCACCCATGCGGGCACCCCCCTGCTGATCGTCGCGGGGGCCGGGTCGGGGAAGACGCGCGTGCTCACGCACCGGATCGGCTGGCTGCTCGCGGAGCGCAGCGTGCACCCCGGCGAGATCATGTCGATCACCTTCACCAACAAGGCCGCGGCCGAGATGAAGGAGCGGGTCGACGCGCTGGTCGGGCGCCGCAGCCAGGCCATGTGGGTGTCGACGTTCCACTCCATGTGCGTGCGGATCCTGCGCCGCGAGGCCAAGCACCTCGGCGTCCGCAGCGCGTTCTCCGTGTACGACGCGGACGACACCCGCCGGCTCATCGGCATCGTCACCCGGGACCTGGACCTCAACCCCAAGCAGTTCGCGCCGCGCGCTGTGGCGGGCCAGATCTCGAACCTGAAGAACGAGCTCATCACCGCGGAGGACTTCGCCGCCCGCGCGACCAACGAGCACGAGCGCAAGATCGCCGAGGTCTACGCGACCTACCAGACCCGGCTGCGGCAGGCCAACGCCTTCGACTTCGACGACCTGATCATGGAGACGGTGGCGCTGCTGCAGCGGCTGCCCGCTGTCGCCGAGTACTACCGCCGCCGCTTCCGGCACGTGCTGGTCGACGAGTACCAGGACACCAACCACGCGCAGTACGCGCTGGTCCGCGAGCTGGTGGCGCCGGCCACGGACGGGGCGCAGCCGGCCGAGCTGTGCGTCGTCGGCGACTCGGACCAGTCGATCTACGCCTTCCGCGGCGCCAACATCCGCAACATCGTGGAGTTCGAGCAGGACTTCCCCGACGCGACCACGATCCTGCTGGAGCAGAACTACCGCTCCACGCAGACGATCCTGTCCGCGGCCAACGCCGTCATCGCCCGCAACCCGAACCGCCGCGACAAGCGGCTGTGGTCGGAGCAGGGGGACGGCGAGAAGGTCGTCGGGTACGTCGCGGACAACGAGCACGACGAGGCGAGCTTCGTCGGGCAGACCGTCGACCGGCTGGTGGACTCCGGGGAGTTCCGCAACTCCGACATCGCCGTCTTCTACCGGACCAACGCGCAGTCCCGTGTCTTCGAGGACGTGTTCCTGCGGATCGGGCTGCCGTACAAGGTCGTCGGCGGCGTGCGGTTCTACGAGCGCAAGGAGATCCGGGACGCGCTGGCCTACCTGCGCGTGCTGTCCAACCCGGAGGACACGGTCAGCCTGCGGCGCATCCTCAACGTGCCCAAGCGCGGCATCGGGGACCGGGCCGAGGCGCTCGTCGCGGAGTACGCGGAGCGCGAGCGGATCTCGTTCAGCCAGGCCCTGCGCGTCGCCGCCGAGGAGCCCGAGCGGTTCCCGGCGCTGGCCACGCGGTCGCAGCGCAACATCGCCGGCTTCCAGCGGATGATCGACGAGCTGCGCGAGGGCGTGGACCGGGGCGACGAGACGGCCGAGATCCTCGAGAACGTCTACGGCCGCACCGGGTACACCGAGTCCCTGGAGGCGAGCGAGGACCCGCAGGACGGCACCCGGCTGGAGAACCTCGCCGAGCTCGTCACGGTCGCGCGGGAGTTCGCGGGGGACGCGGCGGTCGCGGACCTCGACGACAGCGACGTCGAGGTGGGGGCCCCGCCGCCCGGCTCGCTGGCCGCGTTCCTGGAGCGGGTGGCGCTGGTCGCCGACGCGGACTCCATCCCGGACGACGACCAGGGCATGGTCACGCTGATGACCCTGCACACCGCGAAGGGCCTGGAGTTCCCGGTCGTGTTCCTCACCGGCTGGGAGGACGGGATCTTCCCGCACATGCGCTCGCTCGGGGACCCGGACGAGATGGCCGAGGAGCGCCGGCTGGCGTACGTGGGCATCACGCGCGCCCAGCAGCGTCTGTACCTGTCGCGGGCGATCGTGCGCAGCGCCTTCGGCCAGCCGAGCACCAACCCGGCGTCCCGGTTCCTCGACGAGGTGCCGGACGATCTCGTCGACTGGGAGCGCTCGGAGCCCGAACGCCCCTCGGCGCCGGTGGGCCGCTTCGGCTTCGGCCGCCGCCCCCAGGCCACGGACCGCGGGAACTGGAACGTCCCCGCCCGCACCATGAACGCGGAGATCCATCTCGAGGTGGGGGACCGGGTCAACCACGACAAGTACGGTCTCGGCACGGTCACCGCGTCCGACGGCGTGGGCGCCCGGGCCACGGTCACGATCGACTTCGGCTCCGCCGGCACGGTCCGCCTCATGCTGATCGGCGGAGTCCCGCTCCAGAAACTCTGAGGCCCGTCAGGTCCTGATGATCACGGGCGGAGGCGCCAGCACCGCGCCCCGCCCCGGCTCAGCCCGGCTCGGCAAGCTCGGCCGAGCTGGCTCGGCTTGATCATCAGGACCTCAGGGTCCAATCCCTGTGCTCGACGGCGGCGCAGCAGCGCGCCAGCCCGGTGATCATCAGGCCCTGAGCACCCTCCCGATGATCACCAGGACCCCGCTGCACCCTCGCGAAGATCACCAGGACCTCACTGCGAATTTTCCATGATCATCCGACAGTCACGCCCTGATGATCACTACTCGGCATGATCGCCAGGACATCTCGGGGCCGGTGGTCGGGCCGGGACGACAGTCAGGTCCTGATGATCACCACGGGAGAGTGGGGCGGGGCGAGCCTGGTGGGAGGTCGGGGAAGTCGGGCTGCGGCCGGCGAGCTGAACCCGTCGAAGCGTGCGTTGTGGAGCCACAGCGTCATGGAGCCCAGCGTTATCGAGCCACAGCGTTATGGAGCCACAATGGACAGGCCCGGGAGTCGAAACGTGCGTTGTGGCTCCATAGTGCGGAGCTGGGGCTCAGTCGCCCGCGCCGTCTCCGGGGCCGGTCACCCGCAGGCCCATCGCCGTCAGGATCGGGAGCGGGTTGACCTTGTTCTTGTTGGCGTCCCAGATCTCGAAGTGCAGGTGGGGGCCGGTGGACTGGCCGCGGTTGCCGACCTCGGCGATCTCCTCGCCCGCCTTCACCGTCTGCCCGACGGTGACGAACGAGCGGTTGATGTGGCCGTAGACGGTGTGCGTGCCGTCCGGGTGCTTGAGCACCACCCACATCCCGAAGCCGCTGGCGGGCCCGGACTCCTCCACCACGCCGTCGGTGAAGGCGAAGATCGGGGTGCCGATGGGGGCGGCGAGGTCGATGCCGTAGTGCGTGACGCCCCAGCGGGCGCCGAAGCCGGAGGTGAACCGGCCGGTGGTGGGCAGGACGTAGGACCGGCCCTTCTGGATCACGGCCTGCGGGGCGCCGTCGGCGAGCGCGGCCTGCATCTGCCGCGCGGTGGAGGCGATCTTCGAGCCGATGTCGACGGCCTTGGCGAGGCTCGCGACGTCCACCTCGGACCGCTGGTCGAGCACCGGGAGGGCCTGCGGCACCCCGGTGAGCTGCTCCGCGCCGATCGCCTGCGCGGCGGTCGTGGGGGCGGCGGTGGTGCCAGGGGTGCGGGGGGCGGCGACGGTCTCGTCCGCCACCGGGAGCATCGCGTTGGCGGCGAGCTTCTCGTAGGGGTCCGTCTCGACCACGGGACCGCCGAGGGCGGAGAGCATCGTCTGGCCGGCCGCGACGAGCGCACCGCCGGCGCAGGCGGCCACGGTCATGCGGACGCGCAGGGAGGACGCGGGTGGCGCCGGCAGCCGGTGACCACCCCGGGCCGACGCCGCGCGGGGTGCCGCGACGTTCCGGGGGACCGGTTGGGCGCCGCTTGGGGAGCGGTGGCGCACCGAAACCTGTCCTTCCTTCTCGGGGTCCACGCCCCGGCCCGCTCACGCCGGCGTGGGTTCGGGGAAACCCTGGCGGCTCCGATCGGGGTCGGGGCCGCGCCGTCGTGATCGCGCCGTGACACGAACGGAGCAAACGTAGCGGGCCCCGGGCGCGGCGGCAAACCCACCCCGGCGGTGTGTCGCGTTCGTCCCCGATCGGATCAGGAGGCGGGGCTGGAACGCTCGCGCTGCGTGTCCGCCAGCCGTTCCCGGCGCGCGCGGCGCTGCCTGACCGGGTGGATCGGCGACTCTCCGCGACGGGCGAGCCGGTTCGCGACGTGGTGCACGGTGCGCGAGTCGACGGGCAACGACAGGTGGCCGACGTCGTCGACCTCCAGCTCCTCGACGTCGAGATCCGGGTGGTGCAGCCGGGCGTTGCGCTGCGGGACCACCATCTCGTCCATCCGGCTCCAGACCACGTAGAAGCGCGTGGGGCAGTCCGGGGCGGGCTCGGCGAGCTCGGCGAGCACGTCCGAGCCCGGCCGCAGCTGGCGGGCCAGCGGTGTCGGCATGAGGTAGGCGGTGGCGGTGCCGGTGTGCGGGCTGCCGAGGGTCACCAGGGTGTCGACGAACTCCGAGCCGCCGAGGCGCTGCACGTAGTAGCGCGCGATCACCCCGCCCAGCGAGTGCCCGACGATGTGCACCTTCGGCGAGCCGGTGAGCTCGCGCAGCTTCTCGACGTGCGCGCCGACCTCGCGGGCCGCGCTGCGCAGGTCGCCCGTCAGCACGCTGTAGTTGATCGCGTGGACCACGCCGAAGCCGCGCTTGCGCAGCGCGCGCCGGAACACGGTGAACACCGAGCGGTTGTCCATGATCCCGTGGATCAGCAGGATCGGGGTGCCGGCGGCCTCGAGATCGGCGCAGACCAGGCTGCGCTGCGCGGGCGGCAGGTCGTCGGTGCGGTAGCCGCTGGGCTGGCGGACGGTCTCCTGTGCGAGCCCCACCGGGTACAGCACGAGATGGGCCGCCAGCCAGGCGCTCTCCTGCACGAGCCCGCGCAGTCCGGCCGGTGAGGTGAAGGTGCGCAGCGCGTAGCCGGCCGCGCGGACGGACTCCTGCGCGGCGGTCGTCACGACGCTGCGCGCACCGCCGGCGGTCCTGGCCAGGCGGTGCAGGCCTTCTGTGACCGGCGCCATACCCAACGGTAAGCGATACACGCCCGTTTTGCTGTGGTCACCGCGGAGAAATATCAACTTTCCCCCGGTGGGGACGCGTGGTTGCTCACACCGGGCCCCGGATCCCCAGGCCCGGCGCTCTCGGTGAGTGACGTCACCAGGGCAGAGGTCATGCCGCCCCGGGCCGGTGGCTAGGGTGCCGGAGCGGAGTAGGTCTGACGTGCGGGCACCTCGCGCGGAGGACACGCGGGTCGCTATCCGAACAGCGACGTGAATCGGGAGAGCCGAGTGGACCTGTACGAGTACCAGGCGAAGGATCTCTTCGCCGCCCACGGAGTCCCGGTGCTTCCGGGCAAGACGGTGGACACGGCGGAGGCCGCCGAGGCCGCCGCCGCCGAGCTGGGCACCGCGGTCGTGGTGAAGGCCCAGGTCAAGACGGGTGGGCGTGGCAAGGCGGGTGGCGTCAAGCTGGCCACCACGCCGGCGGAGGCCAAGGAGAAGGCCACCGACATCATCGGCCTGGACATCAAGGGCCACACCGTGCACCAGATCCTGGTGACCACGGCGAGCGACATCGCGGAGGAGTACTACTTCTCCTTCCTGCTCGACCGGTCGAACCGCACCTTCCTGGCCATGTGCTCGGCCGAGGGCGGCATGGAGATCGAGCAGCTGGCCGTCGAGCGGCCGGACGCGCTCGCGCGCATCGCCATTGATGCGATCGCCGGTGTCGACAAGGCGAAGGCGGACGAGATCGTCGCCGCGGGCAAGATCCCCGCCGCCGTCGCCGAGCAGGCCGCGGACGTCATCGTCAAGCTGTGGGAGACCTTCGTCGCCGAGGACGCCACCCTCGTCGAGGTCAACCCGCTGGTGCGCGACCCCGAGGACAAGGTCATCGCCCTCGACGGCAAGGTGACCCTCGACGAGAACGCCGGCTTCCGGCACCCGGCGCACGCCGAGCTCGTCGACGAGCGCACCGAGAACGCGCTCGAGGCGAAGGCGAAGGCCAAGGGCCTCAACTACGTGAAGCTCGACGGCGGCACCGTCGGCATCATCGGCAACGGCGCGGGCCTCGTGATGAGCACCCTGGACGTCGTGGCCTACGCGGGCGAGAAGCACGGCGGCCAGAAGCCCGCCAACTTCCTCGACATCGGCGGCGGCGCGTCGGCCGAGGTCATGGCCAACGGCCTCGACGTCATCCTGGGCGACGACGACGTCAAGTCGGTCTTCGTCAACGTCTTCGGCGGCATCACCGCGTGCGACGCGGTGGCCAACGGCATCGTCGAGGCCCTGAAGATCCTGGGCGACGGCGCGACCAAGCCGCTCGTCGTCCGCCTGGACGGCAACAACGTCGTCGAGGGCCGCCAGATCCTGGCCGACGCCAACCACCCCCTGGTGACCGTCGTGGGCACCATGGACGACGCGGCCGACAAGGCCGCCGAGCTCGCCGCTGCGGTCTGAGGGAACCTGACATGTCGATCTTTCTGAACGAGAACTCCAAGGTCATCGTCCAGGGCCTCACGGGCTCGGAGGGCACCAAGCACGCCACCAAGATGCTGGCGGCGGGCACCAACATCGTCGGCGGCGTGAACGCGCGCAAGGCCGGCACCACGGTCACCATCGGCGGCAAGGACCTCAAGGTCTTCGGCACCGTCGAGGAGGCGATCAAGGAGACCGGCGCGGACGTGTCGGTCATCTTCGTGCCGCCGAAGTTCGCCAAGGACGCCGTGCTCGAGGCCATCGACGCCGCGATCCCGCTGGCCGTGGTGATCACCGAGGGCATCCCGGTGCACGACTCCGCCTACTTCTGGGCGCACGCCGTGGCCAAGGGCAACGTCACCCGGATCATCGGCCCGAACTGCCCGGGCATCATCTCGCCGAGCAAGTCCAACGCGGGCATCATCCCGGCCGACATCGCGGGCCCCGGCCCCATCGGCCTGGTGTCCAAGTCGGGCACGCTGACCTACCAGATGATGTACGAGCTCAAGGAGTTCGGCTTCTCCACCGCCATCGGCATCGGCGGCGACCCGATCATCGGGACCACGCACATCGACGCCCTCGCGGCGTTCGAGGCGGACCCGGAGACCAAGGCCATCGTCATGATCGGCGAGATCGGCGGAGACGCCGAGGAGCGGGCCGCGGCCTACATCAAGGAGAACGTGACGAAGCCGGTCGTCGGCTACGTCGCGGGCTTCACCGCCCCCGAGGGCAAGACCATGGGCCACGCCGGCGCCATCGTCTCCGGCTCGGCGGGCACGGCGCAGGCGAAGAAGGAGGCCCTCGAGGCCGCCGGGGTCAAGGTCGGCAAGACGCCGTCCGAGACCGCCGCGCTGATGAAGGAGATCGTCAAGGGGCTCTGACCAGCCTCTCGTGGACGCGCGGGTGCCCGGGGAACCCTCCCCGGCCCCGCGCGTTCTGCTGTCGGGGGAGACTGGACCCGGTCGACGTGCGAGGGAGAGATCATGAGTGAGACGGGTGAGAACCCGGTCGTTCCGCAGGGGCCCGTGCGGACCCTCGTGCTGGTGGGCGCCGGACTGGCGGTGGTCGTCTACCTGCTGGGCTTCTTCGGGGACGGGCTGTCGGGCGCGCTGACCGTGGGGCCGGTGCTCCTCGTCGGCGGCCTGCTCGCCGGGGCGGTCCTGCTGCCCCGGGCCGGGAAGCTGCTGGTCCCCTCCGCGGTGCTGTCGGTCGTCGGGTTCCTGGTGCTGCTGCAGGTCGTCGTGGTGGCCACCCGGGCCGGGCTCGGCGGGATCCTGATCGTGTCGCTGGTGCTGTCGTTCCTGCAGGCCGCGGCCCTGACCGGGGCGGTCCTGCTGGACTCGGGCCTGGTCACGATGCCGGCCCCGCGGCCCGCCGCGCCGCCGCAGGGCTACGGCCCGCCCGGCCAGCCCTACGGCTACGGGGGCTACCCGCCGCCGCAGCAGGGCGGCGGCTACGTGCAGCAGCAACAGCCCCAGTACGGGCAGTACGGCTACCAGCCCTCGGGCGCCTACCCGCAGCAGTACGGCGGCTACCCGGGCCAGCAGCCCTACGGCGGCCCCGGCCAGCCCCCGACGGGCGCACAGCCGGTCGTCGGCCAGCCCTACCCGGGCGCCCCGGCCGGCCAGCCGGCGACGGGATCGCAGCAGGTGGTGGGCGGTGCACCCGGTGCCCAGGCCCCGTCCGCCCAGCCCGCTCCCGGGCAGTCGTCGCCCGGCCAGCCCCCGTCGTCCCAGCCCTCGCCGGCACCCGGCCAGCCCGGGCAGTCCTCGGGCGCTCAGGCGACGGGCGGGCAGGCGTCGGGCCAGTCCCTCGCGGCGCAGGCGGGCGGCCAGCAGGGGGCCCCGTCGCCGCTGTGGTCGGCGCAGACGGAGTCGGTCGCCGGCCCGACCAGCACGGGCAATCCCCTGGCCGGGGGCCAGCGCCCCGCGGACCTCGACGCGACCCGGGTCGACGGCACCCCGGTCCCCGCCGACCCCGCCGCCCAGGACGGATCGGGCCGCCACGAGCGCCCCTCCGACAGCGGCGGGGACCGCACCACCCGCATCCAGCCCGACCCCGACCGCTCCACCCCGTAGCCCCCCCACCCCGCGAGTCGGCACTTCCGGTAGGCCGAAACACACATCTGCGACGATCGGCCCCTCCCCACCCCCGCGAGTCGGCGCGTTCGGGAGGCTGAGTTGCACGTCTGCGACGACGGGGGTCGGCTCGCTGCCTGCGAGTCGGCGCTTTCGGGAGGCTGAGTTGCACGTCTGCGACGACGGGGGTCGGCTCGCTGCCTGCGAGTCGGCGCTCTCGGGAGGCCGAGTTGCACGTCTGCGACGACGGGGGTCGGCTCGCTGCCCGCGAGTCGGCGCTCTCGGAAGACCGAGTCGCACATCCGGGGCGACGGGGTCGACCCGTGCCCCGGGTGATCGAGGTGTACGTCGGCGACGAGAGGGCACGGTCGTGATCGTCGGGAATGCGCGTCGACGGCCACCGGTGGCCGGTTCCGCGCACTCCTGGTGATCAACGCCGCGGAGCGGGGCGGCGGGGATCGGGGTGGGCCCGGCGTGGCGCGCTGACTCGCGGGCGGTGCGCTGCGACGCTGCCGGGGTGAGCCGTTCCCTGCGTGTCGATCGCCGCCCCGTCGAGGAGGCCGAACCCGAGGAGACGTCCGTCGCGGGGGAGCCGTCCTCCGGGGAGGCGGGCGGTCTGGAGGGCCTCGACCGGCTGCGCGTCGTCATGGCCGCGGCGATGGGGACCGTGCTGGTCACCTACGCGATGCTCGTGCCGGCGGCGCTGCTCGTCGTGCTCTCGGGCGGCGGGGCGTCCGGATCGATCGACGGCGCGTTCGCCGCCGCGATCCCGCTCTGGCTCGCCGCGCACCAGATCCCCCTCGAGCTCGAGGGCCAGCCGCTCAGCGTGCTGCCCCTGCTGCCGACGCTGGGAGTGCTGGTCGTCGTCGCGCTCGGGGCGCGGTGGGCCGTGCGGCGGCTCGGGGGGCGTGTCCGTCACGACGCCGGCGCGGTGGTCGCCGCACTCGCCGGGTCGCACGCGGCGGTCGCGGTGCTGGGCAGCGCCTTGCTCCCGCGGGCGGCGGCGGTCGCGGCCGCCCCGTGGGCGGCGATGGTCGGTGCCGCCGTCATCGCCGGGATCGGGGCCTCCGCCGGGGTGCTGCGGACCTGTGGTGTGCCGGCGCACTGGCGCGAGCGGCTGCGGGGCTGGCCGGCCGCCGGGCTCGCCGCGGGCGCGGTCGGCGGCGCGGCGCTGCTGACAGCCGGGGCGCTGGCCGTGCTCGTCGGGCTGGGGTTCGGCGCGGTGCGCGTGCACGCGGCGTTCGAGGCGCTCGCCCCGACCGGTGGGGCGGCGTTCGGGGCGACCCTGCTGTCCGTCGCGTACCTGCCCAACGCCGTGGTCGGCGGCATGTCCTGGGTGCTCGGCCCGGGCGTGGACGTCGGGCTCGGGTCCTGGACGCCGTTCGGCGGCGCGCTCGCGCCGCTGCCACCGTTCCCGCTGCTCGGCGGCCTGCCGGGCCAGACCGCGCCCGCCTGGGCGGTCGTGGTCGTGATCGTGCCGGTCGGGATCGGGCTCCTCGTGGGCGGGGTGTGCCGGCAGGTCCTCGGGCCGGACGCGCCGATGGCCGAGCGGCTGCGGGCCGTGGCGTTCGCCGCGGCGGGCCTCGCGGTCGTCGCCGCGATCCTGGCGCTGCTCGCGGGTGGCCGGCTGGCTGCGGGGGCCTACGACCCGGTCGCGGTCCCGGTCTGGCTGGTGTTCGTCGCGGTGCTGGTGTGGATCGGGGCTCCCGCGGCGGTGCTCGCACTGGTCCAGCGCGGCGCCCCGCCCCGGGGGGAGACCTCCGACGAGGACCTCGGCTGGTATCGCGACGGCTACACGACGACCGACGACGAGTGGGACGGGGACGACCGGGCCGACGAGCGCTGGGCCGACGAGGACCGGGACGACGAGGACCGGGACGACGAGCGCTGGGACGAGGACCGGGACGACCGGGCGGACGAGGGCCTCGTCGAGGACGAGTGGGGCGACGAGGACCGCGACGGCGAGGCCCGGGACCCGGCGGATGCCTCGGACCCGGCGGAGGACGACCGGGACGAGAACCCCGCCCGGGACGACGAGCGCTCGGAGCGCGACGAGCACGACCTGGCCGACGAGAGTGACGGCGCCGACCCCCGCACCGACGACTCCCGCACCGACGACTCCCGCACCGACGACTCCCGCACCGACGACTCCCGCACCGACGACTCCCGCACCGACGACTCCCGCGCCGACGACTCGCGCGCCGCCGAGGACCGCGCCGCCGATCGGGCGGACCGGGGCCGGGCCGACCACGACCCCGCCGACCACGACCCCGCCGACCACGACCCCGCCGACCACGACCCCGCCGACCACGACCCGGCGGACCCCGCCGACGACGGTCCCGCGCCCGAATCCGCTGCTCGCGCCCGCCGTCGGCCCAGCGGCCCACGGGGGAGGGACCGGTCCGGCGGCCGGGCGGTCGAGCGGGCCCGCACCCGTCGTCGAGCACGGGTCGAGGCGGACCCGGCCGGCGAGCAGGCCCGGGAGGTGGACGACGGTCGGCGCCCGGTCGGCGGGGGCTCCCGCCGCGGGGAGCGGACCGCGCCGCACCACGGGGGTCTCTTCCGCCGCGCGCCGGAGACCGACGCCCCGCCGACCCCGGAGCCGGACGACGCGAAGCCCCGCACCGTCGGCGAGCTCGTCGCCCTGAGGGCCCGCCAGGCCGAGGAGCGGGCGGCGGCCGAGCGCGAGCAGGAGGACTGAGCGGCCCGAACACCCAGGTCGCTGCCGCTGTGACCGGCGTCGCCACCTAGGCTGGTGGGGTCCCTGTCAGAGCCGCCCGCCCGAGGAGATCCGGTGCCCGCCCCGTCGAGCGCAGCGCACGTCTCGCGGGAAGCGCTACCGTCAGCGGCCCGGATCGTGGTGCTGGCCTCCGGTTCCGGCACCCTCCTGCAGGCTCTGCTCGACGTTCCGGCGGCCTTCCCCGGTCGCGTCGTCGCCGTCGGTGCGGACCGGCCGGCCACCGCGCTGGAGCGGGCGGAGCGCGCCGGCGTGCCCTCGTTCGTCGTGCCGCCGAAGGCCCACGCCGACCGGGCGGACTGGGACCGCGCGCTGCTGGCCGGGGTCCTCGGTCATGCCCCGGACCTGGTCGTCTGTGCGGGGTTCATGCGGATCCTCGGGGCCCCCTTCCTCGCGGGGATCGGGCGCCCGATCGTCAACACCCATCCCGCGCTGCTGCCCGCCTTCCCCGGCGCGCACGCGGTACGAGACGCACTGGCCCACGGCGTCAAGGTCAGCGGCACCACCGTCCACCTGGTCGACGCCGGCGTGGACACCGGTCCGATCCTGGCCCAGGAGGCCGTCCCGGTGCTGCCCGGCGACACCGAGGCCGAGCTGCACGAACGCATCAAGATCGCCGAGCGCAGGTTGCTGGTGAGCACCGTCGAGTCGATGTGCAACGAAAAGAGAGTCCAGTGAGCGAGCTTGCGAGCGAGTCGTCGGCACCGAGCGACCGCCGTCCGGTCAGGCGGGCCCTGATCAGCGTCTACGACAAGGCCGGTCTCCTCGACCTGGCCACCGGGCTGCACGGGGCCGGGATCGAGATCGTCTCGACGGGGTCGACCGCGCAGCGCATCGCCGACGCCGGCGTCCCGGTCACCCCGGTCGAGGAGCTGACCGGCTTCCCCGAGTGCCTCGACGGGCGCGTCAAGACCCTGCACCCGCGCGTGCACGCCGGGCTGCTGGCGGACACCCGCAAACCCGAGCACCTCGCGCAGCTCGAGCAGCTGGGCATCGCACCCTTCGACCTGCTGATCTCGAACCTGTACCCGTTCACCGAGACCGTGGCCTCGGGGGCGACGCCGGACGAGTGCGTGGAGCAGATCGACATCGGCGGCCCCGCGATGGTCCGGGCGTCGGCGAAGAACCACGACAGCCTCGCCGTGATCACCGACCCGGCTCGCTACGAGTGGGCGCTGGAGCAGATCGGTGCCGGCGGGTTCACGCTGGCGGACCGGCGCGGGCTCGCCGCCGAGGCCTTCCGGCACACCGCGGCCTACGACGTCGCGGTCGCCTCCTGGATGGGCAGCGTCCTGGCGCCCGGCGACACCGCGTTCCCGGAGTGGGTGGGCGCGACCTGGACCCGCACGGCATCGCTGCGCTACGGCGAGAACCCGCACCAGGCCGCCGCGCTCTACAGCTCCGGCGCCGCGGGCCTCGCGCAGGCGGAGCAGCTGCACGGCAAGGAGATGTCCTACAACAACTACGTCGACGCCGACGCCGCCTGGCGCGCCGCCCACGACCACGGCGACCGGCCGACCGTCGCGGTGATCAAGCACGCCAACCCGTGCGGCATCGCGGTCGGCGCGGACGTCGCGGAGGCCCACCGCAAGGCCCACGCCACGGACCCGGTGAGCGCCTACGGCGGCGTGATCGCGACGAACCGCGAGGTCTCCGTCGAGTTCGCGCAGCAGGTCAAGGACATCTTCACCGAGGTCGTGCTTGCGCCCGGCTTCGCGCCCGAGGCCCTGGAGATCCTGCAGGCCAAGAAGAACATCCGGCTGCTGCAGCTGCCGGGCGAGGTCGTCCGCACCGGGCCGGAGATCCGGCCGATCAGCGGCGGGCTGCTCATGCAGCAGCGGGACGCGATCGACGCCCCGGGCGACGACCCCTCCGGCTGGAAGCTGGTCGCGGGCGAGGCGGCCTCCGCGGAGACGCTCGCCGATCTCGCCTTCGCCTGGCGGGCGTGCCGCGCGGTGAAGTCCAACGCGATCCTCCTGGCGGCCGACGGTGCCGCGGTCGGCGTCGGGATGGGCCAGGTCAACCGGGTCGACTCCTGCCGGCTCGCGGTCACCCGCGCCGGGGACCGGGCGCAGGGCGCGGTCGCCGCGTCGGACGCCTTCTTCCCGTTCGCCGACGGGCTGCAGGTGCTGATCGACGGCGGCGTCAAGGCCGTCGTCCACCCCGGCGGTTCGATCCGGGACGAGGAGGTCACGGCTGCCGCCGCGGCCGCCGGTGTGACCCTCTACCTGACGGGGACGCGGCACTTCGCGCACTGATCCCGGCTGCGCCCCCGTGCCTGCGGGGGCGCTGCCGGTGGGCCCGGCGCAGGGGCGGGAGCAGGCGGAACAACGCCAGGATCGCGGCGACCACGGTGCAGAGCGCGACCGCCCACCACAGCGCGTCGAGCCCGCCGAAGGTCGCGGCCCCGGCGGGTGCGACGAAGAACGCCGTGTTGCCGATCTTGCAGTACATCAGGCCGGCGCCGCGCGCAGGTGGTGCCAGGCGGCCGGTCGGCCCCGCAGCCGGGCGGCGGCCGCGCCGAGGAACACCGCCTGCTGGAACAGGTCGTACCCGAACTCGACGACCACGGGCAGCGCCAGTGCCATCCCGCGCCACCCGCGCCGCCGGACGGTCCAGACCCGCTCGACCACGAACACCGTGGTGATGGCGAGCCAGATCCCGCGGGGTGGCCCGAGCTCGCCGAGCGCCGCGAACACCGCCGTGGCCAGCAGGAACAGCGCCACCGCGAGGATCCCGGCGTACATCCCGGCCTGCCGCAGCGCGTACGGCGCGGTGACCCGGGTGAGGCCGTAGGCGCGCAGGTTCTCCAGGGCCCCGCGCTGCCAGCGCAGCCGCTGGTGCCACAGGGCGCGCCAGGTGGGCATGACCTCGGTGAGCACCCCGCACTCCCGCGGGCTGCGGGCGCGCAGACCCAGGGTGAGCACGGCGAGGGTGATCTCGTTGTCCTCGGTCAGGGCGGTGGAGTCGTAGACGTCGCCGGCGCGGCCGGGAAGCCGTTTTCCCGACGACGGGTGGTCGGCCCGTGGTGCGAGGGTGCGGTCGGGGTCGAATCGCGCCCCGCGACCGGTGGTTCCGTTGTGCTGCACCGGGTCCGACCGAACTGCTCCGCCCGGGCCGGAAGGAGGTCCTTCCCGGGGAGTGCGGTCGTGGGCGGCTCCGGGGATGGCTGCCCCACCGGGGAGCAGGGGATCGGTGTGCACGGCTCCGGTGGGAGCGCCGTGCGCTGCTCCGGAGGTGGGGCTGGTGCGCGTCTCCGCGGGGTTGACGCCGGCGGGTGCTGCTGCCTGGGTGAGGCCCGCGTGTGGTGTGCCGTTGAAGGGGTTGGTACGTGCGTCGTGGGCGAGACCGGTGTGCGCCGCTGCGCGCGCGGAACCGGTGGGCGACGGTCCGGAGGCCGGGCCGGTGGGTGCCGCCGCGTGGGTGGGGCCGGTGTGCGCCGCTCCGCGGGCGGTGGCGACCGCGCGGAGGGTCCCGGCGCGGAAGACGGTCGCGGTGCCCGTGAGGACCCGGGCCCGGCCGCCACGGCGCTCGATCTCCCGGGCGTAGCGGGCGTACTCGTTGCGCTGCAACGCCCCCGGCAGTCCACCGCCCGGTCGGCCGTGGAAGATCCCGCCGACCGCGCCGGTGCCGGGATCGGCGAGCTCGGCGACGGCGACGGCGAGGAAGCCGGGGGCGATCGCGGAGTCGGCGTCGAGGACGAGCACGAGATCGTGGTCCGCGAGGAGCGGGAGCCGGGGGCCGCCCGGGTTGTCGGGGTGCGCCGCCGGTGTGTGCAGGTGGCCCGGGTCCCGAGCGATCGCTGCGAGCGACCGGCGATGGTCCGGCGGGGCATGCGTGGGGATCGGAGCATCGTCCGGGTCCGGGTCCGGGTCCGGGTCCGGGTCCGGGTGTGGGGTGGGCCGGGGGGTGTCGTCGTGTGTGGCGGGACCGGGCGTCCGGAGGTCGGGATCCGGCGAGCCGGGTCCGGCCGCGGTGAGGCCGGCGCCCGGCGGGGCCGGTGGACGGGGGAGCAGCAGCGCCAGCGCCTGGTTGAGCGCCCCGGCCTTCCGGTCGGTGTTGCCCACGGTCTCGACCACGTCCGCTCCGAGCGCGGCTGCGACCGCGGCCGTGCCGTCCGTGCAGTTGTCCGCGACCACCACGACGTGGTCCGGCGGGCGGGTCTGTGCGCGCAGCGAGGCCAGGGCCGCAGGCAGGGTGGCCTCCTCGTCGTGGGCGGGGACCAGCGCGACGATCCGTGGGCTCGACTCGTCCATCGCGCGCATTCTGTACAGCCGGACGGAGCAACATCCATCTTGTCTTTCCGTGCTCGATCGGCTACCCGGACGAGTGGTCCACCGGCGGACGGCCTCTGTGCTGCGGAAACTCCTCGACGGACGGTGTCGGCCGTTCACTCGTCCGGGGAGGTGGCGGGGGTCGCGCGGACGGGGGTTGAGCGGGCCCGTTCGAGCCAGTAAAGTCGAACATGCGTTCGATGGCCGGACGTCGTCGCCTTCCCCGCGGCGGTTCGGGGGAGGGCGTGCGCCGTGGCGGGGGATCGTGCTGTCGCGGGCGGATCCGGCGCGGGCCGAGCTGCTGTGGGGTGGTGCGGCTCGCGGGCGCTCGGTGTGGGCCGGGCTGCCCTGGGCGGGGCTGTCGCGGGCCGGGCTGCCCCGGGTGAGGCTGTCGCGGGTGAGGCTGCCCCGGGTCGGGTTGTCCTGGGCGGGGCTGCTGTGGGTCGGGTTGCCCTGGGCGGGGCCGCCGCGGGCCGGGCTGCCGTGGGTGGGGTTGTGCCGGTGGGGACCGGTACGGCCCGGCGTGGGGATCACCGGTGGCCGGTCACCGAGGCTGGGGAGCTCTCGGGACCGGCCGCACGGCGACCCGCACCGGGCGCGGTGCGGGCGTGAGCGGCGAGGGTGCCCTGCGGAAGGTCGCAGGTGACCGTGCTGTGGGTGATCGTGCCGCAGGGGATCGTGCTGCGGGGGGCCGTGCTGCGGGGGGCCGTGCTGCGGGGGGCCGTGCTGCGGGGGATCGTGCCGCAGGGGGCCGTGCTGCGGGTGAACGGGCCGCAGGGGGCCGGGCCGCGGGTGACCGGGCCGCGGGTGACCGGGCCGCGGGTGACCGGGCCGCGGGTGACCGGGCCGCAGGAGACCGGGCTGCGGGTGAACGGGCTGTAGGGGACCGGGCCGCGGGGGACCGGGCCAGCCGGCTCGACCTCGCTCGCGGGCTGCTGCGGCGGATGGAGGACCGGACGGCCGGGAACACGCGTCCCGCGCCGGCTCCGGGTGAGGACGGCCGGGTGCTCCCGGTCGCGGCACCGCTGGTGCCGTTGCTGCCTGCGGGAGGGCTGCGACGGGGCACCACGGTGTCGGTGTCGGGTGGCCCCGGGACCATGTCCCTGCTGTTCGCGCTGCTCGCCGAGGCATCGGCGGAGGGCGCGTGGGCGGGCGTGATCGGGGTGCCCGGGCTCGGTGCGGTCGCCGCCGCGGAGGCCGGGGTGCGGCTCGAGCGGCTCGCGCTCGTGCCCCGGCCGGGTGCGGACCTGGTGGCGGTGGCGGCCGCCCTGCTCGACGGGCTGGACCTGGTGGTCGTAGCCGGTGCCGCGCGGGCGGGGGTGCGCGCGGCGGACCGGCAGCGGCTCGAGGCGCGGGCCCGGCAGCGTGGCGCGGTGCTGCTGGCGCTGGGCGCCTGGCCCGGCGCGGACCTGTCCCTGGGCTGCTCGGGCTCGCGGTGGCGGGGGACCGACCGGGGCGCGGGCCGGCTGCGGTCGCGGTGCGCGGTCGTCCGTGCGACGGGCCGGGGGACCGGCGCGGCCGGCCGGGAGACGGCGCTGCTGCTCCCCGGCCCTGCAGGGGCGGTGGAGGTCGAGGAAGCGACTCGGTTCGCCGTGCCGGTGGGCCTCCCGGAGGAGAGCACCCGCTCCGCGGCACGCCGTCCGGGTGGGCCGGACGTGGGCGCTCGGGAAGGCGTGGGCGCGACAGCTCTCCCGGCCTCCGAGGCGGCGGTCTCGTGACCCGCCGCCCCCCTCTCCGTGATCACTGTTTCGGACCCATGAGCGCCACCTACGGCGCGGATGGGTCCGATACGTCGATCATGGAACTTCGGTGGTGGCGCAACTGGTCCGAGCGTGCCGGTCACACCGGTGATCACGGTTTCGGACCCAGTGGTGCGGATTTCCGCACCTGTCGGTCCGACTTGCCGATCATGGGTCGGACCGCGTGACCGCCGGGGTGCCGCGGGCGGACGAGCGGGTGCTCGCGGTGTGGTCGCCCGACTGGCCCGTGACCGCGGCGATGCAGGCCGCGCACGTGCCCCGGCACCGTCCTGCCGCGGTGTTCCTGGCCAACCGGGTGGTGGCGTGCTCGGCCACCGCGCGGGCGGCGGGGGTGCGGCGGGGGCTGCGGCGGCGCGAGGCCCAGGCCCGCTGCCCGGAGATCGCGGTCCTGGCCCCGGACCCCGAGCGGGACGCGCGGCTGTTCGAGCCCGTGGTCGTCGCCGTCGAGGAGCTGGCGCCGGGGGTGGAGATCGTCCGGCCGGGGCTGCTCGTGCTGCCCGCGCAGGGGCCGGTGGGATTCTTCGGCGGGGAGCGGGGGGCCGCCGAGCGGTTGATCGACGCGGTCGCCGCGGCCACCGGCGTCGAGTGCCAGATCGGGTTCGCCGACGGGCTGTTCGCCGCGGTGCTGGCCGCCCGCCGCGGGGTGGGGGTCGAGCCGGGGCGCAGCGCGGAGTTCCTCGCCCCGCTGGGCGTGGAGGAGCTCGACCGCGAGCCGGACGTCGACCGGTCCGAGCTCGTGGACCTGTTGCGCCGCTTGGGATTGCGCAGCCTGGGGGCGTTCGGGTCGCTGAGCGCCGCCGACGTCGCCTCCCGCTTCGGGGCGGACGCCGTGCTCGCCCACCGGCTCGCCCGCGGCCTCGACCCGCGCCCGCCCGTCCGCCGTCGTCCGCCCGAGGAGCTGGCCGTGGAGGTGGAGCTCGATCCGCCGGTGGACCGGGTCGACGCCGCCGCCTTCGCCGCCCGCGCGCTCGCCGAGCAGCTGCACCGCGCGCTCGCGGGGCACGGGCTGTCCTGCACCCGGCTCGGCGTGTGGGCGCGGACCGGATCGGGTGAGGAACTGCTGCGGGTCTGGCGCTGCGCCGAACCCCTCACCCCGTCCGGGACGGTCGACCGGGTCCGCTGGCAGCTCGACTCCTGGCTCACCCGCGGTGGCTCGGGCGCGATCGTCGCGCTGCGGCTGACCCCGGAGGAGACGGTCACGGCGGGCGCGCTGCAGCTCGGGCTGTGGGGCGACGTCGGGGAGGCCGACGAGCGGGCCGGCCGCGCGCTGGTCCGGGTGCAGGCGCTGCTCGGGCCGGAGGCCGTGGTCACGGCGGTGCTGTCGGCGGGGCGGGATCCGGGGGAACGGGTGCGGTACGTGCCGTGGGGCGACGACCGGGAGGCCGGCTCCCGTGCCGCCGGCCCGCTCGAAGGGCCGCCCCCGGCCCCGCCGGCCCCGGGCTACGAACCCACCTCGCCGCCCGATCCGCAGGGCCGGATCCTGAGCCTGGTCCGGGACGAGGAGGACACCGCCCGCCCCTGCCCGCGCCGCCTCGGCCTGCTGTCCGGTCCGGGTGCGGCCGGCGCGGTGTGCTCGCCCTCGGTCTGCACGGGCATGGTCTGCCCGACCTCGACGGTTCCGGCCCACCCGCGCCCGGACAGGGCGTGCACGGACAGGGCGTGCACGGACAGGGCCTGCACGGACAGGGCCTGCACGGACAGGGCCTGCACGGACAGGGCCTGTGCGGATGCGGGGTGCCCGGCCGGCGGGGGGACGACGGTCCCCGGAGGGATCCGCCCCGCGCCCCTCCCGGTCGTCGTGCCCCGGGGGTTCGCGCCCGGCGCCCCCGCGGCGGCGTTGCGGGGGACCGGGCCCGTGGCGCAGCAGGACGAGGAGTCGACCGCGCGCAAGCTGCCCCGCTCCCGGCAGGTCCGCACCAGCCGGGCGGCCCGGAACCCGGTCCCCGTCTGGCCCGGGCGGCTGCCCGCGCCCTCCCCGGCGACCGTCCCGGAGGATCCCCTGCCGGTCGAGGTGCACGACGAGCAGGGCCGGCCGGTCCGGCTGCGCGCCCCGGACCTCCTCGACGGCGACCCGTGCCTGCTCCTCGTCGACGGCCGCCCGCCGCGGGAGATCAGCGGCTGGGCAGGCCCCTGGCCGGTGCTGCAGCGCTGGTGGTCGCCGGAGGCGTCGGGGGGTTCGAGGCTGCAGGTCGAGCTGGCCGACGGGGCGGCGTTGCTGCTGGTGCTGCGGAAGGAGCGCTGGTGGGTCGCCGGGATCTACGACTAGACGGTATGGAGGCCCCAGCCCGGACCTCCGTACCGTCTAGCGCGCCGGTATGCCGTCCAGGGAGAGGGCGAAGCGGCCGACCGCGCCCGCCAGGGCGTCGACGTTGCGGTCGAGCGCGGTGCGATCGACGTTGGCCAGGGTGTCGCAGGCCTGGTGGTAGCAGGGATCGAACGGCTGGCCGGCCTGTCCGCCCCACTGTGCCGCCTGCGCGGCCGTCTTGCGTTCCTCGGCGCCGGTGAACAGCCCGCCGGACGGGATGCCCGCCTCGATGAAGGGGCCGTAGTCCGAGCGGCCGTCGAAGTCCGTGCCCGCGCCCTGCACGCCGAGGGTCCCGAGCTGCTCGAGCAGCACGCGCTCGATCGTCGCCGAGCCCTCCGGACCGGGCCCTTCGCCCTGCCGGTCGGAGTCGTCGCCGTCGTAGACGAGATAGCCGGCGTTGTGGCCGCCGACCATGTCGAGGTTGAGGTAGAGCGCGATCCTCGCCCGGTCGGCCTCGGCGAGCCCCTCGACGTACCGGGTGGAGCCCACGAGCCCGACCTCCTCGGCGCCCCACCACGCGAACCGCACGGCGTTGGTGACCTGCGGGTTCGGGCCGAGCGCGGTGGCGACCTCGAGCAGCGCGGCGCTGCCCGTGCCGTTGTCGTCGATACCCGGTCCCTCGGGCACGGAGTCCAGGTGCGCCCCCGTCATCACGACGCGGCCGGGATCCCCGGTGGTCGTCTGGGCGACGACGTTGCGGCTGGTCGTCTGCGTGGTCTCGGTGGCGAGGGTGAGCTCCGCAGGCGCGCCCGCCCGCGTGGCGAGGGCCCTGCCGGCCGAACCGGTGACGCTGGTGGTCGGCACCGTCCCCGGCGTCTCCCCGAGGGTGCCCTGCAGCGGCGAGTCGTCGGTGTTGACCACGATCACGGCGCCCGCCCCGGCCCGCGCCGCGTTCTGCGACTTGACGCCGAACGCGCAGGTCCCGCGCAGGACAACCGCGATCGCTCCGGCGGGCATCCCGGTGAAGTCCTCGGCCTCGCACCCGGAGGTGGCGTCCTGGGCGACGACGTGCAGCGGGGCGCGGAGCCCGCCCGCCGGGGTGGCCGGGGAGAAGCCCAGCACCGCCGTGTCGACCGCGGCGCCGCCGACGGTGAGCCGCTGGTCCCGCACGGCGAAGTCGCGGACCTCGAAGGTCGGGGTGTCCACGGTGAACCCCTTGTCGCGCAGGCTCTTCGCCACGTACTCGACGCTCGCGTCGTAGCCCGGGCGCCCGAGCGCGCGGGTGCCGCCGTTGTCGTCGGCGATCCGCTGCAGCTGTTCGAGACGGGACCAGGCGCCGTCGCCGCTCGCGGTGGCGACCAGCCGGGCGGGAAGCCCCTGATCGGGAGCAGGTACGGACGACGGGGCGGGGGTCGGGGCGGTCGCGCTGCACCCGGCCAGCACCAGGGCCAGCAGGCCCGCCAGGACCATCCGTGCGCGCATCGCCGCCCCACCCCCGCCCGAGCCGCCGGCCTGTCCGATCCGTCGGCCCCGTCTCGTCCGTCGACCCCACCTGGTCAGGCTGCCCCGACTGATCAGTCGGCTCCGTCTGATCAGTCTGCCCGGCCCGATCCGTCTCGTCCGCCCGGAAGCGACGGAATGCCCAGTGTCGACGATCCGGTCCGGCCCCGCCCGGCGGACGTCCGGTCGGGTGATCCACGGGATCCACGGCCGCCACACGGGTGTGACACAGGTCTTTCTCAGGCGCGGACGATTACCTGGACCCTGTCGCCGGTGGTGCACGTGACGGAACATCGCAGGCGGCATCGGGCGGGCGCGACCGGTCAGCTGGGGAGCCCCCGGTTCCGCGCCGCCCGAGGGCCCGGACGACGCCGGTCGGGGGCTGGGGAGCGGCCCGGCCGGTGTCGTCCGGTGGATTCGGTCCTCGGGGCCCGCGAACCTGTGGACAACTCGCCTTCCCGGGTCTCGACGCTGGCGTTCACGTCGGCGTCAAGGTCTAGCGTCGTTCCCACGAGGAGGGGCGATGCGGATCGGTGAACTGGCCGAGCGGGCGGGCGTGAGCACCCGGGCGCTGCGGCACTACGAGGAGCTCGGGCTGCTGCCCGCGCGGCGGGCGGCCAACGGCTACCGCGCGTACGGCGCGGAGGACCTGCGGGCGGTCGCGGAGATCCGCACGCTGGTGGGCCTGGGCCTGTCGCTGGAGGAGACGCGGCCGTTCGTGGAGTGTCTGCGCGCCGGGCATCCCACGGGTGGGAGCTGCGCGAGCTCCATCGCGGTCTACCGGCAGAAGCTCGCCGAGGTCGACGCCTCCCTCGCCCGGCTCGGCGCCGTGCGCGCCGAGCTGGAGACGCAGCTGCAGGAGGCACTGCGCGAGCGCGCACCGGAGCCCCGGTGCGGCCTGACCCCCGTCTTCACCCCGGAGGGGACATGATCGAGGAGATCACGGATTCGTCGTTCGAGGAGCGGGTGCTGCATGCGCCGCTGCCCGTGCTCGTGGAGTTCACGGCGAGCTGGTGCCCGCCGTGCCGGATGATCGCGCCGGTGCTGGCCCAGCTGGCCGGGGAGCTGGCGGGCCGGGTCGAGATCGTCGCGCTGGACGTCGACGCGAACCCGCGCACGGCCGCGGCGGCCGGCGTCCTGGGTATGCCGACCATGAGCCTCTACGTCGGTGGGCAGGTGGTGGCCCAGGTCGTCGGCGCTCGGACCAAGGCGGCGCTGCGGGCGACGATCGAGCCCCACCTGCCCGTGGCCGAGCCGCCCGTCGCGGTCTGAGGTCGCGCCACGTGCGTGGCGGGGGGCGGGGGAAGCGATGCCGGGGCGGGGTCTCTGGAGTGGCCCGTGCTCGGACAGGCCGTTCCTGATCGGGTCGGCCGTCGGCCTGCTTCGCGCGACGGTCGGTCGGGGGACGGGCCGGCCCCCTGGTCGGAGGCCCGGCCTCATCGAGGGTGCGGGCGCCTGGCCCGGCGGGTCAGGTGATCACCGCGACCGGCGGGGCGGCATCGAGCTCGGGTGAGTCCTGGCCCGCCGCCGGCCCGCGGAACGACGCCGGCGTCGCGGTGCGGTCGAGCAGGAACAGGCCGATCACGCCGGCGAGACAGGCGGCGGCGGCGATGGCGAACGCGCCGAAGATGCCGTACGCGCCGCCGCCGGCGACGGCGATGCCGCCGAGGGTCGGGCCGAGGAACGCGCCGATGAAGGAGGTGCCGTTGGACCAGCCCATCGCCGTGGCCCGGGCGGGTAGCGGGTAGATGCCCGAGGTCGTGGTGTGGACCAGGTTCATCGTGGAGTGCCCGCCGATGCCCATGAGGGCGACGGAGACGATGGCGGTCGGAACGCTCAGGGGGAGCAGGAGGATGCCGAGCAGACCGAGCAGGGTGCAGGATCCGGTGGCGATCGAGACGACGGCGCTGCTGCTCCGGTCGGCGGCCCACGCGGTCGCGAACGAGCCGAGGACGGCGGCGCCGGTGAGCGCGAAGGTGAACAGCAGCGCGGCGCTGAGCGAGAAACCCAGATCGATCATCGACTGGGCCGCCCACACGTTGAGCCCCTGCCACGCGATCATGTTGGCGATGGCGCACACCGCGATCACCGTCGCCACGGCGGCGCCGCGGCCGGCGAACACGGCGACCAGCTTCTGCCGGATGCTCCACGCGCTGCCCGCGGTCTCCTGCGCGGTCCGGGGCAGGCGGCCGGCGAGGACGCAGGCGAGGATGACCACCGCGAAGCCCGACCCGACGAAGAACATGGCGCGCCACCCGAGGGTGGGCAGGATCGGGATGGCCAGCAGCGCGGCGACCACGCCGCCCAGCGGGATGCCGGCCATGGTGACGGTGACGATCAGGGAGGCGCGGCCCTGCGGGGCGTTGTTGCGGGCGATGGTCATCGCGGTGGTCAGGGCGGCGCCGACGCCGATGCCGCTGAGCAGCCGCGCGGCGCCGAGCATCCCGCCGCTGACGGCGAGACCCGCGACGGCCGCACCGACCGCGAAGATCGAGATGGCCGCGGCCAGGGTGGCCTTCTTGCCGAGGCGTTCGGCGACCACCGGGGCCAGGAGCGAGCCGAGCACCGCTCCGATGTAGACGACGCCGCCGATGAGGCCCAGCTGCGAGTCGGTGATGCCCAGCGTCGGATCGGCCAGCAGGAGCGGCACGACGGATCCGAAGACGATGAGGTTGTAGCCCTCGATGATGGTGACGATCATGCACAGCACGACCGTGAGGGTGCGACCTCGGTCTGAGGTGGCACCGGTGTGCTCGGCCAGCTTCATGGATGTCCTCCCGGCGTCATCGCCGTGACGGGATCTGGGGCGCGGCAAATGCTGAGGCCGTCGCGCGTGTCACAGAACACTCCCGTCCCGGGAATCGGGACGGCATCGGGGCTGGTCAGCGCTCCGTGTTCCTAGGGTTCGGTCGTGTCCGTCGGGGCGCACCGGGCGCGCAGGCCCCGCCGTCGGACCCCGCAGGACCGCGGCTCCGGTTCGTCCCGAGTGCCGATCCCCTGCCCGACCCGAGAGGCGGCCCCCTTGTCCGGTCCCTTGTCCGACCCGGCCCTCGACCCCGTCGCCGGCACCCGTCCCGGTCAACTCGGTGACATCGTGGTCGTCGACCTCAGCCGGGCCCTGGCCGGGCCGCAGGCGACGATGATGCTGGGCGATCTCGGTGCCCGGATCGTCAAGATCGAGAACCCGCGCAGTGGTGACGACACCCGGGGATGGGGACCACCGTTCGTCGGGGACGGCGAACGGGAGTCCACCTACTTCCTCTCGGCGAACCGCAACAAGCAGTCCCTCGCCCTGGACCTGAAGTCCGGCGACGGGAAGGCGGCCCTGACCGAGCTGGTGCGCCGCGCCGACGTCCTGGTGGAGAACTTCCGCACCGGGGTGCTGGACCGGCTCGGGTTCCCCGTCGAACGGCTGCACGAGATCAACCCGCGGTTGATCGTGCTGTCGATCTCCGGGTTCGGCCACGACGGGCCGGAGGGTGGCCGCTCGGGCTACGACCAGATCGCCCAGGGCGAGGCCGGGTTGATGTCGGTGACCGGATCGGGACCCGACGACCCGCAGCGGGTGGGGGTGCCGATCGCCGACCTGCTGGCCGGCATGTTCGGCGCCTACGGGGTGCTCGCCGCCCTGCACGAGCGCGAGCGCACCGGCGTCGGGCAGGTGGTCCGCACCTCGCTGCTGGCCGCCGTGGTCGGCGTGCACGGGTTCCAGGGCACTGCCTGGACGGTGGCCGGCGAGGCCGGGGCCGCTCGTGGCAACCATCATCCCTCGATCTCGCCGTACGGGCTGTTCCGGTGCCTCGGCGGTGCCGTGCAGATCTCGTGCGGCAGCGAGGGGCTCTGGCGCCGGCTGTGCGCGGAGTTCGACCTGGACCCGGAGGCGGAGGGGATGCGGACCAACGCCGACCGGGTCGGACATCCGGATCTCGTGCGGTCCACCGTGGAGAAGGCCTTCGCCGGCGACGCCCCGGATGCCCTGCTCGCCCGGCTGGCCGGGGCCGGGGTGCCCGCGGGGCGGGTCCGCTCGATCGACGAGGTGTACGCCTGGGAGCAGACGGCGAGCCAGGGCCTGCTGGTCGACGTCGACCACGCGACGCTGGGCCGGCTCACCCTCCCCGGCCCGCCGCTGCGGTTCTTCGACGGGGCGGGCGCCGAGCGCCCCCGGCGCCGGCACGACGCGCCGCCGACGCTGGACCAGCACGGCGAGTCGCTGCGCCGGGAGCTCGGCCTGCCCGCCGAGCGCCCCACCGCGGACCCCGCCACCGCCGCCGATCCCGCCCCCGCCGGCACCGCCCCGGAGGCCGGCCGATGACCACCAGCGCCCGCCCACGGAGCCTCCTGCTCGTCGACGGGCTCGCCGACGAGGGGACGTTCCGGTCCTGGGACACCGCCCCGGGACCGGTCCCGCGCGCTGTCGACACCCCGGCCTACCGCGGCGAGCTGGCGGCGGCGCGGGAGCGCAGCGGCGCGGACGAGTCCGTGCTGACCGGCGAGGCGCACGTGGGCGGGCACCGGGTCGCGCTGGTCGTCAACGAGTTCGGCTTCCTGGCGGGATCGATCGGGGTGGCCGCGGCGGAGCGGCTGCTGGCCGCGGTCGAGCGGGCGACCGCGCAGGGCTTGCCCCTCCTGGCCGTGACGGCTTCGGGCGGGACCCGCATGCAGGAGGGCAGCCTGGCGTTCCTGCAGATGCCGGCGATCGCCGCCGCCGTCGCGGCGCACAAGGACGCCGGGCTGCTCCATGTCGTCTACCTGCGGCACCCGACGACCGGGGGTGTTCTGGCCTCCTGGGGCTCGCTCGGGCACCTGACCGTGGCCGAGCCCGGCGCCTTCGTCGGCTTCCTCGGGCCCAAGGTCCACGCGGCTCTGCACGAGGGCCGGCCGTTCCCGGCGGGTGTGCAGTCGGCCGAGAACCTGCTCGCCCACGGGGTGGTGGACGCGGTGGTCCCGGCCGAGGACCTGGCCGGGTACCTGGCGGGGCTGCTCGCGGTCGTGACCGCCCGTCCCCGCCGCCGGCTGTGCCCGACCGGTCGGGCGACCCCGCCCGCCGACGGTCCGGCCGCCGACGCCTGGGACAGCGTGACCCGCACCCGCCGCCGCGCGCGACCGGGCGTGCGGCAGCTGCTCGACGAGGGCGGGTCGCCCCTGATTCCCCTGGGCGGCAGCGGTCGGGGCGAACCCGCCGACGGGTTGCTCGTCGGCCTCACGTGCCTCGGCGCGGCACCGTGCGTCCTGATCGGGCAGGATCGCGCCGCGCAGGAGAGCGCGCCGCTCGGGCCCGGCTCGCTGCGGACCGCCCGCCGCGCGATGCGGTTGGCCGAGCAGCTCGGCCTGCCCGTGGTGACCGTCGTCGACACCCCGGGGGCCGCCCTGTCGGTGGCGGCCGAGCAGGGCGCGCTGGCCTTCGAGATCGGCTCGTGCCTGGCCGACCTGGCCGACCTGGCGGTGCCGACCCTCTCGGTGCTGCTCGGGCAGGGCAGCGGCGGCGCCGCCCTCGCGCTGCTGCCCGCCGACCGGGTCCTCGCCGCCCGCCACTCCTGGCTCAGCCCGCTGCCGCCGGAGGGCGCGTCGGTCATCCTGCACGGCACCGTGACGCGGGGCCCGCAGGTCGTGGCGGCCCAGCAGGTGCGCAGTACCGACCTGCTCCGCGCCGGACTGGTCGACGTGATCCTCGACGAACGCCCGGACGCCGCCGACGAGCCGGCCGCCTTCTGCCGCCGCGTGGTCGCGGCCGTCGAGGACGAGCTGCTCTCGGCGCCGCAGCTGTCCCCGGCCGAGCGCCGCGCCCGCCGCCGCGACCGGTACCGGGGCCTCACCCGGCTCTGAGGCACCCGGCTCTGAGGCACCCGGCCCTGGGGCACCCGGCCCTGGGGCACCCGGCTCTGGGGCCCACGCGGAGCCCGGCCCCGCCGGCGGTCAGTGCCGGCGGGGCAGGGCCACCGTGACGTCGACGGCCGGGTTCAGCCCGTGCAGCCCCCGGACCGCCTCGGCGAACTTGCCGGCGAACGCGTGCGCGGGCATCACCACCGCGATCGCCTGCAGCCCGCCGACCGGCCCGGGCTGGGCCGTCGCGACCGCGGAGATCCCGAGGTCGTGCTCCTCGCGGTCGACGGCGATCGCGGTGCGCCGGACGTCCTCCAGCTCGTCCAGGAGCTGCCCGCGGTCGGTCACGGTCGTCGCGGTGAACCGGGTCAGCCGTGGGGGGAGGAGCTCGCGCACGCGCTCGTCCGGCAGCTGCGCCAGCAGGGCCTTGCCGATGCAGCTGGCGTGCAGCGAGAAGCTCTTGCCGACCTGGGTGACCCCGCGCAGCCGGGCCGGCGACCCGATCTGGTCGACGACCACGACCTCGCGCCCGGAGAAGATCGCCAGCTCGACCCGTTCGTGCACCTCGCGGGCCAGCGCGACGAGCTTCGGCCGGTTCGCCGCCAGCAGCCGCAGATGCGTGGTCATGCCGAACTTCAGCAGCCCCGGCCCGAGCACGTAGCCGGGGCGTTCGTGGTCCTGCGAGCGCACCACGTACAGCTCGCGTTCGAGGCTCTGCAGGACCCGGTGCACGGCGGAGCGGGGCAGCCCGGTCCGGGTGGTGATCTCGTTGATGCTCAGGCCCTGCCGGCTCTCGGCGAGGGCGTCGAGGACGACGGTCACCCGAGCCAGGTCAGCCATGCCACCCCACCCGTGCCTCCTCGTCGTCGTCCACCTACGGGGCCGCGGTCCAGGTGCGGGTGACCGTGAGCGCGAGGGCCCGCCAGTCCGCGGCGACGACCAGTGTGTACTCGCCGAGGGTGTGCAGCACGGGAGCGGGATCGAGGACCCAGCGCGTGTAGTGGGCGCGCGCGGTCCACGTCCCCGGCTCCTCACCGGCGACGACGACCAGGGTGGACACGTCGTGGCGGTGCCGGACGGGGCTGCTCCAGAGCCGCCCGAACAGCCGGCGCGCCGCGGCGGGCTCGTCGCTCGCGTCGGCGGGGAAGACGATCCGGGCCGTACCGAGGAGCTCGACCGCGGCGTCGACGTCCTTGCGGTCGGCGATCTCGACGTAGGTGTGCAGCAGGTTCGCGATCCGGTGCCGGGCCAGGGCCTCCGCCGCGGGCCCGGCGGTCACGGGCGCGCCCCCGGGTGGCGCCGCTGCCACGCGCGGACGTAGGCGCGGCCGTAGTCGTTGCCGTGCGGGGTGCGCAGGACGGTGTGGACGTGGAAGGGCTTCGGGGTGTCGTAGTCGAGGAAGACCCCGCAGTGGTGGTCCAGCTCGACGATCACCACGGGGGACTGGATGCGGTAGTAGAAGACGTCCCCGGGCCGGTGCCCGCCGATCCAGGAGAACCAGGTCTCCGCCGTCCGCTCGCGGATCTCGCGCATGCGCGCGGCCCGCGGCCCCGGCGGGAGCAGCGCGACGAACTCCTCGACGATCCGCAGCGCGAGGACCCGGGCGTCGTCGGGCATGTCCGCGACCCGGACCCCCTCGACCGGGATGACCCGGTTGTCCTGGAACGCGCCGCCGAGATGGCGCTCGTCGCCGGGGTGGACGCGGCCGGCGGGCATGGCCGGGTCGACCATCTGCTCGTAGACGACCGCCGCGCGCCGCTGCTCCTCCGGCAGGGCGGCCATCAGGTCGGTGCCGAGGCGGATCCGCTCGGCGTAGGCGCTGACCCCGGCGTGCGGGCCCTCGTCGATCTCGTCGGGCTCGGCGCCGAGGAACACCGGGCTGACCACCATGCGGCCCTCGACGACCAGGCAGTGGACCGCGGCGTGATGGCCGAACAGCTGCCAGCCCCAGGGCGCCACGGGATCGGGCCGCCCGTAGAGGGCGATGTTGTAGCTGAACTCGTTGAGGATCGGCTGCAGCCCCACGACCTCGCCGAGGAAGCCGTTGATCAGCATCATGTCGTGCACCAGGCGGTAGCCCTCGGGGCTCAGCGACGCCTCGACCAGGGCCAGCGCCCGGCGCTGCACCTCCGGGGACCGGAACTCCAGCCGCACCCCGGTGTCGAACTGCAGGAACTCCGGATTGGCCCAGGTCTGCCACTCCACGGCGTCCACCGGATGGTTCAGGGCGGCCCGGCCCTCCTCGTCGAGGGACTCCTCGAGCGCGCGGGCGGCGGCGACCATCGCCTCCACCGGCGCCTCCTCCCCGGGGCGGGCCGGGGTGAACGGATGGCAGTCCGCACGCAGCGTGCCGTCCTCGGTGATCCCGCGGAACTCCGCGAGCTGCAGCGGGGCCCACCCGCGGATCAGGCCCCCGGTGAACGGGTCGGCCTTGGCGGCCTCGCGGTACTCGTAGGCGTCGAGGCCCGTGAGGTCGGTGATGCGCGGCGAGTCGGGCGGGAAGAGGTACGAGCGGAACTCGGCGGGCATGAGGGCTCCTCGTGCTCAAGGTCGGGTCGGGGCGGATCGACGCGGCGGGACGGTCGCCGCTCAGCCGGGGGCGTTGTGCCGGACGACGGCGGCGCGGACCGCGGCCTCGTCACCGCCCACGACGGCCTCGACCAGGTCGACGTGGACCTGCATCCGGGCCGCGCGGTAGGCGACCGGGTCGTCGGTGCCGCCGAGCTGCGGGGACGCCGCGCCCAGGTGGCCCAGGGTGCCGAGGTACACGGCCCTGGCCATGGCGTTCGGGCACAGCCCGGCCAGCTGCTCGTGCAGCGCCCAGTTGGCGCGCACGAAGCCGTCCCAGTCCGGGGCGTCGGCCATGGTGGCGAGGTGGTCCCGCAGCGTGCGGGCCCCGGCGGCGCCGCACCGGCGCGCCGCGCCCACGTCGATCAGCTGCTCGAGCTCGTTGCGCAGCTCGACCGCGTCGGCCACCGTGCTCGGGTCCTCCCGGACCTCCAGCAGGGTGCGGCGCATCCGCACCACCGGTCCCTGGTCGGCCACGAACAACCCGCCGCGGCGGCCGGGCCGGATCCGCAGGACCCCCCGGTCGGCCAGCAGCCGGACGGCCTCGTTGACCGTGGCCCGCGCGAAGCCCGAGCCCGCGCGGATCTCCTCGATGGTCCCGATCGGGTCGCCGGGGCCGAGGGCCTCGGCGCGGATGCGCGCCTCGACCGCCGCGGCGAGGTGCTCGGCGCGCGTGCGCGGCCCGGCCGCGGCGAGATCGACCGCGAACCCGCGCGGCACTGCGGTCGCCCGGCCGGCGGTGGCTTCGTCCGTCACAGTGACAGTGAAGCATAAAGTCCGTAACCTTTACAGACGTTTCCGAGTGGAGGAGCGCACATGCGCATCGTGGGGATCGACCGCGGCCGTGGCCGGGTCGACGTGGCGGGGCTCAGCGAGGACGGGAGCCGGGTGAGCGTGCTCGCCGGGCTGGAGGAGTTCTGGGCGGACCCGCGCGGGTGGCTGGAGCGGGCCGGCGGTGAGGGGGGCGAGCCGGTGGCGTCGGTGGAGCTGGTGCCGCCCGTGCTCCCCGGGGCCCGGGTGATCTGCATCGGGCTCAACTACCTGCGCCACGTCGCGGAGGGCAGCTACCGCGACGAGGCGCTGCCCGAGCACCCGACGCTGTTCGCCCGCTGGACCCGCTCCCTCACCGTCGACGGTGCCGAGGTGCCGGTCCCGGACGACGAGGACGGGCTGGACTGGGAGGGCGAGGTCGTCGCCTGGGTCGGCGACACCCTCGTCGACGCGGACCCGGAGCAGGCCCTGGCCGCGGTCGTCGGGTACTCCACGTTCAACGACCTCACCGCCCGGCGCGCGCAGAAGCAGACCTCGCAGTGGATCCTCGGCAAGAACGCCGACCGCTCCGGCCCGCTCGGCCCGATGGTGCCCGCCGGCGAGGTCGGCGACCTGCGCGACGGGCTGCGGGTGCGCACGCGGGTCAACGGCGAGCCCGTGCAGGACGGGTCGACCGACGAGATGGTCTACCCGGTCGGCGAGACCCTGGCGCACATCTCCCGGACGTTCACGCTGCACCCCGGTGACCTGCTCGCCACCGGCACGCCCTCCGGTGTCGGCTACGCCCGTACGCCGCCGTGGCTGCTGCGGCCCGGGGACGTCGTCGAGGTCGAGGTCGAGCGGCTCGGCGTGCTGCGCACCACGGTCGTCGGCAGCGAGCACCGTGCGGCGGCTGTCGCGGCGACGGGGGCCGGCGCGTCCCGGGTGTGACTGCGGGCCCCCGGGTCGATGTCCCGGGAATCGGGACGGGACCGGTCCGGTGACCCCCGTCCCGCTCCTAGGGTGCGGCGGCGCCCGCGCACCGCCTCCGCCGACCGCCGCCACCCCCCGGGAGATCATGTGGACCCGTCCCGCACCGCCGCCCGCCGCCTCCGGACCGACGTCGCCGTGGTCGGTTTCGGCCCCGTCGGCAAGCTGCTGGCGATCCAGCTCGGGAGCCGGGGCCACCAGGTCGTCGTGGTCGACCGCAACGAGGTCGACTACCGGCTGCCCCGCGCCGTCACCCACTGTTCGGACTTCGCCCGGATCCTGCAGTCCGTCGGGCTGGCCCCGGACACCATCGGGCACATCACCGAGCCCTACGACGACATGTACGTCTGGCGCAACGGCGCCGGTGAGACCCTCGTCGAGGTCGACTGGAGCGGCCGGGGCGAGTCCGGCTGGTACAACACGTACTTCTTCAGCCAGCCCGCCCTGGAACGCGCGCTGCAGGAACGCGTCGACGCGCTGGGGTCGGTCCGGGTCCTGCGGGGCTGGGAGGCCGTCGGGCTGGAGCAGGAGCACGGGCGGGCGCAGCTGACCGCGCGGTGCGAGGGCACCGGGGAGGCGGTCGTCGTCGACGCGGCCTGGGTGGTCGGGGCCGACGGCGCCCACAGCCGCGTCCGGGAGTGGGCCGGGATCGGCTGGCACGACGAGGGCTACTTCCACGACTGGCTCGTCGTCGACGTCGAGCCCCGGCCCGAGCTGCGCTTCCCGCACGTGGCCAGCCAGTCCTGCGACGTGCGGCGTCCCTCGACGATGGTCCCCGGCGGCCCGGGCCGGCGGCGCTGGGAGTGCATGCGGCTGCCGCACGAGACCAAGGAGGAGCTGAACCGGGCCGGCAAGGCCTGGGAGCTCCTCGCCCCGCACGGCATCACCCCGGCCAACTCCGTGCTCGAACGCCACTCCACCTACACCTTCCAGGCCGGCTGGGCCACCGAGTGGCGCCGCGGGCGGGTCCTGCTCGCCGGGGACGCCGCCCATCTCATGCCCCCGTTCGCCGGGCAGGGCCTCGGCGCCGGCGTCCGCGACGTGATGAACCTGAGCTGGAAGCTCGACGCCGTCCTGCGCGGGCTGGCCGGCGACGATCTCGTCGACACCTACGGGACCGAGCGGCTGCACCACGTCAGCGCCTTCGTCCGGTTCTCGGTCGAGCTCGGCCAGGTCATCTGCATCACCGACGCCGACGAGGCCCGCCGCCGCGACGAGCGCATGATCGGCGAGTGGGCGGCGGGGAAGAAGCCGCCCGCCCCGCCCCGCCCCGGCCTGGGGTCCGGCCTGCACGCCGGGACCTGGGGCGGGACCCTCGCCCGGCAGGGCCGCGTGGAGCTCGGGGGTGAGCCGGCGGCGCTGTTCGACGACGCCCTGGGCGGGCCCGGTGCGCTGATCGCCCGCACCACGTCGGCGCTGGCGGAGCTCCCCGAGCACCTGCGCGCGCCGCTGCGGGAGCTCGGCATCTCCCTGGTCGCACTGGCCGGGCCGCCCGAGCCGGGCGTCGTCCCGGTCCGCGACGTCGACGGCACCTACCGGGCCTGGCTCGACGAGATGGGCGTCGACGTCGTGCTCGTCCGCCCCGACTTCCACCTCTACGGTGCGGGCGACGCCCACTGTGCCCCCGAGCTCGCGGGGTCGCTGCTGCGCCGGCTCCGGGACGTGTTCGCGGGCGCCGCATGATCCTTCATCGAACGGATGTTCGAGTAGGGTCGGGGGATGGGATGGAGCAACCCGGACGTCAGCTGGCGTGAGCTGGAGGGGGTCCTCTCCGGGCGCACCGGGAGCAGCCTGCGCGGCGGTCCGGAGGCGGACGGCGGGGACTCGCCGGCCTGGTCGCGCAAGCGCGAGTCGTACGAGCCCGCGGAGGGCCTCGAGCGGATCGAGCCGACCGTCCCGTACGCGGAGCTGCACTGTCACTCCAACTTCAGCTTCCTCGACGGGGCGAGCCATCCCGAGGAGCTGGTGGCGCGCGCCTACCAGCTGGGCCTGGAGGCGATCGCGCTCACCGACCACGACGGGATGTACGGCGTGGTCCGGTTCGCGGACGCGGCACGGGCGCTGGGGGTGCGCACGGTCTTCGGCGCCGAGCTGAGCCTGGGCCTGCCCGCCCCGCAGAACGGCGTCCCCGATCCGGAGGGCAGCCACCTGCTGCTGCTCGCCCGGGACCCGCAGGGGTACGGCGCGCTGTGCCGCACGATCAGCGCGGCGCAGCTCGCGGGGGAGGAGAAGGGGCGCCCGGTCTACGACCCGCGGCAGGTCGTGGAGGACACGGCGGGCCGGGTCGTGGTGCTCACCGGCTGTCGCAAGGGCGCGGTACGGCAGGCGTGGCAGGCGGGTGGCCCGCGGGCCGCGGCGGAGGCGCTGCGCGGGCTGGTGGAGCGGTTCGGCCGAGAGCACGTGGTCGTCGAGCTCACCCACCACGGGCTGCCCACGGACACCGAGCGGAACGACGTGCTGGCCGCGCTCGCCGCCGAGGCGGGCCTGCCCGTCGTCGCCACCACGGCGGCGCACTACGCCACCCCCGCGCGGTTCCCGCTGGCCGGAGCGCTGGCCGCGGTGCGGGCCCGGCGGAGCCTCGACGACATGGACCCCTGGCTGCCGCCCGCCCCCACCGCCTTCCTGCGGTCGGGGGAGGAGATGGCGGGGCGGTTCGAGAAGCGCTACCCGGGGGCGGTGGCGCGGGCCGCGGAGCTGGGGCGGGAGCTGTCGTTCGAGCTGAAGCTCGTGGCGCCGGAGCTGCCGCCGTTCGATGCCATGGACGAGGAGGCGGAGAAGCGCCTGCTGCGTGAGCTGACCTGGCGGGGGTTCGCGAAGCGCTACGGCGACCCGATCAGGCACCTGCGGGCGGCGGCGAAGATCGAGTACGAGCTGCGGGTCATCGAGGACCGCGGCTTCCCCGGCTACTTCCTGATCGTCAAGGACATCGTCGCCGCGTGCGAGGAGCGGGACATCTTCTGCCAGGGCCGGGGCTCGGCCGCGAACTCTGCGGTCTGCTACGCGCTCGGCATCACCAACGTCGACGCGGTGGACCACGGGCTCGTCTTCGAGCGGTTCCTCTCCCCGGCCCGGGACGGCTACCCGGACATCGACGTGGACATCGAGTCCGGCCGCCGCGAGGAGGTGATCCAGTACGTCTACGAACGCTACGAGCGCACCCACGCCGCCCAGGTGGCGAACGTGATCACCTACCGCCCGCGCTCCGCGGTGCGGGACATGGCGAAGGCGATGGGTTTCTCGCCCGGCCAGCAGGACGCCTGGAGCAAGAAGATCGAGCGCTGGACCGGCCTCGACGAGAGCACCCGGCCCGACGATCTCCCCGCACCGGTGCTCGAGCTGGCGGACCAGCTGCTCGGCTTCCCCCGGCACCTCGGCATCCACTCCGGCGGCATGGTCATCTGCGACCGGCCGGTGTCCCAGGTGGTGCCGGTGGAGTGGGCGCGGATGGAGAACCGGACCGTCGTGCAGTGGGACAAGGACGACTGCGCCTCGGCCGGCCTGGTGAAGTTCGACCTGCTCGGGCTGGGCATGCTCACCGCCCTGCACTTCATGACGGACCTGGTGGAGAAATACACCGGCGAGCGCGTCGCGATGCACGAGCTCGACCAGAAGGACCCGGCCGTCTACGCGATGCTGCAGGAGGCGGACTCGGTCGGGGTGTTCCAGGTGGAGTCGCGCGCGCAGATGGCCACGCTGCCCCGTCTGCGTCCGGAGTGCTTCTACGACCTGGTGATCGAGGTCGCGCTGATCAGGCCGGGTCCCATCCAGGGCGGCTCCGTGCACCCGTTCATCAAGCGGCGCAACGAGGAGCAGCGCGGCGAGGAGCGGAGCTGGGACTACGACCATCCCCTGCTCGCCGGTGCCCTGCACAAGACGCTCGGGGTGCCGCTGTTCCAGGAGCAGCTCATGCAGATCGCGGTCGACGTCGCGGGCTTCTCCGCCGGGGACGCCGACGAGCTGCGCCGGGCCATGGGCTCCAAGCGCTCCGCGGAGAAGATGCAGAAGCTGGAGGCCCGGTTCTTCGAAGGCATGGCGGTCAAGGGGATCTCGGGCGAGGTCGCACGGACGATCTTCGACAAGATGCTCGCCTTCTCGAACTTCGGCTTCCCCGAGAGCCACTCGATCAGCTTCGCCGCGCTCGTCTACGCCAGCTCCTGGTTCAAGCTCTACCATCCGGCCGCCTTCTGCGCGGCGCTGCTGAACTCCCAGCCGATGGGCTTCTACTCGCCGCAGTCCCTGGTGGCGGACGCGCGCCGGCACGGCGTGGTGGTCCGCGGGCCGGATGTCAACGAGGGTGGTGCTGCCGCCATCCTCGAGCCCGACGACCACAGCACGAGCGGGTTCGCGATCCGCACCGGGCTGCGCGAGATCCGCACGATCGGGCCCGAGCTCGCCGAGAAGATCGAGGCGGAGAAGCTCGGGGGCGGGATCTTCCGCGATCTCGCGGACCTCGCGCGGCGGGTCACGCTCACCGGGCCGCAGGCGGAGGCGCTGGCCACGGCGGGGGCGTTCGGCTGCTTCGGCATCGAACGGCGGGCCGCGCTGTGGGCGGCCGGGGTGGTGGCGGGGGTGCGCCCGGGGCACCTGCCCGGCAGCGCGGTCGGGCTGGACGCGCCGCCGCTGCCGGGCATGACCGAGGTCGAGGAGACCGTGGCGGACGTGTGGGCCACCGGCGTCTCCCCGGGCCGCCACCCCATGCAGCACCTCAGGGAGAAGATGGACGCCCTCGGCGCGATCCGGATCGACCGGCTCGACGCGGTGGGACGGACGGGGGATCCCGAGGCCGGCCGGGATCCGGCGCGCAGGGCCGCGGGCCGGGTGGTGGGCGATCCCGCCGATCCGCACGATCCCGACCGTCCGCCGCCGCGGGTGCTGGTCGGGGGGCTGGTCACCCACCGGCAGCGGCCGGCGACGGCGCGCGGGGTGACCTTCGTGAACCTGGAGGACGAGAGCGGGATGCTCAACGTCACCTGCTCGGAGGGGCTGTGGGCGCGCTACCGGTCGGTGGCGCTCGGCAGCGCGGCGCTGCTGGTCCGGGGCCGGCTGGAGCGCAGCCCCGAGGGCGTGCTCAACCTGGTGGCGGACCGCCTGCAGCGGCTGCCGCTCACGGTGGCGGTCAGGTCGCGGGACTTCCGATGAGGACCGTGACGTCCGGTGGGCGGGCGGCGGGAGCACACCCGCCCACCGGGGTCGGTGGCGGCCGGACCGATGTGGACGGCCCGGATCGCGGGCCCCGGGACGGCCTCGTGGCCGGCGGGGCGGGGAGGGTCAGCGCACCAGTGGCGCTCCCAGCGGTCGCGCCGGTCCGCCCAGCTCCTGGGTCATGCCGTCGTAGAAGATGTAGACCGCCGTGAGGACGAACAGGGCCGCGACGATGCCGGCGATGGTCAGCAGCGCCGTCGAGCCGTTCAGGGTGGCGACCAGGACGAGCGCGACCGTGATGGTCACCAGCGCGAACACGGCGGTGAAGGCCAGCGGCAGCCGCAGCGTCGCCAGGGTGAGCACGGCGAACACCACGAGCCAGGCGATCAGGAAGGTCGCCTGTGCCGTCCCCGCACTCGCGGCGGGGATCTTCAACCAGTCGTTGACCAGGGAGAGGACGAGGTAGGCGTAGCTGAGCCAGAAGGTCGCGAAGACGGTGAAGATCGCGCCGACGGCGCCCTGCCCGATCCGGATCGCCCACCAGCCGGCCACGAGCAGGCCGAGGCCGGCGACCAGCAGCGTCATCGGGACGAGGGTGCCCACCGCGGCGGCGGGCAGGTAGCCGAACAGGTAGAGCGTCAGGCCGATCCCACCGACCATGAAACAGGGCAGCCCCAGCAGGGCGGGGTTGCCGGCCGGTAGTGCGGCGGCCGGTGGGGACTCGACGGGCGCGGATACGGTCTCAGCGGCGGTGCTGTGATCGGTGCTCATGGACACGCTCCTGACATGTTGGCCATGCGGGCGCGGAGCCGTCCAGGTCGCGGGCAAGGAGTGTGCTCCGTCACACCGTATTAACGTCCACTTCGGTGCGTGCTGCTTTCTCAATCTGACACAGCGGGTGTTTTTCACACGACGGAGCCGGGGAGCGCCCTCGGCGTTCCCCGGTCCCGTCGTGCGCCGGTGTCAGGTCACTTCACGATGGCGTTCCCCATCGGCATCGCCTTGCCCCCGAGGTCCTGGGCGAAGCCGTCGACCAGGATGTAGGCGAAGATCAGGCAGAAGACGAACGTCGTGATGCCCGCGATCGGGAACAGCCCGGCGTTGCCGGTGCTGACGCCGAGGAAGGCGAGCACGAAGGTGATGTCCACGAACACGAAGCCCGCGGTGAACGCCAGCGGCAGCCGCAGCGTGGCCAGCGTGAGCAGGATGAACACGAGGGTGAACGACAGCAGGTAGGCCCGCTGCACCTCGGCCACGCCCGCCGCGTCGGTGATGCCCCACCAGCCGCTCGTCAGGCCCGCCAGCAGGACGCCGAAGCTCATCCAGAACGCGGAGAACACGCCGAAGATCGCCGCGACGGTGTTCGCCGCCACCCGGCCGGCCCAGATCGTCGAGACCAGCAGGAACAGCCCCGCCGAGATCGAGACGATCGGGATCATGCCGCCGGGAAGCTTGGCGGTGTCGAGATAGCCCACGAACCACAGGCCCAGGGTGATCCCGGACGGCAGGAACGTGATCAGGCCCAGGAGGGCGGGATTGGCCACCGGAGCGGCCGGGGCCTGGGGCTCCGCTGCGGCATGCGCCCCCGCCTGCACGTCGCTTTCCACGCTCATGAAGTGCTCCTCGTCGAGTCGGCCGGCCGTATGCGTACGGCGTCGGCAGACAGGATTGTGCGCGCGGTCACAGCGGCGGCGGACCCTACGAAAGAACAGAACCGGACCTCGACTTTCACTGCGCAACAACCTGTTCGGAGGTGAGCTGACCTTCCGGTCCGGTCCCGGCCCCGGCTCTGCGAGGATGGCGGTCGTGAGGGCCGGGCCGAACGCACCGCGGGCGCCACGCCCGGCCCCGGCCGGACGGGGTGCGGAGCCGGCCTCGGCCGGCGGGGATGTGGGGTCGGCCGCGGTCGGCCGGGGTGTGGTGTCGGCGGCCGGCCGGGGTGCTGTCCGGTGACCCGGCCCGAGCCCCCGACCCCCGAGGATCTCGCGGGCGCTCCCGCTCCGGGCGCCGACGAGGTGAGCGGCACCGGCTGGTTCGACACCGGCCCGGAACGCCCCGCTCGCGCCGATGCGGAGCCACCCGACGCCGTTCGCACCGGGGCCGTGCGCCCTCCCGGCCCGACCCCGTGGTCGGTGGACCGGCCCGGCCGCCCCGCGCTCCCGGACCACCTCCGCCCCGTCGGCCCCCCGACGGACGAGGACAGGCCCGGCTCCGCACGACCGAGCCCCGTGCACCCCGTGGGGCGTCCGCACCAGGCGCGGCCGGGCGCCCCCGCGGGTCCGCTTCTGCCCGGGGCCGGTCGGCCCGGGCTCGTGCCGCCCGGTCCGGGGCGGCCGGGCCAGGCGCAACCGGGCCAGGCGCAACCGGGCCAGGCGCAACCGGGCCAGGCGCAACCGGGCCAGGCGCAGCCCGGCTCGGGGTGGACCGGCTCCTGGCCCGCGGGTGGTCACCCCTCGGACCCCGCCTCTCGCCCGTCCCGGCCCGGTGACCTCCCGTCGGTCCCCTCCCGCCCCACACCACCCCGGGCCGAGCCGGAGCCCTCGTCCCCGGCCCCCCTTCCCCCGACGCTGTCCGCTCCCGCGCCTGCGCCACCGCGGCGGCCGGGGTTCGGCGGCTGGCTGGAGGCCCACGGGGCCCTGCTCCTGGTGCTGTCGATCGCGGTCGTCGGGATGGTGCAGGTGCTCACCGAGCACTGGCGGCAGGGGTCCGCGCTGCTGGGCGGGGCGTTGCTCGTCGCGGCGGTGCTGCGGGGGGTGCTGCCGCCACCCAGGGCGGGGCTGCTCGCGATCCGCGGCCGGGTGGTCGACGTCGTCTGCTACTTCGTCTTCGGGATCGCCGTCCTGCTGCTCGCCCTCACCATCACGCGGGGCTCGCTCACCGTGGGCTGACCGCGCCCACGTCCTGTTGATCATCCCCCGCGGAGATCATCAGGACCTCACCGCAAGTTCGCCATGATCATTCAGCGCCGAGGTCCTGTTGATCACCACTGGGGG